>NZ_JACDXT010000048.1 GCF_016464015.1 Psychrobacter sp. bablab_jr014
GACTATTTTTTAGGCGATTCGAGGTTAAAAATAATAAGTTTAGTCATTCTAAGCGTTTATTTTTAACGATGAAGCGGCAAAAAAGAGTCCTGTCCCTGCGGGCTGATGCTAAAATTGCCCCATACTGCGTTGCAAATCTCGTTAAGGCATCTGCATTATCGTCGCTTTGCGCCTTGTCTGGAACAATTTTAGCGATCAGCAGTGCCTATTTGCGAATGTTCAACACGCCCTAATAAGCCATCATTCTATCTATGCTGTGCATTTCTGTAGACCAAACAAAAGGATATCTCGCCACCTACCATCTAATTTTTCAACCCCCTCTTATGGTCATCATCCATCATAATTAAAAAAAGGAATCCATTATGAGTAGCTTATCGGATAAACAAGTAGACTTGCAGCTAGAAGATTTGGCAGGCTGGCAGCGTGATGGCAATAGTATCGTTAAGACTTACCATTTTAGCGACTTTATTGAAGCCATCAGCTTTATGACCCAAGCCGCGTTTTATGCTGAGGCGCTAGAGCACCATCCAGAATGGCGCAATGTCTATAATGTGGTCGAAGTACGCTTAATGACGCACGATACAGGCGGCATCACCAGCCATGACATTCGCCTTGCCAAACGCATGGAGTACATTATCAGCTCACGCAATAAAGAAACGACTGCAGGTTAATTTTTACTGATTTAAAAATAAAAAAACGTCCTAGGACGTTTTTTTATTGCGCTTTATCCACTTGGTGGACGAAATTGAGTGTTTGACTCAATAGCATAGTGCTTACATTTTGCGGCTAACGAAAGCCACGATAAACAAAATGACAGCAACGGCTAGGAAGATATAAGCAAGGTTGGCTGACAAGCCAGCGACGCCACCGAATCCTAGTAAACTGGCAATAAGCGCAATCACAGCGAAGATAATGGCCCAGCGAAACATAGTTATTCTCCTTAATTACAGGTCAGTGGATATTTTTGTCCGTTGTCATCACTGACCGTATCGTTATTTTTGGTGTTATATTGTGAATGCTATGACATTTTTTTAGGAAATGCTTAATAACATTCGTTTTTTTCGTTTTGCTTTATGATTATAGCGTAGCAATATTTCTTTTAAAAACAACGTTCCTTTTGGTAAATATCTCCCTACCTTATGTAATCTATGTAGTGCTATTGACAGCATTATCACCAGTTTTGTGACTGCACTCTATCGCTGTTTATGTACGTTGTGCTAGTCCTGCTATACTGCTTTTATATATACAGTCTTTTGATAATCCGTATTTTGATAACAACGACAAAGAGGCGTGTCATGACACCAGCATCCACTTCATCTGAATTAAGCTCATCTACTGCGCATGCAAGCGATATCACAAAGCGTCCTTATGACATCGTTCTGTACGGCGCAACCAGCTTTGTTGGACAAATTACGGCGCGTTACTTGGCGGATTTTTTGAGCGCGCAGACAGATTCGACACGGCGCTTTGCGATTGCAGGTCGTGATAAAGCCAAATTAAAAAAGCTGCAAGACACATTAGCAACGCCAGCAGATATCGTGATCGCTGATAGTGAAGATAAGCAGTCACTTGATGAGATGACGCAGCAAACGCGGTTGATTATCTCAACCGTTGGCCCTTATTTGCGTTATGGCGCGCCGCTGGTAGCAGCATGCGCAAAACACGGCACCGACTATATTGACCTGACAGGTGAGACGCTATTTATTAAAGACATGATGGATGCGCATGGTGATACTGCCAAAAAAAGCGGCGCGCGTATCGTCCATTGCTGCGGCTTTGATTCTATCCCTTCTGATTTGGGGGTGTATTTTACCCAAGCGTGTGCCGAAAAGATATTTGGTCAGGTGTGTCAGCAAGTCCAAATGCGCGTGGTCAAAGCCAAAGGCGGACTCTCAGGCGGGACGATTGCTTCAATGACCGACCTATTCGCCGAAGCCAGCAAAGATCCAAAACGCCGTCGTCAGCTTGGCAACCCTTATTTGCTCAATAGCGACAACAACCCACCGAATGTCAAACAAGTCAACATTACCAAACCGCGCTATGACCACGAGCATGAGCATTGGGTCGCGCCTTTTGTAATGGCGAGTATCAACACTCGCGTGGTGCATCGCAGCAATCAACTACAAGACTATGCCTACGGTCGCGACTTTTTGTATGATGAGGCCACATGGATGGCAGATGGTATCAAAGGACAGTTACAAAGCTACGGTATGAGTGCAGGGCTGCTTGGTCTGACCACGGCACTTAGCTTTGAGCGCAGTCGTAACTTTTTGACGCAGCATATATTGCCCAAGTCAGGCAGCGGCCCATCAAAGGAAGAACAAGAAGCGGGTCATTATACGTTGCGCTTTTTTGGGCAGATGAGTACAGGTGAAACACTGACGACTGAAGTCACAGGGGACAAAGATCCTGGTTATGGCAGCACGTCACGTATGCTCGCGCAATCTGCCTTATGTCTGCTGGATATGTCTCAATCCAGCGTGGGCGGCGGATTTTGGACACCTGCCACCGCCATGGGTGATGCATTAATTGAGCGCTTAGAGGCACACGCAGGGCTAACTTTCAGTCAGCTTAAGCCTTAGCTTAGCATTGAATAAAGATTGACTCAAAACACTAACGCACTGTAAATAAACCATATTGGCTCATGTTTGTGTTTTATTATGTGCGTTATTCTGTCTGTAATTTTTGTTAATGATTATATTAATTGTAAATTAAATATATTATTTAGCTGAATTAAATTACTTATATATCATAATCTTAAGAAAATAT
Source organism: Psychrobacter sp. bablab_jr014 (assembly GCF_016464015.1). Taxonomy (GTDB): domain Bacteria; phylum Pseudomonadota; class Gammaproteobacteria; order Pseudomonadales; family Moraxellaceae; genus Psychrobacter. The sequence goes on from NZ_JACDXT010000048.1 coordinate 2,770, forward strand.
GCTTGTAATATTAAGACAAAATAAAGAATATTAGTGACCAAAGGTATTTTTCTTATTGAGACGCTTGTTTACCAAGTGATAACAGAGTATGGCGTCACCCTTACACAGATAGACAAAAGCGTGACGCTGGTCAAGCTTTCACTACTGAAACGCGCATATCGGTGCTGTTAGGCTGTTCGTGGTTAAATTTGACACGCTATGCGTATGCCTGATAATTTTTCTTAAACCATTATTTTTACTGGAAAAATTATCTTATAAGCATGCGTAGCAGCTTTCGTAAAACAGTTCAGGAGGATTTATCATGAATCAGCGTATATTACCTTTATCAATGATGATTAGTGCCGCTATTGCTATCCCAAGTTTAGCAACTGCTGCACCAGTCAACCAAGCAGCCGTAACTCCAGCAGATATGCGTACTGCTCCAGCGCAAAATACACTACAACAGCAAGTCATGGACGAAGATGGCGAGCTGATGGCAACCCAGCCGGGTCGTGTGGACATTGATGGAGATGTGAATGCGGATGCCAATATGGCTATGGACGGCGACATGGCTATGGACGGCGACATGGCAATGGACGACGATATGCCTATGGCTGATCCTGCGCAAGCACAGATGGTAACTCAAGCTGATGCCCAAGCACGTATGGCTGCCGAAAATCAAGCGATGGCGCAAGCACGTGCACAGCAGCAAATGGCTGCCCAAGCCGATGCACAAACCAGTGTAGCTACCGAAAATCAAGCAAATGCACAACCGGCAGCAGCTGATCAAGCAGCACAAGCGCGTATAGATGCTGAAAGACAAGCGATGGCACAACAGCAAGCCATAGCGCGTCGACAAGCCATGACTCAAAATAACGACTCACGCTTGGCAGGTGAAGCACAACAAGGTAACGTCACCCCTGCTGATCAACGCAGCACGCCAGCACCAATTACTTTGCAAGAGAAGAAAAAAGACAAGCGCGGTGAGCTGTTAGCCACTCAGCCTGGTGAAGTAGAATTCAACGAAATGCGCCGCTTTTCAGTACGTTAATAATGCGTAGATAACAGTATTAGCTAGATGACAGCATTAACACTGGCAAAGCTAAGAATAAACGCATCGTAAATTAAAACGCATAAAAAAAGGCAGCCCATGAGCTGCCTTTTTTGTTGTCTGTAAGACGTTAAAACGCTCGGCGCATTATTTGCTTTTGGTCACACCCGCTTCTTGTAGCAATGCGCCAAAAGTGCCGATTTTGTTGGCGGCGGGCTTTTGCTCAGCGGCATTGTTGCGTGGCGATTTTGACGCGCCTTGCTCTTTACGCTTACCGCGCTCATTGCTGCTGCGACGTTTGTTTTGCGTGCCGTCATTATTGCCATTGCTACCACTGTTGCGACGTGGACGCGGCGAGCGCTCGGTTTTGGTAGGTTTGCTTTCGCCTTCAGGCTTCATACTAAAGCCGATACGTCCGCGTGCTTCATCAATCGAGATGACACGTACTGAGACAATATCGCCAGGTTTGACGCGGTTCATCGGGTCAGCGACAAAGTCATTGGCCATCTGCGAGATGTGTACCAAGCCATCTTGGTGCACGCCAACATCGACAAAACAACCAAACGCAGTCACATTGGTAACCACGCCTTCGAGCGTCATGCCTTCTTGCAAGTCTTTAATGCTGTTCACATCATCGCGGAAGCTGGCGGTTTTAAACTCAGGACGTGGGTCGTGTGCGGGCTTGGCAAGCTCAGTAATGATGGCGCGTAAGCTGACATTGCCATCGCTATTTTCAATCGCACTGGGGTCAATGCCATCTAGCGCGGCTTGGTTGCCAAGCACATCTGGTAAGGTTTTATCCAGTTGCGCAAGCATGCTGTCGACAAGGGCATAGCTCTCAGGATGCACGCCTGTGGCATCCAAAGGATTGTCGCCATCGCGTACGCGTAAAAAGCCTGCCGCTTGTTCAAAGGTTTTTGCGCCAAAGCGGGGTACACTTTTAAGTGCTTCGCGGCTGGCAAACGCACCATGCGCTTGACGGTAATTGACGATTTGCTGTGCCACATTGCGGTTTAGACCTGCGATGTGCGCTAGGATAGCAGGACTTGCGGTGTTCACGTCCACGCCAACCGCGTTCACGCTGTCTTGGGTGACTTTATCAAGACGGTCTGCCAGTTGGTTTTGGTTGACATCATGCTGATATTGTCCAACGCCAATGGCTTTCGGGTCTACCTTCACCAGCTCAGACAAGGGGTCTTGCAAGCGGCGAGCGATAGAAACCGCGCCACGTACCGACACATCTAGTCCTGCCAACTCATCACTGGCAAGCTCACTGGCAGAGTAGACCGATGCGCCTGATTCATTGACGATGACAGCAGTTGCTTGAATAGCGCTGTCACTGCTTAGAATCTCTTTGATCATCGCGTCCGTTTCGCGGCTGGCAGTGCCATTACCGATGGCGATTAAATCGACATTATACGTGGTCAGCAAGTCTTTAATGATCGCTTTGGCTTCTGTCATTTTGTTGTCAGGGGCAAACGGATAGACGGTCGCGACCACAGGCTTGTCTTCGTTGTCGCTCATCACGTGACCTTGCGCGTTAATCAGCGCCATTTTTACGCCGTGACGGATACCAGGGTCAACGCCAAGAATAACCTTGCTGCCCGCAGGCGCGCCCATCAGCAGATGCTCAAGGTTGCTTGCAAATACATCAATGGCATCGGCTTCAGCGACGAGACGCTTTTCAGTCAATAGGCGGTGCTCGATATGCGGACGCCATTTTTCTTTCCATAAGCGGTTGGCAGCGTCCAATAAGAAGGTACGGCGCGCATCAGGCGTGGTGCTGTCGATATTAAAATGCTGGGTAATACGCTCGATAAACGGCGCATCTTCGCCCTCAATTTTGAGTGCCAAGACGTTTTCTTGACGACCGCGCAGCATGGCGAGCAGACGATGATTAGGCAGTTTGGCAAGGCTTTCGCTGTGCTCAAAGTAGTCTTTGAACTTTTCGCCGACTTCGCGTTTTTCATCACTGGCGACACTTGAGACGATACGCGCGGTTTTGGCAAAGCTGGTGCGCAAGGTATCGAGCAGCTCTAGCGCCTGCGTCCATTCATCAATGATGATGGCTTCTGCACCCGCCAGCTGTTTGTCCGCATCGCTAAAGTCCACCTCAATCACATTGCCGCTGTCATCGACAATCTCGGCAGGCAACTGATAATCAGCAAGCGCATCGGTTGGGGTGATGGCTTGGTTTTGCAGTGCCTCTGCGACCACTTGTAAGCCAGCGGCGCGGGCTTTGGCAGCCAATGAGCGGCGGCGCGGGCGGTATGGCAGATAGATATCTTCAAGCTCAAGCTTGGATTCAGCATTGTCGATACGGTCTTGCAAGGCGTCAGTCAGATTGCCTTGGGCACGCAGCAACTCGGTGATTTTGGCGCGGCGTACGGCCATATCACGCTCATACACCAGTGCTTTTTCGAGCGCACGCAGCTGCGTATCATCCAGATTTTGGGTCTTTTCTTTACGATAACGCGCAATAAAAGGCACGGTTGCGCCTTCGTCATACATTTGGACAAACGCATCAACTTGAGCAGTCTTAATGCCAAGCGCGCGAGCCAATTTATTATGAATATTCGCGTGTGTGGTTGCATCTAAACCCTGCGTTGCGGCTTGGGCTTCTGAAGGCTGTTGGGTATCAGTGCTACTCATATCCGTATCAATCGCTTTAAAATGTAGTTTCGCATTATAACAAAAGCTGCATGAATAAAAATCCTTTTTATACGCCAATGATTTTATACAGCTTTTTGGCTAAACAATGCGTTTGATGACTGATTTGACAAGGGTTTTAAACAAACCCATACAGCAATTGTGTATGCAGGTGATGCAATTAATGATGCAATCTTATACACTAAAGGTAAGGGGTTATATTTTTGTGTTGATTTGCTTTGACCATGCTTGGTTTTACCATAACCATTACACCAAACCAAGGCGTAACCTTGAACAATAATAACGCTTATTAAAGGACTGTTTTCATGACTGATAATACCGATACTATGACGCAGCGTATTTTGGTGGTTGATGACGATGCCCGTTTACGCTCCCTATTGCAGCGTTTTTTAGAAGATGATGGCTTTGTGGTGCGCACCGCGCATGACGCCAGCCAAATGGACAAACTGATTCAACGCGAGCTGTTTTCTTTAATTGTGCTTGATTTGATGTTGCCTGGCGAAGATGGTATCAGTATCTGTAAACGTCTGCGTGAAGACAACGGCGACATTCCTATCATTATGTTGACCGCAAAAGGTGGCGATGCTGACCGTATCGCAGGTCTTGAAGCAGGCGCGGACGATTATCTGCCTAAGCCCTTTAACCCAAAAGAGCTGTTGGCACGTATTAAAGCCGTACTGCGCCGCCAAAACCGCGAGTTGCCAGGCGCACCAAGCTACCAGTTAGAAGTGGTGGAGTTTGGTCCATGGACGTTAGATTTGTCTACGCGTACCCTAAAGCGCGATGGCAACGTGGTAACCTTGACCACAGGTGAGTTTTCGGTACTAAAAGCACTCGTGCAGCACCCACGCGAGCCATTGACCCGCGATAAGCTGATGAACCTCGCTCGCGGACGCGAATGGGGGGCGATGGAGCGCTCTATTGATGTGCAAGTTTCACGCTTGCGCCGCTTGATTGAGGACAATCCATCACAAGCGCGCTATATCCAGACTGTATGGGGTGTGGGCTATGTGTTTGTGCCTGACGAGACTGAGGTAGAGGCTACCCCTGCGTCATAATGAATGATACGAAAGCTCACTTTTAAACGACAGGCGGCGCAGTGATGTGCCGCTTGTGTGTTTTACCACCGCTATCTTTTATACTGCCGCTCGGCAATGTCGCCTATTCGCCAATAAAAAAGACCTTTTCGTTATGCGCTCTTCTCCTTCTATACACAATGTTCCTTGCACATTAGTCACTGGCTTTCTAGGCGCAGGGAAAACCACGCTTATCAAGCGTTTGCTTGCTACTAAAGTGCCTGATGCGCGCTGGGCGCTGTTAATCAATGAGTTTGGGCGCATTGGTATTGATGGGGCGCTGGTCGATAGCGCAGCGGCAGATAAGGCAGTTGCCATTCGTGAGGTCAGCGGCGGCTGTATTTGCTGCACCAGCCAGCTACCGCTGCAAATTGCCATTATGCGTCTGCTTGCTGAGCATCGTCCTGATCGCTTGTTGATTGAGCCGACAGGACTGGCGCACCCAAAAGTATTGACCCAGCAGTTAAGTGAGCCGCATTGGCAACATACCCTATCCATGCGTGCCGTGATGACGGTGCTACATGCAGGACAATGGCAGCAGCCAAAATACCGCAAGCATGACGGCTACTGCGCCCACATCAAAGCCGCGGATGTGGTGCTGGTCAATCGTTATGAAACGCTGGATAATGGCGAACGCGAGGCGCTATCGGCATGGATACAAACGCTCAATGCCAATGCGCGGCTGATTTGGGACAGTCATGATGATGCTGAGCAAACGCAGACATCAGCGGTACTGTCAGAGCTGTTAAACTCGCAAAGCCACTTGATTGGGCAGCAAACACAGCGTCTACAGCGTTTTGGGTTGCAGTCACCGCAGCAAGTCGCGATGAGTACGCCAAAAGCCGAAAACACAGATGCCAAGGCGCTGCCCTATCGCTATCACGACATTCAAGAGGGCGTGTTGATTGCAGGTTGGCGCTTGCCAAGCGATTGGCAATTTGACGGCAATGCGTTGCAAGATTGGCTGCTCGCCCTACCCGATTGGCAGCGCATTAAAGGCGTGGTACATACCAAAACAGGCTGGCAACAGCTGAACTTTACCCCTGACAGCGTATCCACACGCACTACCGAGCCGCAAGCGGACAACCGCCTTGAGGTGATATTATCTGTCTCTGTAGATGATAAAAATCAAGAAGATAACGCGCATAAAAAAGCGCCAAGCCGTGGGGATAACCCTATCGACTGGGCGCCTTATGATACGGCGCTGATGGACTTGGTTTTGCCTAGCCCATCTTAAACGTTAGCTTTACGCCTGATGCTACGCTATTCACATTGAACGCTATCAACGCAACTGACTGTCTTTACTGCCGCGCCGATTGTATATCTCAGTAGCTTGCGCGTCTTTTTCCAGCTCGACTTGGCAGCCAATACAGTACTGCACCCCAGGCACCGCCTCGCGCCGCGCCTTTGGAATCGGCTCGCCACATTCATCACAATATTCTCGGCTTTCGCCTGTTGGCATCGCCCGTCTGGCACGCTCTAGCGCGTCATTGACGGTTGCATCCATTTGTTCGTGTTCTGCGCCATCGCGCGCCCAGCCACCTGCCATAATCATTCCTTATTCTATTTAGCTAATAATTGCTTTTAGAACAAATAGATGGGGGCGGCTGGGGGCAATTTCAATGCGTTATACTGGGGCTTGCAGACGTGTGCGCACCGCCATTAAGGCAAAGCCGAGTAGGTTGCGCCCGCACCACTGATTGGGGGCTTGGGCAGCAGTATTGTCCTTTGCCAAGCCAATGCCCCAAATGCGGTCTACAGGACTGGCTTCAACGAGGATAGCCGCCTTTGTGCGTGTGTCCCCAAAAAAAGACATACGTCACTGGGTTGCCTTGATTGACATACGTTATCAGCTCGGCGTTATTGGTTAGGTTCATATGACCCTCTTTATCATTCGCGCGTGATGCTGTGCGGCGTTAGTCTTTGGGCTGCAAGGCGACCACTTGCCCACGTGTGCCAATGCTCTCATCACTCATCAGACACACATAGCCTGGCATAATCTCTTCAGGTGTTTTTAGGCTCATGGGGTTTTCACCAGGATAGGCGTGGGCGCGCATGTTGGTACGTGTCGCGCCTGGATTAATGCAGTTAAAGCGCAGGTTGGTGGTGTTTTGCGTCTCTTGGGTAAAGATATCGCTCATGCCCTCGACCGCTTGCTTAGATAAGGCATACGCGCCCCAGAATGCGCGTGGATGCGTACCAACAGTGCTGCTGGTAAAGACGACCGACCCGTGTGCGGCGGTTTTTAGCAGCGGCAGTAATGCTTGCGTCAACATAAAGGTGGCGTGAAAGTTGACCTTCATGACTTTATCAAAAGTATCGACATCGTACATCTCAAGCGGCGTCAGCGTACCCAAGATACCTGCATTGTGCAAAATGCCGTCTAATTGCCCAACTTCTTTGTCAATCAGGCGCTCAAGCTGCTGCATCTCGGCATAGGTTGCGCCTTCTAGATTCATCGGCAGCATGGCTGGCTGTTTACCGCCCGCGCTTTCAATCTCATCATATACCGCTTCGAGCTTACTCATGGTGCGCCCAAGCAGCAGCACGGTTGCGCCATAGCGCGCGTAAGTCAACGCCGCGATGCGTCCGATACCATCGCCCGCCCCTGTCACTAAGATGATTTTGCCATCCAAGCAGTTGTCACTGGGCGCAAACTGACGGATGTCATCGTGGCTGAGCGCAGGCACATTGGTGGTCGGCGCACTGGCGGCAGGTTGTGGTGCGGTGTTGGGTTGGTCACTCATGCGATTCTCACTACAAATTTTATGAATAATAAAAGCTAAAAAACGCTGCGCCTATCAAAGAAGATAGGCGCAGCAAAAAATACATTACAAATATTCGAACTGTTTAGAGGACAAAAGCTTGCTTAGCTCCTCAGGCGTCTCGACCACATAGTCTGCACCCCATTTTTTTATACTGTCTTTGTCTTCAGACGGAATGTAGCCGTAGGCAGCCAAAATAGTAGTCATGCCCGCCGCGTTGCCCGCTTCGATATCACGCACATGATCCCCTGCATAAATGACGCTGGCCGCTGCTCCACGCGGGATACCCAATTTTTCGAGCGCCATATTCATGGGCTCAGGGTCAGGCTTACTGCGTGAGACGTCCTCTGGGCACACAAGTACCGCACAGCGCTTGTCCAAGTCCATCGCTTCGAGTAGCGCATTGGCAAGGTGGCGCGGCTTATTGGTCACAATACCCCATGGGACATTTTTCTTTTCAAGGCGTATTAAAGCCTCATCAAGACTGGCGAACAGTTGGCTGTCGACACAGATGTCGGCTTCATAATCGTCCAAAAACTGCTGGCGATACCCTTGCAATTCTTCGTCCGTAAACTCGGTCTGCTGATTGTGTTCCAGCATGAGCTTTACCATGGCAGATGCGCCTGCGGAGACCTGCTCGCGAATCTGCTCGGCTGGTGGGACTTGCCAGTTGTTTTCGGCACTCATCACGTTGATGATACGCACAAAATCATTGGCGGTATCAATCAATGTGCCATCCAAATCAAACAATACAGCTTTCACAAATTGACTCATAATTTAGGCTCTTATCGTTTATTAATCACAAATAGGGCATTATGCGGTAACAGTTGTTATGTTAAAGGCTTATGTACCGCCAGCATATAATTGACATCGACATTTTGTGCCAACCAATAGCGCTTGGTCAATGGATTATAATGCAGACCAATCAAGTCTTGACGCGCAAATCCTGCATTCATGCTCATTTTATCCAGCTCGGCTGGGGTGATAAATTTGGCATAATCGTGCGTGCCGCGATCAAGCAGGCGCAAGACATACTCGGCACCAATAATGGCAAATAGGTAAGATTTTGGGTTACGGTTAATGGTCGACATCACGCACACGCCGCCTGGCGCAAGCAGCTCATAGCAGGCATCGACAATCGCGCTTGGGTCAGGCACGTGCTCGAGCATTTCCATGCAGGTCACAACGTCAAACTGCCCTTTGTGCGTTTTTGCCAATTCTTCAATGGCAATGTGCTGATAGCGCAAAGTATCGCTTAAGCCTGACTGCTCTGCATGCACGCTTGCCGCTTTGAGGTTTTCTTCCCCCAAGTCAATGCCTGTGACATCTGCGCCGCGCTGCGCCATCGACTCTGCCAAAATACCGCCGCCACAGCCGACATCGAGTACGCGCTTGCCTGTTAGGCCTTGGGCAGCGGTTTTTTCGGCATCTGTGCCTTGGTAGCCTTGCTTGACGTTTTGTTCTATCCAGTTTAGGCGCAGCGGATTAATCTGATGCAAAGTGGCAAACGCGCCGTTTTTGTCCCACCACTCATTGGCCAATTTGGTAAATTTATTGACTTCACTGTGGTCAACATTGGTGTGCGCTGCGTCGGTTGCTTGGCTCATAGGGTTTCCTTTATTGTCATTATCATGCACGCTTTGGCGCATGCGTTTGCGCTTCATGTTAGCATGGGCGCTTATATTTTGTCGTCGGCACATCGTCACCAATTGTGTATTTATGGCAATGGCGCTATCATCGGCACCGTAGGGTTTAGCCAGTTAGAGTGGCTTAATAATTGCTGACAGCATTCCAACCATTCCTTAAGAATCGCCTGTACCGCTGCGATTATTTTACGTTACTATATACAGATTACCATCAACCCTTTATCATTTATGCTTCGCATTTTTATCCGTCTACATACTTTCAAGGAAACCGTATGAAACGTGTCATCGCATTGACTGGGCTGGCTTGTGCTATTGGACTTGCCAGCATGAATACCCAAGCCGCTAACTATGTTGCAGGAAAAGACTACCGCGTATTGGACAATCCTGAAAACATCAGTGGTGATGCCATCATCGTACGTGAGTTTTTTTGGTATGGCTGCCCGCATTGCTACAAGCTGAACCCACACATGGAAAAATGGGCAAAAACCAAAGACAAAGATGTGGCATTCTTTAAAACCCCAGCGGCGCTAAACCCCGTTTGGGAAGCGAATGCTCGTGGTTTTTATGCTGCGCAATTGCTTGGTTATGAAGACAAAACCCATGACAAGCTGTTTGACGCCATCCATAAAGGCAACCAAAAACTGTTTGACCAAAAATCACTGTCAAACTGGTATGCCTCGCAAGGCGTTGATGCGAAGAAATTTAACAGCCTATACAATTCATTCGCGGTTGGCACCAAAATCGGTCGCTCACAAGCAGGCGCAAAACGCTATCAATTGACGGGCGTACCTGCAGTTGTGGTACAAGGCAAATACGTGGTCACTGGTGAAGACGCCAAAGTGGCGCAAGTGGTTGATTATTTGGTCGATAAAGCACGCGCTGAGAAAAAATAAGCCAAACGCTTATAAGCAGCAAAAAGCCAAGCATCAGCTTGGCTTTTTTTATGACCTTTATTGCTCATACCGCTACCCTTTAGGACGGTCTTATTTTAGATTTGAGAGCAGCGCCACTTCACGAATATAGCTCATCAAGTCCGCTTCTGACTCTTGCAATAACTCATCGTCTTGCAAGTGCTTGGCGTACTCAATCCATAATAGTAGCTGATACAAGCTGTTGCGCTCGGAGGCTTTGTATTGCTTTAAAAACTGCTTCATTGTGCCTTCATCATTGATGTTTAGGCGCGCGTACCAGCTTTCGATTTTTGAGACTTGCTCCCGCGCAAAGACGATGTTAAATAAGGCATTGACAAGCGCATGGCGGTCTTCTTCGCTCATTAATTTGCCCACGCGCTTGATTTGACGGTTGCGCGCACTGGCACTGCTCAAGTCCGCCAGCGCCATCAATTCCGCCATAAAATAATCACTGGCAGGGATTTTTTTGAGCTGTTTTTTGGACAGTTCAGCCAGCGGTACAGATAGCAGCTGCAAGCGCTCGTGGGCTTTTTTTAGCTCGGTACGCGAGACGCGCATGTCATGTTCTGACCAATCAATCATAAGGGTTCTCTATTACTTAAGTATTAAGGGCACACGCGGACTTACCAGCGGTGCTTTTCACGGTGTTTGGCGGATAGTGTCATCGCTTCGGGCAAGCGCGCTTGTAAATACTCGGCTAAGGCTTCGGTGATAAATACCGAGCGGTGCTTGCCGCCTGTGCAGCCAATGGCAATGGTGACAGTGTGCCGATTGTTGTACAAAAAATCAGGCAGCCAGCGCGCCAGAAACTTGCCAATGTCTTCGCGCATCTCATCGACTTCAGGATAGTCGGCAAAAAACGTCGCAACGGGCGCATCGAGTCCTGTCGAGCCGCGCAATTGCGGATTCCAATGCGGGTTGGGCAAGATACGCACATCAAACACAAAATCGGCGTCTATCGGACTGCCGTATTTAAAGCCAAAGGACAGCAAGTTGACCATGATTTTATTGGCGACTTCTAGATGGTCGCGCAGGCACTCTTTGAGCTCATGGATATTTAATTTGCTGGTATCAATCTTGATGTCCGCGCGGCTGGCAATTGGCTCCAGCAGTTCAACTTCTTTTTGAATCGCGCCTGGTAGATTGCCGATACTGTGCGCGTTTTCCGCGCTCATTAAAGGATGCAAGCGGCGTGTGGCGTTAAAGCGCGCAACCAAAATGCTCTCTTGCGCCGTGACATAAATGACGCGAACAGCCGTTTTGCCATGGCGCTCTTGTAGCGTATCACGAATCGCACCAAACTTGCTCAAATCGGCACGCGGCGAGCGAATATCCACGCCAAGCGCAATGCGATAAATGGCACTGTCATTGATCAATTTGTCTGCCACCTCAGGCACAAGCGCAAGCGGTAAATTATCAATGGTATAGTAGCCAAAATCCTCTAGGATATTGAGTGCAGACGTCTTGCCTGAGCCTGAGCGGCCTGAAACGACCAAAATACTGATCGTCCTATTATCCTCATCATTATGAGTGGCTACGTGTGTCTCATCGCTGGGGTATTGCTGTTTGACATTGTCCATGACGTGCCCTTTACACCTATTCCCATTTGCCAGCGCCTGTATTGCCGCGCTGGTGTGTCCTAAACCTACTTACCCATCTATTGGTTTCACTCACCATTGATTACGCGCTAAGCGTGACCATCAGGTTATCCAGTAGACGCGCTTTACCGAGCCATGCTGCCGCCAAAATCACTAAAGCTCTCGTGTCAGTATCCTTGCTGGCTGGCGTATTACTGGCGTCTGTGCTGCTCTCTTCTATAAATAAAGGCTGTAGCGATTGCGTACGCACTTCAAGATAGTCAATCTCAAAGCCTGCCTCAGTCAAGCGCTCGGCGGCGCGGGTGATGGCATCAGCAAGGCTGTCTTTGGTCAATGGCGCACTGTCTTGTAATTCATTTGCCAGTTGCTGCAAGGTTGCTTGTAGTTTGGGCGCGCGTGTCCGCTCATCGGTATTTAAATATTGATTGCGCGAGGATAATGCCAAGCCATCGGGCGCACGAATAATGGGCGCGGAGATGATATGAATGGGATAGCTCAAATCGATCACCAACTGTTTGATAATCGCCAGCTGCTGATAGTCTTTTTGTCCAAACACTGCCACATCGGGCTGAACGATGTTAAACAGCTTGGACACCACCACGCCCACACCATCAAAATGCGTGGGACGAGAGCGCCCGCACAGCTCAGCCGTAATCGCACCTGCGCGTACCGATGTCGCCAGTGGCAGTATCGGGTACATCTCGGCAACCTCGGGCGCAAAAACAAAATCTGCGCCGACGGTTGCCAGTTTTTCAACATCCGCATCGAGCGTGCGCGGATAACTGTCAAAGTCTTCGCCAGCCCCAAACTGTGTGGGATTGACAAAAATACTGACCACCACGATATCGGCATATTGCTTGGCAATATTGACCAACTCTAAATGACCGTCGTGCAGATTGCCCATCGTCGGGACAAGGGCGATGCGCTGCGTAGAGCGCAATGGCTGCAAGGTCGCGCGCAGCTCTGAAATGGTAGAAAACGTCGTTGGCATCACAAGGCTCTTTTTAAAGATTTACAAGAAAGACACGCCTTAGCAGCGCACTCAAAAAATGACCTAAAGACTAGGGCATGTCCCTAATTCAAGCGGTTTATGACTAAATGGGCTAAAAATGGCTAAATCTTTGGCAAACGATGTCAAATAGCTGGCCAATATCTTGATATTACCTGCGCTATCTTCCTTGTTTGCCTGCGATTTATCTCATTTTTATCACCATTTTTAAAATAGGGACACGACCTAATCAAACTGGTGCTCAGCACGCGGAAATTTACCTGCGCGCACGTGCTCCTGATACAGACGAAATGCGCCTTCGATACTGCGGCTGGTATTGCCCTCATCGGTCAAAAAGTCGTGCACAAAACGCGGCACACGACCATGACGCAGCCCGAGCATATCGTGCATGACTAAAACCTGCCCATCTGTATCTGCACCTGCGCCTATACCAATGACAGGAATAGCGACCGCTTCGGTCACGGCTTTGGCTAAAGCAGCAGGCACGCATTCGAGTACCAAAAGCGCCGCGCCTGCCTCAACGACCGCTTTGGCTTCTTGAAGCAATAAAGCAGCAGCGTCCTCGGCACGTCCTTGGACTTTATAGCCACCAAAGACATTGACCGATTGCGGCGTCAAGCCCAAATGCACGCAGCTTGGCGTGCCTGCTTTAGCAAGGGTCTTGACGATATTGCACAGCTCCGCGCCGCCTTCTAATTTGACCACATGCGCGCCCGCTTGCATCAGCGTGCGGCTATTAGCAATCGCATCCTCAAGCGTGCTGTAGCTCATAAATGGCAAATCCGCGATAATCAATGCATGCTGATTGCTGCGCGCGACATTCGCCGTATGATATGCCATATCTGCTACGGTCACAGGAACCGTCGAGCTGTGCCCTTGCACCACCATACCAAGGCTGTCACCAATCAAAATGGTATCAATCTCTGCGTTGTCCATCATGCGCGCAAACATGGCGTCATAACAGGTTAGGCAAGTGAACTTTGTTCCCTCTTTTTTAAACTTATTCAGGGTGGAGAGTGTCGTCATCATCTACTCACTGTCTTGTTAAGGCAAGTCGTTTATGCTTCGATGGCTGTGGCTAGGCAGGTTATCGCGCTCGCATTATGTCTGCTCAAAGCGCTTGATGCCTTGCCAATCATTGGCTAAAGGATGCGCGCTTAAGGCTTGACCTTCGATTTGTGCCACTGCGCCCAGCTCTTTTAGGGGCAGTAATACAAAGTTGCGCTCATGTAGGCCACTATGCGGCACAGTCAAGCGCGGCTCATTGATTTGCGCATCACCGTATAACAAAATATCGACATCCAAGCTGCGCTCACCCCAGCGGCGCTCACGCACTCGCGCCGCTTGCTGCTCTAACAGCTGGCAGTAATCGAGCAGCGCTATGGGTGATAAGGTGGTTTCTATACGGACAGCCGCATTGATAAAATCAGGCTGGTCTTGCGGTCCCATCGGTACCGATTGATACAGCGATGATGCCGCCACATTTTGAATATGCGGGTGCGCCGCGAGCGCTTGTACTGCGCGCTGCACATGCTCTGTTGGCGTACCCATAGCATTACTCAAATTGCTGCCCAAGCCGATATAGCAGATCGTCCATACCGAGTCTGACGCAGTATGTTTTGATGTTGTTGCGCTCATGACTTATCCTTGCTCAGTATCAGGCTGGCGCGTCTCTTGCGCGTGGGTATCCTCGGTCGCTGCATTGCTGGGCTCGCGGCGGCGACGCTTGGCAGGGATAGGCCCTTTATTTGGAACGGTCCCTGCGCTTGGCGCGTTATCTGCTGATGCTAATGCCTTTGCGCTTGGCTTTTTCGTAGTGCGCTTTTTGGGTGCAGATGACACACTATCGACATCATTGCCTTTATTGTCTTGCGCTGTTTGTGCTTTGGTTGTCACGCGTGGCTGTTTTGCCGTTGCTTTAGGGGGCGTTTGCGGCTGCTGTTCTGTCTGCGCCGTGTCGTTTGCTACCGACCTTTTAAGTGCGTCTTGGTTTAAATGCAAGGCGCGGCGGCGCTTAAACGGTATCGGCTGATTGCTATTGCCCGCCTCTTCTGGCGTTTTTGCAATCACAGGCGGCACGCTATCAGGCGCAGGCTTGGGCACTTTGGCAACCACAGGCGTGGCTGGTGCTTTTTTGCTGGGCGCTTGGGTCTCTGCTACGGCATCCGTCTTATTTTTTGCTTTTGGCGCGTGATTTTTTGCCTCGTTGGTGGGCACTTGTGGCGCGTCAGAAGCGGTGTTGTTTGCCGCTTGATAATCTTCGAGCTTTGGTACGACAGGGTTATTACGAATCACAAATAACGGCTGTGGACGCTTTTCTTTACCGCTGTCATTGCTAGCTAAAGATAGGCGCTGCAACTGCTGCAACTCGTGCGTGTCTTGCTTGAGCTGCTGCTTGTCGGCACGGCGAGTACGGCGACGACTGCGGCTGCTTTCTTGCGCGGCGTCTTGCTGCTCAGTGGTTGGGGGCTCTACGCGACTGTCGATAACGGGTGAGACGTCTTTTTGGCGCTTACGATTACGGCTGCGTTTATGCGCGCCGCGGCGTAGGCTGTCATCAAAATTGGCAATCGCTTGTTGCTGCTCAGACTCTGACAACGTTTGATAATGCTGCCACCATGCGCCCATGCCATTCGTTGACTCGGCAAGCGGATGGCGGTCGCCGCACTCTTCACGCAAGAGCAAAAAGTCAAACCCAGCGCGGAAACGCGGATGCTCGGCAAGATGAGCAATTTGTTTGCTGCGCGGGGCAGACAGTTTGGGCTGGAGCAGCCAAATATCGCGGATAAACTGCTCGGCAAATTTTGGAATCGCAGTTTTGATGCGCTGGCGGTCAATGACTTTGCTCGCAGCTTGCATTTGCGCGTCGGCAAATGGCATGTTGCGCTTTTTAAACTTATCGAGTTGATACAGGTAGTTGTCCCACAAAAGCGCGGCATAGAAAAACGCAGGATTGATGCTTTTGCCTGCACCAATACGCTTGTCTGTATTTACGGCAACTTGCTGCACAAGCGGGGTTGGCTCGCTTGGTGGGTAGATAATCAGATGCGCCATCGCGCCCGATTCAAACAGCAGCGGCAATAACGGCACCAGATAGCCGCCTGTGAACATCTTTTGCGACTCGTCATACAGGCGGTGTGGCGAGATTTGGTCAAGCAGCGCCCAGTTGTCATCATGGAACTGCGCGGCCAGTGCGTCATCAAACTCAAAGCCCAGCTTGGCTTTAAAGCGCAGGGCGCGCAATAGGCGCACAGGGTCTTCTTCGATACGCACAGGCGCATCGCCTAATAGGCGTAACGTCTTGCTATTGATGTCATCAACCGCACCGCAAAAGTCATGTACGATGCCTTTGAGCGGTTGATAATACAGCGCGTTAATCGAAAAGTCGCGGCGGGCAAAGTCTTGCTGGATATCGCCCCAGACATTATCGCGGATTAACATGCCATCTTGAGTGGTGTGCGCATCGCTGGTCGGCGGCGCACGAAAGGTCGCCACTTCAATCAGGTCGCGTCCTGAATACACATGCGCGAGCTGAAAACGGCGACCGATGACACGGCAGCGCTTGCCAAACACGTCTTTGACCTCGTGCGGCTTGGCATCGGTAACGGCATCAAAATCTTTGGGGCGCAGACCCAATAAAGTATCACGGACACCGCCGCCGACGATATAGGCGTCAAATCCTGCTCGTGACAGGGTAGCGATGACTTCGATGATAGAATTGGGTAATTCAGATTTATTCAGTTCTAACTGCTTGGCGGCACGCTCGGCCATGCACATACTCCTTGCCGGTACTCTTGACATCTCCTATAAACACAGTGTTTATAAGATAAATGTACCCGCTAGTTTAACAAATTTTGCAGGCGCTTGGGGCGTTATGACGCGATGTTCGTGGCTATTTTGTCAGCAGCCGACCAAGCGGTGAGTAAATGCCCGCCAGCGGTCAGTAATTAGGTGCGACGCTTAGGGCGTGTCTTCAATTCAAACGCTTACGGCTAAACGGGCTAAACATGGCTAAATCTTTGGCAAACGGTGTCAAATAGCTGGTCAATATCTTGATATTATCTGTGCTATTTTCCTTGTTTGCCTGCGATTTATCTCATTTTTATCACCATTTTTAAAATGAAGACACGCCCTAGTCAATCACGCGGATGCGGGCGCGGTTTTTCTCAAACGTCGCCGCGCCGATGCCTTTGACTTTGGTGATGTCCTTTGGTGTGGCAAAACCACCAAACATCTCGCGGTATAAGATAATGGCGCGGGCTTTGCTGCTGCCAATGCCTTGCAACGTCGTCAGTTCTGCTTCGCTGGCGCGGTTGATATTGATGCTCTGATTATTCACGCGCTTTTGCTGCTGCGTATTTTGGACAGTTAACGCGTCATACGCGGCACGGGCATCGGCGTAACACAAGGGCGCGGCAACCGCTTGAGTGCTTACCAGTGTAAACAGCGCGAGCAGCCAAAAACTGACGCCAAGATTGCTTAATAAGCGCGCGTTATTCATGGCGCTTGGCGTCTTGCCACAAGGCTTCCATCTCCGCCAGATTGCTCGCCTCTACCGAGCTGCCTTTGGCGGCAAGCTGCGTTTCAATATGACCAAAGCGCGATTTAAACTTATGCACGCAGGTCAACACGGCAGCTTCAGCCTCAAAATCAAGCTTACGCGCCACATTGACGAGGGCAAACAAGCAATCGCCCAGCTCTTTTTCCAGCTCGCGGCGGGTGTCTGCACTTAAGGTGCTTATCTTATCATCTGTCGGTATGAGCGCCTTTAGCTCATCAATTTCTTCATCGAGTTTGTCTACGGCACCCGCCACGCCGTCCCAATCAAAACCCAGCTTGGAGGCTTGTTTTTGTATCGCTTGCGCTTGCATGAGGGCGCTGCCCGCTTTGGTCGCATCGAGGGTGCGTCTTGGTTTACCGCGTTTGGCACGCGCCGCTTTTTCAAAGGCTTTGATTTCATCCCAGCGCGCTTTGACCGCGTCTTTATCAGGCAGGCTTTCGGCATCAAAAACGTGCGGATGGCGGCGTATCAGCTTTTCTTGCAAGGTCTGTACGACATCAGCAAAGTCAAAGCGCCCCTGCTCGGCATACAACTGGCAATGGAACACCACTTGTAACAGCACATCACCCAGCTCGCCTGCGATGTCTTCGTCATCATTGTCTTGGATGGCATCAACCAGCTCGTAGACTTCTTCTAGCGCATAAGGAATCAGGCTGTGATTGTCTTGTTTTTTGTCCCACGGACAATCAACGCGCAGCCGCGCCATTAGCGCCAATAAATCAGACATATCGCCACTGGCAGGCGGTGTGCCAACTGCAGGCGCAGGCGCATGAGCAGGTTTAAAATAAGGGGTGACAGGCGTGTTTGACATAGGTATATCCTAGCATCGGTAACGGCATTACGGCGGACAGACCGTAACGCAAATAAAATACAAATAGTGTATCATCGAATGCAAACAGGCGGACATACGGCTTATGTTTTGTTTGTGCCTTTGTGTTTGTCACGCCCCTATTCTTGCTCATTTTTATACTGCTTTTTATTTTTCGGAGCTTTTTTTGTATGTCTGACCATTCTGTAACCGCTCATGCGACACCGCGTGATCCTGCTGAGTTTTCGCCCATCACGATTACGTGTTTTAAAGCTTATGACGTGCGCGGCGAGCTGGGCGTCACTTTGGATGCCAAGATTGCTTATCGTATCGGACGCGCCTTTGCCCAGATTTTGCGCACGCGGTTTTTGGACAATCAAAACAATCATGGCGCTAAAGATGATGCGTCACTTTGGCAAAGCTTACAGCCTGTTGTGGTGGTTGGCTATGACATTCGTGAGTCAAGTAGCGAGCTTGCGACAGCCACGATGACTGGTATTATGGATGCAGGCGTGGATGTGCTTGATATCGGTATGACAGGCACTGAAGAGGTGTACTTTGCCACCAGTCATGTACAGGCGCTTGGCGGCATTGAAGTGACTGCCAGTCACAATCCGATCAATTATAACGGCCTAAAACTGGTACGCGAGCAGTCTAAACCCTTAAGCGGTGATGACGGACTTGCCGAGATTCAAGCATTGGCAGAATCAGGAGACTTTACCACCAGCGCGCGCGGACAAAAACATACCGATACCGATAAAAGTGCCTATATACAAAAGCTCATGAGCTTTGTCGATACCAATAAATTACGTCCGCTAAAACTGGTCATCAACTCAGGCAATGGCAGCGCAGGTCCTGTGGTGGATAAACTTATTGAGCAATTGCAAGCGGCTAGCGCGCCACTTGAGATTGTCACCATGCACCACACGCCTGATGGCAGCTTCCCCAATGGCATCCCCAATCCGATGATTATTGCCAATCGTGTCGCTACTCAAGAGGCGGTACTCGCGCACAATGCTGATATGGGCATTGCCTTTGATGGGGATTTTGACCGCTGTTTTTTCTTTGATGAAAATGCGCGCTTTATCGATGGCAGCTACGTGGTAGGCATGCTCGCGCAAGCCTTTTTAAACAAATATCCCAATGAGACCATCGTCTACGACCCACGCGTGTTGTACAACACCGAAGCGGTCATCAAAGCGCACGCGGGGCAAGCGGCGATGAGCAAATCAGGACATTCGTTTATCAAACAAGTGATGCGCGAGTCAAAGGCCGTCTACGGCGGTGAGATGTCAGCACACCATTATTTCCGTGATTTTTGCTATTGTGACAGCGGCATGATTCCGTGGTTGTTGACCGCTGAACTGCTTTCCACCACACAAAAGCCGTTGTCCGAGCTGGTTGACGATTACATCAGTGCATATCCCAGCTCAGGTGAGCTGAATTTTCGTCTGACGCACACCGATGCGCCTACACTGATTGACAATATCGCGGCTTATTTTGCTGTGCAGTCACCAAAGACAAATACATTAGATGGCCTGAGTATGGATTTTGACACGTGGCGTTTTAACGTGCGTGCGTCTAACACCGAGCCTTTGATTCGTCTTAATATTGAAACCCGTGGCGACAATGCCCTATTGGAAGAAAAAGTGACTTTGCTACAAGCTTGGCTGGCAACCCAAGGCGCGGTTGCCGCGTAACGCTATCTGCCTATCCATCAAGGACAGCATCGCTTTATTAATGCGCGCTGCTGTCCTTACGTCGTCCAGTACCGATATAATCCCCCGTTAAAGCGTTGACTTCTTCAGCTGAGAGTATATTTTGTGCATCAAATATTGGCATGGCACTGCTGTTTAAGCGCGTGATATTGAGTGGCTCACTCAGCGCATTAATGATAAACAGCGCTTGTACATCAAGCATTTCATAGGGCTCATCAATCAAGGTCAGTAACGGCTGCTCGGCATAGTGATCAGCAAGCTCTGCCTGTGCCTTATCAGCATAGACGAATGTTTTAATCCCATATGACCACAGCAAATGCAGCAATGCATGAATGGCTGACCCTGCCGTGCGTCCCGAGCCTGACTTGTAACTGCCTCCCCAAATCAGTACGGTTTTGCGCTCAATAAAACCATCAAAATATTGCCAAAATTTACGGAATATCAGCTCTTTTTGATCATTATTGATGTGATCGGTCGCGCACAATAATGGGGTGTCGATACCATGATGACGGGCAAACTGCTGCATGGTAGCAAGCTCGGTCGGCAGCGTATGACCACCAAAGCCCCAACCTGCCTGCAAGTAACTGCTGCCCACACGCGTATCCAAACCCATAATACGCCCGACATTATCAATATCCACGCCAAGACCATCGGCCAGTCGTGACATCTCATTCATAAAGCTGACGCGTGTTGCGAGCATCGTCATAATACTGCTGCGTGCAAACTCAATCGTCGCGATGTCTGCAGTGTGACTGGCATGAGCATGCTGCATCAGCGCTCGCAATGGCACGAGCTTTTGCTCACTATCAGCGGTCTTTTCACCAAGCAGCCAAAGTGCAGGCGCCAGCATTGAACCAAACGCTTCGCCATCTTGCAAGAACACAAACGGCACGTAATACACCCAAGTACGCTGCAAGGCATCCGCGTGCGCGGCCACTCGACCAATCGGCTGGATACCACTGAAAACAATGGGACATTGCGGCTGATTGCTGCGGTTAAATGCCGCAATCCAAGTGGCGTCTTGCCAAACGCTCGCAATGTTGTCCAAAAATAGCCAATATAAAGCAGGTTCGGTTTGTTTGTCTTCGGTTCTTTTTTCTAAGTCATCGTCTTCATAGGTGGCTAACACATCCTTTGGCTGCATGGGTAGCGATTTGCATAAGATTTGACCCTTGGCCACATACATTTGCCATAAGGCTTGTAAGTGATGCTCAAAAGTGTACTGCTGTATTTGTTGCGCAAGCGCCGTTTCATCGGCGTATAAATGCACGCAGTGCCCAAGACTGGCAAGTACCGTAGCACTGGTGATGGCTTCGATACCATGACCGACAAGCACACAGGGCGCTTTAGTGATTTGCGGCAGGGTCATGATTTACTCCTTGTGCGCGGCGGTTGATGCGCCGTTTTGGTACTGCTGAATGTGACGCAATAGCGCGTTGGTCGAGGCATCAAAATCCGCTGGTGCTTGCTCAGCTAAGACATGATGTACAGAGGTGGCGACTGCCTTACCCATCTCCACGCCCCACTGATCAAAAGGATTCACATCCCAAATGCTCGCCATCACATAGACCTTGTGCTCATACAGCGCAATCAAAGCGCCCAAACTGTATGGCGTTAGGGCATCTAATAACAGCGTTGTCGATGGCTGATTGCCGCGATAATGCTTATGGCTGTCCGCTTCGATACCTTGTTGCTCACTGGCATTACCAAAAGCGAGTACGCGACTTTGCGCCAAACAGTTGGCGAGTGCCAGCTGGTGCTGGTATTGCAAGCTGGCTGCTGATGCCTGATGGTGATAATGCGCCACACAAGCAATAAAGTCACAAGATACTTGCTGCGTACCTTGATGCAGCAGTTGATAAAAAGCGTGCTGCGCGTTTGAACCCACTTCTCCCCACAATATCGGGCAAGTATTATGATCCAGCGTGTCGCCTTGATGGGTAACCGACTTGCCGTTACTTTCCATCTCCAGCTGGGTTAAATAGCTGGGTAAGGCATGTAAGCGCCCATCATAAGGCAATACGGTATGCGCATGAATATCTAAAAAGCTGCTGTTCCACACCGCAAGTAAGCCTAAAATAACAGGCAAGTTTTTGTCAAAAGACGTGGTGGCAAAGTGCTCATCCATATTGTGCGCGCCTGCCAGCAGCGCCCGAAAATTGTCCATGCCAATACGAACGGCTACGGTCAAACCAATGGCTGACCACAGTGAAAAACGTCCGCCAACCCACTCCCAAAATTTTAATTGATTTTCAGGATGGATGCCCCACTCGCACATACGTGCGGCATGGGTTGAAATACCAATAAAGTGGCGACGTAGCACACTGTCATCACTACCAAGACGCAGTTTGGCGGCATCAAACAGCCATGTACGCGCCGTTTCGGCATTGGATAATGTATCTACCGTAGAAAATGATTTGGACGAGATAATAAATACGGTGGTCTCAGGACTTAAGCGCTTTAAAACATTGTCCAGCTGACTGCCATCCATATTGGACACAAAATGCACGGCAATGTCGGTATCTGCCCAATCATCCAGTGCCGAGGTGACCATAAGCGGTCCCAAGTCTGAGCCGCCCACACCGATATTGACCACATCGGTAATGGCTTTACCCGAAAACCCACGCCAAGTCCCTTCGCGGATACGATTGGCTAAGCGTTCCACTTGGTCAAGACTCTCGTGCACGTCATTGACCACATCAGTGCCCGCCACCGTAAGCTTGGCATCCTTAGGCAAACGCAATGCGGTATGTAAGGCAGGACGTTGCTCACTGCTATTGACCGTTGCACCTTGAAGCAAATCATCAATACGCGCTTGTAGATCACAGCTATCAGCCAATGCAAATAAGGCTTGCATTACCTCATCATCGACACACTGCTTACTGTAATCCATATACAAAGACGCCGCCGTCACACGAAAATACTCGGCGCGCTTTGGACTATCAGCGAACAACGCCGTAATGGACCAAGACTGCTGTGCCAACGCTGTAAGCCGCTGCCACGCCGTAGAGGTGCGTGCTTGAGGATATATGTTTGGCTGGACGTAATCCGTCATGTTATTTTGCCTCATCTGCCAATTGCTGCTCAGCAAAATACATAAACGCTTGCATGTATGAACGCATGTCGCCTGCGTCATAACTTGCACCCTGCATGGTGGTGACCTGCACGCCTTGGGTCGCAATCAACGCATCAATGGCATCAGTCAGCTGAATCTCACCGCCGACGGAGGCTGTTGTGTTTGCTAAATAATCAAAAATTTGCTGGTCAAACACATAGCGTCCCACCACCGCCAAACGCGATGGTGCGTCCGCAAGTGCAGGCTTTTCGACAAAACCAGCGACATTAAACGATTGATTGCCAATCTCATTTTTCGTTTGCGTTGTCTCAGTATTGTCACTCAGGCGCGCAATACCGTATTTATGCACGTCACTATCGGCAACTTTATCTACCAAAATTTGCGACTGCCCATCACGAGCAAACTGCCCAAGCATATAAGCCAAATTGTCGGTCTGCATATCGGTCGTAAATGGATCAAGCACCACATCAGGCAGTAACACGGCAAAATTATTTTGACCAACAATCGGACGCGCTGCCAATACCGCATGCCCAAGTCCTAAGGGCTTACCTTGGCGAATCATTGACACGCTTACATAATTAGGCAGCCAGTTTAGACTGTCCGCAAGATCGTCTTTGCCTTTTTGGCGCAGCTGGGTGTCGAGCTCGGCATTAACATCAAAGTAGTTTTCAATCGCGCTTTTTTGCGCATGACCGACGAGCACAATATGCTTGATACCTGCCGCTATCGCTTCTTCAACCACATAATGAATGGCGGGACGATTGCCAAGGGGCAGTAGCTCTTTAGGGACAGATTTAGACAGCGGCAGCATTCGCGTGCCAAAACCTGCCACTGGGATTACCGCATGTGTTACCGTCGTCATAGAGACCTCGTTGTTCTTCATTTAATTGTCGTATTATTGGGTATTATAAAATCACAAAGCCCACAGTATAGCAGCAAAAAAAAAGACACCCCATCATAGAGGTGCCTTTTTTGTAGCTTAAGTGCAGCGCACTCATCTAGCGACTGCCAGAGATTACCAGCCGGTAACTTCTTTTAGTTTTTCGCCGATTTTTGATGGGTCGCGTGTGTACGCGATGCCCGCATCTTCAAAGGCTTTAAACTTATCTTCAGCAGTACCTTGGCCACCAGAGATGATCGCACCAGCGTGACCCATACGCTTACCAGCAGGTGCAGTGACACCAGCGATGTAGCCAACAACAGGCTTGGTTACGTTTTCTTTGATGTAAGCGGCGGCTTCTTCTTCAGCGGTACCACCGATTTCACCGATTAGGATGATGGCTTCGGTTTGCGGGTCTTCTTGGAACAGTTTTAGTGCATCGATTTGGTTCATGCCTGGGATTGGGTCACCACCGATACCGATACAAGTTGACTGACCAAAGCCTAGCTTGGTGGTCTGCGCAACCGCTTCGTACGTTAGTGTACCAGAGCGAGAGATAACGCCCACTTTACCTGGCAAGTGGATGTGACCTGGCATGATGCCGATTTTGCACTGACCTGGAGTGATAACGCCTGGGCAGTTTGGACCAACCATACGCACGTCGCCCGCTTCTTCGATGTAGCGTTTGGCTTTTAGCATATCGATGGTTGGTACACCTTCGGTGATAACCACGATCAGCTTCACGCCCGCGTCAACCGCTTCGATGATTGAATCAAGAACGAAAGGTGCTGGTACGTAGATCACAGAAGCGTCTGCTTGAGTCGCTTCCATCGCTTCGCTCATGGTGTTAAATACTGGCAAGCCTAGGTGCGTTTGACCGCCTTTACCTGGCGTAACACCGCCAACCACTTTGGTGCCGTATTCGATGGCTTGTTCAGAATGGAACGTACCGTTTTTACCAGTAAAACCTTGTACCAATACTTTGGTATCTTTATCAATTAATACACTCATTATGTTTTCCTTGTATTCGGTTGTCTTATGACGGCAGTGCCAATAACGGGCAAGCTGCCATCACGTCGGGGCTATTACGCTTTTACAGCGTCGACAATTTTTTGTGCAGCGTCAGACAGACCTTGCGCTGAAATCAGTTTTAGACCTGATTCGTTCAGGATTTGTGCGCCTTTCTCAGCGTTGTTACCTTCTAGGCGAACAACAACTGGTACTTGTACGTCAACTTCTTTAACTGCTGCGATAATCGCTTCAGCAATCATGTCACAGCGTACGATACCGCCGAAGATGTTGATAAGAACGCCTTCAACACTGCTGTCTTCTAGGATGATTTTGAATGCTTCAACCACACGCTCTTTGGTCGCGCCGCCGCCTACGTCTAGGAAGTTGGCTGGCTTGCCGCCGTACAGTTTGATGATGTCCATGGTCGCCATAGCAAGACCAGCACCGTTAACCATACAGCCGATGTTGCCTTCTAATGCCACATAGTTTAGGTCAAATTCAGATGCTTTTAGCTCACGCTCGTTTTCTTGTGACTTGTCACGTAACGCCGCTACTTTTGGCAAGCGATATAGTGCATTTGAGTCGATGCCGATTTTGCCGTCAACACAAACGATTTCGCCGTTTTCACGTACCGCTAGTGGGTTGATTTCAAATAGGGCAAAGTCGTTGTCGATGAATGCTTGATAAGCGCCAGTCATGATTTTTACGAACTGGTTAACTTGCTTGCCTTCAAGACCCAATTTGAACGCTACTTCGCGCGCTTGATATGGCTGCAAGCCAACCAATGGATCAACGATAACTTTGAAGATTTTTTCTGGGGTTTCTTCAGCAACTTTTTCAATCTCAACGCCGCCTTCAGTTGACGCCATGAACGTTACACGACGTGAAGAGCGGTCAACAACAGCGCCAAGGTACAATTCAGTTTGTACTGGATACATATCTTCTGCAACCAATACGAAGTTTACAGGCTGACCTTCTGCGTCAGTTTGATACGTAACAAGGTTCGTGCCGATAAGCTCTTCAGCCACTTGCTTGGCTTCTTCACGAGTTTTAACCAGCTTTACGCCACCCGCTTTACCACGACCACCCGCATGCACCTGTGCTTTGATAACAGCGATATCGGTTGGGGTTTTGTCAAATGCTTCTGCAGCTTCTTCGCCGTTGCTGGCAATGATGCCTTCTTGAATTGGCAGACCATAGCTTTTTAGTAGCTCTTTGGCTTGATACTCATGTAAATTCATTGATTGTATCCTTTGTTATTTACCATTAAGAAAAGTGAAACGATGCGCCCAACACAACGGGCGCGCATAACATGGCGATGATGTCAGTGCTCATGATACAAGCCTGACTTCATCGCCCGTTATGGATAATACCTTATTTGCGTTTTTTGCGCTGAATCGCGTGAATCGCACGACCATCTGCTGACAATGCTGCTTCGTGTACCGCTTCAGATACGGTTGGATGCGCGAAAGTCATCAGCTGTAAGTCTTCGATGCTTGATACAAACTCCATCGCAATCATACCTTGATGCACGATGTCACCTGCGCCAACAGATACGGCATGCATGCCCAGTAGACGATCGGTTTTTGCATCAGCAACCACTTTGATAGAGCCTTGTGCTTCGCTTTGCGCAAGCGCACGACCGTTGGCAGCTAGGTTAAATGAGCCTGTTTTGACTTCGTAGCCCGCTTCAGTCGCTTCTTGCTCTGTCATACCAACCCATGCAATCTCAGGGTGGGTGTAGATGACGTTGATGATGGTGTCGTAGTTGACTTGCGCTTTTTCGCCATGAATGCGTTCAACTGCCATCATGCCTTCTTCCATCGCTTTGTGCGCAAGCATTGGGCCACGTACCAAGTCACCAATGGCGTAGACGCCGTCTAGGTTGGTTTTGCACTGCTCATCGACTTCAACCAAACCGCGTTCAGTCAGTTGTAGACCACTGTCTTCGCCAAGCAGTTTTTCTGAGTAAGCACGGCGGCCAACACAAACGATCAGCTTGTCAAAACGCGTCTCTACTGACTCGCCTTTGTATTCGCTGGTTACAACCACTTCATCGCCTTGCACTTCAGCGTTGGTCACCTTGGTGTCGACACGGATGTCTAAACCTTGTTTTTTCAGCAGTTTACCCGCTTCTTTTGCCACGTCTTTGTCTGCTGCCGCAAGGAAGGTTGGTAGTGCTTCATAGACCACCACTTCTGCACCAAGACGACGCCATACCGAACCAAGCTCAAGACCGATAACACCTGCACCGATGATGCCAAGACGTTTAGGTACTTCAGTGAAGTCTAGCGCACCTGTTGAATCAACGATACGATCGCCGTCCGTCTTCGCTACTGGAATCTCGATAGGCACTGAACCTGCCGCTAGGATGACGTTTTTGGCAGTGATGGTGGTTTCACTCTCATCGCTTAGCGCGGTGAATTTGATTTGCTTGTCCGCGCCTTTACCGTCTACGAGGGTGCCCCAGCCTTGTAGCCAGTCTACGCCGTTACCTTTTAGTAGTGCTGCAACACCGCCAGTCAATTGCTTAACGATACCTTCTTTACGAGCAATCATTTGCTCGATATCGATAGCCACATCGCCTGTGCTGATGCCGTGCTCGCCAAGCTCATGCTTGGTTGCTTCATAACGGTGTGAGCTGTCTAGCAAGGCTTTTGATGGGATACAGCCGACGTTCAAGCACGTACCGCCAAGTGCTGGCTCACCCTTGTATAGGCGCTTTTCGATACACGCCACGCTCATGCCAAGCTGTGCGCCACGAATTGCAGCTTCATAACCACCAGGACCGCCGCCGATGACGACCAAATCATAATTTTCTTTCATAATAGGTATCCATTTTTTGTCTGTTGTGTATGAGAGCGCTGGTTTTATTACTGACCAATACTGTCAGCTCGCAAAGTAAAAACACAGCGGCTTATGGGCAGCGAACGCGATACGCGTGCGCTGCCTAAGCTAAAAAGCTTGTATCAGTCATCACCGATACAAGCTTATCCCCTTATAGGTCAAGCAGCAACATGGCTGGGTCTTCGACCAATTCTTTGATAGTAACAAGGAACTGTACAGCTTCTTTACCATCGATCATACGGTGGTCATAAGACAGTGCCAAGTACATCATTGGCAAGATTTCAACTTTACCATCGACAGCCATTGGGCGATCATTGATAGCGTGCATGCCCAAGATAGCGGTTTGTGGTGGGTTTAGAATTGGCGTTGACATGAGTGAACCAAATACGCCACCGTTTGAGATGGTGAACGTGCCGCCAGTCATGTCTTCGATGCCAAGCTTGCCTTCTTGTGCTTTTTTACCGAACTGACGGATGGTGCTTTCAACATCAGCCATGCTCATGCGGTCGGTGTCACGAAGTACAGGAACCACTAGGCCACGGTCTGAAGATACCGCTACGCCGATGTCATAGAAGCCGTGATATACGATGTCATCACCGTCTAGTGACGCGTTAACTGCTGGGAAACGTTTTAGCGCTTCGGTAGCCGCTTTTACGAACAATGACATAAAGCCTAGACGTACGCCATGACGCTTTTCAAACTTGTCTTTGTACTTAGCACGCATGTCCATCAAAGGCTTCATGTTGACTTCGTTAAATGTGGTCAACATTGCAGTGTCTTGTGAGGCTGACAGTAGACGCTCAGCAACACGCTTACGCAAGCGGGTCATTGGCACGCGCTTTTCACTACGCTCGCCTACAGATTCTGCTACAGGACGACCGTTGTCAGTCGTGATGCTGCTGTCAGATTTTAGGGTTGGGTTTGCCATATCCGTTTTGGTAACACGACCGCCACGGCCACTGCCTTCAACGTTCTTTGGATCAATACCGCTTTCTTTCGCCGCTTTTCTGACCGCTGGGCTTTGATCTTTATGATCCGCTTCGTTTTCTGCTGGTGCTTGCTTTGGC
Organism: Psychrobacter sp. bablab_jr014; assembly: GCF_016464015.1. Lineage (GTDB taxonomy): Bacteria > Pseudomonadota > Gammaproteobacteria > Pseudomonadales > Moraxellaceae > Psychrobacter. Next base: position 31,443 of record NZ_JACDXT010000048.1, read on the forward strand.
TCGCCACCGTCAGCCGCTTGCTTTGGCTGTACTGGGGCAGCTGGTTGATCGGTATCAACCGCAGGTGCAGGGCTGTCGCCTGCCGTCGCGCCTGCTTCAAATTCAGCAATCAGCTCGTCTGACTCAACGGTGTCGTCTACTTGTTTGACGATTTTGGTAACAACGCCATTGTCTGGTGCGACCACTTCTAGGACAACTTTGTCCGTTTCAATTTCAGCCAATAGTTCGTCACGGCTAACTTGTTGACCTTCAGTTACGTGCCACTCAACGATGGTGCCATCAGCAACTGACTCTGGAAAAACGGGGGCTTTAATCTCAGCCATCGATATACTCCTTAGATTTGGATATTTATATGCGTTATTAAGTCGTGATAGGCAGTCAATACTGTGTGCAACAGTGTCACTGATAGGTATTGCCAGTACTGACTGTCATCGCCTGCTTCATGTGTCTTCTATAATCTATAACCTTAACGTCTGTCACTTATCTTACTTTGCCAGCTCATCGACACTGATACCAAGACCGCCTGCGATCAGTGCTTGCTGCTGCTGAGCATGCAGTTTTGGCGACCCTGTCGCAGGAGCGGCGCTCGGTGGACGTGCCACTGGCTCCATGACTTTTGCCTTGGTTGGATGTGGTACGACGATACGGAACATATGCGGCGCTAGATAGTACCAAGCACCTTGGTTCAATGGCTCTTCTTGCGTCCAAACGATTTCTTTTAGGTTGCTGTATTTTTCGATCTCAGCAATCAAGCGTTTTTCTGGCAATGGATAAAGCTGCTCAATACGGACGATGGCCACATGATCAAGGCCAAGCGCACGGCGCTGCTCAAGCAGATCATAGTAGACCTTACCACCACATACCACTAGGCGGGTGATGGCGTCTGCATTTTGTGCATCAATCTCTGGCAATACCGTTTCAAACTTACCATTTGCCAATTCATCGAGCGTTGAGGTTGCCAACTTATGACGCAGCAAACTCTTTGGCGACATGACAATCAATGGCTTACGAATCGGACGTACGGCCTGACGACGTAGGGCATGGAAAATCTGCGCTGGCGTGGTTGGCGTAATCACCTGCATGTTGTCTTCAGCACATAACTGTAAGAAACGCTCAAGACGTGCTGATGAATGCTCAGGGCCTTGGCCTTCAAAGCCGTGTGGCAATAGCATGGTTAGACCGCACACGCGCTGCCATTTGGTTTCGCCACTTGAAATGAACTGGTCAATCACGACCTGCGCACCATTAACGAAGTCACCAAACTGCGCTTCCCAAATAATCAACGCATTAGGTACTGTGGTGGCGTAGCCATATTCAAACGCGAGTACGGCTTCTTCTGACAACAATGAATTGTACGTGGCAAAGCGTGCTTGGTTTTCGCTGATATGAGCAAGCGGTACATACATGCTGCCATCAGCTGTGTTGTATAGCTCAGTATGACGGTGTGAGAACGTACCACGGCCAACATCTTCACCAGTAATACGCACTAAAGTATCGTCATTATCGACCAGTGAAGCGTAGGCTAGCGTTTCGGCCGCGCCCCAGTTGAGTGGCTCTTCGCCCGTTTGCATGGCAAGACGCTGATCCACCACTTTTTGTACTTGACGCTGCAGTTTGTAGCCCTCAGGGACTTCTGCCATACGGCGACCGTACGCTTTTAGCTTTTCAATATCAACGCCAGTATCCCAGTCATCAACAAGGTCATGACCTAAGTAAGGCTTCCAGTTCACATACAAGCTACTGTTTGGTTCAAGAACAAGAGAGTTAACCACATACTCACCACGGTCTAGTGACTCACGGTAGTTGTCTTCGTATTCGCTTTCGACGTCTTTAGTTAAGACACCTTCAGCAATAAGCTTTTGTGCGTATAGCGCACGCGTGGTTGGCAATTTTTTGATGATGGCGTACATCAATGGCTGAGTCGCTGATGGCTCATCGGCTTCGTTGTGACCATTACGGCGATAGCAGAACAGGTCGATAACGATGTCTTTACCAAATTCGTGACGGTAATCAAGGGCAAGTTGTGCCGCAAATACGACCGCTTCAGGATCATCACCGTTTACGTGCAAGATAGGCGCGTGTACCATTTTGGCAACGTCAGTACAGTACTCGGTTGAGCGTGCATCTTCTTGACGGCTGGTCGTGAAGCCAACTTGGTTGTTGATGATGATATGTACTGTACCACCTGTGGTATAAGCGCGGGTCTGCGACATTTGGAACGTTTCTTGTACCACGCCCTGACCTGCAAATGCGGCATCACCATGCACCACGATAGGCAATACCATGTTGCCTGTGGTGTCATTACGGCGTACTTGACGTGCACGTACTGAACCTTCAAGTACAGGTGAAACAATCTCAAGGTGCGATGGGTTAAAGGCCAATGCCAAATGCGCCTCACCACCTGGCGTCATCACGTTTGATGAGTAACCATTGTGGTATTTTACATCGCCTGAACCTTTTTCTGGCTGTACTTTGCCATCAAATTCGTCAAACAAGTCGGCTGGGTTTTTACCCAAGATGTTTACCAATAAGTTTAGGCGACCACGGTGCGCCATACCGATAACCATCTCTTTGGTGCCGTAGCCACCTGCACGCTGAATGATTTCATTCACCGCAGGGATAAAGCTCTCACCACCTTCTAGACCAAAACGTTTTACGCCCGTATATTTACGTGCTAGGTATTTTTCTAGGCCTTCAGCAGCGGTCAAACGCTCAAGAATTGATAGGCGCTTTTCTTTATCAAATTTGATATGGCCGTGATTGGTCTCAAGATAACGCTCTACCCAGCGTTTTTCTTCGCTGGTGTTCACGTGCATGTATTCAATACCGATACTGCTACAGTACACACGCTCTAACACTTCGACAATCTCGCCCAATGTGGCTTCTGATTTGCCAATGTTTAAATCGCTGGTTGGGAATACGGTGTTCAAGTCATTTGCTGACAGACCATGAAACTCAAGGGTCAAATCTTCAATGAGCGGACGAGGGTGCAGTTGTAATGGGTCAAGCTTGGCATGGCGATGACCACGGCGGCGGTAGGCCGAGATTAGCTTTTGTACGCCCATTTGTTTTGGGTCAATACAATGGCCATTATTGGTAGCACCTTCGGTAATAATGGTGCCTTTATTGGCGGTTTGATTGCGAGCCAGTAGAAGGAACTGGTCTTTAATGGCATTGTGCTTGGCATCAGTGGCAGATTGATACTGCTTAAAATACTGCTGCCACTCTTCATCGACACTGTTCGGGTCGGTTAAGAATTGCTCGTAAAGGGATTCAAGATAATGGGCATTGTCAGCTGCAAGTTCAGTATGAGCTGAATCTTTAGGGTTACTATTCATAATAATCGTCTATTTGATAGATAAATGAATGGAGTCAAGCTTGTCGTGTGTCATTCGTCGTATCTCTGGCATTGCTGCCAATCAACATCATTCCATGTTAAATACGAATTACTAAAACTACAAATGCTACTAACGGTAGCACCGTTCTTCTTAATACCAAACCATCGAGTGCTGACCAGCACAGTATTACAATAAAAGGCCGTATTCACTCACTTCATACTTACGCATATCAATCATGGTAAGTGATGAATATGACTGTCTAACGACCTCAATCTATAAATCGACCTGTCCTTTGTCTAAAACAAATATATCTCAAACAAAGCGCTGGTACTCATCGACAAACGCTGCTGTCTGTACCGAACATACACTGCTATCAATTATAACATGTATATGACTGGTAACATAGTTTGTTTGCTCAATATTAAGTATTTCATCAGCCAATAGTTATTATTGACGCAAACTCAATCCACACCTGCGATGGGGCTTTCTTACTTATTGATTTAACGCGCCAATATTGGCTTAAAAACACACACAATCATAGCACTTTTAGTACGTGGTTTTCACGTGGTGTTTGCCAGTCTAATGTTGCAGATTCTTATCAGTACTATCTATATAGCATCACAAACACACCAATGCCACTGACGCTAATATTTATTCATTCTGCGCTTATTAATTATGATATACAAGGCTCGGCACAGGACTCCTCGCGATTGCAGACGTATTCTATACAAACACGTACTGTATACTTTTTAGGCGACAAAAAAAACACCGCCAACGAGGGGCGGTGTTTTAATGGACTCAAGACAGCGTGTGTCTAGCCTGCCATGTCAATAAGCATATTACGCAGATGACCGATCGCTTGCGTTGGATTCAAGCCTTTTGGACATACTGACACGCAGTTCATGATACCACGGCAGCGGAACAGACTGAACGGGTCGTCTAAACGTGCCAAACGCGCTTGTGTATCCGCATCACGGCTATCGGCCACAAAACGGTATGCATTTAGCAGCGCTGATGGACCTAGGAACTTATCAGGGTTCCACCAAAACGATGGGCAACTGGTTGAACAGCACGCGCACAAGATACACTCATACAGACCGTTTAGTTTTTCGCGGTCAGCAGGTGACTGTAAGCGCTCAGTTGGCGGCGCTGGCTGGTCATTGATTAAGTACGGATGTACTTTTTCATACTGCTCGTAGAACTGGTTCATATCAACCACCAAGTCACGTACGACAGGCAAGCCTGGTAGCGGACGGATGGTGATTTTTTCTGGCAAGGTATTCATGTTAATCAAACATGCCAAGCCATTTTTGCCATTGATGTTCATACCATCTGAACCACAGATGCCTTCACGGCATGAACGGCGGAAAGTGATGGTTTCATCTTGCTTTTTCAGACGTAATAGTACATCAAGTAGCATGCGATCAGACTCTAACAGTTCAATCGTATACGTTTGCATACGTGGGGCTGCGTCCACATCAGGATCGTAGCGATAAAGTTCGATGGTGCGAGTACCTCGGCTCATAATGCTAAACTCCACACATAGGTGACTTGCGGGCAGATAAGGAGGATACCATGCCCAGCGCTGTTGATATGCTGGGCGGGTAGCTATCGCTGGCAGTCACCTTTAATAGTAAAAAATAAAGGGTAAAACGATTAAGCGTTATTGGACGGAATCTAGGATTAGTAGACGCGAACTTTAGGCTCGATATAATCCACAGTCAGTGGGCTCTTGCGCACAGGTTTATAGATAATACGGTTACCTTCAGAGTACCACAGTGTATGCTTCATCCACTCGATATCGTTACGACCGTTTGGTGCAACCTTGTCATCGCTTGGACGGTCATAATCAAGTACGCTGTGCGCGCCGCGGCTTTCGTGACGATGCGCCGCTGAAATCATAGTCGCTTTTGCCACTTCGTATAAATTCGCCACTTCCAGCGCTTCGATACGCGCTGTGTTAAAGACTTGTGACTTATCCGCTAGATGGATGTTGTTTACTTTGTCTTCTAGCGCCAAGATTTTATCCACACCTTCATCCATCAAGGCTTGGGTACGGAATACACTGGCGTGTTTTTGCATGGTTGCACGAATCTCATCCGCAACTTCTTGCGCATTATAGCCTTCGGTTGATTGCTGCAACTTATTCAAGCGACCAACAGTAAAGTCCAATACGCGTGGGTCTAATGGCTTGTAGTCGTGGTCGGCTTGATGGTACTCATCAACAATGTGTTTGCCCGCAGCACGACCAAAGACCACCAAATCTAGCAATGAGTTGGTACCCAAACGGTTAGCACCATGGACACTCACACACGCACACTCACCAATGGCATACAGACCTTTTACGACGTTTCCGTGCGCGTATAGACCGTCTTCATCCGTACCTGCTTCTAGGTCTGGCTTAACCACTTGACCATGAATGTTGGTTGGGATACCGCCCATCATATAGTGAATGGTTGGAATCACTGGAATCGGCTCTTTAGTGATGTCAACGTTGGCGAAGTTTTTGCCGATCTCAAAGACTGATGGCAGACGCTTCATGATGGTCTCTACGCCTAAGTGAGTCATGTCCATCACGATGTATTCGCCATTGGGACCACAGCCGCGACCTTCTTTGATCTCTTGGTCCATTGAACGTGATACCAAATCACGTGGTGCCAAGTCTTTCACGGTCGGTGCATAGCGCTCCATAAAGGCTTCGCCATCTTTGTTACGCAAGATAGCACCTTCACCACGGCACCCTTCAGTCAACAGTACGCCAGCACCTGCAACGCCTGTTGGGTGGAATTGCCAAAACTCCATATCCTGTAGTGGAATGCCTGCACGTACTGCCATGCCAATACCATCACCCGTATTGATATACGCGTTGGTTGAGGCGGCAAAGATACGACCTGCGCCACCTGTTGCAAGGACTGTGATGGGTGACTGGAATACCGCGACTGTACCTGTCTCTTGCTCAATCGCTACCACGCCATTGATGTTGCCAGCGTCGTCTTTAATCAAGTCAAGCGCAATCCATTCGATAAAGAACTGGGTGCCTTGTTGTAGGTTTTTTTGATACAAGGTGTGTAGTAGTGCGTGACCTGTACGGTCAGCAGCAGCACACGCGCGTTGTACCGCTTTTTCGCCGTAGTTTGAGGTGTGACCGCCAAACGGACGCTGGTAGATGGTGCCATCTTCATTACGGTCAAATGGCATGCCCATGTGCTCAAGCTCATACACCACTTTTGGTGCTTCGCGGCACATGTACTCAATCGCGTCTTGGTCGCCGAGCCAGTCAGAACCTTTTACGGTGTCATAAAAGTGGAAATGCCAGTTGTCATTACTCATGTTACCAAGACTGGCACCAATACCGCCTTGAGCCGCAACGGTATGTGAACGGGTTGGGAATACCTTGGTAATCACCGCAACATTCATACCTGCTTCTGCAAGCTGCAATGAAGCACGCATACCCGAACCGCCACCACCAACGATGACCGCATCGTAGTTGAGGGTTTTGATATTACTAATGGTATTATCTTGTTTTGTCGCCATTACGGTTTCCTAATGCTTGTTAAGTAAATACAAGACTGCTTGCCATCCTCTATTGTACGCCGATTGCGCAATAAAAACAGCAACATTATCAAAGTCTTGCAACCACTTACTAAAATGTGCATAGCCAATATCTGTGTGCGCCTCTCAATTTGGGCGTGGATAAGGCTTTATGGTAGCTTGGCCATAGCAAGGGCTATTTGCTTTGCTATAGCACAGCACTAAATACAGATAAAACAGAGGCTTGTGAGCGATTATACGGCAGCAACGAAGCCGTTACCCCAAAAGATAATGATGCCCCAAAATAGAAAGACTAAAATGGCAATAATCATTAACGTTTGTAGTACCAAACGTAGTTTTGGCGCGCTCTCACCCAATTTTCCAGAAGTGATGTAGTCGGTAAATACCGTCCACATGCCCACCCAAGCGTGACCTGCGAGTGCCAATACCGCCACCAAACTAAATAGGCGCATCGGTAAACTGGTCATGAACGATGACCACTCGATAAACGTGACATTACCATGCGTCAAAAAGAAGCCCAGTAGGACCAAACTGTACACTGCCAAAACGACAGCACTGATGCGCTGGACAATCCAATCGCGTGAGCCTGAGCCCGTGAGACCGGTGGCGCTTTTGATTCCTGAGTTATTTTTAATCATTAGAACATCACCCATACAAATGACGCGACAATTAGAATCGCTGCAATAACAAAGCTGATCATCGCAGCAGCGCGACCAGATTTTAGCTCTTCAGTCTTGCCCATATCAGCAAGTAAATGCTTGATGCCCATCACAAAATGGTAAGCGATTGAGGCCACAAAAATCCATGCGATAAAACGTACAAGAACATTATCAAAGACTGTTGCAAAACTCTCAGGCGATGCCAAAGAATTCTGTAATAGCCACAGCATGACAGGAATCAATAAGAATAAAATAATGCCAGAGATGCGATGCAGAATAGAGGCGATCGCGATTGGCGAGCGGTTAACACTCACCACTTGGCTTAGAGGCAGATCAATAGGTCGGTTGCTTTTCACAGCGGGCATCCTTTTTGCAGTTATACTCTTATGACTCACAAGCACCACGGCAAATACTGCCATGCTCAAAGCATTATAAGAGACGGATAAGATAAGGAAGAGCTAGCTGACTTGTTAGTTTGCGCTAAATTTGGGGTATGAAAACGGCTGATAGGCAATCATCATCTGTTTTTTTGGATAGCACGGCATATCCATTACTGTCTGTAACTATACAGAATAAGAGCTTTGAAGATTTGACCTTATTAAGATCAACGTCAAAACCTTTCAGTAAATCATAAAGCAAAAAAAAGACAACACAGCGTCGTCAGAAACAGACGGTTGCCATGAGTGCCACTAGATAGGCTGCTACTACGTTTACATATTAACCGTCAATCAGCCAAAAATGCACCTATAAACGCAGCAAAATATCAGTCAATGCTTTTAATCAATCGGTTTGTCTGAACATACCGCAAATGTAGCGAAGCTAATATCAGTCAAATTGCCCTAATTATAAAATGACTGGCAAGCAATTACAAATTTATCCACTGAATAATGAATATCATGTAAATTTCAACAAATCTGTAAGTGTGAGCCATATAATGTGCCACACATTGCCAATGTATAGATAATTATAACCGCATTTGCTCAACCTTGCTGTTTATTTACCCTTTATTTTGGCAATTTATAACTAGCTAAGCGTATAAGGACAAAGGACAGTCCGTTTTGGTCTGCTGATTGAGTGATAAACCTTACTTTAACTATTTTTTTCCTAAATGGCCTAAGATACATATTTTGATACAAATGCTCATGCGTGTCAGTGCCCTATTTACAAGGGATTTGCCCGATTGGGCCCTAAAACTTTTTTCAACTCACGCAAGATAGCTGCTAAGATAGCCTCACTAAAGAGATGTCAAATTAATTCCATTCCTTTTTATATTTCAATGGAAAACGCCAATGAGCGTTGTATCTATCAAGTATTTAAACCGCTTACCTATTTGAACCAGCTACAATAAATGGAGAACAATTCATGGCTGATAAGAGTGCAAAACTGATTGCAGATGGCAAGGAATATGACCTACCAATTATGGAAGGCACACTAGGACGTCCTGTCCTTGACGCAAGTGCAATACAAGATGCTGGCTACTGGTCATATGACCCTGGTTTTAAAGTCACAGCGCCTGTTGAATCAAAAATTACTTACATTGATGGTAATAAAGGCGAGCTGTTGCACCGCGGCTACCCTATCGATCAGTTGGCTGAAAGTGCAGAGTATCTAGAAGTTTGCTACGCCCTATTGCATGGCGATTTGCCAAACCAAGAACAAAAAGACGATTTTTATAAAAAAGTTCGTAAGCATTCAGCTGTACATGACCAGCTGCGTAAATTTTTTGAAGGTTTCCGTCGTGACGCGCACCCTATGGCGATTATGGTCGGTGTGGTCGGTGCATTGTCTGCGTTTTATCATGAAGGCCTCGATGTCAGCGAAGAACAGCACCGTGAAATCACGGCGATTCGCTTAATTGCAAAAATGCCAACCCTTGCTGCAATGAGCTATAAGTACTCACAAGGCGAGCCGTTCATGTATCCGCGTAATGACTTTAACTACGCTGAAAACTTCCTGTACATGATGTTTGCGAGCCCTGGCGATGTCAACTACCAAGTAAATCCTGTCATCTCTAAAGCGATGGATCGTATCTTTACTCTGCACGCAGACCACGAGCAAAACGCCTCGACCTCAACCGTTCGTTTGGCAGGCTCTACAGGCGCGAACCCTTATGCCTGTATCGCTGCGGGTATCGCCGCGCTTTGGGGACCATCACATGGTGGTGCCAACGAAGCGGTACTAAAAATGCTCGATGAAATCGGTTCAGTTGAGAACGTGCCTGAATTCATGGAAAAAGTAAAACGCCGTGAAGTGAAGCTAATGGGCTTTGGTCACCGTGTTTACAAAAACTTTGACCCACGCGCCAAAGTCATGAAAGAGACGTGTGACGAAGTATTGGCAGATTTGGGTATCAATGATCCAAAACTTGAGCTGGCTATGAAGCTTGAGCAAATCGCCCTAGAAGATCCGTACTTCGTTGAGCGTAACCTGTATCCAAACGTAGACTTTTACTCAGGCATTATCCTAAAAGCTATTGGTATTCCAACCTCTATGTTTACGGTTATCTTCGCCCTAGCGCGTACCGCAGGCTGGATCAGCCACTGGTTAGAAATGCACAGCGCACCGTTCAAAATCGGTCGCCCACGCCAGCTATATACTGGTGAAACGCATCGTGATTTTGTCAACATCGAAGACCGTAAGTAAGTCTTTGCCGTTTTTGTCAAAACATATACCGTGCTTTATGTAAGCAGCTTGACCAAGGCTGGGTTGCTTACCCTCTATTGTCCACGCCAAACGGCTACCGTCGTACTGTCAAACGAGGTAAGGCAATGCAAAAAATCCCGCTATCTGCGGGATTTGTTGTGTCTATCCTGTTGACCCTAGCCTTTGGCATATCCTGCTTAAAAGCATCTTGATGAATGACACCGAGTTATCATTGCTGATAACTCTCTAACGTCTCTTCATACTTTTGAATTTGCTCATCATAGTCTTTCATGGTGCTGTTAAATTTATCCATTAACGCTTCAAATTCAGCTTGCTGGGCTGCTTTAACATTTTGCATATCAATCGCTTGCTGGGCTTCAATCTGCTGCCAAACCTGATGCTGTACCACAAGACGCGCTAAAGCAGGGCTTTTGAGCACCAGTCTGTCGGCAATTTCTGTATGCTCAAAGAGTCCCGGCACTAACGAGGCCACATTCAGCAGTGTGTTCATCTGCGTGGCGGTTAGTGATTGATTATCAGCGGTATATAAGGCGCGCATGGCGTCCTGATACTGGTCAATAATGTCTGTCTCATCAAGCTGCTCAGGCGCGCGCGGCTCTAGGGTGACCTTTTGTAATACCGCAAGATCACGCTCACCCGCTTCGACACTGGTATTGATATCTTCGCTGCTCGCTGCACTAGCGGCAGTATCCTGCGCGTCATTTGCCATACTGGTGTTGCTGTTAGCATTATCGCTATTTGCTGTTACTGGGTTGGTCTCAGAATCGGCAGGTGCTGTCACTTGTCCATTCGTCATATCCGTTGCCATGGTCGCATCAGCAGCTTGCAAGGATTCATATTCTGCTTGCAAACGGCGCTGTAGGGCTTGTTTTTGCATGACGTAACGCGGCTGAAAAGCTTCGATACGTGCCGCAGCCGAGTCACTTGGCGTCACAGGTGCAATACGTTTGACCGATTCATTTTGTGTGTCTGCTGCGCTCTGCGTGGGGGTGGTTTGTTCCTGACAGGCACTCAGCAACAAAGCGCCTGACAAGACAGCCGCTGTTAGAGCGCGTTTTTTACGCGTTTGTGTCATTAAAGTGGTCGGCGCAAGGGTTGAGGTCAGATGAGTGAACATCACAGCACAGCTCCTATCGGTCAATCGAAACAGTTGGTCAAAATTAGCGGATTAAAAACATGACAAATATAGGCATGAAACTAGCCCTTTTTATCGCTATAAAAGTATAACGAAGCGCTGTTACCTCATCGCGTCACGTCGGTAGCGATTCATACTTACACTGTAAATGTAGGCTTAACAGCAGCGCGACTCTTTATATTGTCATTTAAAAATGGAATACAAGTACGCAAAGCACTACAGTCTTCATTGCGCTGCGTTTTGATAAAAAAATCCTGCACCATTCGTGCCTGTTGCTCAATACCATAAGCCGTAAAGGGCTTATTGGGTAGTAAATCGTAGTCGTAGCGACGGCTACGCAGTGCGCCACGTATGACTTTGATGCCATGCTGAACCTGCCATACGTGCGTCAATTCGTGTATCAGCCAGCTTTGGGTTAACAATGGCTTTTTGCTAAAGTCGACTGTCCAGTCATCAGGGTGAAAATAGATATATCCTTTTGGACTGACGGCGTAGTTTTTGAGCACCCACCATGTGGTTTTTAAGCGAATGTCGTCCAGTGCCAAGCTGTCACCAAACACGCTACGCGCAAGTTCACGCTCGCCCACCGTTAATGGACGCGATAAGGGCGCGCGCCATGCTTGATAACGTGCTTTGGGCGTTAGTGCGTTAAAAAAGCGCTGAGTAAGGGATAACCGATGCGACAAAGCAAGTTTCCTTTAATAATGGAAGAAGATTTAAAGCACGCAGGTAGCACCTATATTGGTATGGGTCACTTTAGAAAAAAGAGCACCGTGCCAAACCGTTACGCAATGGACACAACCTATACATGTCGCAGATGCTTGTTATTGTCGTTACCGCCATTGTTATTTTTCTTGTTTTGACAACCCTTGTTTTACAGGTTCTTGTTATTATGGTCATATTTTGATTGATTATCGAGGATATTATGCCTGCTGCCATGCACTCTGACACCCCGCTTGCTCAGCGGATGCGCCCACGGCGATTAGATGAGGTTATCGGACAAACGCATTTGCTGGCAGAGGGTGCACCCTTACGGCGGTTGGTTGCGCATAGGCACTTGCCTTCGATTATCTTACATGGCGAAGCAGGCGTGGGCAAAACGACGATAGCCATGCTACTTGCTGATGCCGTGGGACGACCGTTTCACTTATTGTCTGCCCTCAATACAGGCGTGAAGCAGCTGCGCGAGGTGTTAGAGAGTAAAGATTCGCTAAGTTTGGCTGCGCCTGTGGTGTTTATTGACGAGATACACCGTTTTAATAAAGGCCAGCAAGATGCGCTGCTCGGCGCGGTGGAAGCTGGCGACATCACACTGATTGGCGCAACCACTGAAAATCCGTCATTTAGTATCAATAATGCCTTGCTCTCGCGCTGTCAAACGTATCGCTTAGAGTCACTTACACCCAAGGAAATTACCCAATTATTAAATCGGGCGACTCTAGAAGACACGGTTTTAAAAACGCTAGATATCGACTTGAGAGCCTGCCAGCTGATTGCGGATTTGGCACATGGCGATGCGCGTAAGGCACTAAACATCCTTGAGATTGCAGTACAGACCGCAGACCATAGTACAGGCGTCTTAATCATCGATGATGCGCTGGTCAGTACGGTCGCCCAAAGCGCGCTGGCTAGATACGATAAGGATGGCGAGCAGCATTACAACATCGTCTCGGCAATGATTAAATCAATTCGTGGCTCGGACGCTGATGCGGCGCTGTATTGGATGGCGCGGATGTTGGTGGCGGGTGAGCCTGCCGACTTTATTGCGCGCCGCTTGGTGATTGCCGCCAGTGAAGACATTGGTAATGCCAATCCCAATGCGCTGCTGCTCGCCGATGCGGCTCTCAGAAGCGTGCAGTCTATTGGTATGCCTGAGGCGCGTATTATTTTAGGGCAAGTGGTGGTGTATTTGGCTACCAGCGCCAAAAGCAACAGCACCTATAAAGCCATTAATGCCGCCATGGCGCTAGCGGAAAAAGATGCCTCCCCTGTGCCTATGCACCTGCGTAACGGCACCACCAAGCTGATGCGCCAGCAAGGTTACGGGCAAGGCTATATCTATCCGCACGACTACCCGCAGCATTACTATCCACAAAACTATTTGCCTGATAATTTACTGGGCACCCGTTTTTATGAATTTGCAGACAATCAGCGCGAGCAGCACAGCAAAAAATTTATGGCGTGGTTAAAAGATCAATACCATAACTCAAAAAAATCCTAAAACGGCGACGCTGATACGGCTGATTGATAGAATAAACCCCAAGGTAAACGGACAGTACAGCAAAAAGCCAAAAAAATCGTTAGAATAAGCCCATGCCTGTCAATCCTAACCCATCTGACCGCCCAGTGTGAGTAGCAAGCGCTGCAAAACATCAAGCGCTTATCAATAGCGGATGGACTGATGACAGATTACTGATAATGCCTCCAAAACGACTGAGATAATTATGACTTTAAATACCATTCCAGAGATTCTTGATGACATCCGCGCAGGCAAAATGGTCATCTTTATGGATGATGAAGACCGTGAAAATGAAGGCGACTTGATTATGGCCGCCACCCACGTGCGTCCTGATGATATCAACTTTATGATTACCCATGCGCGCGGCTTGGTGTGCTTGACCTTATCAGAAGCGCGTGCGCGCCAGCTAGAGCTGCCTTTGATGTCAGATCGTAACGAAGCCAAGTTCAGTACCAACTTTACGGTATCTATTGAAGCGGCTGAAGGCGTGACCACAGGTATCTCTGCTGCTGACCGTGCGCGTACTATTCAAGCGGCTGTATCTGCAAGCGCCAAAGCCAGCGATGTGGTACAGCCAGGCCATATATTCCCTATCGTTGCGCGTAATGGCGGCGTATTGCACCGCGCAGGTCACACCGAAGCGGGTTGTGATTTGGCACGTCTTGCAGGTCTTGAGCCTGCGTCAGTACTGGTTGAGATTATCAATGCCGATGGTACGATGGCACGCCGCCCTGATTTAGAAGTCTTTGCTAAAGAGCACAACCTCAAAATCGGCACCATCAGCGATTTAATCAACTACCGCATTGCCAATGAACAAACCATCGAAGAAGTCTCAGCAAAGCCTTTTGAGACGGAGTACGGTACCTTTACCCTACACCGCTTCCGTGAGTTTGGCGCGGATGAGACCCATTTGGCACTGGTCAAAGGCGATGTCACCGAAGGCGTCAGCACTGTACGTGTACACGGCTTTCACCCTTTGCGTGACCTGTTCGCTGCCAAAAACGATGCCACAGGCCGTAGCGGCTGGAGCGTACAATCGGCATTAAAAGAAATCAGCGAGTCGCCACGTGGCGCGTTGGTATGGATTGGTAGTAATGATCCTGTTGATTTGGGCGACGCGCTAGACAAAACTGCAGACAACCAATCGCTATCGACCATCACGCAGCAGCCGTACCGCAGCATTGGTGTGGGGGCTCAGATTTTGCGTCATTTGGGCATTCGCGACATGCGCCTGTTGTCATCGCCAATGAAATTTCACGCTTTGTCTGGCTTTGAGCTAAACGTGGTTGAGTCGGTTGCAGCGCCTGGTGAGGATGCGTAAACACATCATTAATGCGCCACACACCCTACTTTAAACAAAAAACCCATCGTATTAAATCGATGGGTTTTTTCTATGCTGCTAAGAGTCCAGTTACGCACCTTCTGGCGTATGTCCGACGCTGTTTTCTAGTGCGAGCAAAGCGCGGCGCTCACTATCCGACCAAGGCAGTTTTTGCGTGGCACTATTGTTTAAACGGACTACTACCGACTCTGCTGTCGCGACAATCGCCTCTTGCGCCACACTGTAATAACTGTAGGCGACCGTCATACTGGTCGTGCCCAAACGCTGACAGCGTACGCCTATCAGCAGCGTGTCTGGGTAGGTCACTGGACGCAGATACTGACAGCTCGACTGCGCCAAAACAGTCACCATATCCCCATCAAACATACCGAGCGCTTGTAAATAGGTGATACGTGCCGACTCAGCGTAACGGTAATACACCACATTGTTTAAATGATTAAAGGCATCCATCTCACCCCATTGCATCATTTGCTGATGGACAACAGGATACGCACTTAGGGCGTCAGGAGCGGGTTTCTCAAAAGTGGAAGCTTGCATGGTTATCCCTATTATTTATCGGTTCATCTTATTGGGCGATGGTAAAAATAATTGCCACAGTAACGCGCGTAGTCTTGTTAACGTTTAGGATCAGCCAATACTTGGCTGGTTAACAATGCCGTGGTGGTTGGCGCAGCAGCAATGAGTGTCTCCAAACTTTGTGACACATCAGCAAGACGCTTGGGCGCGGGCAATGCCGAGAGATTAGACAGGCGCTCTGTGCTGCTTTTTGCTGTACTTGCGCCCACATCGCTTTGGGCGGTTTGCCTTGGCATGTCTGTGCTATTAGCGTTTGTTGATACCAATAATGGACGTAATTGCGACTGCGCTTGGGATAAATAACTGACCAGCTGGTCTTTATTATGCATATTGCTCGATTGCATGGCCAAATTTAAGGTCATAATGATTTCAGAAATCGTCATGTCACGTGCCGTTATTGGCGCTGATAAGTTGTTTGCGTCAGTGCGACCTATTAACCGCCTTTGGGTGTGTAAGTAGTTTTGGATATTTTGAATGGCTAAATTTTGTAGCGCCCAAGGGCTGGACTGTGATGCTTTGGCTTGTAGGCGCTCAATATCTTTTACCAGACTTTGGCGCAGCACAATCGTCAATGCAGGCGCAATCTCATTGCTGCTTTGCGACAGCTGCCACTGCAGACCACGCAACAGCTCAATGGCAGCATCATAATCATTATCCAGCAGCAGCTTGTCCACGGTTTTTATTTGAATGCGTAATAATGCCAACTGATTTTGTGCTTGACTGCTCGGCGCAACGCTTGGCGCAGGGGCGCTGGCCTGACTGATAGCAAACAAGCGATCGTCCATATCGTTCAAGCGTCCAATCACTTGCTCGTTACTCTGTAAGCGATTATCCATTTGCCGTTCAAAGCGCTGCTGACTGACATACAGCCAAACGATAGACGCCAGCAATATCAATATAACCAGCCACTGCAAGCGCAGCAGCAAGCTGGTTGCTTGTCGTCGCTGTTGACCCGCAGATGGGTTATTTGAGGAAGGGTTAGACTGCATAGACATAGCGACTTACCATAGTATATTGTGTCAAACCGACACCGTTTGCCAAAAATTTAGCCCATTTAATCTTAAGCATTTAAATTAAAGACACGTCCTAACGGCCTGCTGACTGTAATGTCTGATAAATGTGCTGAGGTGTCAATTCATGTATCAGTACACAAGACAGCTGTTGCGCTTGTAACAAGGCTTGCAAGCGTACGCCCAGCACCAAGTAGCGAAAGTCATTCAACGGTTCACGTACCACTTGCGCCCAATGCGTAAACGCGGCGCCACTACTGATCAGCACCCACGGCTTGTACGTCATACCTGTTTCTTGAGCGCGACTGTTATGCGCGATGCACCAAGCGCGGTACTGTGCGAACGCTTCTGTAGGCAATGTGCGCGCATACCACGCAATGCTATCTACTTGTATACCGCGTGCTTGTAAGTCATCGCTCAACAGCCTTCTGCCACCATGACCACGCCATATCAGCACCCGCGCACCCGCTTGCAAGCCTGCCAGCTCAGGCATGGCAATGAGTCCCTCATTACTGCTTACCGCTGGCGTTATCAGCTTTGAGGCAGTTAATAAAGGGTCTTGTTTTAATACCATCAGTGTCCGCCCACCAACCGCGATTACGGTGCGTCTGTGCTGTGCTGGCGGTAATATCTTTAGCGCCGCCAAGCCATATTCTGCCGCTGTCGGACTAATCACCACCAAGGCATCATACGCGCCTGCCAACCACGCCTGCATATAGCCATGCTCATCACGACCAATCGTACAAGGGGTGAGTGCCAGCATGGGCAACGCCACGACTTCGATACCACGCGCCGTCAAATAGTCACTAAGCGCGCCTGCACGCTCATCAGGACGCGTATTAATGAATATAGGCGCAGCGTGTTTGATGTCATGAGTCGCCATGGGTTACCTGCCCATCCTTTCGCAAAAGTACAGTAAGAATACAGTACAGTGACAGCGTGCTTAATCGTGGCTCAGTGCGCTCAAAATCGCACCTGCGCCTTGGTTCAATAGCTGCTCCGCCACGTCAATACCCAGCTGGTTGGCCTGCGCTTCCATCGCGTCTTGCGTCCCACTTAACGTTACACGTGATTCTGCCTTGAGCAATACGCTACCATCCGCCTCGCCCACACGTCCACGCAGCCAAAGCTCGGTCGTTGGGGCAGCGCTGTCACTGTCAGCAGTTTTGGTCTCAAGTACCGAAAATGCTGCAATCGGTACTTGGCAGCCGCCTTCTAGATGGCGGTTTAGCGCCCGCTCTGCGATTAAACGTATACGTGCTTCATTATCATTGAGAGGTGCAAGCAAGTTTAAGACGTCATTATCGTCTTCGCGGCATTCAATCGCCAGCGCCCCTTGACCTACTGCAGGCAAGCAGACATCCACATCCAGCTCGCCACGAATACGCGCCTCTAAGCCAATGCGCTTGAGTCCACTGGTCGCAAGGATAATGGCATCGTACTCACCAGCGTCGAGCTTTGATAGACGGGTGCCCACATTGCCGCGTAGGGTTTTAATCTGTAAGTCAGGACGGTGCGCTTTGATTTGGCATTGACGACGTAGGCTGGAGGTGCCCAGTATTGCCCCTTCTGGCAGTGCTTCAAGATTCTCGTAGGTATTGGACACAAAGGCATCGGTTGGCGCTTCACGTTCACAGTACGCACCCAGCAGTAAGCCCTCGGGTAGATGCATCGGCACATCTTTTAACGAATGTACCGCAATATCGGCCTGTCCGTCATACATTGCTTGCTCAAGCTCTTTTACGAACAAGCCTTTACCGCCGATTTTTGCCAGCGGCGTATCTAAAATTTTGTCACCCTTAGTGACAATTTTGAGCAGCTTAATGGTCAGCGTCGGGTACAATGCCAACAGGCGGTCGCGGATATGCTCGGCTTGCCATAGTGCCAAAGGACTTTGGCGCGTGGCGATGGTTAATGTGGTTAGCGTAGGCTTTTTTTGGGTACTCATGACAGGCCTCAATAACAGTGCATAGTGAGCAACAGTAAAATAGATAAAGACAAAAAAATACCCCTATTTAAGCATAAATAAGGGGTAGATGATATGTAGAGATAACAAAGCAGAAATTACTGGAAGTACAAGCAAGCTACATGTTTTGTATTTTATCACGCAGTGCAGGCAAGTGGCGGCGGCTGACGGCCAGCGTTTCATCAATGCCTTTAAAGCGCACTTGATACTGTCCTGTATCCACGGTTTCTAAATAATCCAAATAGCTTAGATTGATAATCGCATTACGGTGTACACGGAACAGGCGCTCACCAAACTCTTGCTCCAGCTCTTTTAGCGTATCATCAATCAGTACAATGCCATCTTTGTGGCGTACTTTGACGTACTTTTGGTCGGCAGTGAAATAAAACACATCTTTTAAGCTAATCAGCTCCACTCCGCGATGGGTACGCGCTGCAATATGCTCACGTACAGGACGGGCGGTTGGGTCTTCAAGCTTACGAATTTCGTTCAATTGCGCCGCATTTAAGTTTTTTGCTGTACTAAGCGCTTCAATCAATTCATCTTTGTTGGCAGGCTTGAGCAAATACCCGATCGCATTGGCTTTAAAGGCAGCAATGGCGTAATGGTCATAGGCTGTCACAAAGATAACCGCTGGCGGGTGTTCGAGCGCGTTTAACGCTTGTGCGCAGCGCACCCCGTCCATTTCAGGCATTCTGATATCTAATAAAATCACATCGGGCTGCTTGGCCTTTACCACACTAATAGCCTCGGCACCTGTAGTCGCCTGCGCAACCACCTCGTGACCTGATTCTTGTACAATTCTGACCAAGCGCTCACGCGCAAGTGGCTCATCATCACAAACTACAATCCGCATGTAAATTCCTCTGTCCCAGCCTACCCAATATGCTTCGGCTCTTTTATCAATTAAATCTTGTGAATATTCTTATCTATACTTTACCAAATAAAAAGCCCTTGCATAGCTTTTTATCGACAGATACCCGCACATTTTATGAGCCTTTTTTTTAATGTCATTAGGACTCGCGTCTTGATATTGTATGGCTTCCGTCATTAAAGCGAATATAGAAAAAAATACGCTTTTCATTTTTCATTTGATAATGATTATTATCTGATTAAAGTAGGTAAGTATTGAGCCAACCAATATAGTGTAATGTTTGTGTCTGTAGCAACCAGAGATACCAAAAATATATCACGATTTGCTTAAGCGGTATATATGACGGATGACAGCGGTTATTTTTTTATAAAAAACAGTTAAAAATTTAAAACCATTATCATTATTGAAGGCTATAAACCCACATCCTGCAATGGATAAGTGATGGTAGTAATAATATGTTCTTTGGTGATCATATTCTTGATAGTGGCGGTATCGCCAAAATAAGCCTGCAAGCGCTCCGCCTGTACCCGAAAGTTTAAGCGCTTTTGTAAATCGTGCTGCACAATAAAGGTTTTTTTGGGCAAGGTCACATTGATGATGATACGCACCGTATGCTGGTGCCATGTGACTTCGACATTAATCACAATGGTCTCGGTCGTCACTTCAACGACATTAAAAAGTAAGCCTTCAAGTACACTTTGTAAGGTTAAGGCTGTAATGACCATATCATATAGAATATCGTCATCAGGCAAATGCCAGTAGACGATTAGCTTTTCGGACAAACGGATTGACTCAATCGCCAGATAATCCTCACACAGTGCCACTTCCTCTTCAAAACTAATCTCTTGAATACCGCTAAAGCTTGCTCGAAATAAGGAAGAGATGTTTTGAAGTAAGTTGGCGGCTTTTTGCGGATTGGTCTCGATCAAGCCATTTAAACTATTAATGGTATTAAAGAAAAAATGTGGTGCCAATCGCGCTTTAATAATATCATTTTGGGCGGTCAGTTTTTGTTCAAAGGATTGGTTGAGTGCAGACAGCTCACGGTAGCTACGTACAAAGTATAATAAAAACAAAAACGTAAAGCCGCCAGTAATGACCATCATCAGACCAACGGTTAAAATAAAGTTCGCAAGCGCATACTGCGTAAGGCCGATATTGATCATAAGTAGCAGCATCACCACTGTCCAAAACGCGGCGCTGGTTACCATGATTATTATGACAGTGATACTGACTTTAATGATGCTCATCTGCTTGATAATCGGGCGTAAATAGTCAATGAGATAAACGGCAGGAATGACGGTTAGAGCATTTCTAATAAAACGCGCAACAAAGCGCGTGATAAAGTCCAACCAAGTGTTCAAATCTTGGCGGTCTATCACGGTAACGAATAAAGACCAAAAAAATAAGTAGAGTAGCCATCGCCAAGGTGAAATCATCTGCATGAGCCTAGGCATAAAAAACTCTAGACGCTCAGCTAGTAAGGCAACCTCATCCTTTGCTATACTGGAGCTCTTATTTTTTTGACTTGTATTAGACCAATATGAATGCCACTTCTTCAAATCCTAATAATCCCAAGCAAGATAAAAGTTCAGCTGTTTCTGATTCTAGCATGAATACCTCACCAGCAGACAAGTCCAGTACAAGTGTCGGACAACAAATGTGGGGTGGGCGTTTTAGCGAAGCCACCGACAGTTTTGTTGCCGCATTTACCGCCTCGGTCGGCTTTGATCAGCGCTTTGCCCGCCACGACATCGAAGGCTCTATCGCGCATGCCACCATGCTAAAAGAATGCCAAATCCTGAGCGAAGAAGACGTTGCGACCATTATTGACGGTCTAAAACAAGTCTTGGCTGAGATTGAAGCGGGCGAGTTTAATTGGTCAGTGACCCTAGAAGACGTACACATGAATGTCGAATCGCGTCTGACCGATATCGTCGGTGCGGTCGGCAAAAAACTGCACACAGGTCGTAGCCGTAATGACCAAGTGGCAACCGATATCCGTCTGTGGCTACGCGAAGAGACCGACAATATCATCGCGCTACTCATCCGCCTGCAACGTGGTTTATTAGGTCTGGCTGAGCAGCACACTGATACCATCATGCCTGGCTTTACCCATTTACAGACCGCTCAGCCAGTCAGCTTCGGTCATCATGTGATGGCATGGTTTGAGATGCTGCATCGTGATACCGAGCGCTTAATTGACGCGCGCCGCCGCATCAATCAGATGCCACTTGGTAGCGCCGCGCTTGCGGGCACAACCTTCCCTATCGACCGCACCATCACTGCCGAATTGCTTGGCTTTGAAGGCATTTGCCAAAACTCACTAGACGCGGTATCTGACCGTGACTTTGCTATTGAATTTACCGCGGCGGCGTCGATTTTGATGATGCATCTGTCGCGCATGAGCGAAGAGATTATCCTATGGATGTCCGCGCAGTTTAACTTTGTACAGATTCCTGACCGTTTCTGCACAGGCTCATCGATTATGCCGCAAAAGAAAAATCCAGACGTGCCTGAGCTGGTACGCGGTAAAGCAGCGCGCGTGTTCGGTCAGTTAACAACCTTGCTCACGCTGATGAAAAACCAGCCGCTGGCGTACAATAAAGACAACCAAGAAGACAAAGAACCGCTGTTTGATTGCGTCGATACTTTGACAGGCTCGCTGCTGGCGTTTGCTGATATGCTACCAAACATCGTCCCAAACAAGGACAGCATGCGTGAAGCGACCATGAAAGGCTACGCGACGGCGACTGACTTGGCGGATTACTTGGTACGCCGTGGTGTGGCGTTCCGTGACGCGCACGAAGTCGTTGGCAATGCCGTTGCCCTTGGCATTAAAGAAGGCGTGGATTTAAGCGACTTGTCTTTGGCGCAATTACAATCGTTCAGCGATGCGATTGGTGAGGATGTGTTTGATTACTTAACCTTAGAAGGGTCATTGGCAGCTCGTGACCACTTGGGCGGCACAGCACCAAACCAAGTGCTGCAAGCGGTCGCGCGCGCCCGTACGCGTATCGATGCCCTAGAAGCCTAGTCTCAAAACAGTATCCGTTGCATCCCAAAATATAGGCCGCAACTGGGCAATAACAGAAGCACCCGCCATATTGCGGGTGTTTTTATATCCAATAATCAGGTAAAGTAATCGTTACGTATCCCCTGATAATAATTAGAGTCATAAGGAGAATAACAATGGCGGAAACTTTTAACCCCCAGAGCAACACCGTATTTTGTCGTAAATACAAGCAAGACTTGCCCAGAATGTCATACCCACCGTTTCCCAATAAGGTAGGACAAGAGCTGCAAGACACAGTGTCTGATAAGGCTTGGAAAGAGTGGCTTGAGCACCAAACCATGCTGATTAATGAAAATCATCTGAGCATGATGGACCCTGAAGCTAAGAAATTCTTGACCGAGCAGCGCAATAAGTTTTTGGACAATGAAGACTACGAACGCCCACAAGGGTGGACGCCTGAAAACAAATAAACCATAAAAAAGGGTCTGTTAATGCTAACAGACCCTTTTTTGAGGTTTGGTTTAATTGTCTTTTGACGCATCGACCGCTTGCTTGACGGTATGAAAATCGCTGTGGCGCACGTCTGTGCCGCTACTGATATAAATCACCAGCTCGGCGATGTTGCGCGCATGGTCGCCAATACGCTCAAGCGCGCGCAGCACCCACATCAGATTCATCACTTGTGTGACTTGGCGCGCATCTGACATGACATACGTCATCAGCGCCCTTACCGCCGACTGGTACTCGAAGTCAACACTACCATCATCGCGCATCACTTCAAATGCTTCGTTGGCGTGTAGTTTTTCAAAAGCCAGCAGCGCATTGTGCAGCATCAAGCGTACTTGGTTGCTCAGGTGCTGTACTTCATGGTGACAATAGGTGTTGTTGTGATTGTCGGCGGCAATTTGTTTGGCCATGTGCGCAATTTTGGTCGCTTCATCGCCGATGCGCTCGATATCTACCACGCCTTTACTCATCGCCATCACGTAGCGCAAATCACGCGCGGCAGGTTGGCGACGCGCTAAGAGCAGCAAAATATGCTCATCAATTTGCACTTCCATTTGATTGATATGGCTGTCGTACTCAATCACTTGCTCCGCTAGTGTGCTATCGCTGTCAATTAAGGCGCGCATGGCATGCGCTACCTGCTCACCCACTTGCGCGCCCATTTGCAAAAATAAGGTCGTGGTTTCTTTTAAATCATGGTCAAAGCTGGGCGAGGTGTGCGTCATTTGATGCGGCATGATGGTGTCCTCATAAGGCCAAATTAAGACAAAAAAATATGCCGCTACAGAGTGGCATCGGTAGCAATTATGGCAGCTTAACCGTAACGACCTGTGATGTAGTCTTCGGTCGCTTTTTGCGTGGGGTTGGTAAAGACTTGGTCGGTCTTGCCAATCTCAACCATATCACCCAGATACATATAGGCGGTGTAGTCTGAGATACGCGCCGCTTGCTGCATATTGTGGGTCACAATCGCGATTGTGTAGTCTTGTTTTAAGTCTTCAATCAAGTCTTCAATCGCGCCTGTTGAGATGGGGTCAAGGGCGGAGGTTGGCTCATCGAGCAGCAGTACTTCAGGCTTGGTAGCCACGCCGCGCGCGATACACAAGCGCTGCTGCTGACCACCTGAGAGTGACAGACCTGAGGCGTTTAGCTTGTTTTTAACCTCATCCCACAGTGCCGCTTTTTTAAGTGCCCATTCGACACGTTCGGCCAGATCCGCTTTAGACAGTTTTTCGTACAGACGCACACCAAAGGCAACATTATCAAAAATAGACATCGGGAACGGTGTCGGTTTTTGGAACACCATGCCGACACGAGCGCGTAGCAAATTGACATCGACCGACTTGTCCAAGATATTTTGCCCATCAAGGATGATTTGCCCATCCGCGCGCATGTTGGGATACAAATCATACATGCGGTTAAAGGTGCGCAGCAGGGTTGATTTACCGCAGCCTGATGGCCCGATAAACGCGGTCACTTGGCGGTCTGGAATGTCGATAGAGATATTTTTTAGTGCATGAAAATCACCGTAATGGAAGTTTAAATCACGGATTTGCATTTTCGCTGCGGGCGTTGCTTCTTCTGTTGTGCTGCTGGCACCTGCCTGCGCCTGTGTGTTGGCTTTTGTGTTGATAACAGGGGCCGATACAGGTGGCTGGGTGGTTTTTGTGTTCACGGCTGTGCTTTCTTCTGTAAATACGGATTTGGTTTTTGGTGTCTTGATAGCGGTGTCAGTCATGGGAGTATCCTTTTTTTCTATCTGATATGCGTTTGTGTGGCAATGGCTGAGTCGCAGCCGTGATTAATGACGCTCACGCGCACCGATATAACGGGCGATGACATTGAGCGCAAGCACCGTAAAGGTAATCAATAGCGCTGCTGCCCAAGCTAAGGCATGCCAGTTGTCATAAGGGCTCATGGCAAACTGATAAATGGTGTTTGGCATGTTGCCCATGGCGTTACTCATATCTAAGCTAAAGTATTGGTTGTTCAGCGCTGTAAATAGCAAAGGCGCGGTCTCACCCGTGATACGGGCGAATGCGAGCAGCACCCCTGTGGTCAAGCCTGCGCGCGCTGCTTTTACCGTTACGCTGAGCACCAGTTTCCACTTAGGCGTACCAAGCGCATACGCCGCTTCGCGTAAGGTATTGGGCACGAGCAGCAGCATGTTTTCAGTAGTACGCACCACCACAGGAATTACGATGAGTGCCAAAGCGCACGCCCCTGCCCAACCTGAAAAGCTGCCGCCTTTTACCATCAAGGCATAGACGAACAGACCAATCACGATAGAGGGTGCTGACAGCAAAATGTCATTTAAAAAACGAATGACTTGACCCAGCTTGTTGCCGCCTGAAAATTCCGCCAAATAAATACCCGCCAACATGCCAATCGGCGCACCGATAAACAAACCGCTACTGGCAATCATGATTGAACCCACGATGGCGTTGCGTAAACCACCCTCTGTCATCGGCGGCGGCGTGTCTGCGGTAAATACTGGCATCTCAATCAAGCCGCTCATGCCTTCGATACCGAGCGTGACCAAAATCCAAAGCAGCCAAAACAAACCAAAGACCATGGCAAAAGACGCAAAGCCCAGTCCGACCTTGTTCCACATACGGCGGCGGCGGTATAAGCCGCGGTCAATCTTTTGCGCGGGCGTGGTTGAGACAGGTGACACAGCAGTCAAGCTAGACATGCACATATTCCTTTTGATTCATCGGTCGCTGGATTGACCGTTCATACAACATAACGCTTATTAAAAGTAGTAAACCGTGCGCAGCGACTTAGTGTCCTGCGCGCTTGTCCATATTGCGCAGCATCAAGCGCGAGATACTCAGTACCACAAAAGTAATCATAAATAGAATCAAGCCAAGGTGTAGCAGTGACGCCAAGTGCAGTGGGTCAGAGGCTTCGGCAAATTCGTTGGCCAGCGCCGAGGTAATCGACACGCCAGAGGCGAACATACTTGGGTTGATGTTAAAGGTATTACCAATCAAGAAGGTCACCGCCATGGTCTCACCCAACGCACGACCCAAGCCCAAAATGACCCCACCGACCACACCGCCTTTGGTGTAAGGCAAGATGATTTTAAACATCACCTCCCACGTGGTCGCGCCCATACCGTAGGCGGATTCTTTGAGTAAATTGGGCACCACTGAGAACACATCACGCATGGTCGCGGCGATAAAGGGAATAATCATAATCGCTAAAACAAGCGCGGCGGTAAACAGACCAATACCCATCGGTGCACCGACGAACAGCTTACCAATCATAGGCAAATCACCCAAATGCTCGGTCAGCCACGGCTGGATGTTATTACCAAAAAACGGCGCAAATACGAACAGACCCCACATACCATAGATGATAGAGGGAATACCCGCGAGCAGCTCAATGGCGATGCCCAAAGGCTTCTTTAAAAAGGTTGGGCACAGCTCAGTCAAAAAGATGGCAATACCAAAGCTAATAGGCACCGCAATCACAATCGCCATAATCGAGGTCATCACCGTACCGTAAATCGGTGCCAGCGCCCCGTACTCGCCTGCAACAGGATCCCAGTTGTTGCTGGTATAAAAGTCAAAGCCAAAGGTCTGCATACTTGGCCATGCGCCAACAATCAAGGAGACCAAAATTGCCCCTAAGCTGAGCAGCACAAGCACCGCCGCTGCTTTGGTGGTATTTACAAAGACAGCATCCCAGCGCTTTTGTTTTGCCAATTGTGTTTGCAGATTGTGCCCTGCCATAGTCACCTCAACGTTGCTCTCATTACTCGAATAGATGCGCTAAATACAAGCGATGCAACGACGCCTGCGACCCACCCCTCGGCTTGGTCACAGACGTCATGCGTTAACGGTTCTTACTGTGGGGTATAGACAGGGTTGCCATCTTTATCAACCACTTGTTTCCAGCTGTCTTTAAACAGTGCCACGGCGGTATCTGAGAATGGCACGTAGTCCAGCTCAGTTGCTGCCGCGTCGCCTTGGTCGTACGCCCAGTTAAAGAAGTTCAGCACGCCTGCCACTTGTTTTGGATCTTGTGGCTGCTTGTGAACCAAGATAAAGGTCGCCGCAGCGATTGGCCATGCTTGGTCAGTTTCTGAGTTGGTAATGACTTTATAGAAGCCTTCTTGCTGAGACCAGTCGATGTCGCCTGCTGCCGCAAAGCTGTCGATTGATGGCTGTACAAAGTTACCCGCTGCGTTTTTCAAGGTCACGTGTGACATGTTGTTTTGCTTCGCGTACGCGTATTCCACATAGCCGATAGAGTTTTGCATACGGTTCACGTAGCTTGCCACGCCTTCGTTGCCTTTACCTGCCGCACCGCGGTCAGAGGTTGGCCACTTAACGGTTTTGTCCACACCGACACTGCTTTCCCACTCTGGTGATACTTTTGCCAAGTAGTCCGTGAAGTTAAAGGTCGTGCCTGAGCCGTCTGAACGGAATACAGTAGTAATTGGGCTGTCTGGTAGCGTCAAGTCTGGGTTTAGCGCCTTGATTGCCGCGTCATTCCACTTGCTGATGTTGCCAAGATAGATGTCCGCCAATACTTTACCGTCAAGCTTTAGTGCGCCAGGCTCAATGCCTTCGATATTCACGACAGGTACCACGCCACCGATAACGGTTGGGAACTGAATCAAGCCTTCTTTTTCTAGCTCTTCTGGCGTCATTGGCGCATCCGATGCCCCAAAATCAACCGTACCTGCAGTGATTTGCTTGATGCCGCCTGATGAGCCGATAGACTGATAGTTCACTTGGCCTTTGGTCGCTGCATTGTAGTCCGCTGACCACTTAGCATAGATAGGCTGTGGGAACGATGCGCCCGCGCCAGTAATGCTCATCGAAACTTTGTCGCTATCAACAGGTGCTGCACTGGCTGACTGCTGAGTGCTGTCAGCGCTCGTTGCAGGGGCAGTCGCTGCGCTGTTATCCGCCGCAGGCTCTGCAGTATCGGTTGATTGGTTACATGCCGTAAGCATGAGGGTACCACTGACGGCGACGGCTAATAACGAAAGACGCATGTAAAACTCCTGAAGTTTAACCACTGCTTATAAAAAGTATGTTTCTCGAATGCGTTGTATTTTGCCAAGATTTAATGACAGTTTTATGACAACTTTAGCGCAGTCGTTTTTATTAAAAAATTATTTCAAATCAAAGTAATACAAAAGCGTGATGTGTTTTTTATGTCCAAAAACACTAAAAATTGACATCAAAGCGAGACTTTTTTTTAAAAAAGCATTTGCCAAAATAGTATTAGCCGCGTGCCATGAAGTTTGTTAGTATGGGGCAGATGAACAACACTGGCAGACTCGGGGTGCGGTGGCTAATGTGATTGGTAAAACGCCAAACAACATTGCCCATTCGCTGAGATTTCACCCGCCGAACCTGATGCGGTTAGTACCGACGCAGGGAAGTCTGAGATGATGTATCGTGTGTGAGTGACGTGCTGAAAGGCAACGCTTTTATAATGCGCTTGTAAAAACAAAACCGCTTATAACAGTGACCAACGACGCTCACCAATATGCAGCGCATTCATTGATACTCAGCCGCTTGGCGTAAACACAAGCACGCACCGTATCGATATCGCCGCTATATACCTGACATCATCACTCCCCCCGCATATCTGGCGGTGTTGCTGTTTTTTAACCAACACGCTAGGATTGCATATGACGACTTCAGCCGATACCCGCCCCGCTGACAAGCGCGCGGACGCCTTAAAAACCCCAGCCCACCGTAACGCCAAAGATGCCCGCTTTGAAGAAGAAGCGCGCGACCTAGAACGCGTTTTACCTGCCTCCAAAAAAGTCTATATCCAAGGTTCACGCCCTGATATTCAAGTGCCGATGCGCGAGATTACCTTGACCGACACCCCTGTTGGCGGTACGGGCGCAAAAGAAGCCGAACAGAACCCGCCGTTTTATGTTTATGACACCTCAGGCGTCTACACTGACCCCAATCACCGCGTGGACTTGACCCGTGGTCTGCCCAAACTGCGCGAAGCGTGGATTGAAGAACGCGGCGACACTGAGCGCTTAGAGCAGTTGTCGAGCAGCTATGGTCAAGCGCGCGAACGGGACATCACCACCGCCAACTTGCGCTTTGCTCATATTGACAAGCCGCGCCGTGCCAAAGCGGGCGCGAACGTGACGCAAATGTACTACGCCCGCCGCGGTATCATCACCCCTGAGATGGAATACATCGCCATCCGCGAAACGCAAAAACAGCACGAGCTGACCGACATGCGCCAGCACGAGGGCGAGAGCTTTGGCGCAGGCACGCCAAGCGTCATCACCCCTGAATTTGTACGTGATGAAGTGGCGGCAGGTCGCGCCATTATCCCAAACAACATCAACCACCCAGAAAGCGAGCCGATGATTATTGGGCGTAATTTTTTGGTCAAAATTAATGCCAATATCGGCAACTCGGCGCTGGGCTCATCGATTGATGAAGAAGTGTCCAAAATGACGTGGGCAACGCGCTGGGGCGCGGACACCATCATGGACTTGTCCACGGGCAACCATATTCACGAAACCCGCGAATGGCTGATTCGTAACTCGCCTGTGCCGATTGGGACGGTGCCAATTTATCAAGCGCTCGAAAAAGTGGACGGCGTCGCCGAAGATTTAACGTGGGAGATTTTCCGCGATACCTTGATTGAGCAAGCCGAGCAAGGCGTGGATTATTTCACCATTCACGCAGGCGTCCTGCTTCGCTATGTGCCCTTGACCGCTCAGCGCTTAACGGGCATCGTCTCACGCGGCGGCTCGATTATGGCACAGTGGTGTCTTGCGCATCATAAAGAAAACTTCCTCTACACGCATTTTGAAGAAATTTGCGAGATTATGAAGGCGTATGATGTGGCGTTCAGCCTAGGTGATGGTCTGCGCCCTGGCTGTATCCAAGATGCCAATGACGAGGCGCAATTTGGCGAGCTAAAAACCTTGGGCGAGCTGACGCAAATCGCATGGGAACATGACGTGCAGGTGATGATTGAAGGTCCTGGACACGTGGCGATGAACCGCATCAAAGAAAACATGGAGCTGCAACTGGAAGTCTGTGCCGATGCACCATTTTATACCCTTGGTCCCTTAACCACCGACATCGCCCCTGGTTACGACCACATAACCAGCGCGATTGGTGCGGCAATGATTGGCTGGTTTGGCACCGCGATGCTGTGCTATGTGACGCCAAAAGAGCATTTGGGTCTGCCCAATAAAAAGGACGTCAAAGACGGTATCATCACCTATAAAATCGCCGCGCACGCCGCCGACCTTGCCAAAGGACATCCTGGCGCGCAGGCACGTGACAATGCGCTATCAAAAGCGCGTTTTGAATTCCGCTGGGATGACCAGTTTAATCTGGCACTCGACCCAGATACCGCGCGTGAATATCATGACGAAACCTTGCCAAAAGACGCGCACAAATCGGCACACTTTTGCTCAATGTGTGGGCCAAAGTTCTGCTCAATGAAAATCACCCAAAACGTGCGTGATTACGCGGCAGGTCTAGGGCACGGCGTGGATACCAGTACAGGCGATTTGAGCGATGAAGCGCACCGCATCAAGCGCGTAGACACCGAGCTGGTCGGACAAGTTGGCGAAGCGAGCCTCGATGAAGTGCGTCAAGGCATGGCAGAGATGAGCGAAAAGTACAACGCAGAAGGACGCCAGTTGTATAAAGAGGTGTAACACCTCCTAGCGGCTCAAACATATAGCAGCACATCATAAAGCCCTCGCAAACGACTGCTTGCGGGGGCTTTTCTTATCACTCTCCCAGCGGTTGGCTCAAACGATTAGCCAATCATGCGCACTTTTTTTACACCTTCGACGCCTGATAAATCTCATCAATCGAGGCGTTAATGGTTTCGGCAAATTCTTCATCGCTTTGCTGCTTGCTTAAGCCTTCGGTAAAGGCGCGTGAGAAGCTCGCGATGATGCCTGGGTTTTCGGCAAGTTTGGCACACGCATCCGTTCGGCTATAGCCACCTGATAGCGCCACGACTTTGAGCACTTTTGGATGGTCAACCAGCTCTTGGTAAAAGCCTGCTTCTTCAGGCAAAGTCAGCTTGAGCATCACTTGCTGGTCGTCGTTCAGGCGCTCAAGATTGTTTAGGATATTTACCTTTAGCAGTCGCTCGCAGCCGATTTTATCCGCGCTATTGATATCCACCTCTGGCTCAACGATAGGCATCAGACCCTTTGATAGGATTTGTTTTGCCACATCAAACTGCTGCTGTACCACCAGCTCGATACCGTCGACGTTTGGCTCATAGATGACCGAGCGCATTTTAGTGCCGAACACCGCATAGTTTTTGGCTTTATCAAGCAGCAAATCTAGATTTGGCATTGGCTTCATGACTTGGACGCCGCTCATTTGCTCTGCCAGCCCTTTATCGACCTTTAAAAACGGCACGATATTTTTATCATGCCACAGATAATCGGCGGTTGGCTTGCCATTGACTTCACGCTCCATGGTGTCTTCAAACAAAATCGCGCCAAGTACACGCTCACTGTCAAAGCAATCACAAGTCATGATACGCGCGCGCATCTCGTGTACCTGCTCAAACATTGCCTCATCGCTGTCGTATGCATCGCTCTCAACGCCATAGTTGGCAAGCGCTTTTGGCGTACTGCCGCCACTTTGATCCAGCGCGGCGATAAAGCTAGAGCCGTCTTTGATACGCTGTAATTGTTGTTGATATTCCATGAGGTGCTCATCCTATTTATTGTTGATAAAAGTCCAATCTTATCAGAAAAAATCGTGTTGCTGCCATGCCACTGCCAGCCAACTTGTGTGCAAAATACCTTACCACACCGCACGCAGATTGCCTATGCTCGCACGCCGTCCGTCACCATAACATAACAGGACGTGGATGAGGACGATAGCGCGGCAAATACAGCCAAGCCAAAGGGTTTATAATAAAAACAGCACCAGCACGCAGCTGATGGCGAGCACGATACCGAGCAGATTGATACCGCTTAAGCGCTCTTTAAACACGCCCACACCGATGATGCTGGCAAGCGCAATCACCCCGACATTCATCGCGGTAAAGACAATACTTGGACTGTCCGCAAGCACTTGATGCGCGCGAACATAGGCATAAATGTTGCCCATATTCAGCGCACCGAGCAGCACGCCTGCCATCAGCGCGCGCGGCTGCCAGTTGGGGCGCTGAATCAATAAATAAATGAACAATAGGATGCCTGCTAACCCAAAACTCACAAACAAGGTCAATGGAAATGCCGCGCCTTGTTTGGCGACTTGTTTAAACAAGATATCTACCGCGCCATAGCCTGCCCACACGGCAAACAGCCAAAAGGACAACGTGCTGACTTTCGCTATCGGCGTATTTTGTGTTTTAGCATCGGTGCTGTCTTTAGGCTGCGCTGGACGATACACCAGCGCAATAAGTGCCAAAAAGCCAAGCGCCAAACCAAGCAGCCGCGTTGCCGATAAGCTATCACCGAACCATACAAAGGCGGCAATAATCGGAATAATGAGTGATAAGCGCTGCGCGGCATCGGTCGCCACCATCCCCGCTACGCCAATGGCGCGACCCAGTATCACAAACACGGTCGGCAATATTACCCCAAGCGCCACAATAATCGCCCACGCCGTCCCCGTTAAGCTGCCAATGCTCGCCGTATCAGGCGCGAGCAATAATAAGGTCAGTAGAAAGGCAATCGGATAGCCTGCCAAGATGGTCTGACGAATGTCCAAATCCGCTTGGCGCAGCAGCTTTAACAGCACCGACACGCTAACGCTGCACAAGACAGCAATACTAAGATAAAGCATAAAAATGGCCTGCAATAAGAACAAAGATGCTCACCTATTTAGCAAGCGAGCATAAAACCGTGCAAGACATTAGCAAGTGCTTAAGCGTACGTCTAGCCATTTTTAGTGCGGGGAGTAGCGTCACTTATTTTAGCAATGCTATACACGAGCGTTTGATAGACGCAAATTACAATTAGTGTGCAGGTTTTAGTGTGCAAATTTGTTAAAATGACGCATCATTTTTATTAAAGTAACGACGCGGATGTCTGTCTTCCCGCGCGTTTTGTGCTGCCTATGAATACTTTATTTCGCTTTTTTGAATCTCGCCTGCCCGCCTTTCCAGAGACGCCTATGCCGCTGCCTCGGCATGGGCTGCTGCGCTTTATTTGGGCGTGTACCCACGGTCTGCGCGGCTGGCTCTTGCTGTTTATGGTGCTCTCAGCGGGCGTCGGTGTCTATGAAGCGATGCTGTTTGCGTGGATTGGGAACTTGGTCGATTGGCTCGGCATGTATACGCCTGAGACTTTGTGGCTGCAAAAAGGCGACATGCTGCTTCTGATGTTTGCGGTACTGATTTTAAGTCCGTTTTGGATTGCCTTATCGTCCTTGGTACATTTTCAGGTGATTCAGGGCGTGTTCCCGATGCAGATGCGCTGGCGCTTTCACCGCCGTATGCTCGGGCAGTCGATGCAATTTTACCAAGACGAGTTTTCAGGGCGCGTGTCCGCAAAAGTGATGCAAACCGCGCTTGCGGTGCGTGATACGGTGATGACCGTCACCGACATGATGATGTACGTGACCGTGTACTTTATCACCACGGGAGTGATTTTATTTAATCTTGACAGCTTATTACTCATTCCTTTTGCCATTTGGCTGGTGCTGTTTGGCGCAGCGATGTGGTATTTCATTCCCAAGCTAAAACGCACCGCGATTGCACAGGCGGACGCGCGCGCCTTGATGACAGGGCGCATCACCGATGCCTATGCCAACATCATGACCGTCAAATTGTTTAGCCACTCGCGCCGTGAGCTGGACTATGCCAAGCACGCGATGGGGCAGTTTTTGGGCACAGTACACGCGCAAATGCGTTGGGTCAGCTACCTTGAGGTGGCCAATCACACTATTAGTGTAACCTTGATTGGCTCAACCGCGGTTATCGGTATTTATTTGTGGCAAGATGGCGCGGTCGGCGTGGGCGCGATTGCCGCCGCGACCGCTATGGCGCTGCGTCTAAATGGTCTGACGCACTGGATTATGTGGCAGACCAGCAGTCTGTTCGAAAGTATTGGCACGGTACAAGATGGCATGCGTACCCTCTCCACGCCGCAAGCGATTACCGACCGTCCTGATGCCAAAGACTTGACCGTCACCGATGGACACATCGTCTTTGACCACGTGGATTTTAGTTACGAAGACAAAGGCGATGCGCTGGCGGACAACGAAGGCGCGATTATTGATACGCTCAAAACTGCGGCGAAGAAAACCCAAACCGTAAAACTGCTTGATGACTTTTATTTAGACATCAAAGCGGGTGAAAAAATTGGCTTGGTCGGGCGTTCGGGTGCGGGTAAATCGACCTTGGTCAATCTGCTGCTGCGCTTTTATGATGTCGATAGCGGTAAGATTTGTATCGATGGGCAAGCGATTGACGCGGTCACGCAAGAGTCATTGCGTCAGACCATCGGCATGGTGACGCAAGACACCTCCCTACTACACCGCACGGTACGTGAAAACATCGCCTACGGTCGCCCTGATGCCACCGATGAAGACATCATCGCCGCCACCAAAAAGGCACAGGCGTGGGACTTTATCCAAGGGCTGCGCGATGATAAAGGCAATACTGGACTCGATACCCAAGTCGGCGAACGCGGGGTGAAGCTCTCAGGCGGTCAGCGCCAACGTATCGCCATCGCCCGCGTGATGCTCAAAAACGCACCGATTCTACTGCTTGATGAGGCGACCAGTGCGCTTGATTCTGAGATTGAATTTGCGATTACCGAAAGTCTAAACGACATCATGACGGGCAAAACCGTGATTGCCATTGCCCACCGTTTATCGACCATCGCCGCGCTCGACAGATTGGTGGTAATGGACAAAGGACACATCATTGAACAAGGCAGCCATGACGAATTACTTGAACTCGACGGCGTATACGCCAAGCTGTGGCAACGTCAAAGCGGCGGCTTTTTGGGTGAAGATTAAAATAATGATAAGCGGCCTGAATAATGCCTGAGACTTTACCGCAAACCCTACCTGACAATCTGCTGCCTTATGATGGCGCGCTATATGATTTGGGCTTGCTCACCCACCCAAAGTACAGCATAGAGGCCTGTTATGGGCAGCTGCTTGAGTTGCCGTGGCAGTCGGACAAGGTCACATTATTTGGCAAGACGCACATCACCAAACGGCGCGTGGTGTGGATGGGCAATGACGGTATCTGCTATCGCTATTCGGGACACACGCGCCATAGCATCCCGTGGCATCCACTGGTCTATGACATCAAGCGACAAATTGAAGCCAAATTGCACGCACTTGGTATTCTAGAAACCGCAGGCGATTATTTTAACGCCTGCTTATTAAACGACTACCCAACAGGCAATGAGGGCATGGGCTATCACGCGGACAACGAAGCCGCGCTCGGTGACGCGCCATTGATTGCCACATGGTCATTAGGCGCTACTCGCAAAATCGCCTTTAAGCATCAGCGCACCCGCTGCCGTATTGAACTACTACTGCCAAGCGGAGCGCTAAACCTGATGGCAGGCGCAACGCAAGCGCATTGGAAACACACCATTCCAAAAACCAAAAAAGCCGATACAGGACGTATCAGCTTAACCTTTCGGCGTATTCTGTTTTAACAGTTGCTTGTCATTATCAGGCCAGTAAATGACCGGCCTGATAAATCTATGCTCTATAAATAGCCATTTAGGCCTGCAAAACAATCTTGCCAAAGGCATCGCCTTTTTGAATCTCATGATGCGCGGCAACCGCTTCTGATAGCGGATACACTTGCTGAATTTTCAAGGTCAATGTGCCGTCTGCCACCATTTGTAATACGCGCGCCATATCTTCACCGTTACGCTCTGCCTTATAACCTGCGACTTGCAGATCTTTTTGTGCGCCTGCTTCCTTGAGTTTATCAACCCAAATGGTTGGCAAGACATAGACGCGAGCGCCCGACTTTAGCGTATCAAGGGCGCGCACGCCTGCATCCCCACCGACCAAATCGAGCAAGACATCAGCCTGCAACTCAGGAAACGCGCCGTCTTTGGTGTAGTCAATCCATTCGTTTAACGTACTGGTATCAATCAGCTCACCCAGTTTTTTATATTTTTCTGGCGAGCAAATGACAGTGACTTTAATATCATCGTTAATGATTTTTTCGGCCAATAATTGAATCAATAAATGCCCAACGCCACCCGCTGGCGCATTAATCACCACGTGCTCGCCCGCTTTGATGTCTGCAAATTCGACAAACTGTAGCGCGGTTTGTCCGATACACGGCAGCGCGCCTGCTTGCTTGAGGCTTACTGATTCAGGCACTTTTGCCAATAAATGACCATCGACTGCCGCATATTCGGCATAGCAGCTGCCACTAAAGGACAAAGCGGCAACCTTATCGCCCACTTGATAGGCGTCATCGTTGCTCGCAACCACTTCTCCTGCCATATCAAAGCCCAAAATCGCAGGCTCGTTTTTTGAGAATTTATTGTCTTGAATCGCTTCTGCGCCCCAGCCTTTACCTTGGCGGGTTTTATAATCCACAGGGTTGACACTGGTATAAGCAATTTTGACAAGGACTTGCTTATCCGCAAGCTCAGGCACAGCCACACCATCTTCGTAGTGCATGACTTCAGGCTCGCCAAATTCACGTATCAAAACAGCGTGCTGAGTCGTTGGTAGTGAAGCGTTTGACATGGTTATATCCTTTTATTGGTTTATTATTTTATCTTTGTTTGGTATGGCAAGTTAATAAACTGCCCTAGCACCCTATCATAATAATGCCAGCTCTGCACTGATGGGCAGATGGTCGGAGAGGTCAGACCATGGTTTACCGCTGTGTACCCACGCACGTTTGACTGATAGATTACGCACGTAAATACGGTCAAGGCTCAATACAGGCAGCTTGGCAGGAAAGGTTGGCTCAAGGCTACCATGACAAACTTTAAAGGCTTCACTCATACCCAAATCGCTTGCCAGCTTATCGCAAGACAGTTTTTTCCAGTCGTTAAAATCACCTGCCAGCACCAGCGGCTGATCAGCAGCAATCTCGTGACGTACATAATCGCTGATGGCTTGATACTGCTTAATACGGTCGCGCTCAAATAAGTTTAAATGCGCGCAAAGTACCACCAGTGGACGCGACCACCCCACAGGCTGTACTTCGCAGTGCAGTACGCCGCGCCGCTCAAGTCGATTGACGGTGATGTTGACATTGTGTTTGGGGTCTAAAGGAAAACGACTAAGCACCGCATTGCCGTGATGACCATGGTCATATTCGCAGTTTTTACCATAGCTGTTTTCGAGCTGTAGATATTCCCCAAACCATTCATGCTGCGACTGATCGGGGTATTCGTTGTATTGCATGGTGCGCTTGAGGTTTTGTCCCTGCACTTCTTGCAAGCACAAAACATCTGACCCGACCGTATCTAAAGCTTCAGCGATGCCCTGCATTTTGACTTGCCGATTAAAAATAGACATGCCTTTGTGGATGTTGTAACTGGTCAAAACAAATGTGTTTGTACTCATAAAAAACGCCATGACAATAAAAATAATAAAACACAAGATCGCTACAGCTTAGCATACGCGGATTGACCGTATATTTTTTCTAACCGTACGTCTTTTCCAAATACTCAATGATGTCTTTAGACTCAAACATGTGGGTATCAGTATTGGGGTCAATCAAATACGGGAACTGCAATTTGTCATGCATCACCTCTTTCATCACGTGTTCGCGCTTGCCACCTTTAATAGGATGATACTCACCCAAGCCCAAGCGCACACCAAACACGCCAATGTCCTCAATCTGCTCACGCGCGACACTGTGACTGATAAAGCCAATCTCCAGCTCGCTGAGCTTTTCGCGCACAAGGCGACAAAATGGACTGGCTTCAAAGCCATACAGATGCAGCGGCTCATCAGGACGACCACGTGCTTGGTTTTTGTCAGGATGTACCGCTTTGACGCCGCGCATCATTGAGACCACGCTGGCGCCCTTGTTAATCACAGTCGCCTTGTCACCTTTGGGTGCTTGGTAGCGTTCTGGAGTCACGCCATTTTTAGAATAGTTGGCGAACAGATGGTCGATGATGGCTTGCGAATCCAAAATCTTATCCTCAGTATTGTCATCAACTAAGAACGGCACTTGCGCCTTACCCGCCAGCGCTTTTAATTCATCACGGTACACATGTCCTTTGTGCGGGCTGGGACGGCTTTCGTAGTCAAGATTGAGGTGCGTCATGACTTCACGCACACGGCGCGAGTATGGGCAGGCTTCATGCTCATACAGCACCAGCATTTTTTCAGGCATGATGGGCTTTGGCGTACCCATATTACCGCGTCCGCCGCGCATTAATGTACTGGCGGTGGCTTGCAAACTTTTAATATGGTGGCCGATAGCATTGTTGGGAAGTATCATGAGGTTTATCCTAGGTTATTGTTTTGATTGTTGTGCAGGCAAAGTATTTTTTATGGTAAAAAAGGGACTAAAAACGATAAGGGCGCACAGGCTTACCAAAACCCATGCGCCTTATACTGTTGCTGTGCGAGGTGTGGTTTAGTAGCGGGTCACAA
This sequence comes from Psychrobacter sp. bablab_jr014, assembly GCF_016464015.1. Taxonomy (GTDB): domain Bacteria; phylum Pseudomonadota; class Gammaproteobacteria; order Pseudomonadales; family Moraxellaceae; genus Psychrobacter. Next base: position 69,881 of record NZ_JACDXT010000048.1, read on the forward strand.
GCGCAATGGGCTGGTCAGCGTTCATAATATCAGCAGGCATAAACACCACATCGCCGCCGTTATGCATGACGTGCTCGATGATATCGCCAACCGCATCATCAGTGACACCTTTTTCGCTGGCATCGTCCGCTGTTTTTAGTGTTTGCGCTTCTTCATCAATCATTGCTGGCTGCATATAGCCACGGCGTACATACAGACGCTCGCCAATACCTTGATAGGCAGCACGGTAAACTTCTTGTAAATCTGTACGTAGCATGTCTGCGCCGCGCGCCTTGTCAATCTCGCCGAGCGCTTCTTGATGCAGTGAGCTGCGGTAATCTTCAATTGCTGTTTGTACGCCATCAATAATGTGCTGGGCGCCGCCTTCTTCAAGCTGCGTGACGTTTGAAACGGTCGCGATGATATTGTCAGGACGGTCGCACACTTCTTTGTAATAACCAATATTTTTGGTATCACCAATTACTACGATAGGCAGTTTGTACTCGCCCCACAACTCTTGGACACTTTTATCCACTTGGTTAAAGTATTCTTTTAGATAGCTGCTTTCGTTACCTGATGAGCGATCAGAACTGCCGTCACTGGTCATATATGGGTTGTTGTTCTCAATCGGAAAAGGAATGTTTTCCATATGGTTCTGTCTGTCAGAATCTTTTTCAAATTCAGCGACCACGCGGTCATTTGCCGCTTCAATCAAACGCGCTTTGTGCTGTGTTAATACCACGGCGTAATAATGCACTGCACTTGCCATATCGCGGACAAGGTCGCGGGTGGCAAAGCGATTTGAGATGACCACACGTTCTTTGGTATCAAATGGCATACGAATAATTTGCACATCGTCGCTGCTTGCGAAAATCGCTAGGGTGTCTAGATTATAATTATGATTCAGCTCATTGGTTTTAGCATAAATATTATCGAGAATGGTGGTTGCCGTTTGCTTGTCGTACTCTTTTGTCAGACGCTCCTCGACCACTTTGAGCTGGTTTTTTAGCGCGATGGGATCGGCTTCATTAGCAGGGTGGTTGCGATGCGTTTTAACAAATACACTGACGGCAGGGTTGGCTTTGGTTTCACGTAAACTTTTGAGCGTTGCTTTCATAATTATTTTCCTTAATTTTCACTATTGTTGTTTTAAAAGTGCGCTGTCTTAATCAAGCCTAAACAGCGCCTTCGGTACAAAGGCTATTAATATTAAGATATAAAAAGTATCTCGATACAGTCGTCGTTGTTCCTATCCGTTGTGCATCCGTGGTGCTACTGCTGTCCTTATTAATTTGTCTATCCTTATGATGCTAGCAACTTCATATCACAGGCTATATGGTGACTTTGCAAGCAAATGGTGACGCTTTGTAAGCAAGTTTTTGATCTTATCTACGTGGTCTTAATCGCATTTTTTTATATCACATATAAGTTGTGGTCAGCTTATATGCTTACAGGCATGGCGTATTTCTAACTTGTATTTTCATGCGCGAACACCCATGATGAATACAGTGCGCGCATTTAGCGCTGATAGGTTTACTACCATTATTCTTTTATTTTTATAACGACATGGGATGTGTTTATGACCCTTGCTTCTGAGTTACACCTTGTTGATTTTGCTGCCACCACACCTACTGCGCTAAGTGAGCAGGTCACGGCAGCATTGACCGAAGCGCAGACCTTTTTGGATGCGCTAAGCGCTGCACCTGCCGATACTGAGGCGGCGCTTGCGGATATCGTTGATTTTGAACACGTCAATTTGGCACTCGATAGAAGCTGGGGCTTGGTATCACATCTTAATAGCGTGATGAGTGACCAGGACATTCGTACGGCGCATCATGCACTGTTGCCAGAGGTCGCAGCCTACGGCACGCGTGTCGGTCAGCATCAGCCGTTATTTGCGCGTTACCAAACAGTGGTCAATGACCGCGACTTTTTTAATGCCCTGCCGACTGACCGCGCCCGCGCCATCACCCTTGCGATGCAGAGCTTTGAGCTGTCAGGCGTAGCATTGCCAAAAGATAAGCAAGCGAAGTTTGCCGATATTCAAAGCAAACTTGCCGCCTTATCTGCCAAATTCTCGGACAATATCTTGGATGCCACCCAAGCTTATGCCCTGCCCTTAACAGAAGACAGGCTGGCAGGCATGACCGAGAGCGGACGCGCACTGCTTGCCGAAGCGGGCGAGCAGCACAAAGCAAAGCTGCGCGAATCAGGCGAGATGAGCGATGCGGACATGGACGCACTACCCACGCCATACTATGTAGCGACGCTGAATATCCCCAGCTATCTGGCAGTGATGACTTATGCCGATGACCGCGACCTGCGTCAAGCGCTGTACCATGCGTACGTGACCCGCGCTTCAGAATTTGATACGCATACCAATGACAAAGGCGAGTCATTAAACAACGCCGATAGCATGCAAGAAATTTTAGCCTTGCGTGAACAAAAGGCGCAGCTGCTCGGTTTTGACAATTATGCCGAGCTGTCCCTATCGACCAAGATGGCAGAGCGTGTGGATGAGGTCAGCGACTTTTTGACTTCGCTTGCAAATGAGGCGACCCCCGCCGCCAAAAAAGACTTGGCGCAAATCAGTCAATGTGCGGCAGAGCACGGCGTCACCGATTTGCAGCCGTGGGACAGCGCGTACTTTGCCGAAAAGGTCAAGCAGCAAGCCTTTAGCCTATCGCAAGAAGAAATCCGCCCGTATTTTCCTGTCACTAAAGTGATTGATGGTTTGTTTGCCATCGTTCAGCGCTTGTACGGCATTCGCGTGATTGACGCGACCGACAACGCCTCGGTATGGCATCCTGACGTGCGTTTTTATCAGCTGCTAGATGTCGATGATACGCTGGTCGGCGGCTTTTATTTTGACTTGTTTGCGCGCAGTGGCAAGCGCGGCGGCGCGTGGATGAATGGCTTTCAGTCGCGCTATCACAACCAAGCGGCGGACTACACGCAGCTGCCTGTCTGCTTTATGGTCGGCAACTTCACCCCTGCTATCGATGACAAGCCCAGTCTATTGACACATGATGAGGTATTGACCTTGTTCCATGAGTTTGGGCACGGTCTGCATCACTTATTGACCCAAGTCACCGTCGGCGATGTCGCGGGCGTCAATGGCGTTGAGTGGGACGCGGTCGAGCTGCCCAGCCAGTTTATGGAAAACTGGGCATGGCACGCAGACGGCATCGCGCTGATCAGCGGTCATATCGATACAGGCGAGCCGCTGCCTACCGATAAATTAGACGCGCTGCTTGCTGCCAAAAACTTCCAAAGCGGTATGCAGACTTTGCGCCAAATTGAGTTTGCCCTCTTTGATATGCGCATTCATGCGGCGAGCCCTGCGCCTGATTACACAGGTATTTTAGCGACGCTACAAGGCGTGCGTGATGAGATTGCCATCATGGATACCCCAAGTGACAACCGCTTTGCCAATGGCTTTAGTCATATTTTTGCAGGCGGCTACGCGGCGGGTTATTATTCGTATAAATGGGCAGAGCTGTTGTCCGCCGATGCCTTTAGCCGTTTTGAAGAAGAAGGGATTTTTAATGCGGTAACAGGCAAAGCCTTTCGTGATACTGTGCTGTCAGTCGGTGGTAGCTTGCCTGCTAAGACCAACTTTGAAAACTTCCGTGGACGCAGCGCCACCATTGACGCGCTATTACGTCATAGCGGTTTTGACAGTGCTGAGCCTGACAGCGCACCAACTGCCGAGGTGGTGTAATGCGTTATCAATCGACCCGACCCAAGCGCCAGTTTTTAGCGGGCGTGCGCTGCCCAAAGTGTTCGGCGATGGATGCTGTGGTGCAGGTGCAACTCTTTGAGCCCGAGGCGGACGAGTATATCGAGTGCAGTCAGTGCGGGCACATCGAACGCCGCCCCAAGCCTGAAGACCTTGAGCAAAACAATCTTGCTAAAGACGCCATGCAAACAGGCACGCAAGGCATCGTGCAGTTTAAATCTTAACACCCACGCTGCATGGACACCGCAGCGCGACTCATGGTAAAGGAAAACCGATGGCAGTCTTCAGCCTGACCCGCGCCCCGATTCTAAGCACGCGCGCCCAAGTGCTGGTATTGCCTGTCAATACCGCAGGCATTTTACTTGACCCTATTTTGATGCGTACGCAAACGCTGTATGCGGACAATTACCGTCAATATCGCCGCGCTTGTCTGGAATCATGGCTGACGGTGGGCAGCTGCCTGCTACACAAGCGCCAGCGCGAGTACGCAGGATTGGGCGCGAGCAGCAATGGGAACCAGCCGCAATATATCGCCAATCTGACCATCGCCCACCATCCGTATCACAACCCAAAAACAGTGTGGCTAAACGCGGCGCTGATGGATTTAAAGCAGCAACTAACCAAGCTGATTCGTTATGAGGGTGTCCGGCGCATCGCTGTTTTTGCGCGTCCGTTATTGTCGTTGTGTTCTGACAACCACTTTGATACTGCTGATGCCATAAAAGATGGTTATAGCGAAATAGATAGTAAGGCACTAAATGTGTCTGATGCGGCTGTATTAGCACTATTTGATGAGTTAAAAGACGTACCGCGTTTGCGCATTGATATACACCTGCCGCGTTTACCGACGCTATCTGCCTAATTGGTGAAGACGGTTTTTATAACTATTTTTTATAATTAGCTTTTATTTTTCACACAAAAAAAAGCCGCGCAATCTAATGCGCGGCTTTTTTATTGCAAAGGTAGTGCAGCAAATTACGCTTGCTCAATACCTTTCATAGTCAATTTGATACGACCGCGGTTGTCCACGTCTTGTACCAATACTTTCACGGTTTGACCTTCTTTTAGGTAGTCAGACACGTTTTCAACGCGCTCTTCAGCGATTTGTGAGATGTGTACCAGACCATCTGTGTTTGGCAACAAGGTAACAAACGCACCAAAGTCAACAATACGCGCTACCGTACCTTCGTACGTTTTGCCCACTTCAACTTCAGCGGTTAAGGCTTCGATTTGCTGGATAGCGGCTTTGGTCGCGGCTTTGTTTTCACCAAAGATACGAATCGTGCCTGCGTCATCGATGTCGATAACCGCGCCAGTGTCTTCGGTTAATTGACGGATGGTCGCGCCGCCTTTACCAATCACGTCACGGATTTTTTCAGGATTGATTTCAACCACCGCGTAGTTCGGGGCGTGCGCGTTGATTTCAGTACGGCTTGCTGGCAATACTTCATTCATCGCGTTTAGGATGTGGATACGACCTGCATGCGCTTGTTTGAGCGCCTGCTCCATGATGTCAGGCGTGATGCCTTCGATTTTGATGTCCATCTGGAGTGCGGTGATACCGTCTTTTGAACCCGCGACTTTAAAGTCCATGTCGCCTAGGTGATCTTCGTCACCCAAGATGTCTGACAAGACGGCAAAGCGCTCGCCTTCTTTAACCAGACCCATAGCAATACCTGCTACTGGTGCTTTTAAAGGCACACCTGCGTCCATCAACGCAAGGCTCGCACCACAGACTGACGCCATTGACGATGAGCCGTTTGATTCGGTGATTTCTGATACCACACGGATGACGTATGGGAAGCGCTCGCTGTCTGGTAGCATCGCTTGTACACCACGGCGTGCTAGGCGACCATGACCGATTTCACGACGCTTTGGCGCGCCTTCACGACCCGTCTCACCTACTGAGAAGTGTGGGAAGTTGTAATGCAGCATGAAATGGTCACGAATCGTGCCTGCCAAGGAATCAATCATGTTCACATCACGGCTGTTGCCTAGCGTGGTGGTAACCAGTGCCTGCGTCTCGCCGCGCGTGAATAGCGCAGAGCCATGCGTGTATGGCAATACGCCAACCTGTACGTCTAGCGCACGTACGGTCTCTAGGTCGCGACCGTCAATACGTGGCTTACCTGATAGGATATTGTCACGCACGGTGCGGTATTTTTGTTCTTCATAGATGTCTTTGAGCTCAGACACTTTGTCACTGTAGTCGTCCGCTTCAGCATCACCTGCTAGGCTCTCAATGATGGCTTGCTTAATCTCATCAAGGGCCGCGTAACGCTCTTGCTTTTCAGTGATGGTGTAGGCTTCAGCGATTTTGTCGCCGAACTGCGCTTTTACCGCAGACTCTAGCTCAGCATTGGCAGCAGGCGCGGTGAATTCTTGCTTTTGTGTGCCCACTTCTTCAGCAAGGGCAACGATGTTGTCGATGACGATTTGTTGCTGCTCGTGACCGTACAAGACTGCGCCTAACATTTGGTCTTCTGACAGCTCTGCCGCTTCTGATTCAACCATCAATACTGCTGATTTGGTGCCCGCAACCACAAGGTCAAGGTCACTGGTTTCCAATTGCTCAAGCGTTGGGTTGAGTACGTATTCGCCATCGATAAAGCCAACGCGCGCGCCAGCGATAGGACCGTTAAAAGGCGCATCTGAGATTGCCAATGCCGCTGATGCACCAATCATCGCAGCGATGTCTGCGTGCTGGGTCTTGTCTGATGACACGACGGTTGCGGTGATTTGGATTTCGTTGACGTAACCTTCTGGGAACAGCGGACGGATAGGACGGTCAATCAGACGTGAGGTTAGGGTTTCAAACTCGCTTGCACGACCTTCACGCTTACCGTAGCCACCTGGAATTTTACCCGCAGCGTACATTTTTTCTTGATAGTTGACGGTCAATGGAAAGAAGTTTTGACCTTCTTTAGCGTCTGCCTTGACCACGGCCGCGACCAATACCGATACGCCGCCCATGTGTACCATCACTGAGTTGGCTTGACGCGCAACACGACCAGTCTCTAGTACAACTTGTTGATTACCATATTGAAATTCACGCTTAATGGTGTTGAACATGGTTGATGTTGTCATATAAATTTCCTAATGTTGAATGACGAAACGGGTATCTGTAATCCATCGCTACTGATACCTGTCGTAAAAAATATGGGGGCAGTGTGCGATACGACGTATTAAATCATGACCTTGCCTATCTTTGACGCGCCGTACATGATGACTTTGGCACGCGGCTATCAAGCGGTCATGGTGCGTTATTTTTTCGCGTATCTTTGCTGTGCATGTCCCTTTTGCCCTGTCCATCATCTGTATCGCTGACAGAGGCTGATGGGCAAATGACAGACAATTTATCCTTACTCAATCACTGCCGATAACCTTTGAGTAAGTCTTACCACAGTGCCATCCATCATAAACGCACTTTGTTATTACGGACAGCTTTTACTTATAAAGCGGGTTCACTGTAATTCAACGCAGACAGCACCCACGATCAGCGCACCCTTATTGTGCGTATTCACGCATAATAACGCGGCGCTAAGGTGTCGCTGTCAAATATACAATATCTTTGCCCTACTTATCATCCCTGCTCACTAACAAACGGATTGATGCATAAAGTCTCGATACCAAACGCACCTCATTTTACAGAGATTTGTTCGCCTTGACCAATGGATAACGTATACGGCTACCGAATCACTACCAATAAACAGAGCATAAAACTGTAAGCATAAAAAAAACGGCGTGAAATCATTCCACACCGTTTTTATTGTTGATGACTTTATTGATACTCACCAATCACTTGCTGTATTACCAATTGTGCATCAACCGTATTTAATAGCTCAGCCACCTCGCGGTCGCTATCTAGCTATTAACGACGTAGACCCAACTGGCTGATTACTGTGGTGTAACGACCTAGGTCTTTACCTTTTAGGTAGTCAAGCAGTTTACGGCGCTGGTTAACCATACGGATTAGACCGCGGCGGCTGTGGTGATCCGCTTTGTGCGCTTTAAAGTGGTCTTGCAAATCGTTGATGCGTGCGCTTAGTAGTGCGATTTGAACTTCAGGAGAACCTGTGTCGTTTTCGTCGCGCTGATATTGAGCAATGATTTGTTGACGGTCAGTATTGGTTAGCATATTTCTCTCCGGCAATGCTAAGGTCACACTCGCCTATCATAAAGGAAAAGTATGACAATAAAAAAAGTACACCATTCGGGAAAACCCTGCATCACTAGAGTGTTCCTAGTGGTATACACGTGTTCGAATAACTGGGGCGTATTATAACAAAAAAGCGCCTTACTGACAGCATATTTTGTCAATAGAATTCATAGTTTCGTGACACTGGGTGTCTACTCGGTTAGTTCTGCTGTCAGCAGCATTGCACCTATCGCACAAATGGATTCACTATAGAGCCGACTACTGAGGTTTGTGCTCAGCATCAGTATCTTTGACCGTACCGCCCAATGCATCATCATCCAACAGAGCGGTGGTCATTTCCGCTTCACTCTTTGGTGTGACATCTTCGCTAGGATTGATGTCTTGAGCCAGCGCGTCAATCTTGCGCTCTTCGGCATCCATATTTTGTTTGTCTATACTCATTGCGCACTCCTTGGCTTTAAATAATGACTTATGATTGATTTAAAAATAAAAAACGCAGTATTAAAGTCAGCAATCGCTTTCTCTAACACTGCATCGTTGAGTAATTACTGCGCATACTGCCAATAATCAGTCTTTGGTATTTTCAACATTGTTGGCAATGTTATCAGCGGCAGTTTCGGTATCTTTATTGTAGTTGCCTTCTGCTTGGTTTTTTAATGAGGCAACCTCTGAGTCTGATTTTTGTTGTTCAAATTCAGTATTGTTTGGATTAGGCTGTGTCATAATAATATCCTTTTAGCGAGTTATATCATTAATTTTATTTTTTATAGATTTAATCAATGCTTTTTATTCAGCTAAGGCTTTGTCAATCGCATCAACAAAATTGCTGATATCATCAGGATTACGTGAAGTAATCAAATTGCCATCAACTTGCACGGTCTTGTCTACAAAGGTTGCGCCTGCGTTCTCTAGATCCAGCTGTAGGGTTTCATAAGCAGTTAACGTTTTGCCTTTAGCAATACCTGCATTGATAAGTGCCCAAGGTGCATGACAAATCGCTGCTAAGACCTTACCTGAGTCGTTAATTGCGTTGATAATCTTGTGCGCGTCTTTGTTACCACGAATGGTATCGGCGTTAACGGTACCGCCTGGCAGTATGAGCGCATCATAATCGTCGGGATTGGCTTCTTTAACGAAGATATCTGCGGTGAAGGTATCGCCTTTATCAACATCTTGCTTCATTGCTTGGACTTCTTTGTCATCATTGGTGGTGATAAGCAGCGTATTGTACCCTTTTGCTTTTAGTTGGTTATTAACCTCTTCATATTCTGCTTGCTCAAAGTTGCTGTGCAGTAAAAAAGCGATGGTCTTCATAAACACTCCTATGCGGTTATTTTTGCGTGAGTTATATTTTGGCACTTTTGATATATTTATCTATACAGTCATCAATTTTTTATATTTTATATTTTATATTTTATATTTCTTATCATTTGTAATTATTCATTTTATTATTATTTTAACTTCTAAATCTTTTTATTTATCTTTATCCTATTATTATAAATTTTTTGTAGCTCTCTAATATTTTTTATTTTTATAGTTCAGTTTACTGTTATTATTTTCAAATATTGTTCTTCTTGTTTTTATATATAGCCTTCCTCGCCAACGCTTATTAATATATAAAAAAAACAGGCTCCGCCGTAGGCGAAACCTGCAATGAAATGTATCGGTATGTGATTAATGTAATGTGATGGTAAGTTGTACGCCGCTTTGGTTAGCGCTGTATCAGTTTTTTGGGTTGCAAACGCCCTGATGCGCCGATGGTGCCCAAACCAATAAAGGTTTTTGCGTTATTCATCAGCTTGATGTCCATCGTTGGTTCGCTGTCATTGCCACTATCCTCGTTATTATCGTTAATCCCCATTTGCGCAGACAGCTCAGTCTTAAGTGCATCATCCATTTGAGCATAAACATTCAAGCGTTGTCCCTGCTGAAGCCTTGCGCACTGCTCGTCGCTGAGTGTCAACTGTCTGTCCATCTCAATACAGGCATCGAGCGGCAACAGGCGCGCAAAACGCGCATCCAAGGTTGTGGCCTCTAGGTCTGCTATCGAAATCGCATCGTCAATGACAAATGCACCCACTTGCGTGCGTCGTAGCGCTGTCAGATGACCAAGTGTGCCGAGCGCTTGCGCGATGTCTTCGCCAAGTACGCGGATATAGGTGCCCTTGCTACACGTCACATGCAGTTGTAGAAGGTCATCAGCCTGCTGGGTAATCGTCAACGCTTTGATATGAATATCACGCGCAGGGCGCTCAATCTCGATACCTTCGCGGGCATACTCATAGAGCTTTTTGCCGTCTTTTTTAAGTGCCGAGTACATTGGCGGTACTTGCTGCTTTGCGCCTAAAAACTGCTCGGTGACGGCTTGGAGCATGTCATCGTTAATGTCAGGTACAGCCTTGGTGGCAATGATTTGCCCATCGGCATCGCCTGTATCACTTTGCGCGCCCAGTTGCACGGTGGCAATGTAGGCTTTGTCCGCGTCCAGCTGATAGTGGCTAAACTTGGTCGCCTCACCCAAGCAAACGGGCAGCAGTCCCGTTGCCATCGGGTCGAGCGTGCCTGTATGCCCTGCCTTTTTGCTATTGTGCATCGGCGACTTAAACAGGTATTTGACCTTTGACACCACTTGCTGTGAGGTCATGCCCATAGGCTTGTCTATCAATAAGACGCCTGACACTTTTTGTTTTTCCGTAGCTGCTGTACTGACACTCATAACGCGCTACTCTTCTGCTTCGTTTTGCTCAGTTTTGGTGACGGCTTTATTGATCAAGTCCATCATATAGTTGCCACGTGCAGTAACTTCGTCATAGTGAAAGCGCAGACGCGGCGTGGTGCGGGTTTTTAGGCTATGGCTCAGCTCGGTACGCAAAAAGCCCGCGGCCTTATTCAATACTTCAAGGCTCTGCTCATGGCTGGTTTTGGTCATGGCATCATTAAGCTCAGGCTCCATGATGGTGACGTACACATCGGCGTAGCCAAGATCAGGACTGACTTTAACGCTAGAGATGGTGACAAAACCTGTCAAACGCGGGTCGTTGACTTCATCACGAATAAGTACGGCAAGCTCACGCTGGATTTGGTCAGCAAGACGCTGTAAACGTTGATTCATAAAAAATCCTATTTATACAAATTATTGTTGATTTAGGTGTGCTGTGGCAGTAATGCCGACAACTATATTCATTATAGGCACGATTGAATGCGTTAACAGAAGTCACTCTGCTGTGCCTTTGTGTTAAATCGTACAAAAAAGGTCTAGCAGGAAACCCTGTTAGACCTTTTGATGTGTCATAACGCGCTATTAGATAGTACGTTCGACTTCTTGAATCTCAAAGACTTCAATCTTATCGCCTGCTTCGACATCGTAGCCTTTAACCGCAAGACCACATTCCATGCCAGTACGCACTTCGTTAACATCGTCTTTGTAACGGCGTAGTGACTGTAACTGACCTGTGAAGATAACTTTGTCTTCTCGCAGTACACGGATGGGTTTATTGCGATAAATAGTACCTTCAACCACCATACAACCTGCCGCCGCACCGAACTTACTTGAGCGGAATACTTCGCGAACTTCAGCCACGCCCAAGATTTTCTCGCGATGTTCAGGCGCTAGCATACCACTCATAGCCGCTTTGACATCGTCAATCAAACCATAAATAACGCTGTAGTAACGGATATCGATACCCGCGCTGTCTGCCTTACGACGTGCAGCACTATCAGCACGAACGTTAAAGCCTAGTAGAACCGCTTCGCTTGATTCGGCAAGCGTCACGTCTGACTCAGAGATAGGACCCACGCCTGAGCTGATCACACGAACTTTAACTTCGTCTGTTGACAACTCTTCGAGCGCAGCAAGCAAGGCTTCGAGTGAACCACGAACGTCGGTCTTTAGGATAATGTTTAAGACAGACACATCGCCTTGACCCATCTGCTCAAACATACTCTCAAGACGCATCTTGTTCTGACGCTCAAGTTGACGCTCACGCTCACGGTTGGTTCTAAAGTCGGCAACTTCACGGGCTTTTTTCTCGTCGGTCACGACTAAGAATTCGCTACCCGCTGCTGGCGTTTCTGGTAAGCCCAAAATCTCTACAGGAATTGATGGACCCGCAGATTTGATACGCTGACCGTTTTCATCGTTCATCGCACGGACTTTGCCATAGTGCTCACCTGCCAAGACGAGATCGCCTTGTTTTAGCGTGCCTTTTTTGACCAGTACACTCACCACAGCGCCGCGGCCTTTTTCTAGCTTCGACTCGATGACCACACCTTGCGCTGCGCCATCTAGTGGGGCTTCTAGCTCCATAAGCTCGGCTTGTAAACTAATATACTCAAGTAAGTCATCAATACCTTCGCCTGTTTTGGCTGAGATACGTGCCATGGGGGTATCGCCACCCCAGTCTTCTGAGACGACTTCTTTGGTGGTCAATTCGTTCAAGACGCGATCAGGATCCGCACCTGGCTTGTCCATTTTGTTGATAGCAACAATCAGCGGCGTACCTGCAGCGCGTGCATGGTCAATCGCTTCTTCAGTTTGCGGCATCATGCCGTCATCAGCTGCCACGACCAAGACCACAATATCAGTCGCCTGAGCACCACGTGAACGCATCGCACTAAAGGCAGCGTGACCTGGGGTGTCTAGGAATGTGATAACACCGCGGTCCGTCTCAACATGGTAAGCACCAATATGCTGAGTAATACCGCCTGCTTCGCCGTTTGCCACTTTGGTTTCACGGATTTTATCAAGCAGTGAGGTCTTACCATGGTCAACGTGACCCATGATGGTAACAACGGGTGGGCGGGCTTGCACGTTACTGCTGCGCTCATCGACCGCATCATGCAGATCGGTTTCAACCTTGTTGTCGCTGATAAGCACTGGGTTGTGACCCATTTCTTCGACGATTAGGCTGGCTGTGGTCTGATCAATGGTATCTGACTCACGCGCAATCTCACCCATTTTCATAAGCAGCTTGATGACTTCGCGAGCTTTTACCGCCATACGCTGCGCCAAATCTGAAACAACGATTTGTTCGCTAATTTCAACGTCATAGACGATTTTTTCGACTGGTTTTTCAAACTTGTGCTGCTGCGCTTGGCTTGAACGCAAACCGTGCTTACGGTTTTTGATTTCGCGCTCTTCTTGGTTTTTACGGCGACGACCACGTGGAGTAGTGCTGTTTGCACCGCGCTTGATTTCGCGGCGTTCTTTTTCGAACGACTCTTCTAGCGCTTCTCCAACCAGACCTTCAGCAAGTGGCTCATCTTTACGTACTTCTGTAGTGGGCTCACGCTCGCTATATTTACCTGCCATTTTACGCATTTGCTCAAGCGTGCGTTTTTGCGCTTCTTCAGCTTGGCTACGGCGAGTTTCTGCTTCGATTTGACGTAGACGCTCTTCTTCTTTCTCACGCGCCTCACGTTCTTTACGCTCAGCTGCCGTTTCTACTTTTGGCTTAGTAACGACTGCTTTTTTCTTTTCTTTGTCTTTTGGCGCTTTACCTTTAACTTCTACAACCGCTTTGCTGCCTTTTTTGACAACGACTGATGAGGTTGAACCTGCGCTTTTTTCACTGCTGTCATCTGCGCTTTTACTTGAACCCAAACTTGCACGCATAGCAGCCAAAGTTGCTGCTTGGCGCTCTTCAGATTTTTTCTTCGCTTCAGCACGCTCTTTGGCTTCTTTTTCAGCACGTTTTTGTTCTTCGATTTTGGCTTGTTCACGTGCCGCCATCTCTTGTGCCAACTGTTCTGGATTCGGTTTTTCGAATACTTTTTTCTTACGTACTTCGACATTGACACTCTTCGATTTGCCCGAAGAGCCAGTCACGCGGGCGGTACTGGTGGTCTTAGATTTTAGGCTAATACGGCGCTTTTCTTGCTGACCATGACTTTGTTTTAAATACGCCACCAATTTTTCTTGCTCAAGTTCGGTGACTGAGTCATCCTCCCCACGAGCAGGCAGTCCAGCATCCACCAACTGCTGTCGTACAGCGGTCGGAGTTTTGCCTACCATTTCTGCCAGTTCTTTGACGGTCTTATCTGCCATTGATTATCACCTACTGTCTATTGTTTGCTATATTTCAATTCAATTGTTGGCTACAAATGATTGCGTTTGGGTTGTCTTGGCATGGTTAACTGATAATTACGCACGCCTGCCAAGACAAGCACGTTTGCTGCATAGCATACCACCAAAAGACAGTGATATGCCCTCAACGCCTATTCATTGAACCACGATTCCCGTGCTTTCATAATCAGCTTGCCTGCCGTTTGGGCATCCAAACCTTCGATGTCTTCTAAATCAAATACCGCTTGCTCAGCCAAGTCATCAAGAGTAATGATGTCTTTTTGTGCAAGCTTATACGCCCAGCTGGTCGTCATGCCATCAAGGGCAAGCAGCTCTTCGCTCGGCTCTTTCATGTTTTGTTGCTTCATCAGCTCATCAGAGATGACCACTTCTTTGGCGCGCTCTTGAATCATGTCGATGGCTTCATCGTCCAAACCTTCGATGTCATAAAAGGTTTCAACAGGAACATAAGCCACTTCTTCGATACTGGTAAAGCCAATATCAACCAAGGCTTGTGCGAGGTCTTGATCCACTTCTAGACGCTCGTAGAACAAGTTGACGTATGCTTTGGTTTCGTTTTCTTGACGCTGCTGATACTCTTCTTCGAGCATCATATTTAGCTTGTAGCCTGTCAACTCTGACGCCAAACGTACGTTTTGGCCTTGTGAGCCAATCGCACGCGCCAACTGATCATTGGTGCTAAAGATGATGTCCGCAGTTTGCGTATCTTCATCAAGAATAATGCTGCTCACATCAGCAGGCTCAAGCGCGCTGATGATGTACTGTGCGGGATCATCTGACCACACCACGACATCAATACGCTCACCGTCCAGCTCTTGTTGTACGGCTTGAATACGTGTGCCACGCATACCAATACACGCACCGACGGGATCGATACGATGGTCATTGGTCTTAACTGAGATTTTAGCGCGCGTACCTGGCAAGCGAGCCACGTTACGAATCTCGATGATTTGCTCAGCAATCTCAGGCACTTCTTTTTGCATCAGCGCTGACAGCATTTCAGGGTGCGTGCGTGATAGTAGTAATTGCGCGCCGCGGTTTTCACGATTCACATGATACAAGATCGCATTGATGCGTGATTTTACGCGCAGCTGCTCACGAGGCAGCATTTGGTCACGTGACAGATAGCCTTCAGCGTTATCACCCAAATCAATGATATAGCCATCACGGGTTTGCTTTTTCACTTCACCAAACATCATCTCGCCAACACGTGGCTCAAACGCATCAGCGACAAGCGCGCGCTCTGCTTCACGGATTTTTTGGATAATGACTTGCTTGGCTTGGGTGGCGGCAATACGACCAAATTCAATCGATTCAATTTGCTCTTCTTTAATATCACCGATAGACCATTCATCTTGGTCAAGGTCAGTAATGGCAAGCTGACACGCAGGCATCTCGTGGTCTTCATCCGCCACCACAGTCCAATAACGATAGGTATCGTAATCGCCCGTAGCACGGTCAATAGACACGCGAATCGCCACTTCTGGCTGCTCGGTATATACTTTTTTCTTAGTCGATACCACCAAAGCGTCTTCAATGGCTTCAAAGATATCTTCAGGATTTAAGCCTTTTTCATTACTGACGGTCTCTACAACCGTTAAAATCTCGCGACTCATGGTATACCTGTCCTATACTGACTTTACTGTTATCATGGGTATATAAGTTATTTAAACAAGCATTCGCTTGGCGCACTTATGATACGCTATTTAACGCTGATTGCTATAGCTTACTGATCTTCGTACACCAAATTGGCTTTATCGATGTTGCTTAGGGCAACTTCAAATTGTTCGCCGTCATTGGTAGTAAGTAATAGACTGTCATCTTTCATCGCATCAAGCTTACCTGTCACTTTGCGGCGCTTATCGCTGCCTTGACCAATGGCTTGAATCAAACGCAGGCTGACACTTTGACCAATGTAGTCAAGCAACTGCTCACTGACAAAAAATGCACGGTCAAAACCAGGTGACGACACTTCAAGCACATACTCCCCAGCAATCGGGTCGTGTACTTCTAAAATACCACTGACCTGATGGGTCACGGCCGTACAGTCTTCAATAGTAACCTGTTTGCCATCGGCTTTGTCTTCAGGCAGTGCTTCGATATAAATGCGTAGCAGTGAGCGGCGACCTTGCGGTACGAATTCTACGCCCCACAATGCCACATCACAAGCCGCTACAGCAGGCTCAATAATGCTGGTCAATTCAGTGACTTTGGTCGAAAGTTTCATGATATCTGTTTAATTTCCTATAGATGATGCCAACCGCTCGCGAATAACACTATCGTTTACGGTCATTATTCATGTTTTGTTGTCTATGCTTTTTTGTTTACTGTGCTTTTTCACGATTTCACTCTCTGTAAGCCGTATCGCTTTTTTAGTAGCATATCCTTTAGCGGCACATCAGCAAGCTGACAGGCAGCACAAAGCCACTGCTCACTATCGGCGTAATACATAAGAACAAATGAAAACAGTCGCCGAAAAGCGCAAAATGGGTTTGGTTCATGCAGATAGCATGACTAACGGATGTTAGCGCACTCTAATGGCATAGAGCTTAACATAAGTAGAATAGATACCGTGACAGCACCGACAATCAGATACAAAAAAACCCACAAACATAATGGTGGGTTAATAGCTACTGATGACATGTCGTACATTAATCAGTATAAAAAGTGGTAGCGGGGGCTGGATTTGAACCAACGACCTTCGGGTTATGAGCCCGACGAGCTACCAGACTGCTCCACCCCGCATCAATTTAGAATGCACATTATAGTTAAGGATAATCATTCTGTCAAACTTTATTTTAAATAAATTTAAATATCGTATTGATTATCTTCACTTCGCGCTGTGCCGCGCTGGTTATCAACCATCTCATACAGATATTTATTGGTGCGATTGGGGGGACTTGAACCCCCACAGCTTGCGCCACTACCCCCTCAAGATAGCGTGTCTACCAATTCCACCACAATCGCAAAATATCTCTATGTTCATTATCTACCGATATGTCTATAAAACCATCAGCACGCGATAATGAAGCAGGCATTGTAAAGTGAATTTTTGGAAATTGCAAGTACGTTATTCAGGGCTTTGGGTGAGCGGACGCGGCGTTTCAGGTGCCGAGACTGGCACGTCTAAACGAAACTGGTCTTCTGCTTGATTGCGCGCATGTACCGCAAGCGCCATACTGGTGATAAAGAAGATGGCGGTCAATACGCCCGTTGCGCGAGTCAAAAAATTAGCACTACCTGCAGCACCAAATACGGTGGCCGAAGAGCCTGCACCAAAAGAAGCGCCTGCATCTGCGCCTTTGCCATGCTGTATCAAAATCAAACCAATCATGCCAATCGCCACAATAATGTGTAAGGCCAATATGAATGTAAACATGGTCACCTCTTTTGTCGCCCGACGACGACAAGTAACAAAGATAAAGACGGCGTTTCGTACCTCTGCTCCTCTATAAATCTTAAGCAAAGCACAGAAAACGGCGCCGTATAACACATAAAATTAATGTCAAATGCGAGGCATTGTACACGATTACCGTCGCGCTGTTAAATCAGCGGACGCTTTTGCCTGCTTTTTTTGTATCAAAAACTGTCCTATTAACAGTCAATAAAAATAGACAGGCAGTCCCTATAAAGGTATAAAAAGGTTTATTTATTCCCTTTAGTTGCCGCAAACGCTTCAGCGATTGCCAAAAAGCTGGCGGCTTTTAATGACGCACCGCCAACCAGCGCGCCATCAACCACGTCACTTGCGGCAAAGTCAGGCGCATTATCGGCATTGACGCTGCCGCCGTAAAGCACTGCGGTGCTGCCAAGAGCATGATGATAGCTTGCTAGTGTTTGTTTAATGTGCGCATGCGTATCGCTGACTTCAACTACCGTTGGCACTTTTCCTGTTCCAATCGCCCATACAGGCTCGTAGGCAACGATCAGCTTTTCGGACAAGACAGTTGTGTCATCGAGATTTTGAGTGACTTCAGCGATGACCTTTAGCTGCGTATCCAGCACATCTAGCGTTTCTTTGGCATCATATTGCTGCTGGCTTTCACCAATACAAAAAATGACCCCAAGACCTTGATGTAAGGCATGGTTCATTTTTTGCACAAGCGTATCATGATCTTCGTGATGATACTGACGGCGCTCTGAATGACCCAAAATCGTCCAGTGTGCACCCGTGTCCTGTACTTGCGCAGCAGACACATCGCCTGTGTACGCGCCTGTACTGGCACTGTGGGCACTGACATCTTGAGCACCGCATAAAATGTCTGTCTCGTTTAATTGCGCGGCGACCGCAGCAAGATGTATAAAACTTGGTGCTACCATTAGCTGGCAGCTTGGCGCAAGACTTGCAGACATTGCCTCTTGCAACTCATCAATCAATGTATTGACCGCGTGCTGCGTTGCTGGATTTTGTTTCCAATTGCCAATGACCCAAGACTGCATGCTGTATCTACCTTGTTTGCGCTATTGATATAAAGAAGTTAACGATGCGGCTGGTCTGTTTGATAGCCGCAAGCGGCGCCAGTATAGCAAATATTTGCCGTCTACTAAATATATACGAAAAATAGCGCGGTCATGCCATAATACATTGCAAATCATTTATTTATCACGAAAACTATAACGACTGTAAATACTTAGCCGCGACATCGAGACATCAGTGTTTTTAACACGCAACAACATTATTCATGCCACGGTTGATACAATGACAGCGCTGTCGCTTATAATCGGCAGTACAGGTACATGCGTGTACGACTAAAGCACATATCAAGGAGGCAGATACATGGCAACCGTATCAGGAACGCTTGGAGGATTGGCACAGCAATTCGTTGCTGCAGGTATTGTAAGCGACGAGGCCATGAAGGCGGCACAACACGAAGCGCAGCAACAAAAAATCAGCGTGGTGTCGTATTTGGTCGATAATAAAATGGCCAATGCTCAAGCCATTGCAGTACTGCTGTCTGAATCTTTTGGCGACCCCTTGTTTGACTTGAGCACCATTGATAAAAACATTATTCCCAAAGACTTGGTTGATGAAAAAATCATACGCAAGTTTAACGCTCTACCTATTTTTAAGCGCGGCCAGCGTTTGTTCGTGGCACTTAGCGATCCCACACGCGTTGACGCGATTGATGCCATTGCCTTTAATTCGCGTCTGTCGATTGAGACCGTACTGGTCGAAGAAGACAAACTCAAACGCTGTATTGACGAATCTTTTTCCGACGGCGTACAGAGCTTTGCGAATTTTAGCGACAGTGATTTTGATGGCAGTTTGGACGAAGTCAATGAGGGTGCGACAGCAGAAACCACGTTAACAGACAGTGTAGATGAAGCACCCGTGGTGAAATTTGTCAATAAGATGCTGATTGACGCCATTCGTATGGGCGCGTCTGATTTACATTTTGAACCTTATGAAAAATCCTATCGGGTACGCTTTCGCGTTGATGGGGTCATGCAAAAAATGGCCAGCCCACCTGTGCAGTTGGCAGGAAAAATCGCTGCGCGTTTAAAAGTCATGTCACAGATGGACATCTCTGAGCGCCGCATACCGCAAGATGGCCGCATTAAACTTAAAATCTCTAAAAGTAAAGCCATCGACTTTCGTGTCAACTCGTTGCCAACTTTATTTGGTGAAAAGATTGTTTTGCGTATCCTCGACCCCTCATCGGCCATGCTTGGTATCGATGCGCTCGGTTATGAGCCTGACCAAAAGGCACTGTTCTTAGAAGCGCTGAACAAACCACAAGGCATGCTGCTTATCACAGGGCCTACAGGCTCAGGTAAAACCGTATCCTTATATACGGGGATTAATATTTTGAACACAGGCGCGACCAACATCTCGACCGCCGAAGATCCTGTAGAGATTAACTTAGAGGGTATCAATCAAGTCAATGTCAACGCAAAAGTAGGTCTGACCTTTGCCAGTGCTCTAAAATCCTTTTTGCGCCAAGATCCTGATATCGTCATGGTCGGTGAGATTCGTGATTTAGAAACTGCAGAAATCGCCATCAAAGCGGCACAAACAGGACACATGGTACTCTCCACCTTGCACACCAACTCCGCGCCTGAGACCTTGACCCGTTTGCGTAATATGGGCGTCGCCTCTTTTAACATTGCCACCTCGGTCAACTTGGTTATCGCTCAGCGTTTGGCACGGCGTCTGTGCTCAAATTGTAAAAAACCTGTTAATTTGCCGCGTCCCAGTCTGCTTGAGCTTGGTTTTACTGATGACGACTTGGACGATGCTGGTAATATCATTTATGAGCCTGTTGGCTGTGGTGAGTGCCGCGAAGGGTACAAAGGTCGTGTGGGTATTTATGAAGTCATGAAAGTCACGCCTGACATCTCACGCATTATTATGGAGGATGGCAACGCCATTGACATTAAAGATGCGGCGGTTGCTGGTGGTTTTCGTGATTTACGTCGTTCAGGAATCATGAAAGTCTTGCAAGGCGTGACCAGTATTCAAGAAATGATGCGCGTCACTTCTGAATAAAACATGTAGCCGCACAGACATGCAAATGGGCGCTGATAAGCGTAGCGAGTCAAGATGCAATGCGCTATGATAAACAGACAATCAACAAAAATACAGCAATGTTGTGACACTCATCTGCGTGCCCAATTTTGCGTATACCAGCCAAACCGTATTGGGGTAACACATGGCAAAAGCGAAGGTAAAAACCGACATGCTGCTGGACTTTGTCTATGATGGTGTCAATAGACGCGGGCAAAAGGTTAAAGGCGAGACGACCAGCCGTAATATGGAGCTGGCCAAAGCCACGTTACGTAAGCAAGGTATCACAGTTAAGAGCATCAAGAAAAAACCCAAAGCCTTGTTCAATATGAAAAAGGGCATCAAGCCCGTTGATATCGCTATTTTTTCACGTCAGTTGGCCACCATGATGAAAGCAGGTGTGCCACTGACGCAATCGTTTGAGATTGTTGCTGACTCTCTAGACAATCCGAGCATGAAAGATTTGGTATTGGCCATCAAAACCGATGTTGAAGCAGGCGGTACCTTTGCCTCTGCCCTGCGCAAGCATCCGCGTTATTTTGATGATTTATTTTGCTCGCTTGTGGCATCAGGGGAGCAGTCAGGGGCACTTGAGACCATGCTTGAGCGGGTCGCGACCTATAAAGAAAAAAGCGAACTGCTCAAAGCCAAAATCAAAAAAGCATTGAAATACCCAATCGCAGTTATTATCGTCGCCATTATTGTTACCATTATTCTATTGGTAAAAGTCGTGCCTGTATTTGCCGATTTGTTTGCCTCTTTTGGCGCAGAATTGCCAGCGTTTACGCAGATGGTGGTCGGTATGTCCGAATGGATGCAGTCGTGGTGGTTTATCTTAATTGTCTTTATCGGTGGTGCAGTGATTGCCTTTTCAGAAGGTAGAAAACGCAGTAAAAAGTTCCGTGACTTATTAGACCGCGCTACCTTAAAAGCGCCTATTTTTGGCAAAATCGCCTATCAAGCGGTTATTGCTCGTTTTGCGCGTACCTTATCTACCACGTTTGCAGCAGGTGTGCCCTTGATTGATGCACTGGACTCCACCGCTGGGGCAACCAACAATGTGGTGTTTTATAACGCCACGCAGCAAATCAAAAATGACGTAGCCACTGGTCAACAACTCCAGTTTTCTATGCGCAGTACCAATCTGTTCCCCAGTATGGCGATTCA
This sequence comes from Psychrobacter sp. bablab_jr014, assembly GCF_016464015.1. Taxonomy (GTDB): domain Bacteria; phylum Pseudomonadota; class Gammaproteobacteria; order Pseudomonadales; family Moraxellaceae; genus Psychrobacter. Next base: position 91,521 of record NZ_JACDXT010000048.1, read on the forward strand.
GATGGTCGGTATCGGTGAAGAAGCAGGTAGTCTAGAAGAGATGCTCGATAAAGTCGCCGTATATTACGAGAACGAAGTGGATAATGCTGTGGATGGTTTGACCAGTCTCATGGAGCCGATGATTATGGCGATTCTTGGGGTTTTGGTCGGTGGTTTGGTGATTGCTATGTACTTGCCTATTTTCCAAATGGGTTCGGTTGTCGGCTAAATAAAATAGGTTGGTCATGTCGTTTTTTACGTTATTACAAGACAATATGAATCTTGCTTTGGTGCTGTTTGCGCTGCTTGGTCTGTGTGTGGGTAGTTTTTTAAATGTGGTCATTCACCGTATGCCGCTGATGATGCACCACGCTTGGCGCCAAGAGTCGAGTCAATTTTTGGCAGCGCAGCCAGACATGCCCAGTCTGCACACGGCGCCTTTGGTCAATATTGCGACCAACGATACACCCATTACATTAAGTACGCCTGCTTCTCGCTGTCCCCATTGCGACCATCGTATTCGCTGGTACGAAAATATTCCGCTTATCAGCTGGCTCTTTTTACGCGGTCGCTGTTCTGATTGTAAGCATCGCATCAGTATCCGCTATCCGTTTGTTGAGCTGGTAACGGCTTTGCTGTCGGCGCTCGTGATTTATCATTTTGGTGTGACGGCGACAGGGCTGTCTGCGCTGGTTTTGGTATGGGTGCTGATTGCGTTAACTGGCATTGATTTTGATACGCAGCTGTTGCCTGACAGATTGACCTTTCCTTTATTGGGATTGGGTCTTGCAGTCAATACGCAAGGCTGGTTTGTGTCACCAACGGCCTCTGTTTGGGGAGCGCTGTTGGGCTTTTTATCACTGTGGGTCGTGGTGTGGCTCTTTTATTTACTCACCAAAAAACACGGTATGGGTCAAGGCGACTTTAAGCTATTAGCAGCACTCGGCGCATGGCTTGGCGCATCCATGCTGCCACTGATTATTTTATTATCATCGCTTCTTGGCGCCATTATCGGTATTGTATTAATGAAGATTGAGGGCGAAAGCCATCCGTTTGCCTTTGGCCCTTATATTGCAATCGCGGGCATTGTAGCGCTGCTTTATGGTAATGATATTGTGACGTGGTATTTGGGTATGTATGCTTAATTTGCAATAATGAGGGGCTGGGCGGGCTGTTATTATTGCTATTTTCCCCGCCCCAACACGTACGCTGTCCTTAGTCTTTATTGTTCTTTTTTATGGGGCGCTTCTTTGTTTTGAGCGCTTTTTATTTTTAATAGTACCAAGCGAATAAGTCAATTTTATGTCATTAACTCAGCAAATTACGTCTTCTTTATCTACAAACAATGACGAGACACCAACGACTATCGTTATTGGTCTGACAGGCGGTATCGGTAGCGGTAAATCGGCAGCGAGCGCGTGGTTTGCCAAACAAGGCATTGAGGTGATTGATGCAGACGTCATTGCGCACGCGGTAGTGGCAAAAGGCAGTCCAACGCTTGCTAAAATACAAAGAAAGCTCGGCGATTGGGTGCTTTTGCCTTCAGGTGAGATGGATCGCCCTGCAGTACGCGCGCATGTGTTTAACCATCCTGACGCCTTGATGACGCTAGAAGCGATTACCCATCCCGCCATTCGTGAGGCGGCAAAGCAGCAGCTGGTCAATAGCCGCTCGCCTTACAGTATCTTGGTTGCGCCGTTACTTATTGAGGCAGCAGAAGCAGGGCTGGCCAATTTATGCCAGCGTATTTTGGTGATTGATGCCCCAGAGGACGCGCAGTTGGCGCGTGCCAGTCTACGCGATGATCAAAGTGTCGCCAAAATCAAAAACATTATGGCCAATCAGTTGGCGCGGAGCGAGCGCAATAAACACGCTGATGATGTGGTGTATAACGAATCAAGCCTTGAGGCATTGTACGCGCAGCTAGAGCCGCTACACGCACAGTATTTAAGTTTGGCGGGCGTTTAGAATAACGCTTAATCAGACTGACGCTGACGGTTGATTTCATAGAGCGCCATGCCTGTGGCAACACTGACATTTAGGCTTTGTAGGTTGCCTTGCGCGTTGCCTGACATGGGAATGTACACCAGCTCATCACAGCATTCCATGGTCAATCGGCGCATGCCTTCGCCTTCAGAGCCCATAACGAGTGCTGTTTTGCCGCGCATATCGACCGCGCTAATAGGCTTGGCATCGGCTTCAAGCGCGGTACCATACACAAACACGCCTGCCTGTTTTAACTGCCCTAAGGTACGCGCTAAATTGGTCACGCTAACAATCGGCATTAATTCTGCTGCACCAACAGAGACTTTGGCAACGGTTGGTGTGAGGCTGGCAGCGTGGTGCTTGGGAATAATTACCGCATCCACACCCATTGCCACAGCCGTGCGCAAACACGCGCCAAAGTTATGCGCGTCTGTGATTTGATCAAGGATCAAAAACAAGCACTGCTCATCATTAATAAGGGTATCCAAGCAGCGCTCATCGGCAAAGCTGAGCGGACGCGCATGCAGTACCACTCCCTGATGCTGCGGACTACCGCACAACTGGCTTAACTTGTCTTTTTGGCTGTATTGGACGCTCGTGCCATGGGCATTCGCAGTTTCGATAATCTGTGCCACATGCGGGTCTTTGTCACGACCTTGCTGCACAAATAAGCTCAGCGCATCCATAGGACGCTGGTTTAATAATGCGTCAATCGCATGGATACCATAAAAATAAATGGGTTTTGCCATAATAAGCCTACCATTAAAAAAACAACTGCCGCACGTGGCGGCAGACTATCAACTGTCGTTATCGGCGATTAGCCTTCTAAATGACAAACGTACTGTACAATCTCTTCGGTACGCAAATTAAAGCCGCTGTCGCCTTCAACCACAAAACCCTGACCTGCACGGTAATAGCTGAAGTCTTCTTCGCCATGTAGCTGCACTTCGCATTCGCCGCTGATGATGTCGATACGCTCTGAGGTATTGGTAATAAATTGGTAATGCTCGACCATGTTGTCGCAAGGCAAAATTACCCCAAGGGTCTTTTGGCGACCGTCTTCGAACATAATGGTATGGCTTGAGCAACGTCCATCATAAGAGATGCTGGCTTGCGCATTGATGGTCACATTCTTATATTGTGCCGCTGACATAGTGGCTTCCTTATCAAATAATTATTGCTAAACTAAAAAATAAGTCACTGCAAGATGCGTATCCTTTTAGCTGTATACCATTCACGGTATAACGCGGCTACGCTCCCTTATCGGTTCACTCTGTTTATGTAGTCAGTCACCATAAAGCAGGCTATGACCATTATGTACATAAAGCCTATGCAAATTGTGCGCTGAGTTTGTGATTAGGTAAGATAATGCTACCACATTATATCTGTAAAGTTTGTTACAAGGCAGTAGAATGCGTAGGGATTTGTACGAATGGCAAGACAGAATTTTCGTAGATTTAAAAAAATTATTCATCATTATCAATAACTTTAGTTTCATAAAGTTGATTTTATCAGACACAAATTAAGCTACAATAGCACGCATAATTTGGTTGCTTTTGGGCATGGTTATGGCTAGGCTAATGACCATCTATGGCGTATTTTGGCGCGTTTCTTTGCGTCTGTTTGCTGCAGTTTAAGCTGCCTTATTGCTGTGTCCACACTGGCGGTATCGCCTTTTTTGTCTGTCATGAGAGAACTTGATGCTACTATCTTTAACGCTGTACCAGTTTGCCTTGATTGCTGAGCATGAGATTGGCTTGTCTGAGGGCTTTAACGTCATTACGGGTGAGACAGGCGCGGGCAAATCGTTGCTGCTTGACGCGCTGCTGCTGTGTATTGGCGGGCGCGCGGACAGTGCCATGGTCAGACACGGCGCGCCGCACGCGGATATTTACGCGCAATTTGATGTTGCCAATCATCAGGCGGTCACCGATTGGTTTGCCGCGCATGAGCGCACGCTTGATGAGCCTGAGGTGATGATTCGCAGACAGCTTAGCCGTAATGGACGTTCAAAAGCATGGCTTAATGGTACGCCCGTTAGCCTTGCTGAATTAAAAAGCTTGGGCGCGCTGCTCGTCAGTATGCACAGCCAGCACGCACAGCAAGCCTTATTAAAGCCGCAATTTGTGGTTGAATGGCTCGATGAAATGGCGGCGACCAGCAAACTTGCCAAACAAACCGCAGAGGCCTATTACGCCCATCAAGCGCTGGTGCGTGAAGCCAAAGAGATTGCCGCACACGAGGCGCAGCGCCAAGACCGCATCACTTTATTAAACAGCCAATTAAGCGATGTTGCGCCTTTATTAGACATCGATTATGCGGCGATTGAAGCCGAGCACGAAGAGCTGTCCAATATCGAAGCACTGATGGTTGAGGCAAGCCACAGCCTACATTTGCTCGACAACGACAGCGATGAGCCTGATGTGATGACCTTGATTGGGCAAACCATCAAGCTGTGCGATGGACAAAGCAGTGTCAGCCAAACCTTTGCGCAAGCCTCCGAGCAGCTGTATTTGGCGCAGCAGCACATTATTGACGTCACGGCACTACTGCGCGACTATGCCGAGCAGCAGCTTCCTGACCCTGAGCGCTTACAAACCCTTGATAACCTCATCAGCCTTGGGCACCGTTTGTCACGTAAACATGGGGTGTTGACAGGGGCGCTGATAGACACCGCAAAAGAATGGCAAGACGAACTGGAGACGCTAGAAAATGCGCCCAGTAGCGCTGCCATGTCTGCACAAATTGACAGCGCGTGGCAGACGTACTTAGCCCTTGCCGAGCAGCTGCACCATGAGCGCCAAGCCGCCGCGCCCATGGTGTGCGAGCAGCTGGTGACGCATTTACAGCCGCTGGCCTTGCCCAATGCGCGCTGCGAATTTGTCTTTATGCCCAAAACTCAAGGCAACGCGACAGGCTTATATGATATTGAGCTACAGTTTAGTGCCAACGTGGGTATGCCGATGCAAGCGCTGCACAAAATTGCCTCGGGCGGTGAGCTGTCGCGGATGGCGCTAGTGATGCAAGTGCTACAAGCCACCAAAGGCACGGATGAGCAAAAACCGATGCTGGTATTTGATGAGGTCGATGTGGGTATTAGTGGCGCGACTGCGCAAGTGGTCGGCGCGATGCTGCGTAAGCTTGGCGACAAACAGCAGCTGCTCGCCATCACCCACCAAGCCCAAGTTGCCGCGCAAGCGCATCAGCATATCTTGGTCAAAAAACACCATGAAGAACAAAGCGAGAGCGCCCTTGACGTGCTCGAAGGCGATGCCAAAGTGGATGAGCTGGCGCGGATGTCAGGCGGGGTAAACATCACTGAGGTGACCCGTGAACACGCGCGCAGCTTATTACAAGATGTGCATGCCTAAGTGGACACTGTGTTGATTTTTTAGGGGATATCGCCATATAGTAAGGTTCTATTCACCGTTTATATGTGCCCTTATGTCCAAAACCAACTTGACGCATCACTTCTTAATTGCCGCGCCGCAAATGCCCGACCCGCGTTTTGCGCAGTCGCTCATTTATATCTGTCGTCATGACGATAAGGGCGCCCTTGGGCTGATGGTCAATCGTCCGATACCCGCCGCGCGCGTGGGCAAACTGCTCGAAGATTTGGGCATTGAAGTGAGCACCCCTGAAGTGATGGACGATTTGGCATTGGCAGGCGGTCCGCTGTATCCTGAGGTCGGCTTTGTGCTGCATACAGGACAGCCGATGTGGGCATCGTCGTTTGCGATTTCTGAAAATGTCTGCATCACCACCAGCCAAGATATTTTAAAGCGTATCGCGGCAGGTCAGGGCGTTGGGCACTACCACCTATGTTTGGGACACGCCAGCTGGAACAAAAAGCAGTTGGAAGAAGAGCTAGAAAGTGGCGATTGGTTGGTTTGTCCTGCCGATTTGTCCTTATTGTTTGATACCCCGTTTGATGAGCGCTGGCAAGTGGCCGCGGATAAGATTGGGGTCGATTTTGAGCGCTTAAGCAGTGACATTGGTCATGCCTGATGGCAATGGCTGGCTGTTATAATTTAAGCACAATAACCAGAGACCATATACTGAGGGTTTTTGATGATAACAAAAGGTAGCTACCATGACGCTGTCTGAGGCGATGAGCGCTGCACCCGCACGCACACATGACAAGCCGCAGCTGATATTGGGACTCGATTATGGGGTCAAAAAAATGGGCATGGCGCTCGGTAATAGTATTACCAATACTGCGCGTGCCTTTGATATTTTAGCGATGGACAACGGTCAGCCTGATTGGGACAATTTGCTCGGCATCATTGATGTGTGGAAAGTGACCCAAGTGGTGGTCGGTTTGCCACTGAATATGGACGGCAGCAGCTCCATGCTCTCCAAACGCGCGCACAAATTTGCCCGCCGCCTTGCGCACCGCTTAAGCGAACGGCGTATGGCGGTCGAGGTACTGCTGTGCGATGAGCGCTTGACCTCGGTTGCTGCGCGCGAGCTGGCATGGGATGAAGGCTGGATTCAGCAGCCAAACGACCCGATTGATGACATCTCCGCTTGTATTTTGCTCTCGGCGTATTTTTCTGAGCCAACGAGCGCCGTGCCCATTGCCGCACTGGCAAAAGGCTAGGGCTTGTTGACCATTCATCTATTATCTCGCGGCTGTCTGCTGGCAGGCGCGAGATAATACCTATACGCCATGGTCTTGATATAATGCGTCTCTTTTTTTAACCGCTGGTATTGTTTGTTATGAGCCAATCCTCTGATGCCCTGCGGCATGGTTTTTCTCCCCTTGCCATTGCGCGTATTGAGGGCGCAAAGCGTGCCAACACCATCGCCATCTATCTGTGCTATGCCGCGCTGGCAGCGTTTATTGTCTTTGGGACGATAGCCAGTTTGCAGCGCTTTCATAGCAGTGATGTGCTGTATCAGCTGTTTTATTATCTGCCGTATGTGCTGATTGCGCTGACCATTCCTTTAACGGTTTATGATGCGCTCGTACTGTACCGTTACCGCTTAAGCCAGCCGTCAATGATTACGCTGAGCGTTGGTATCTCGACCGTGTTATTGATTGGCGGTTTGTTATTCGCCTCAAGTATTTGGATTGGGCTGGCATCGTGGCTGGGCGTGGCGTTTTTATTTCGTGCCAACTTTAGACGCTTTTTTAAATTTTTAGCCGACACCGAGGCGCATCAAGGCACGGCCGTTGAATAAAGTACGCTTTAATCGCATACCTTTTTCTTACCTTTTATATTGATAACGATGACTAAGCGGGCTTGATTATGACTGATGCTGCATTAAATGAAATTCATATTGACCATCACTTGGACACCCAAGGGCTGATTTGCCCTGAGCCTGTGATGCTGCTGCACAAAGCGATTCGCAAGGCGGACGGCGGTGAGGTAATTGAGATTTTGGCAACCGACCCTGCCACCACCCGCGATATTCCTAATTTTTGTCGCCATTTGGGGCACACGCTGCTTGGACAAGATACCGAAGCGGTGAGCCCTGAACGCTATCGCTATTTGGTTAAGAAAAAATTGCTGTAGTGTTCAATGAGCCAAGTGAGCCGTTATGAGCCGTGACCGCGCCCTACAGCCCAGAAAACCCAAAGCCGTCGCCATCGACGCGGAGCCGCCGTATTTAAGCGACTTTCGCGCCGCCCTCGTGGCACGCGGTCTGGCCACGCGCTCACGCAATGCCTATATCCGCGACTTGCATCATGCCATCCAAAGTACCGCCACACCGCTGCCTGATTGGCAAGCAGAAGATGTGCAGCATTATTTAGCCACCTTGTCCCGCGACAATAAAACCGCCCGCACCCAAGCACGCGTGCTCTCAAGCTTACGTCAGTTTTTTGGCTGGCAGGTGACGGAAAACGTGCGCGAAGACAATCCGTGCGCGCGTATCAAAACGCCCAAGCTTGGACGCAGTTTGCCCAAGGACTTGTCCGAAGCCGATGTCGAAAGCCTACTTGCTGCGCCCGATTTGGACACTGCGCTCGGACTGCGTGATAAGGCAATGCTTGAGGTATTGTACGCCTGCGGGCTGCGCGTCAGCGAGCTGATACATCTCACGCTGGAGCAGGTCAATCTAAACGCAGGCTGGCTACAGATTACGGGTAAGGGCAACAAAACGCGCCTTGTGCCGCTTGGAGAATATGCGTTGGGCGCGCTTGAGGATTACTTAACCTACGGGCGCGGCGAGCTGGTGGCGCATCTTAAGGCGGGCAACTGCCAAGCGGTGTTTTTAACCGCACAAGGTGGCTATATGACGCGGCAAAACTTTTGGTATTTAATTAAGCGCTATGCCAAAACCGCCGCGATTGACAAAGAGTTGTCCCCGCACACCTTGCGCCATGCCTTTGCCACGCACCTGATTAATCATGGCGCGGACTTACGCAGCGTCCAGCTACTACTCGGGCACAGCGACTTGTCCACCACGCAGATTTATACCCATGTGGCGACTGCGCGTCTGCAACAACTGCACGCCGAGCATCACCCACGCGGGTGAATACCATTTTCAAATCTTATTTATTGACGACCCAAGGATTGTATTGTGTCTTACGCATCATCAACCCCTGCCTCTGCTTTAAGCCAATCACAACAGTTTGCCTTAAAAAAACTGACCGTCATGGGCTATTTAGAAGGCACGTCTTTTTTACTCCTTTTGTGCGTGGCGATGCCGCTCAAATACATGCTCGGCATGCCTGAGATGGTGCGCTATGTCGGCATGGCACATGGCGCGCTATTTATCGCTTATATTGTGGTGCTGTTTTTTACGGCAGCGAAAATCAAATTACCGCTTTGGGCAATACCCGCTGGCGTGATTGGTTCATTTTTGCCCTTTGGTCCGTTTGTGTTTGATTATGTGTTAAAGAAGCGCTTGGGTGAATGATAATAAAAGCATTTGATATGGCGTTAGTTACTGATTTAATGACAAAAATCAGCACAGCAGCTCTGCTAATGGTCAATAAATTTTGTCCTCAATCGCATCAATCTTGCTATTATTGTCATAACCAGCCATAAAAGGAGACTCAATGAAGACGTTTTTAAGTACCTTATTATGCTCAGGCTTAATAGTTTTAACCGCGTGTAGTACGACTGCGCCGATGATGGCGAGCGATACTAGCAGCGCAACTACTGCCCCGAGTGCCCAGCAAATGCAGCTACAAGTAGAGATGGTTCGTCCCACTGAGCATGGTCAAATTCTATTTTTACGCGATAGCAAAGGACAAGAATACACTACGGTGACGGATTTTTCGCGTGGTGAAAAGTTTGACGGTCATATCGGTGATACCATCTCATTGACTGCACTTGAAGTGATAGAAACGCCCAACGTGTATATGATTGTACCCAGTCCGCGCAGTATCAAAGTCGTCAATTAATGACGCGTATTAAAACCAGATATGCGTCAGTATCGACAATCATCAGCGCCAACAATTCTGTCAATCGGATGCTGCAAAATTCCCTATTTGCCGCTACAATAGCGGCTATCTTAGCGGGCGCCTATGTCTCGCACTTTTTATATATCAATAGTTTGGGAATCCCATGAGCCATCGACCGCCTGCCGACTTGTTAAGAAACGCCCAGCACTGGCGTGAGGACATTGCCTTTCGCCAAGACGTGCTCGGCAAGCCCTTTGACTTTACCACCACGTGGGGCATTTTTTCCCCGCAAAAGCTCGATGACGGCAGCCTGATGCTGCTCGATTATGTGGATTTTTTGCCTGATGATGATTCGATTGATTTGGGCTGCGGCTATGGCGTACTTGGTATGACTGCCGCGCGTGAGTGTCCAAACGGTCAGCATACCTTGGTGGACAAGGATTTTATGGCGGTGGAATATGCCCGCCAAAACTGTGAAAAAAATAGCCTGCACAATGTCGATGTGCACTTATCAAACGGCTTTAACCATGTTGACCCAAACAAGGACTTTAGCCTTGTAATGTCCAACTTGCCTGCCAAAGTGGGCAAAGAGCAGCACTATTTATATTTGCTCGACGCGCATGCGCGTATGCGTAGCGGTGGGCGTTTTTATGTGGTGACGATTAATGGTTTGCGTCAGTTTATGCGCCGCGCCTTTACCGAAGTTTTTGGGCACGCCTCAAAAGTGAAACAAGGCAAAACCTATACCATCACGATGGCGACCAAAGACTAAGACGAAATGCTAGACGTCTTTCAGTATTTAATCACAAAAAAGCACCCTTACTTTGGGTGCTTTTTTTATGCCGTTCTGCAGTGTGATTTTTACATTTGCCGCTTAATAAAATGCAGTCCCAGTCCTGCACTGGCGACAATCGGCAGCAACACCATCAGCATCGGTGACCATCCTGTCGCCAAAGATATAAACCCGACCAAGTCCTGAAGATAGCTAAAGAGCAGACCGAACAGTAGCGCCACCACAATACGCAAACCCAAACTGTGCGTGCGCAATGAGCCAAAAACAAAAGAGCAGGCAACCACGACCAAAGATAAGATAGATAAAGGTGATAATAGCTTTTGCCAAAATGCCAGCTCATGTGACAGCGAGCGCTTGTTTTGTTCCGCCATCAGCTGACGATGCGCATACAACTCGGTGAGCGATAAGTTTTCGGCATCACGGGTTAATAGCGATACCGACTTTGGCGCAAATGGCAAGACCAGCGTGTCACTGGCACTTTGGACTTGCGAGCTGTCAAAGCCTTGGGCGATGCTCAGCTCGGTCATGTTGTTCAGGCGCCACACATAGCGGCTTTGCGGCTCGCCATTGCCATCAGGGACTTGGACTTCGCCATCGTAGTTTCCACTAGATGCACGAATCGCGGTAACCAAGTTGCCATTGTCATCCAAATGCCAGCGCTTAATCGTGCCTAGATTGCCCGCGACATCAGCATAGTCGATATATAAAATATCATTGCCACCCGCCGCTTCATCTTCTGCTGTTGCCGCCACGCGTGGTTGTACGCTCCAATAACCGCGTACTGAAGTGATGCTGTCACCGTCGTCACTATTGATGTCATTTGCCAGCTGATTGCTGTGTGGCAGCACGAACTGATTGAGCGCTAAGGCGAGCACCACAAATACCAGCGCAGGCTGTAAGACCCAGCCGACAATACGATAAATACTCACGCCAGCGGCACGCATGACCACCAGCTCGCTTTTATTGGCCAGCAGACCCAAGCCAACCACCGCACCGAGCAGCGCCCCTGTCGGCATAAACTGCTCTAAAAAGTACGGCGAACGATACAGAATAAAGCGCATAGCATCGCCCATGGTATAGCTGTCGCTAAGCGAATCGAGTTCAGATAAATAAGCAAACACCACTTGCAGCGCCCATAGACCTGCGACTGCTGCCACAATTGAGGCCAGCGCATTCCATTTGACATAACGCGACAATACGCGCAGTGCAGGCAATTCAGACCATGGCATTAGCGTGCTCCTCCTTGCTGCGCCGCGTCTTTTGACGTGCGAAAACGTACACGATGTTGAATACGGCTGCCCCAATTCAGATATAGTGCCAGCAGCATAAAGCTGACCACCAGCCACGCATACGACCACACACTGACACTGCCTTTTGCTACGGCATTTTTTAGAGAAATGATGCCGAGCGCACAGCTGACGAACAATAAAATCGAGGGGAACAAACGTAGCCAGCGCCCTTGCCGCGGACGGACTTGGGCAAGCGGTACGGCAAGCATGGACGCAATAATCATCAACCACGGCAAGGCCAAACGGTAGCCCAGCTCAGCTTGTGCGGCCATCACCGCCGTATCATCGCGTGCCGACTCGCCACGGGTCGCGGCTTGCCATAGCGGCATGATGGCTTGGGTTTCGATATTGTCTTCGGTTACTACTTCTTTGGGAGATTCGTTCAAAGTGATGCGATAACGGTCAAAGCTGACTTGGTTGTATTTTAAACTGTTGGCGGCGACTTCGTAGCGGCGACCTTGAAACAAGTCGAGCTGCGCCTGCCCATTCTCGCTGCCTTCAACCTGCTCGGCGCGCTTGGCAAGCGTAATGATGTCTTTACGAATCGAGGGCACGTTATCAATACTGGTGGTCAGAGCACGCGGTAGATTGTCATTAATCGTCGCTTCATCAACCGTCGTTTGCTCGCCGTCGGCGCTGTTGTTTGCTGTCTCTACACTGTTGTCTTTATTTTGAATCAACACCACATCTTGCAGCTGTTTTTTATCATCGCTTAAGCTGCCGACATACAGATGGTAATTGCCGCTGCTAATAAACTCACGCGGACGAATCAAATCAAAGGCACTGCTCAGCGCTTGTTGCTGCCATACCGCTTCTGAAGCGCCCACACCCCAAGGTTTCGCAACGACTGACAAGCCTGCCTCAAACACAAAAAGCACCAAAATCAGTGGCGTCATTAAGCGCGCAAGCTTGCCGCGGGACAGTCCGCTGCCATTAATTACGGCCATTTCTTGGTCAACATACAGTCGTCCAAACACCAGCATCAAACCAATGAAGAACGACAGCGGCAAAATCAGCTCTAAAAAATACGGTAAGTTATAACCGATAATCACAAACAGCAGGCTGATATCCAGCCCGCCTTCTGCCGCGATACCAAAATAACGTATCAAACGCCCACCCAGCATGAGTACCACCAAAAATCCCAAAACAAGGGCGGTGGTAGACGCAACCTGACGGGTCATATAGCGGCGTAATATCATCGGACAAAGCTCACGTTAAACCAAGGCAAAAGGCCAAAAAATAACCGCTAATGCTAGCACGTTTTTGTAAAAAATGGCGGGCGAAAGTGTTTGCAAACATTACCCAAGCCTTGCAGACAGCGTCTTTGCCATCTGATATGCTACACTGTTCGTCATATTTGCGCGCCTTATAGGCAAAGACTACTTATTAGCAGCCAACACCTTAACATAAGGCGTTTTTTATAAAGTTGATAAAAAAGGATAACAATATGCATATCAGTTTAACCAACCAACTGCCGCTAACGCACACCAAAAAAATACTGAAAAAACCCACGCCAAAAGATGCCTCATGCCTTGTGGTGTTGGTCGATGAGGAACAAAATATCTTGGGCGGCTCGCTTGGCGATTATCAAACGCGCATTGAGCAATTGATTGAGGTCTCTCATTTTAAAGGCAAAGCGGGCGAAACCGTGGTCGATTATGCCTTGGCAGGAGACAAAAAAACCACCAAGCAAAATCCCATTCAATTGTTACTCGTAGGCGTGGGCAATGCCGACAAACTCAACCAAGCAGGCTTACAAAAAATCGCGCGTACCATTTATGACAACACGCAAAAACGCGTTGAAGCACTGACCATCGCGCTCGATGATGCTCTTGACAGCACCCGCGTGCAGCAGTTTGCGTTAGAGCTATTGGCAGCCAGCTACCGCTTTGACAAATACAAATCTGAGCAAACGACCCCGCGTCTCACTGCAATTTATCTGCTTGCTGATGAGCGTTACGCGCCTGCGGTCGACTTTGCCAAAGCCGTGTTTGCAGGTCAAAGCCTGACGCGTGACGTGGCGAATGAGCCAGGTAATATTTGCTTCCCTGCCTATATGGCCGACCAAGCGCTTGCGCTTGAAAAAGCCTATCCTGACCTATTAACCGTCAAGGTATTGGACGAGCACGACATGGCTGAGCTTGGCATGAACTGTTTCTTAGCCGTTGCCCAAGGCTCAAGCAAAGAAGGCAAATTGGTCATCTTAGAATATCGCGGCAAATCAGGTATCACCACCAACGCGGTGAAAACTGGCGCACTAAAAACCTTAGCGGGTAAATTACCGAGCAAAAAAGCCAAAGACGCAGACACCACCAAAACCGTAGACACCTCAGATGACGCGCCGATTGTACTCGTGGGTAAGGGCGTGACCTTTGATTCAGGCGGTATCTCTATCAAGCCAGGTGCAGCCATGGATGAGATGAAATTTGACATGGGCGGCTCAGCCGCGGTTATCGGTACCATCAAAGCCTTGTGCGAAGCGCGCTTGCCCATTAATGTCGTTGGCGCCTTGGCGTGCGCAGAAAACATGCCTTCAGGCGATGCGTCCCGTCCTGGCGATATTGTCACCGCGATGAATGGTAAATCGGTTGAAATCCTAAACACCGATGCCGAAGGTCGTTTAGTACTTGCCGATACCTTATGCTACGTACAGCAAAACTACCAGCCTGCTGCCATCATTGATGTGGCAACACTAACAGGTGCGTGTATTATTGCGCTTGGGCATCACCGTTCAGCCGTATACAGCAACGATGAAGACGTGTTGTTCGACCTTGAGAACGCCAGTGAACAATCGGGCGATTTGGTATGGCACATGCCGATGGATGACGCGTACCAGACGCAGCTCGATTCGCCCATCGCGGACATGCAAAACATCGGCGGCCGCGCCGCAGGCTCGGTCACTGCTGCGTGCTTCCTATCGCGCTTTGTCGAAGATGGTCAACCTTGGGCGCACTTAGACATCGCAGGCACCGCGTGGAACTCAGGCGCACAAAAAGCCGCGACAGGTCGTCCTGTACCGCTATTTATGCAGTACCTAAAAAACCATGCTGAAGCGGTCTAAACTGCTATGCAGGTCAGTTTTTACTTATTAAACGACAATAAAGCCCAAGATATCTTGGGCTTTGTTTGTCAATTGACACAAAAGGTGCTACAGCAAAGCAGCGCGCCGCTGGCGATTGTCGCCAGTGATCGCGATTTATTAACCCAGCTCGATACCCTACTGTGGACACAGCAGGCGGACAGCTTTATTCCGCATCAGCTGATGGACAATCAAGAGGCGCCTATACCAACTGAGGCGCGGCAAGTACCCATCGCCTATTTGTGTCAGGCGCTTCCCCCTGAGTTTCAAGGCTTGGTACTGAATCTCAATGATTCACCGATTGGCGATACCAGTACGCATCCGCCGCAAGGCATCAGCCGTATTTTAGAAATTATCCGTCCTGATGATAACAGCGTGGCAACGGGGCGCGACAAATATAAGCATTACCAGCAGCAAGGGGCGACCCTTGAGCATTTTCGCTTATAGCACTTCTTCTCATAACCCTTTGTTTTATGTCGCAAAAACCAACCGTTATCAATACTCCTTCTACCTCGCTGTATCTCATCAAAAACCCACAATTCTACTGCCGATAAGCATGCGTGAGTAGGCGCAGCAGCAAAAAAATGCTACCATCTCCGCCCATTTATCATGCTGTTTTGACATTATCGGATTATCAATAAGGATGAGGGTGGATTGATGCGTTCATTAATAGCAATGTACCAACGAATAGGACTGGTGCCACTGATTATTATCGGGTTGGTGCTTGGCGTACTGGTGGGCTGGCTGTTGCCAAGTGTCGGCGTGGCGCTCGGACTACTTGGAACGCTGTTCGTCGGCGCGCTAAAGGCGGTGGCACCAATTTTGGTGTTTATTTTGGTGATGGCAGCGATTTGTCAGCATCAAAAAGGTGGCGAGGTGTATGTTAAGCCCGTGCTGATTATGTACATCTTTGGCACATTTTTGGCGGCATTGACCGCCGTTGCAGCCAGCTTTTTATTCCCAACTGACTTGGTGTTGGTCAACAGCACTGTAGAACAAGCGCCCCCTGCCAACGTGCAAGAAGTCTTGACCACGCTGCTTATGAACTTGGTGGCAAACCCCGTCAATGCCATTGCCAATGCCAACTATATGGGCATCTTAGCCTGGGCGATTGTCATTGGTTTTGCCTTGCGTAGTGCCAGTGAAACGGCAAGAAAAGTCGTTATTGACTTTTCTGATGCCATCTCACAAGTGGTCAAGTGGGTCATTGCTTTAGCGCCATTTGGTATCTTTGGTTTGGTTGCCAATACCATCGCCGAAACGGGCTTTGACGCTTTGGCAGGTTATGCGCGTATTCTTGCTATTTTGGTTGGCTGTATGCTGTTTATTGCCTTGATTGCCAATCCGCTGATTGTCTTTGCAAAGACCCGCAAAAACCCATATCCACTGGTATTCACTTGCTTGCGCGAATCAGGCATTACTGCCTTTTTTACCCGCAGCTCAGCGGCGAACATTCCTGTAAACATGAACCTTGCGGCAAAGCTTGGCGTGCACGAAGACACGTATTCGGTAACCATTCCACTGGGTGCGACTATCAATATGGCTGGCGCGGCAATCACCATCAACGTCTTGACCTTAGCGGCGGCGCACACGCTCGGTATCGAAGTTAGCTTTGCTTCAGCATTACTACTAAGCCTAGTCGCAACCGTCAGTGCATGCGGTGCTTCGGGTGTTGCAGGCGGCTCATTGCTGCTGATTCCACTCGCTTGTAGCTTGTTCAGCATTCCCAACGACATTGCCATGCAGGTCGTTGCTATCGGCTTTATTATCAGTGTGATTCAGGATTCGGCAGAGACGGCATTGAACTCATCGACGGATGTCTTATTTACCGCTGCGGCCGATCCAAAATATTCTCGTTAAGTCGTTTATTGACTGCGGTATTTAAATGAAAAAAGGGTTGGCTCATCATAAGCCGACCCTTTTTTTATGGCTATTAGTGCTGTGACCTATTAGCAGAACCCAGATAACATTGATATAGCGTAAAGTATACGTTTAATGATCAGACATATCAATCTCAATATAATGCTGCTGGGCAAGTTGCTGGCGCTTAAACTCGCGCAGCGTCTCAACCTCAGCGAGCAAATCGAGTATCAAGCCAATTGCAGGTACGCTGGCATCAAAATCGCGACTCAGACGTGAGGCGCGGCGCACAGTGCTGAGCTGATAGCCGCTAAATTGCTGCTGCTCAGGGACTTCATACTCGATGATGTTTTCTTCAATCAATGCCAAGACCCATTGACGCTCTTGCCCGCAGGCGGCAACCAGCTCGTCCAAGGTCATGACAAGGTCGGTCAACTCGGTAGAGTGTTTCATAGTCGTTATCCTTATTTCTTTTTGTTGTTATGACGCGTTTATCCTTATGGTGTGGTCTGTGATACCGTCCGTTTAGCGGCTGATACTGCTGTCAGCAAACGCCGCCTTGAGCGCTTCATAAGCTTGTTTTTGCGCCTCGCTCTGTACTTTTGGGTTGACGATGTTTAAGGTCAAATACAAATCGCCTGCGCTCTTTGCAGGAATGCCTTTGCCTTTTAGACGCAAGTTGCTGCCTGATTTGCTGTTCTCTGGAATACGCACCCCAAGTGTGCCCGCGGGCGTGCTGACGTTCAGGGTATCGCCGAGCGCTGCTTCCCATGGCGTGATGTTGATGGTCTGATACACGTCCGCGCCTTCTAGGCGAATATTGTCGGCGTGTGTGATGTTAACCTTTAAAAACAAGTCGCCATTTTTGCCATTGCCCATGCTGGCACCGCCCTGCCCGCTTAAGCGGATTTGCTTGCCACTCGTAATACCTTTGGGGATTTTGATTTTTAGGGTTTTGTTTTCGTGGCTGATGCTGCCGTTGGGCTGGCGTACAGGGACGTTTAGTTTAATGCTGTAGTCATCGCCTGAATAGACCGACGCCAAGTCCACATTGATGCTGGCGTGCTGGTCTTGCCCTTGGGTGTCCGCGCCGAAACCGCCCGCACCACCAAAACCACCCCCACCACCAAAGCCGCCTTGATTTTGCGTACTGCCGCCACGTGCGCCACGCCCAAAGGCTGAAAAAATATCGTCAAAGCGGAAGTCACCGCCGCCGAATGCCGCGCCATCACCAAACTGGTCTTTGATGTCTTCCCAGCGAAAACCGCCTTGTTGTCCTGCGCTGCCACCAAAGCCGCCCTGACCACCAAAGCCGCCTTGCTGCGCAAAAGGATTATCGAGCATCGCGTCATATTCAGCGCGTTTGTCTTTATCACGCAAGGTTTCATAGGCGTTGTTAATCTCAGCGATTTTAGCGTCGGCATCGGGCGCATCGCTGACATCGGGATGATATTGGCGCACCAGCTTGCGGTATTTTTTCTTAATATCGCCATCATTGGCGTCACGACTGACACCCAAGATTTCGTAGTAGTTTTTTTCTGCCATGTTATTTTTCCTTAAAGTAGATACTGATTTATTCTATTTATAGACAACCTTAAACGTGTGAAAGGGTGCATGTGTCCGTCAGAATCTTTGTTTTTAATTGACACTTGTCAAACTGATCAATACTACCCTTTGCGCCGTTTGTTGACTGATAACTTATCCTAGCAGGCGCGCTTGGCTTTTGGTAGTCACCACTATAGAAGCTTATACAAAGACCCTGCACAGGAATACTAAAGCTCAGAGTTTTAAAGCAAAACGTGGCGCTAGCTACAATGTACTGGAGATACGATGAAGGTAGGTTTGAGAAGTCGTACTCAGGTATCAACGCTAAAGTTATGCTTTTAGTCGCTAAAATACACATGCGTTATGGGTAAGATAGTGATACAAAAAATAGCAAACGTAAGTTTTTTATTGAAGCAATGTTTGATTCTAAGACACAATATTTCCTGTAAGACTTTGATTTTAATTGTTTTTTACAAAGCTGCAAGAATACAACAAACTTAGTCTTGTAGCATACATACCTGTTCCTAATCAATGATGTGTACCACTTATATAGACAACACAATTTGTCTGTTTTGTTTATCACAAAAGGTATTTAATGTCTTATTTTATTAAATCTATGGCTGTCGTGTTATCGCTCGTCATGAGCACCAGCGTTTTTGCCGCCAATACCAGTTATTACGGCAGCAAGTTTCATGGCAAGCGTACCGCCAGCGGAAGCATCTTTAACATGAATGCGTTAACTGCCGCACACAAAACCCTGCCCTTTGGTACCAAGGTGAAAGTCACCAACCAAAAGACCAAAGAAAGCGTTATTGTAAAAATCACCGACAGAGGGCCTTACGCACATGGTCGCGTGCTCGACTTATCAAAAGCAGCCGCGAATAAAATCAACTGTCAGCTCTGCACCACGACCATGAAAATCCTCTCTTACGGCGATGGCAAATACCGTAGAGAATAGTCGATATAGAAAATAGTAGAAACACCAAGCAAAAAGGGAAAGCGATGGACTTTCCCTTTTTTTATGACTGATATGATCTTTTTTCGATTTACCAGTAATGATGCCATGCGGCACTGGCAGAGACCCCATCTGAATCATAAGTATCTTCGCCATGCATCACGATCAATCGCGCATCGTTGTTTTTGCTCAGCTGCTGGCGCAATGTCAGCGTCGTGAGCTGCGCCGCAGGATATGACGCACGCTTGGTCAGCTGATACGACAGCTCAGCGGCGCGGTCGTGTGCTTTGACGCGCAGTCCAAGCTCTAGCCCCACATCTGCATGCGACTCTTGGTCATGTACGGCGGTGTTCAACATGCCATAGCCAAGCATATCATCATCAAACTTAATCCCTGCGCCAATACCCACTGTGGCGTACGGGCTGTGATGCGCGCCTGTAAACACATCTTCGCGCGCGCCTGTCTTGAGCTGCCAAGACAATTTGGGTTCGCCATGCAGCGGCTGCGCCACGTCCTCTATCTGCTGCATGTCTAAAAATACAAAGTCAGTCACTGCCACATCGTTGGCATCGTAATCATAGCCGAGCGTGAGCTGCATGGTCTCAAAGCGTTTGTCGATGTCGGTGTAGGTGTTGAGCGGGTCTTTGACGAATAATGACATGCCAAGCTTGGCAGTATCGCTGCCGATGCTGACGGTGGTTTGCGTGGTCTTATTACTAAGCGCGGGCGAGGGTTTGTCAGGGACAGGCATCGTCGCCAAAGTATTATCGGCAGGCAATAAAAAACGCTGGCTTAACAGTGCCTTTTTAACGGCGCGATGTTCAGGCGTATCGTCTTGAGATATTTTATAGTTGCGGTGCAAAATCAAAAAATCAGTCGCCAGTGCCTGCTCTTTCTCGCTCAGCGCTGCAAGTGTGCTGATGTCTTCACTGTCAATAAAGGCATTAATTGCCGTTTGTACCTTTTTGGGCAGCTGCACGAATGTGGCGCGCAGCTGGGTTTGCTCTGATGGCAGATAGCGTACCGCTGCAATTAGTGGTTCATCAGTGCTTTGGTATTCGACCAATTGATCAAACACATAATCTGGTGCGTACCATGCGCCCAAACGCTCGGTGGTTTTGATGTCACTGACCAGCTCCAAAATCTCGCCTGAGCGGTAGCCACAGTTTTGCTTAATAAAGTAATAATCAAACCGCGCTTGCTGGGCTTCATACAAATGATAATTCAACAGCTGGGTATGAAAGGGATCAAGATTGAGCACGTATTCCCACATGTCGCGCTGCTCGTTTTTAGAATATACGGCATCTTGTTTAAAAAACTCGGTCTTAGAAAATCCCGCATCGTAAAACCCAAACAGCCCTTTTAAGGCGTACATCACGCCATTTTCATTGCTGGGAATGCGCGCACCAAAGTTGTAAGTATCGTTTAATAAGTCTTCACTCGATAAGCCGCCTTGGACTGCTGCCTGATGACTGTCGCTAGAGGGTGCTTTGGCATCGCGGGTTTTGACCAACACATGACCGAAAGACGAGGCAGGGTTTTTAAGATAGCTGCTGACCAGCATAAGGCTGACTTGTTGATTTGCATTGGGCAAATCAAGGCACGCTGCCAAATCAACCTGAAAATCAGGCAGCTGATGACTGAGCCACAGATAGCGTGCAGGATAATGGCAGAGGATTGCCTTATCATTTGCCGCCTGTAGCGTAGCAACCAGCTCATCATAAGGATTTAGCGACTTTGTTGGTTGCGCCTTTGGCTGCGTCAGATAGAAATTATCCGAAATGACCTCTGCTTTATGATGTTTATAAAATAACAGATGCTGCCACTGTGGATGCGTCGCCAGTGCGTGTAGCTTTTGCTCGCGAACGCTGGATATCATGGATACCGTAGGCGCATCAGGCACAATGCGCTCATGAATAACCGCTGGCGCATTTTTTGTATGTGCTGCATCGCTGATTTGACGCGGCGCCTCTCTAGGCACGGCTGCATGTGCCGCCAAAGTATGCACTGCAACAATAACGCCCGCGTACAATCGCGCCCTGCGTAACCCCACCTGTTGTATTGACATAACGCCCCATCGTCATAAAAGCTGCGGTATATACCGCATAAAAAAACACGTAAACGCGAAGATTACGTGTTTTTTTAGGGCGTGTCTTCATTTTAAAAATGGTGATAAAAGTGAGATAAATCGTAGTCAAACAAGGAAAAAATTACAGAGAATATAGATATATTCACAAAACTTTTGACGATGTTTGGCAAGATTTAGCCGTTTTTAGCCCATTTAGTCACAGACGTTTGCATTGAAGACACGCCCTAGCATCCAGTTATCGCCATGCTGACGCTAAGCGTCCATCGTGGTGATAACGTACGCTATCCTTAGATGGCGCAGCTGTTTGATACGATGCCGTATAGGGCTTCAGCATTTTGGTCTTGTGTCGCGTTGCTATACGCTGAAGTTTGCGCGTATGCGCCGTATTCTTTACGAATGTTAGCTACTGAATGGCAGCCAGCAATGTTTTGTAGGGCTGACAAATGCGCGCCTTGACCTGCGGCTAGGTCTTTTTCGACACTTGGGAATGCTTCTTTAATCAATACTGCCGCACGGACATTACCGCCTTGGCACGTATTTGGTGACATTGAGTCAGAAGTCGCTGCTGTTGTACCCAAATCCCAAGTCACGTTTGAGATGATGGCTAGAATAGGGCTTGAGTTCCCGAATAACGCGCCACCAAGACCACACTCTTTGTAGATTTGCTCAATAGAGCGACCAGTATCGGCAGTTTTAAAATTTGAACCCAAGTCTGCATTGGCAGCAGTCAATGGCATCATTGCCGCACATACGGTCGCGATAGCAAACTTTTTTAACATAAAATTTCCTCAAAAATGTTTATTTTCCAGGCATATTTTACAAAAGCTTAAGATTTTAGCAAGCTTTTTTCGACAAATTTTAATATTTTACTCCGTACAAAAATTTATTGTTAAAACCCCGCTTCCATCTCCTCAAGCTCCGTCATTACCATCAGCAGCGCCTCTTCTTCCGCGTCGTGCTGTTTTTGTAGTTGGCTTTGCTCATCGAGCAGCTTGAGTAAGGCGTTTTTATTTTGCTCTTCATACAGCGTGGTGTCTGACAGTTTGTCTTCGACTTCTGCTTGTTTGCTCTCAAGTGTGCTCAGCTTTTTCTCTAGCGTTTCAATTTGACGGCGTAGCGGCGCGGTTTGCTTACGCTGCTGGGCGGCACGTTTGCGCTGCTCTTCTTTACTGAGTGCAGGCTTGTTGTCTGCAGGTGCGGCGCTGGGTACGGTTGGGGTGTCTGCGTTGCTGGTTTTTTTTGATGTTTCATGTGAAACAGAGATTTGTTTGTCACTGCTGTTCGCTTCTTTACGCTTATCGGCCAGCCATTTGCTGTAGTCACTGATGTCGCCCTCAAAGTCATCCACCTTGCCGTCATGCACCAAATACAACGAGTCGCAGACGTTGGCGATTAATTCACGGTCGTGCGAGACCAAGACCACTGCGCCCTCAAAGCCTTGCAATGCCAAGGTCAATGCCTGACGCATTTGTAAGTCTAAATGGTTGGTCGGCTCATCGAGTACTAAGACATTAGGGCGCTGCCAAACAATCAATGCTAAGGTTAAACGCGCCCGCTCCCCGCCTGAGAACAGACGACTCGGCGTATCAATGCGCTCGCCGCGAAAATCAAAGCTGCCCAAAAAGGCGCGCAAATCCGCGTCCGAGGTCGTGCCTGCCAAGCGGCGCAGCATCTGCATCGGGGTTGCGTCCGCATCAAGGCTGTCCATCTGATGCTGATTAAAATAGCCGAGCTTTAATGTGTCCGAGACGCGATGCTGCCCTGATATCAGTGGCAGCTCACCGACCAGTGCCTTGATCAACGTTGACTTGCCCGCGCCATTCATACCGAGCAGCCCAAGGCGGGTATCGGGCGTGACTTCAACATTGATACCGCGCAGTAGCGGCGTATCTTGACTGTAACCAACAGCCGCTTGCGAGAGTGTAATCAGCGGGCTGCTCATGTGTGTCGGCTCATAAAATTGAAACGAGAATGGATTGTCCGCCATGACAGGTGACAGCTCGCTCATGCGCTCGAGCTGCTTAATACGGCTTTGTGCTTGCTTGGCTTTACTGGCTTTGGCACGGAAACGGCGAATAAAGTCTTCCATATGCGCGCGGGTGGCTTGCTGCTTTTCAAAGGCTTGTTGCTGCTGGGCAAGGCGTTCGCTGCGCGTGCGCACAAACTGCTGATAGTTGCCTGTATATAAGGTGATTTTTTGTTGTTCCACGTGCAAAATGTGTCCAACCGTGGCGTCCAAAAACGCTTGGTCGTGCGAGATGACAATGACCAAACCATCAAACTGGTTAATCCACGTCTCCAGCCACAAAATTGCGTCCAAGTCCAAGTGGTTGGTCGGCTCATCGAGCAGTAATAAATCGGCGCGGCTCATCAAGGTTTTGGCAAGGTTTAGACGCATGCGCCAGCCACCCGAAAATCCTGAGACAGGCAATTCGTGCTGCTGCACATTAAAGCCCAAGCCTGCCATGATTTGCGCCGCTTTGGTTGGGGTGCGGTAGCCATCAATCTCATCAAAGCGCTGGTGCAACGTGCCAATCTCAGTATCGCTTAGGGTATCTAATTGACTTAATGACTGATTAATCCTATACCACTCTTCATCGCCGCTTAACACATAATCAATGGCCGTTTGGTCGCTGGCTTCTACTTCCTGCGCCATGTGCGCCACGTGCCAGCTGTCGGGGATACTCAGCGTCCCGCTGTCGGTGGTCACCTCAGTGTCTTTGATGCCCATGTGCGTAAGCAATAAGGCAAACAAGGTCGATTTGCCTGTACCATTATTGCCTGTCAGCCCGACTTTTTGTTTGGGATGCAGCTGAAAACTTGCGCCCGAAAACAATTCGCGCCCATCGCGGCGCACGCTCACATCTTTTAGCTCTATCATAAATTCATCTCAGTAATCATCGGCAGGCAAGGTGCTTGGCAGACAACCCATCGCCCTTTATAGCGCGCATTGTCTCAAACCCACATTATATAGGCAAACTTGCCAAGGTTTTGACAAAATACCACCGCCAACGATATCACTGCCGCCTTGATAAATTTTTGTGACCCCTTATTATGATATACTGCCTGATGACAATAAACCTTATGTCCATCGGGACAATCTTGTGTATCAAGCACAGCCAATATCTTAATAGTACTCCTATTAGCACTCTCTTTTTTGCCCTTGCTGCTAGCCTCTGAGGTAGATATGAACGAATCAGCCAACCAATACAATCCCAGTCAACCTGTGGACCCGACCGTACTGAATCTGACAGACAGTGCGGCGCAAAAGGTACGTCGTCTGCGCGAAGAAGAAGGCGACAGCAATCTGATGCTGCGCGTGTATGTGACGGGCGGTGGTTGTTCGGGCTTCTCTTATGGTTTTAACTTTGCTAATGACTTAAATGAAGACGATGCCAGCTTTGACAATGCTGATGTGACTTTAGTGGTCGATTCACTCAGCTATCAGTATTTGCAAGGCTCGACCATCGACTATACCGAAGGGTTAGAAGGGGCGCGCTTTATCGTACAAAACCCCAACGCCACCACCACATGCGGCTGCGGCTCCTCGTTCTCTATTTAAAGTAGGGCTTTTAGGGCATCGAATATCCGTAAATAAGCATTCATAACATTTGTGATATGTCCTATTGTCTGCTGCTCTTATCTTAGTATTGCAGTATTGCCACTAACCGATTAAGCGGTCTTGAGCACCCTTAGTCGGTTTTTTGTTGCTTCATTTATACCAAACCATTAAGTTGTCTTTATTGTTTGTTGTATTGACTGTAGATACTCAGATTGTTTTTACCACGAAACCACTTTCACCACTCGAAATTATTTTACACTTAGGTGCAGATATATTATTTTAAAGTCCTGTGGTCATAAAAATAAACGCCAAAAGATATTGGCAATATCGGTTGCTTATGCGCCACATCTATGGGTAATATGAAATGGTTTTTAAAGTGACTACAGTGGGTCAGCCGCTAATAGACCGACTGATATCGATAGTAATAACAATGTTTTTTAATACTAAATATATGAAAGGATGTACGTCATGGCAAAGTTATCTCTTGATGCGTTAAATGAAATTGATGGTTTCGTTGCAGCTGCTTTGGTAGACAGCGAGTCGGGACTGGCACTAGCGACCATCGGTACAGGTATTGACCTTGAGCTTGCAGCGGCAGGTAACACTGAAGTCTTGCGCGCAAAGCGTAAAGTGGCTTCAGCACTAAACCTAAACGAAAGTATCGAAGACATCTTGATTACTCTAAGCAAGCAATATCACCTGCTCCGCCCACTGGTACGCAATGAAAACTTATTTTTATACCTAGTGCTTGACCGTCAAAAGTCAAACCTAGCAATGGCTCGTCACAATCTAAAGAGCTTTGAAACTGAGCTTGATTTTGCTTAATCCTTGCTTTAGGACATGATACCGATACTTAAGCGTTGTGTATGATAAAGTTCAGACGTGTTTGTCTTTTTTATATGCACACGCAGTGTCTTGACAAAAAAAGCACCTGACTTGTTTTGGGTGCTTTTTTTATCTGTATTTTTTACTTCAGCGAAACGGTATTTATACCACTACCATA
Source organism: Psychrobacter sp. bablab_jr014 (assembly GCF_016464015.1). GTDB lineage: Bacteria > Pseudomonadota > Gammaproteobacteria > Pseudomonadales > Moraxellaceae > Psychrobacter. The sequence goes on from NZ_JACDXT010000048.1 coordinate 117,021, forward strand.
CAGTGACAAAAATATGGGCCATATCCCCGCAGATGCTGGCAGGCAAAGATTACTGAATTTGTAATCGTGCATAGTTTTTGCAGGCACTTTAGGCTACACTGACGCAATTATGACCCTCTTTTTTCAGAGCAGCCCTTTCTTATTTTGCTCTGCCATAACCTATAAAAACAGATGACGATTATGAGTGACTTTGCAAATGATTTTGCCGATTTTGAGATTCCACATTGGCTAACGAGCGCCCATTTTGCGGGTATGCTGCGCGGTATTGAAAAAGAAGGGCTGCGTGTTAAGCCAGATGGTACATTGGCGCAAACCCCACATCCTTATAAACTGGGCTCTAAACTCACTCATCCGTTTATTACCACTGACTATTCTGAGAGCTTGCTTGAGCTGATTACGGAGCCAAAATCCACACCGAAAGCAGCACTGACCATGCTGCGTGAACTGCATCTTTTGGTATATAAAGCACTGCCTGATGATGAGCTGATGTGGCCATTATCGATGCCATGCCGTTTGTCGCTCGACGACAATAACATTCCACTTGCCAATTATGGCAGCTCCAATACGGGTAAATTAAAAACCCTATACCGTAGTGGACTGGGTATCCGTTATGGTCGACGCATGCAAACCATCGCAGGCTTGCATTACAACTTATCTTTTGGCGATGACTTTTTTGAGGCATGGCACACCGCGAGTGACTCAGCGCAAGCGTATGCCGACTTTAAAAACGATAAGTACTTGGGACTGATTCGTAACTTTAAGCGTATGACCAGTCTGGTACTGTATTTACTGGGCGCTAGCCCAAGCGTAAATGCCAGCTTTATTTCAGGGCGCACGCACGACTTAGAGCAGATGGATGCCACCACGTACTATAAACCTGCCGCCACCAGCCTGCGCATGGGTAAGCTTGGCTATACCAACAGTGTGCAAGAGCACTTAGACATTCGCTACAACCATTTGCCTGAATATGTGGACGGTCTGCGCCGTGCCATTCGCACCCCGCACGAGGGTTTTGTACGCTTAGGTCTTGATGACGAAGCAGGCACGCCGATTCAGATTAACAATCACATTTTGCAGATTGAAAATGAATACTACAGTCCTATTCGTCCCAAGCAAATTGCTGATCGTGGAGAGACGCCGACTGAAGCCTTAGAACGTCGCGGTATTGCTTATGTTGAGTTTCGTGCGATTGATTTAGACCCTTATAGTGATGTCGGCATTCGCTTATCGAGTGCGTGCTTTTTAGAAGTATTGGCCTTGTACTGCCTGCTGACCGACTCGCCTGACTTGTTCCCTGATGAAGAAGAAGCATTGGGTGTCAATATTGAGCGTGTGGTCAACGAAGGTCGCAAAAAAGGACTGACCATCTTATTACAAGATAAAGAAGTTTTGCTTGAAACATGGATGCTCAAGCACTTGTGTAAAATGCAGCCCCTTGCCGCGCTATTAGACGCGCATCATGGTGGCAATGATTATCGTACTGCTGTCGCCTTGATGCAGGGCAAAGCAGGTCACAGTGAGTCAACGATTTCAGCTCAAGTATTGTCTGATAGTGCACGTTTGGGCAGTTTATGGCAGTTAGGTATCAGCCTAGCCAAGCAGCATCAAACGCAAGTCCTTGCGCAGACGCTCAGTCCCAACACGCAAGCCAAATACGAAGTACTGGCTGAAAAATCTGTCTTTCAACAGGCGGATATCGAGCTCGATGACAATACAGATTTTAAGGTATTTTTAGAGCAGTACCGTTGATATTGACTGTCTACGATTTTTTTTGATTGCGCTGTTTTGTGAGTGTTTTTACCATGTCTCGATTGACTCAATATCGTTATTTACAGTTTTTTTTGGTTTTGATGACCCTAGTGGGTATGGGTTTCGCGCTGTTTTACTTACAGGGGCATTTGGGGTTAACACCTTGTCCGCTATGTATTTTCCAGCGTATTGGTTTGATGGTCATGGGCGGCTTTGCACTGATAGCAGCGCTATGGAATCCAGACTCCAAAATTGCCAAGCTGATACTGTGGCTGGGTAGTTTTGCAGGTATTGCTTGGTCAACAGGTGTCGCAGCGCGTCATGTGTGGCTACAGCATCTACCGCCTGACCAAGTACCCTCATGTGGCCCAGGGCTAGATTACTGGCTGGACGTCTTGCCCATGAAACAGGTGCTTGAGCAAGTGCTGGCAGGCTCTGGCGAATGTGCGGTCGTTGACTGGACCTTTATGGGCATGAGTATTCCTGAGCAGTCTCTGATTTTCTTTGGGGTGTTGATTGCGGTTCATGGTGTTATTTTATGGCGTATCTTTCGTCCAACCCATGCTTAACGTTCAGCACGTGCCTATTAAAAAAGCTCAAAACGTCCTGTTTTGAGCTTTTTTTATGTCAACTTTTTAGCTTAGGTTCATTCATAGGTACTTTTTTAAAAAGAATAACAAAAAGGCCACACTGTAAGATAAGTGCTTTGCTATCGTATGCCCATCGTTTTTTTTGAATATAGATATGCCATTTCGGTACGCAACTTGCATATCAGAAGCTCTATAAGCCATAAAATATCGTTTAGTACGTTACCTCTATAGTACGTCGAATAGGGGTCATGATGTTTTACTAAGACGGTATTTTGTAGTAATAGATGCGGTCAACATCCCTTACTATGTCGTAGCGACTGCCTAGCATATAAGTTTATTTTTGGTACTATCATGATACATGTTACCGTTTTATCTGTTTGCCGTGCTGGTCATACCCGCGTTTTTTGTTTCGCTCTGTTTTCTAGCGCTTGTCTGCTGCTATCAGGATGCGACAGCCAATCTGCCAGCAGTCCAGTCCGTGCGCAAGTGTCTAAATCAGCAAATGGAGAAGCTGTCGCTCAATCCCAAAGCGAAGCCTTAGCCTTTAGTGAGCAAACCATCAGTGAGGCAGCCAATGAAGCTGATGAGATTGCAGGACGTCCACTGCTCGCTTCGGCACAATCTGATGAGCGTGAACCGTTGCCGAATGAGTATCAGACAGACAACGCCGAAAGCAGCTATAGCCTTGGCGCAACCTTAATCGGTGACTATGGTGGTACAGTACCCTGCCGTAACTGTGAGCGCGTCGATGTCACACTCAATTTATTCTCCGATGGCTCGGTCGCCAAGACCAGTGTCTACCAAAACCAAGGGGACAAGCCACAATCGGTGACTCAATCTGGCATCTATCGTCAAGATGAGCATGTCATTACGATTGTCTATGACGATCAAGATTTGGAAAGCTATCATATTGAGGGCAACTATTTAGTGCAGCTCAATGCAGATGACCGACCCAATGACGACTATACGCTATCACGTATGTGAACCTACTGACCGTTTTTCATGGTCAATGCCTTTTCTTTACTTTACAATACCAAACACCCAAACAGATACCGCCAGCATATTTTATTTTTGGTGTATGGGCGTGCGCGCTGCTGTATAGGGATTGGTATTCTTTGTTTTTTTAATGGTGTAAGACAGCTATGCATATTCATATTCTTGGTATTTGTGGGACGTTTATGGGCTCGCTGGCGCTGCTCGCGCGTGAGCTTGGTCACCGCGTGACAGGCTCTGATGCCAATGTCTACCCACCCATGTCCACCCAGCTTGAGCGTGCAGGCGTGACGATTGAAGAGGGCTACTTGGTCGAGCATTTGCAGCCTGCGCCTGATTTGGTGGTCGTTGGCAACGCCATGAAACGCGGCATGCCTGTGGTTGAGTATATGCTGGATGCAGGTATGCGCTATACCTCAGGGCCGCAGTTTTTGTCCGAAGAAGTATTGCAGTCGCGTCATGTGCTGGCGGTTGCAGGCACGCACGGTAAAACCACCACCACCACCATGCTGGCGTGGATACTGCACTATGCAGGTATGGATGCAGGGTTTTTAATCGGTGGTGTGCCGCTCGTCGCAACCGATGATGCGCGCTTGCAGCAAGTGTTTGCGCACAGCAGCCACTTGGGTAGTGATAGCGATAATCATGATGATAGCGATGCAAAGACACGCGGCTACTTTGTAATTGAAGCCGATGAGTACGATTCCGCGTTTTTTGATAAGCGCTCAAAGTTCGTTCACTATCGTCCACGCACGGCGATTTTAAACAACCTTGAATTTGACCATGCTGATATTTTTGCTGATTTGGCGGCGATTCAAACCCAGTTTCATCATATGCTGCGCATGGTACCTGCCAGCGGCAAAATCATTATGCCAAGCCATACCCAAAGCCTTGAGGACACGCTGCAACTGGGCGTTTGGACACCTGTGTGGCGCACCAGTATTGATGGCAATACCGACAGCGATTGGCAAGCGACACTGCTTGCGGCTGATGGCAGTCGTTTTAGCGTACACGCGCCTGTTTTAAATGACTTGGAGGCCATCGTTGATTGGGGTATGAGCGGTCAGCACAATGTGAATAATGCGCTTGTGGCTATTGCTGCTGCCTATGATGTGGGCGTACCTGTTGCGACCGCGTGCGCTGCCCTATCTGCCTTTGCGGGTATCAAGCGGCGTATGGAGCATATTGGCTCGGTGAATGACATTTTAATCTATGATGACTTTGCGCATCATCCGACCGCCATTACCACCACCTTAGATGGTGCAAAGAAAAAACTGGCAGGCAGACGCCTATGGGCAGTGATTGAGCCGCGCAGCAATACCATGAAAATGGGCATTCATAAATCGGGCCTCGCTGATTCGGCCGCGCTTGCAGATGCCGTGCTGTGGTATGAGCCTGAAGGCTTGGCGTGGGGTTTGCGCGAGGCGATTGAAGGCGCGCAAGTGGACAATAAGCAAGACGTCCTCACCAGTACTGAGGCGATTATTGATTATTTATGCACACATGCACAGGCAGGTGATGCGGTGGTTATCATGTCAAATGGCGGCTTTGATGGCATTCATCAGCGTTTATTAAGCGCTTTGTCTGATAAATATACCAAAGCAAATATGCAGTCTTAACGTACTGTTTTTTGAATTTCTAATCTTCAAGCTAACGAACGCTGCAAGTTTTTGTGGCGTTTTTTGCATTTTACCATTACTTGTTTACCGAACCTACCTGCTCGATAGCAAATCACTGCCTAATCTCACACAGCTGCTACACAGATAACATTTTGGCATTATCAATAAAAAACCAAGCTGACTACAATAAAATCATCAACTTAGAAGATAACACATCAAGTTACACTTTTAGCATAAAAAAAAGGCGATGAACGCCATGAATGATAACCGTTGGTAACAACGATTTTAGGAGGCTGATATGATGAGCTTTATTTGGATGATTATTGTAGGATTGGTAGCAGGTCTATTAGCACGGGCGATTAAACCTGGTAGCGACCCTATGGGCTGGATTATGACCATCGTCTTAGGTATCGTCGGCGCATTGGTTGGTGGCTTTATCGCAAGCTTGTTGGGCATTAACGCAGATGGCGGCTTTATTGGTCTGGTATTCTCCGTCATTGGCGCGATTATCCTGCTGTTTGCTTATGAGTTTATTATGAAAAAACGTCATGTGTAATTGGCATTTTTAACTCTTTGATGCATGATGATTGATACCATTGACCCTGCCTCGCGCAGGGTTTTTTCTGTGACAAATGATGCGTTACCCCTTGATTGTCATTACATTTCCCCTTATTTATTTTATAATAAGCCGTCCATTTTATTCATACTGTTGAGGTGCGCCAAATATGGCATTACTCCCGATTTTAAGCTATCCCGATCCCCGCCTACGTACCATTGCTGAGCCTGTCAAAGACGTTAATGACGAGATTCGCGTTCTGATTGATGATATGTTCGAGACCATGTATGACGCGCAGGGTATTGGTTTGGCAGCGACGCAGGTTGATAGACACATTCAGTTGATTGTGATGGATTTGTCTGAAGACAAAAATGAGCCGATGGTTTTTATTAACCCGAAAGTGACGCCGCTCATCGAAGACAAAAAGCCGTACGAAGAAGGCTGTCTGTCGGTGCCTGACGTCTATGACAAAGTTGAGCGTCCCACCAAAGTGCGTATCGAAGCACTCGATGCCGACGGTCAAAAAATTGATAAAGAAGTCGAAGGACTGCTCGCGGTGTGCATTCAGCACGAAATGGATCACTTAAATGGGGTCATTTTTGTGGATTATCTGTCGCGCTTAAAGCAAACGCGCGCTCGTGACAAAGTACGCAAAGTGATTAAAGCCCGCGGAAAACAGCCGCAACCTGTGAAGCGTTGATTTTGTTTTAGCCAAATGTTATGTATATTCGGTGGGTCAGCGTGTTAAGCATTCTGCGCCTAGTAGATAGACATGTTGCTATGTATGAATAAAGGTAATTTACCATGATAAAAATCGATCAGTACTTTGATAACGCCAGCTGGCAGAAATTTACTAAAGCCGCAGAAGGTCGTGAAACGCCTTTTTTGGTGGTGGATTTGAGCCGTATTAAAGCCAAGTTCCATGAAATGGAGCAACTGTTTCCTGCTGCTAAAATTCATTATGCAATGAAAGCGAGCCCAGCGGTTGAGGTCATTGAGCTATTAGCCAGCCTTGGTTCAAACTTTGACTGCGCGTCTATCTACGAGCTAGATCGTGTGCTCGATTGCGGCGTTGACGGCGATCGCATCTCGTATGGCAACACCATCAAAAAAGCCGAGCACGTGAAATACGCTTATGACAAAGGCATCCGTCTGTACGCAACCGATTCAGAAGCGGACTTAAAGAACATCGCTAAGCACGCGCCTGGCTCAAAGGTATTCGTGCGTATCTTGGTACAAGGTTCAGAAACGGCAGAATGGCCACTGTCACGTAAGTTCGGCTGCCACCCAGATATGGCCATCGACCTATTAACTCAAGCACGTGATTTGGGACTGGTGCCTTATGGTATCTCGTTCCACGTGGGCAGCCAGCAAAAAGATGTGGCATCATGGGATGATGCACTTGCTAAAGTCAAATACATGTTTGACTGGATGAAAAACGAAGAAGACATCAAGCTACAGATGATTAACTTGGGCGGCGGCTTCCCGACCAACTACATCAGCGAAGTTAACCCAATTCAGGTCTATGCCCAAGAGATTAAGCGCTATCTGAGCGATGACTTTAGTGAAGAAGACATGCCAGAGATTATCCTTGAGCCAGGTCGCTCCATGGTCGGTAGCTCAGGCGTATTGGTCAGTGACGTGGTACTCATCTCGCGTAAATCAACCACCGATTTGACGCGCTGGGTATATACCGATGTGGGTCTGTTCCAAGGTTTGATTGAGACTCTAGGCGAGGCGATTAAATACCCTGTGTATACGCCAAAAATGGAAACCTCAACCAATGAAGGCACGGTCGTGCTTGCAGGTCCGACCTGTGATTCGACTGATATTATGTACGAAGAAGCGGGCTATCAGTTGCCTGAAGAGCTGGAGATTGGTGATAAAATCTACTGGCTGACCACAGGCGCATACACCAACTCGTACTCGTCTGTTGAGTTTAACGGCTTTCCGCCGCTCGAAGTGATTTATATTGACTAATTACCAATAAGATTCATGACTCATAAAAAACGCGCTCGTGATGGGCGCGTTTTTTTGTATCTTGCATTGTTCTATTGCTTGTTAAGCGTATCAGCTCAATCCCAATACATCCTGCATGTCGTACTGCCCCGCCGCCTGCTGCACAATCCACGTGCTGGCGCGTACGGCGCCTGCGGCAAAGGTCATACGCTCGCGCGCGTGATGGGTAATCTCGACCATCTCGCCATCCGCGATAAACATCACTTTATGGTCGCCGACAATCTCGCCGCCGCGTATCGCATGGATGCCAATCGTGCCACCTTCGCGTGTGCCTGTCTGCCCTTCGCGTCCATAGATAGCGACCTCATCGAGGTTTTGTCCGCGCGCTTTGGCGACCGCTTCTGCCATCATATATGCCGTGCCTGATGGCGCGTCGATTTTGTGCTTATGGTGCGCTTCGATAATCTCTACATCCGCGTCTTTGCCAAAGGCTTTAGCGGCCATTTCTAGCAGTTTTAACGATACATTCACACCTGTCGAATAGTTGCCCGCATAGACGATGGCAATACGCTCGCTGGCTTTGGCAAGCTCGGCTTTTTGCGCGTCATTAAAGCCCGTGGTGCCGATGACCATGGCGGTGTTGTGTTCCGCGCAGATGCGCAAGTTTTGCTCAGTGGCATCAGGCAAGCTAAAGTCAATCAGAACATCAATGCTATCAATCACGGCAGGTAAATCATCGACAATCTGCACATCCAACACACCCACGCCGACCACTTCACCTGCGTCCGCACCCACAAGGCTTGAGCCTTGGCGCTCAATCGCTGCCTTTAATGTGGTGTTTGGGTTTTGCGTGGTCGCCTCAATCAGCATGCGTCCCATACGTCCGCCTGCACCGATGACGCCGACACGGATGGGAGTGGCGGTGGTTTGTTCGCTCATAATTTACCCTTACTCATGATAATAAACAGAAGAAAATAAGAACGGCGCGCCTTATGACGACGCTGCCAAATGCAAATATCATAGCATGAATTGATAGATATACTGAGCTGCCGCGTTGTGCGTAGTACTTTGTTTTGATAAAACCAAAACCCAATTTAAAAACAATACTCATAAAAAAGCCAATAGTTTCACGTGAAACTATTGGC
>NZ_JACDXT010000049.1 GCF_016464015.1 Psychrobacter sp. bablab_jr014
AACCAATTGCCGAACCAATTGCCGAACCAATTGCCGAACCAATTGCCGAACCAATTGCCGAACCAATTGCCGAACCAATTGCCGAACCAATTGCCGAACCAATTGCCGAACCAATTGCCGAACCAATTGCCGAACCCAGCGAAAATGATTCTCAGTTACCCCTTGCGTCAGTAGAGAGTGAAGACCCGCGCCAATTGCTGCGCTGCCCGCCGCAAGAGCTAACAGGACAGTGGACCCCTGAAAAGTGGGATTATTGGCTACAAACTGCACGAGAGCAGAATTTATTGGCAGAAGATGAGCGTGCCCTTGCGAGGCAAGGCGTCATGACAGGGGAGTGTAATGGCGAAGCCGTTTTTGTGACGACGGTTGATACTCAGCACATGCAATCTATCTTTGAGCAGCTGATCGAGAAGGTTACTGTGCAATTTCCTGATGCTAACATCCGTATGCAAATTGATAGCAGTGTGGCCGATAGCGATGATATTCTGCCCCATTTACGTCAATCAAAGCGTAACAAACAAGCAGTCGTTGTGGCAGAAGAACAACTGCAACAATCCCCTGTCATGCAATATTTACAGCAGCGCGGAGAAGGGCGTTTGGGAAAGGCAAAATTGATTGATATACTTTAATGGTCTTTTTGTTAATATTGGCATAAATATTGCTTAATAATAACTGGATAATGTTATTAAAAGCACTGTGATTGGTTTATAATCGGTATTTAAGCAATACTAAAAAAAAATTGTGCAAAGGCTGGGGTGAGAGTATGTTAGATAATTTACGCGGTATGGCAGTATTTGCTAGTGTGGTTGGACACGGCTCCTTCAGCGGCTCTGCACGAGAACTCGGTATTACCACCAGTGCCGTCAGTCAGCAAATTCGTTCGTTAGAAAATGAATTGGGTGTGGTCTTATTGCACCGTTCTACTCGTAAGCTGAGCTTAACAGAGGCGGGCGAAAGCTTTTATGAGGCGGCAAAGGACGTGGTCAGTGCTGCTGAGCAAGGCCGTATTCGCGTGAACCAGCTGCGTGATGAGCTGGCGGGCAGTTTGCGCATTGCAACCACGCCTGAGTTGGGTGTTCATCATATTTTGCCCGCGCTATCGACGTGGATGGCAGCGCATGATGATTTGAGCATCAATTATTTGGCGGACAATCACTATGTGGATATGATTGATGAGCGCATTGATATCGCGATTCGTATGAGTCCAAGTATTGATGACAATACATTAAGCAGCTATGCACTGACCGATGTGCGTCAACTGCTTGTCGCCTCGCCACAATATTTACGCCAAAATCCCAAAATTGAATCGCCTAAAGATTTGTCTGAGCATCAGCTGATTAGTATTGATCTGATGAAAGAACCCAATACATTAGAGCTGACACAAACCGAAACGGGTAAAAAAACGCGCATTAAAATGCATGCACGTATGCATACCAATAATGTGTTTATGGCAACCACCCTAGCCAAAGAGGGACACGGCCTTATTCGTGTGATGGAAATGGATGTCCGTAAAGAGCTGGAAAGCGGCGCTTTGGTTGAAGTGTTGACAGGTTATAAATTGCCAAGTTTTGTGCTGTATGCGGTTACCTTAACACGCGAACAACAGCCTGCTAAGATTGTCCGCTGCTTAGAAGTGCTTAAAAAGTATTTTCATGCCAACTAAATAAGTTTGTTAGAACAAAACAGCCGAGATGGTTTATTGGCAATAAGCAATAAATGGCCTCGGCTGTTTTTTTGTGGATAATAGAACTCTTGCAAAAGTACCAGTTTACTGACTTTCACTGACGGAGATGCAAGAGCTAGCGATGACTTATGCAAGAAGTCTAATAATGTTAGATATAGCGCCTATAGCGTGAGATAAAAACGTCTGTTTTATACTGATTGCTATCTTACCCTAAGGCGCTGCTACTCTTTATAAAGTTAACATGCCCCTCTATATCTGCATTTATTGTGACAGATCAATGCCTTGCGGGTCTTTTTTAATGGTATAAAGGGTAATTAATGAAAGGGGCTGTCCTAAATAATTTTGCTTATCTAGGACAGCCCCAATGAAATTAAAAGGCTTATAGTGATGATTTTAATAAAGCGGTCAGGCGCTCAACGACTTGCGTGCTTTCATCACGTGTCATGTTGAGTGGCGGCAATAGACGTACTACGTGACCACCTGTGACGTTGATAATCAGTTTTTGCTCGTCACGCGCACGGTTAACGAGCTGGCTACAGTCGGTCTGTTCTGGCAAGATCACACCAATCATCATACCTGCACCACGGCAGCTGACGCCATGCGCCTTTAGCGCTTCTGTCAGCTCACTACGGATAAAGTCGCCCTCAGTCACGGCATTTGCCATCACATCGGTATTGCTCAGCTCTTCATACACGCTGTGTACCACACGGCTGGCAAGTGGCGTGCCGCCGTAGGTCGAGCCATGACTGCCCGCACCGAACAGCGTGCGCGCACGGCCACGTACCATACACGCGCCGACAGGGAAGCCATTGCCCAAGCCTTTTGCGGTGGTCAACACATCAGGGCGCGCATTACTGTACTGATAGGCAAAGTATCTGCCCGTACGTCCGTTGCCTGTTTGTACTTCATCGAGCATAAACAGCCAGTCATTCGCATCACAAACCGCTTCTAATTCTTCAAGATAGCTAAAGCCATTTTTCGGTGTATTCAGACCGCCTTCGCCTTGAATCGGCTCCACCAAAATCGCGCAGATGTCTTGATGTTGCTCAGCGGCTTGTTTGACCGCTTCCACATCGCCAAAAGGCACACGGATAAAGTCGTCATCTAAGGTAAAAAAGCCTTCACGCGCTTTTGGATTGGCAGTCGCAGATACGGATAAGAGGGTACGTCCGTGAAACGAATTTTCCATCACAATAACTTTTGGACGCGCAAAACCCTTATTATGCGCGTGTAAGCGAGCCAGTTTTAGCGCTGCTTCGTTAGCCTCTGCGCCACTGTTGGCAAAAAACACGCTGTCCATACCCGCAGCCGTACATAAAGATTCGCCCGCACGCTCTTGCCAGTCGATACCAAACAGATTGCTGGTATGTACCAAAGTGGCTGCTTGTTCCTGAATAGCCTTAGTGATGGCTGGATGGCAGTGACCTAAGCCGCACACCGCAATACCTGTCAATGCGTCAAGGTACGGCGTGTCATCTTCGGTATATAGCCAGCTGCCAGCACCGCGAGTGAAGCTGATCGGTTGACGAGCATAAGTGGGCATCAAATAACTGGCTGACATAAGCGTATCCTTATAAAACAATATAAAAATAAAGTTAAAAAAATAATGAACGATCAAATGCCGTTCATCTATGAGGGGTGACGTACGTATTATTAAAATTATAACTCATCAGAAAAGGGGTCTGACTCCGCTGGCATACTGTATTGCTCATCCGCCCATGCCCCCAAATCCAGGAGCTTACAGCGCTTGCTACAAAAGGGTTTATACGGATTGTCTTGCCAAACGGTCGGCGTACCGCATTGCGGGCAGGGATAGGTCTTTGGCGTCGTATCAGGCGTAGAAGTCATGGTAGAAATGCGCGCATCCTCAGTGGATTCATAAATCAGAATCGTTATAATAGCACGCGACCTATAAAAGACAAATAAGGAATCCTGTGATGCCATCGCCCATACTGTCCCATCGAAACGCCCGTGCCTTTCGCCCTGAAAAGCTCTCAGCGCCGCGTGACTTTTGTGTGCCTGAGGTAGTGCATCAAACCGACACACCGATTGTCCTTGAGATTGGGGCGGGGAAGGGCAAGCATGCTTTAGGATTTGCTATCGCGAACCCAAATAGTCATATCATCGCCATTGAGCGCACACGCACCAAGTTTGAAGCGTTTGACAAGTTGGCAAAGGCGCAAGCGTTGCCGAACTTAACCCCCATTCATGCCGATGCCATCGCGTGGACAGTCCACGCCGTACCACCTGCCAGTTTACAACAGATTTATCTGCTGTATCCCAATCCTGAAGCGCACAATCCCAATCAGCAATGGTTAAACATGCCATTCTTCGAGTTTTTATTGTCGCGCTTACAAGCAGGGGGCAAGATTACCCTCGTGACCAATATCGAGAGTTATATGGACAATGCTGAACAGCAAGCGACCATCCTTTGGCAATTGCCTTCTATGCGTTATCGCGTACATTCAGACAGTCAGCGCACTCATTTTGAAATCAAGTACCTAGCGCGTGGCGAAACCTGCTGGGAACTGGTCATGCAAAAACCTGAGGGCTATCAAACCCGCTTTGATGACTGGAAAAGCAGCAATAAATAGCCTAAGCAAAAATAAAACCAATGTAAAATAGCTAATTATTTACTTAATAAAATAGCCTAAGCAAATAAAATTAAAATCTAAAAAACCGCTCCTAAAGAGCGGTCAAAAATTGCGAGTCAAAACAATGCTAAAAGAAGTTAGAGGACAGGCAAGAAGGGTTTTACTAAGCGTTTAGAATCTGTATGTGCATCAATAACTGTCAAAAAAGTATAAGCACCGATAAACTTACGGCTAATGAACATAAATTCTTTAGGGGGTAAATTAAACTCAAAAGACTGCATGGCATGTCTTGCTGTCTCAGCGAGACGAGAGTGCAGCACACTGTTTGCCCAAATATAACGCTGCTCATCGTCTAAGCAATCTGCTGGAATATCAGGATTAAGCTCAGGCGCACTAAAAGGTTCGGTTGCAAGTAAGAATAGATTAGCAACGTCGTTTTTGACTTTCGGACTCATCGTATCAAAGAAGTCATAGCCCGTCATGGCTTTGGCCATTGCCTCATGATCATGAATATATCCTGCCAGTAATAGATTACGAGCAATGGTGAGTAGATGGTCATCGAACTGGCGAATCGCGCCAAAATCGAGCAGTACTAGCTTGTCTGTATCTTCTTCATTATCAGTAATACGCACCAAATAATTACCAAAATTTGGATCGGTCTGCATCTCACCCCATACAAAAATTTCTTGCATGATGATTTCAATCGCTGCTTGACCAATACGATTAAGGCGCTCGTCAGACAGTTGTTGTAGGGCAGGGTTGGTCACACTCACACCCACCTCGAAACTCATACACAATAAGCGGCTGCTAGAATAATCGGTATTGATTTTGGGAACGACATAGCGCGTATCATCTTTAAGACGCTCATAAAAGCGCATGGTGGTTGCCGCTTCGGCATCATAGTCTACTTCGTGGTGTAATAGGTCGCGAATCTCTTCAAACCAAGCTTCAAGCGCACGCGTTTGCGGAACGATATTACTGACCCGTAGCATTTGCTTAAATAAGGCCAAATCAGAATCAATCGCTTCAGCGACACCAGGGTATTGAATCTTTAAGACCACTTCTTCGCCCGTAGCCTTTACTGTCGCGCGATGCACCTGCGCCAAAGATGCGGTACCAATCGGTTCTGGATTGATATCCAGCTCATTTAACTTATCGCCTAAAGTATTAGCAAGTGTTGCTTCAATTTTTGGCCAGCTGAGCGTAGCGGTATCGTCATTTAGCGTATGTAGGGCACGGGTAATCTCTGGTGGCAAAATGTGCTCACCATACATTGCGAGCATCTGTCCGATTTTGACGACCGAGCCTTTGAGCTTGCCCAGCTCTTCTGCCATGTAATTGGCTTGCGCTTCCATAAACGCCTGATTGCGCTCGGCACGGGCTTGCTTATCCATAAACATCCCAGAAACGCTATTACCCGCCCAACGACGACCAATATTTAACGAGGTCTTGGCAATCGAGAGACGACGCTCAAAGCCTGAAGTCTTTAAATTATCGATTGATTTTTTCTTGTTCAGGGATTTAGACGTATCGTATGTCATAGAGATAATCATTTATTAAGTGAGTAATGACTTGCAGGTCTAAGACCGACAGTACCAAACAATCAGCGTATTGAATGTAAAATTGTACCATATAAAGCGTAACTGTCTTAGCAGACATAGTAACGGTTTGATATAAGGTAGATTTTGGGTTATTAAACGGTAGACAATAAAAGAGCCTAGTACGGTGTGTACTAGACCTTTTATTTATTCTTAGATAACGTGCCAGCCAAGCGCGCTATATCATACAAATAGCTGCTTGGCCGAATACGTCTTATTTTGCGTTGTTTTCACGAGCAATAGCATGGTGACCGATATCGCGACGATATTGTGCGCCATCAAACGAGATAGCACCAGTGGTGACCAAGGCTGCTTGCTGTGCGCCTGATATGGTATCGGCTAGGGCAGTGACACATAAGACGCGCCCGCCGCTGGTTACGATAGCGTCATCTTCGTTGCGTGCTGTACCTGCGTGAAATACTTTTACATCATTGTCTGCATTTAATTCAGGCAGACCTGTAATGACATCGCCTTTTGATGAGGTCTCAGGATAGCCTTTTGATGCCATAACGATACCGAGTGCGGTACGGCTGTCCCATTCTGCTTGGCTTGGCAAGTTGCCATCTACGCCTTGCGCGACCAGTTTTGCCATTGAGGATTGCAAGCGCATCAGGACAGGCTGAGTCTCTGGGTCACCAAAGCGGCAGTTAAACTCAATCACAAATGGATTGCCATTATCATCAATCATCAAGCCTGCGTATAAAAAGCCTGTATACGGATGACCTTCGGCTTTCATAGCGTCAACGACTGGATTGATGACTTGGCTCATGACTTTGTCATACACGTCTTGGGTAACGACTGGCGCAGGTGAGTACGCGCCCATGCCGCCTGTGTTTGGCCCAGTATCACCTTCATAAGCGCGTTTGTGATCTTGGCTGGTTGCCATTGGTAAGACATTATCACCATCAATCATGCAAATAAAGCTGGCTTCTTCACCCGTTAAGAATTGCTCGACCACCACGCGGCTGCCCGCATCGCCAAACTTATTGCCTGCCAGCATGTCATCAATCGCAGCGTGCGCATCTTCAATGGTCTCTGCGACAATCACGCCTTTACCCGCTGCAAGGCCATCCGCCTTAATGACGATAGGCGCGCCTTGCTCGCTTACATAGTCTTTTGCTGCCGCTGCGTCAGTAAAACCTTGATAAGCGGCCGTTGGGATATGGTATTTTTCCATAAACTCTTTAGCAAAGGTCTTTGAGCCTTCTAGCTGCGCGCAGTAAGCGGTCGGCCCCCAAGCTTTAATACCTGCGTCACGGCAGGCATCGACAATACCTGCGACCAATGGCGCTTCTGGGCCAACGATGACAAGGTCAATGGCATTGTTTTGGCAAAACTCGATGACCGCGGCGTGCTCATCGCTGCTGCTTGACGTTAACGTGACATTTTGGCACTTGGCTTCCAGCGCTGTACCTGCGTTGCCTGGTGCGACGTAAACTTGTTGCACGTCTGCATCTTTTGCACATTGCCAAGCCAAAGCGTGCTCACGACCACCTGAACCAATTACCAAAATATTCATGTTGATGTTATCCCTTAATAGTAAATCTCTCGCGGTTGCGAGCCTGACGCATTCATAATGAATAATAAAATAAAGCGCTATTTATCGCGCTGTACATGTGCGCGCCTATTCTAACAAGAAATGGGCAACAATTACCATGTGTATCATGCGGTGATAATAGCTGCGCTGCGCGATGATGCTTTTTTAGCGATACTCGCCAGCAAAAATAGGCATAACAAAGCAAATTTTCGCTGTCAATCGACAAAGCTTGAACAAATCTTATGTTTTTGTGACTTGTTTTGCGAATGGTCATAAAAATATGCCAATCTAGAGGTGAAAACCAGGCTGGGGTAGGCGTATAATGGGTGTCATCTGGTGAATGATGATGCTATGTATATACATATATATCAATATTATTGGCCGATTTGCCGTTGATAATGACATTTTTATGGGGTTATTCATTGGCTGCGTGATTGGTGATGGAATTAATAGACAATGAATTAATAACGTCGCTGGCGATGTGATTCATGGTAGTGATTAAGGTGACGTTTTAGGACACGTCATCTTGATGGCTATTTAATAATATTCATAATAACTTTATTAATTTTTATTTGCGACACGCGCACATTCAAAAAACACACTTATAAGGGACAAACCTATGCCCAATTCTCTTAGTATTTCAAAAGAGCGTATTGGTCAGATTAGCGATATTGCCACAAGCTACGTACAAGAAGACAAGTCGCTGCTCGACCATTTTATTCATAATTACTATCGTCCATTGCATCAAGAAATCGCTGAAAAAATCGATGATGCTGACCTTGCAGGCCGTGCGCTACACCATTTTACGATGTTAAAAGCGTATGATGGCAGTGCCCCACAATTAAAAATTATTAATCCGATTCCTGAAGAGCAGCACTTTCACAGCTCACATACTGTCATTCAAATGGTGGCTTATGACCGTCCGTTCTTGGTCGACACCTTATTGATGAGCCTTGAAGCTCAGGGCATCGATGTCCATCGTACCTATAACACCATCATCAATGTACAGCGTGATGATGCGGGTAATATTGCTAAAGTCAGCTCTGTTGAAGAGAGTAACACCAGTCATTTTTCATTGATTCATTGCGAAATCGCTTATCAAGACAATGCAGACCTGCCAGCGTTACGCCAAATCCTGCTCGACAAAATCGAGACCCTAGACACGGTGGTGGGCGACTGGAAACAGATGCGCAATCGCCTAATCGATCTAAAGGATGAGCTTGCCGATAAGCCACTGCCTGAAGTATTTTATTCAAAAGAAGAAGTCCAAGCGTTCTTGGATTGGATTTTGGACGATCACTTTATCTTCTTGGGTTATCGTGAATACCGCTTAGAAGGCGGCGAGCGTATTGAAGTCAATAGCAACGTAGATGCCAGCACCGACCTAAACCTATACGCTATCGGTGATAGTGGCCTTGGTCTACTGCGCGGTTCACAAGAGGACGTACTGTCTGAGAGCTTTAGCAAACTGCCAAACGTATTAAAGCGTCTATTGACTGAGCCTCGTGTATTGATGCTGTCAAAATCAAGCCGTGTATCGCCTGTACATCGTCCTGTATATATGGACTTTTTGGGTATTCATAAATTTGATGACAATGGCAAGCTGGTTGGCGAATATCGCTTTATCGGTCTGTTCACCTCACAAGCGTATCAGCTAAGTGTCCAGCAAATTCCACTACTGCGCGAAAAAGCCAATAAAATCATGGCAATGGCAGAGCTACCACGCGACGGACACGCGTATCACAAAATGATGCATGTCATCAATACGCTACCACGTGATGACTTATTTCAAGCAAGCATCGAAGAGCTGTATCCTGTGGTGTCAGGCATCACACAGCTACAAGATAAGAAGAGCCTGCGTCTGTTCAGCCGTGTTGACCACTACCAGCGCTTTGTGTCGTGCCTTGTGTACATCCCACGCGATAAATTCAACACCGAGCTGCGCATTAAAGTACAAAACGTATTAAAAGACGCGTATAACGGTTTGTCTTCAGGCTTTACGACTGAATTTAACGAATCGGATCATGCCCGCGTCCACGTCCACGTGCGCACCGTTCCAGGTCAAGTCAAAGAAGTAGACACCGCGGCGCTTGAGCAAAAATTGACCGCACTGATGCAGTCATGGAGCGATCATTATCAAAAAATGCTGCTTGATAATGTGGGCGAGCAACAAGCGAATATCTTAAAACGTCGCTTCTTAAATTACATTCCTGCCGCGTATCAAGAAAACTTCGATACCCGCACTGCTATTGAAGATACCAAGCGTCTTGATAGCTTAAGCGAAAGCAATGGCCTTATCTGGCACCTGTATCAATCAACAGGTGACGCCAGCAACCAGCTACATCTTAAGCTGTACGGTCACAACCAGCCCGTCATCTTATCTAAAGTATTGCCAATCCTAGAAAACTTTGGTGTGTCTGTCATCTCAGCACAGACGTATGAGTTTGATTTGCCAGAGCAGCCTGTTTGGATGCAAGAGTATGAGCTGACCTTGCAGCACGTTGATGCGGTTGATATCCGTGTGGTGCGCAATCAGTTTGAAGAAAGTCTGCGCCATATTTGGACAGGAT
Organism: Psychrobacter sp. bablab_jr014; assembly: GCF_016464015.1. Taxonomy (GTDB): domain Bacteria; phylum Pseudomonadota; class Gammaproteobacteria; order Pseudomonadales; family Moraxellaceae; genus Psychrobacter. The sequence goes on from NZ_JACDXT010000049.1 coordinate 9,984, forward strand.
TGGTTGAGAGCGATACCTTTAACGAATTGGTATTGACCACCAAGCTTGATACCTATGATGTTGTGGTTCTACGTGCCTTGTCTCGTTATATGCTACAAGCACGAGCGCCATTTTCAAGCGCCTACATTCAACAAACCGTCGTACGAAACAGCAACATCAGTGTGGCACTGTGCGATTTGTTTGATGCGCGTATGAATCCTGCGCATGGCGATGATGAGCGTAAAGAAAAAACCAAGGCGATTGAGGCCAATATCACAGCGGCACTTGCCAAAGTAGACAGCTTGGATGAAGATCGTATCTTGCGTTGGTACTTAGACCTCATTAACGCGATGGTCCGTACCAACTTCTACCAGCGTGATGAACATGGTGCGCGTAAAGACCGCCTATCGTTTAAATTCTGCGCGGCGGACATTCCAAACTTGCCAAAACCAAAGCCCATGTTTGAAATCTTTGTGTACTCGCCACGTGTTGAGGCAGTTCACTTACGCGGTGGTAAGGTTGCGCGTGGTGGTTTGCGCTGGTCGGATCGTATGGAAGACTTCCGTACCGAAGTGCTTGGTCTGGTTAAAGCACAGATGGTTAAAAACGCGGTTATCGTGCCTGTGGGTTCAAAAGGCGGTTTTATTGTTAAAAACAAAACCATGGCTGATGGGCGCGAAGCGTTCCAAGCCGAAGGCATTGCCTGCTATCAGACATTCTTACGCGGTATGCTCGATGTGACAGACAACATCGTTGATGGCACCATTGTCCCGCCAGCCAACACGGTGCGTCATGACGCAGATGACCCGTACTTGGTTGTTGCTGCCGACAAAGGCACCGCAACTTTCTCAGACATCGCTAACGCGTTAGCAGCAGAATACAACTTCTGGCTCGATGATGCGTTTGCCTCTGGTGGCTCGGTCGGCTATGACCATAAAGCCATGGGTATCACGGCTCGCGGTGCATGGGAATCCGTCAAGCGTCATTTCCGTATGCGCGGTATGGACATCCAAACCCGTGATAACTTTACCGTTGTGGGTATCGGTGACATGAGCGGCGATGTGTTCGGTAATGGTATGCTGTTATCAAAGCACATTAAACTGGTTGCTGCATTTAACCACATGCATATCTTTATCGACCCAAATCCAGATACTCAAAGCTCATATGATGAGCGTGAGCGTCTGTTTGCGTTGCCACGTTCGACTTGGGAAGATTACGACAGCTCGCTCATCAGTGCAGGCGGCGGTATTTTCTCACGTAAAGACAAGAGCATTGCCATCACTGATGAGATGAAAGCCGCGTTTGACATCACGGCGGACAGCCTAACGCCAAACGAGCTGATCAGTGCCTTGCTAAAATCGCCTGTAGACTTGATTTGGAATGGCGGCATCGGCACGTATGTTAAGAGCGTTAATGAGACGCATGCAGACGTTGGCGATCGTGCTAACGATGCGGTACGTGTCAACGGTAATGAGCTGCGTGCAGCGGTTGTTGGTGAAGGTGGTAACCTTGGTCTTACCCAGCAAGGCCGTATTGAGTACGCTCAGCAGGGTGGCCGCGTCTACACCGATGCGATTGACAACTCAGGCGGTGTGAACTGCTCTGACCATGAAGTCAATATCAAAATCTTACTCGGTAAAGTGGTTGAGCAGGGCGATATGACTCTCAAACAACGTAACGAGCTGCTTGAGAGCATGACCGATACGGTGGCAGATTTGGTACTGCGCCAAAACTACCTACAGCCACAAGCCATTGAGCTAAGCCGTATCCGTGCCTCAGCGAACCTAAGCGATCATCAGCGTTTTATTCAGATGTTAGAGTCTGAGCAGCGTCTTGATCGTGCGATTGAGTACTTGCCCTCAGATGATGAAATTACCAAACGCCAAAAAGTGGGCACTGGCCTGACCAATCCCGAGCTGTCGGTCATGCTGGCTTACGGTAAAATGTGGGTGTATGACAATCTATTGGCATCTGATTTGCCAGACGATCCGTACTTCATTAATGAGCTGCGTAAATACTTCCCAGATGAGCTGGTTGGTCGTTTCTTTGATGAGATGACTGAGCACCGCTTGCATCGTGAGATTATCAGCACCTACTTGACCAACAGTGTGGTCAACCGCTTGGGTATCGAAGCGCTGTTCCGTCTGTATGAAGAAACGGATCAATCACTTGCAACCATCATCCGTGCGTATGCCATTACGCGTGATGTGTTCAACGTGACAGAAGCTTGGGTACAGCTAGAAGCCCTTGATAATCAAGTAGATGCGACATTGCTATTAGAGCTTGAGCTGCGTCTGCGTGACGTTTTAGAGCGCGGGGTGGTGTGGTTTATCAATAGCTTTGGTCAAAATCTGCAAGTGGCTGATATGATTGAGCGATTCGGCGCAAGCGTCAGCAACTTAACGCAAGCAGGCGGCTTTATCGAGCAGCAATTTGCCGAGTACTTGCAAGAAGATACCAATTCGTTACGTGCAGACGGCTTGTCTGATAACGATGCGGCGCTGTTTGCTATGTTGCCCTATCGTGTTGATGCCCTAGATGCAGCGATGCTTGCTGAGCAGTATGAGCGTCCAGTTAATGAGATTGCTGCCCTGTACTTTAAAGCATATCAAGCGCTGCAACTCGATTGGATGATTGATCATATCGCTGAGCTGCCACAGAATGACTATTGGGATCGCCGTGCACGTCATGCGCTCGTCAATGAGCTGTCACGCAGCTTGCGCTTGCTCATGGATTCGCTATTGTCAAAACCTGATGCGAAAGTTGCCTTTACAGAATGGGAAGAGCAGCACGCTGAGCACCTAAACGAAGTCGTATCTGATATGGCTAAGCTTGATAACAATGAAGACGGCGTCAGTCTGTCTACTTTGTCCGTACTGATGAGTGAAATCAGCAACTTGGCAACCAAATAAGCCAATAAATTCGTCTATATAAAGAAAAAAGCCCGTGTCTAGCATGGGCTTTTTTTGGTTATCAATTAAAAAAAATGACAGCCTATTTTTAGACAAAGACAATCAATTACTTGCCAGCCACCTGCGCACAGCCTGCGCCATGAAGATGACTAAACCCACCTGAGCGCTTTTCTACTTTAATTTGCGTCAAAATGCGGTCTTTGAGTGCTTGGATATGTGAAATCACGCCAATAAGCTTGCCTTCTTGTTGCAGATTGGTCAGAGTGTCTAAGGCAATATCTAATGATTCTTCATCGAGTGTACCAAAGCCTTCATCCAAAAATAGCGAATCGACGCGGATGTTTTGGCTCGCCATCTGTGATAATCCCAGTGCTAAGGCCAAACTGATGATAAAGCCTTCACCGCCCGATAAGTTTTTGGTACTGCGAATCTCACCGCCTTGATGGTTGTCAATCACGTTCAGCTCAAGCGGTTTGTCGTCATCACGGGTCAGCAAATAGCGGCTACTCATTTTATGCAGCTGCTTATTGGCGTGACCAATCATAATGTCAAAGGTTAAACCTTGAGCAAAGGTGCGATACTTTTTACCATCGGCTGAGCCAATCAATTTATACAGCTGCTCCCATATCGCCAAAGCTGCTTTTTGCTTCGCGATTTCTGCCAGCTGGGTTTGCTGACTTTCTTTCTTGCTATCATTGTCATGAAGCTGCTGCTTAATCGCACCAATCTGCGCCATACACTGATTAAAGTCTGTTTCTGTTTGCGTCTGTCGGCGGGTGAGCGTTTCGCGGTCATCGTCGGTGAGTGGCTGCGCTCGTTGCTGCGCGAGCGTGCGCGTTAGGTCATCAAAGAGCCTTTGCGCTTGCTTGAGTGTGTAGTCAATGTGCGTTTGTTCTGATTTAAGCTGGTTACGCTCATCCATTGGCAAACGTGCCGTCATAAAGGCAGCTTCGTCAGAAAAATCAGAACGCGCCAGCGCCTCATTAAACGTATGATACGCCGCTTCTTTTGTCTGTGTGGCGTCTTCGATACGCTGCTTTAAGGTATGCGCCTGTGCTGTCAGCTGCTGCAAATTATAACGCTCACTATCCAGCCGTCGTTGCGCAGCGTTGCTGCTATCCTGCACACATGCCACGGCGTCTCTCATCTGCCGCTCAGCGGTGTCAATATCGGTAGCGGCAAACGCTTGGGTACGTTGTTTTTCTAGAGCTGACAGCGATTCGGTACTGTCTGTGATGCTGTGTTTAAGCGCCGCTAATGCTGCTGCATCTTTTGTAAGCTGGGCATCTTTATTCTCAATATGGGTATGCAAACGCTCAATCTCAGACTGCAAGCTTTGCTGCGCCTTTTGCTCCTTGTTAAAGGTGTCTTTTAATTGCACTAAGGCGCGGCGCTGCTGGCGTAAGTGATCAAGCTGGCTATCACACTCGGCATCGTCCAATACCGTCTGCTGCTCAATATGCTCAGCCAAAGACTGCAAGTCATGAGGCGCACGTTGCAGTATCTCTAGCGCGGGTGGGTGATAGTTATTGGTCGCATACATGGCCAAGCGCTGCAAAACAGCAGTGATCAGCGCCTCAAGTTCATTAAAATTCGTCGCCAGCTGGTTATCTAGCGTGGTTATTGCGGTATCTATGATGGCGATTTGCGTCTGATGCGCTGTAATCGCACTGGCCAGCGCAAATTGTGAGTGTTGGGCAGCCTCGCTGTCTTGACGTGCCTCAATAATACGCGCGCTCAAGTCATCATAGCGCGCTAAGGTGTCTTTAATATGTGCCTTATGCTGCGTCAGTTTGTCCTTGCAGTCCGTTAATTTTTTGGCAAATGCTACTGCACGATCGTCATTATCATTTAAAGTCACCAGCGGTTTTAGCAGCCTCATCATGGCGCTATCGCCTGAGATGTCTTCTTTAATGTACTGGCTTATGGCGCGCATGGTCTCTGTTATCGCCCTGTCGTGCGTTTGGCTGTGCGTCGTCAGTTCGGCTTGCTGATGCTGTTTACTCTCAAGCGTCGTTTTTTTACTGGCCTGCTCGATATGCTGAGCCGTGATATGTTGATTGAGTGTGGCAATCTCTTTATCCAACGCAAGAATATACTGTGCCAATTCGCTGCTGTCGCCGTCTGAAACAAGGTGTGGATGGCTCTTGCTATACGGATGCTCAAGGGCGCCGCACAGTGGGCAGGGGTGACCGTCTTGCAAATCGGCGATGTAGTGCTCAAGCGCGGCGACCTTTTGTTGCAGCTGTAGCTGGTTATGCTTATCCTCACGTTTTTCTTGAGTGGCTTCGAGTATTTTTTCGTCTTGATTAAGACGTTCTTGAGTGGTGCAAAGCGCTTTATGAATATGCTCAATATCGTCTTTGACCTGCTTTATTTGCGTATCAAGGTCTTGACGCTGCTGATTATGAAAGCGCAGCTGTTCTATTTGCTGACTAAGATGATCAATCTGCTCTTGGGTCTCACGCATTTGTGAGATCGATTGTGCCTTGATGAGCGCGTTTTGCGCTTGCTGTAGTTTGGCCAGTTGCGCTTGGGCTTGCTCGGTTTTGGTACTTTCGGTTTGCTGGCGCTGCTGCTGTGTTTCCAGCGCCGTTTGTTGTTCTTGTCTTTTTTGCACCTGCTGCGCTTTGTCTGCACTTAGCGTTATATTGTGCTGTAGCACTGCTTTTAAACGGCTACATTCACTATCAAACTTGGCAATATCACCATCTAAATGCGTTAACGCTTCGGTATTGGTAAGCTTTTCGGTCAGCTGTGTGAGCTGCTGTTGTTTTTCTGCTGCGGTATGCTGCTGCGCGCTTAAGTCTTGACGCAGCGATGCGATATCGGTGTTAAGCGCATCAAGCCGACCATTGATTTCTTGTGCCGTGCGCCGCTGCTGAGCAATGTCGTTATCTAGCTTGCGGGCTGTAGCGATTTTGGGTAGTGCGTCTTTTAGCGCGGCGTCTGCTGCTTGCTGTTTGTCTTGCTCGGTTTTTAACGTTTCGCTCGCCGCCTGTACCCGTATTTCTTGGGCAGGCAAGTCCTGCTCAAGCTGATTTTTTTCTGTGGTAAGCTGCTCAAGTTGCTCGCGTATATGTGTCAGCTGGCTAAATTGGCTCTCGATTTCTAGGGCTTTGGTCGCCGCATTTAGGCGTTTGGCTTGCGGGATAAAATCGATATCGGCTTGCTTGGCTTGCTGCAAGTCCTGTTGCGCGCTCTGTAATTTGTCTTCTAAACCGCTCACGGCATCCAGCCACGCCAGCTGTTCGCTGAACGTCTTTAATGTCTGCTGCATGTCTTGTTGGCGGTGTTGATAGTCTTGTAAATCAGTGCTTAACTGGCGCTCTTTATCGGCATCGAGCAGTTGCAATCCGTCTATCTTGTATTGCAAGGCGTTAAGCTTTTCTTCTTCAAGACGTTTTTTGCCATGCACTTGTTTGGAGATGGTCGCGTAAATGTCCGTGCCCGTGATTTTTTCTAAGATATCAGCGCGCTCATCGGCCTTTGCCTTTAAAAAAGCAGAAAAACTGCCTTGCGCGAGCAATATCGAGCGGGTAAATTGCTGAAAATCCATACCCGTCAATTCGATGATTTTATTTTTGGTGTGTTTTAAGCTGCTTTCTAACAGTACCCCTTCTGCGCTGCTGTCGTCATGCTTGAGCTTGGCAATCTCGTGTGTGGCGTCCTGTAGATTGCCGTCCACTTTGTTATACGCGCGGCGTTGCCCCCAACGACAGCGATAAAACGTGCCATTTAAATCAATGACCACCTCAGCAAAGCATTCTGCCGTCTGCCGTGTCATCACTTCATTGCTGCTTTTACTGATGCTGTTGATACGCGGCGTTTCGCCATACAATGCCAAGCAAATGGCGTCCAAAATCGTGGTCTTGCCAGCGCCTGTCTGCCCTGTGATGGCAAAAATGCCTTCATCAACAAAGGCGCGATCGGCGAAGTTGATGTGCCATTCGCCTTTTAAGGAGTTGAGGTTTTTGAGTCGAAGTTCGATAAGGCGCATGTGTTGGTCTTATAATTGGTCAGTGGTGAATAAAAATAAGTGCTGAATAAATATTTTAATTATTCGGCATATTTGTCGTCATGATGCAGGTGATGCACTATCTCAGCGTACGCATCGCGCAGTGTGGGTCTTTGGCTGTCAGCAACGTCATGAACTATCAGACAGCGCTCAAACACCTCCATTTCATTGAGATCTTGCAAAGTCTCGTTGCCTTGCTGCTGATTGAGCACTTTTTCATAGCGCTGGTTGTTTTTGATTTTTAGCACCTCATGCGGCAGCTTAGCAACCAATGCCTGTATCTGCTCGCGCAGGTCCGTCACGACTTCGTCGCCATCATAGATGACCTCTAACCAATACACTTGCTGGGCTGGCAGCGCTTGAATGGTGCGTGTGATGTGGTCAATATCGCCCGTAATCTGGGCTAAAGGTTGAAAAGTCGGTACGGCTAATGGCGTAATAAGCATTTGCGTGCCGTTTTTGCGCGTTGTCTGCGGCTCGGTTGCCACAGCTTCAGCGATAGGTTTGGTCTGTTCTACGATGGTTTCTTCTTCGTCATCATCGAACATATCAAAGCCAAACAAATCATCTGTAAAGCTTGCTTGCGTATTTTGCGGCGTGGACGTGGGTGTTTGTGCTTCGGGTGCTGGTTCAGTTGGTGCGGTGCTGGCGGGTGCGCTTTGTGCTGACTGTATGTTCATGTCAATCGGCGGGATATCATCGCCAAACTGCACCAGCAGAACTTGTTTCTGTTGTCGCGCTTCACCGAAGCCCATAGCAATCGGCGAGCCTGAATAGCGAATATGCTCACAGCCCCCAACGCGCTGCGGCACGTGCAAATGCCCAAGCGCAACATAATCAAAGCTGTCATCAAAGGTGTCGGCAGTGACTTTGCCAAGATTACCCACGTACAGTTCGCGCACGCCATCATCTTCGGTGGTCTTGCCGCCTGCCGCAAACAGATGCCCTGTAGCAATGATAGGAACATAGTTCAGATTACTCGCCAGCAAAGCGGCTTGTTTGTCTTTAGCAATAGCAGCAACGCGGTCGTAATGCGTCTGAATGCCTTTGACGACATTGGCATCCTTGGTGTCCATCGACTCGCCAGCGCTTGAGCCGCGTACGTCACGGTCACGCAAATACGGCACTGCCGCGACAATCGCTGTCGGTTGCCCATTGGCATTATCCAAAACCAAAACCTCATCGCTAGCATCATCGCACGCCGTGCCAATAACATGCACGTTTAGCGCCCGCAAAAACTGACTGGGCGCATCCAAAAAGCTCGGCGAATCATGATTGCCCGCGACAATCACAATATGCTGGCAAGTGGACTTGGCAACCGCCGCCAAAAACTCGTAATACAACGCCTGTGCGCGATTGCTCGGCGTCATGGTGTCAAAGACATCGCCCGCCACGATTAAAATATCCACCTGCTGCGCGTGCATGGTGTCCTGTAGCCACGCCAAAAACGCGGCAAACTCCTCATAGCGCATTTGCCCATACAGCCTGCGCCCCAAATGCCAATCGGAGGTGTGTAATACGGTCAAGGGCTTGTTAAGCGTTGGGGCAGCAGTCGACATAGGTCACAATATCATCAGGAAACAAAAGCCTATTGTAACAAGAATTTAGACAGCTGACGTCTGATTTGGCAAGCTTGTGTGATGCGTTTTGTATTATGCAAAGCGTAAGACAATAAAAAAACCCCATGTGCGCATAAAGACATGGGGTGATTCAAGATAACGAGATATCGATAAAATGATGAGTGGTAAAATAAATGCTTAGTCTTTATTAATCATCGATAGCGCATGGGCAATGTGCGCATCTGACAATACCGCGTTGCCTGCCTGACCGCCGCGTAGCCAATTGCTGCTGGCGTCGTGGTCATCATGCGCCTCATACCAAGACAATGTATCATGCAGTGCCACCACATCGCCCATAATCAATAGGGCAGGTGTGGGTAGCTGCGCCTCGGCTTGCTGCTCGACGATGGTCGCGAGCGTCCCTGTTAGCACTTGTTGGTTTGGCATACTGGCATTGGAGACAATGGCAATCGGCGTATCGGCATCGCGTCCCGCCTCGATTAAGCCTGCGGTAAGGCGAGGTAAGGCATGTAGCCCCATATAGAACACCACGGTCTCATTGGGATTCAACAGCGATTCAAACTGCTGGTTTGGCTCGCCCGCCTTTAAAAATCCTGTGACATAGCGCACCGATTGCGCATGGTCGCGGTGCGTCAGTGGAATGCCCGCGTAACTGGCTGCCGCGTTCGCTGCGGTGATACCAGGTACGACCTCATAGCGCACGCCTTCAGCGCGCAGCTGCTCAATCTCTTCACCGCCGCGCCCAAAGACAAAAGGGTCACCGCCTTTGAGACGTACCACGCGCTGTCCTTTTTTAGCATGGCTGACGAGCAGGGCATTAATGTCTTGCTGTGCGACCGCATGGTTGCTGCGTTTTTTGCCGACGTAGATTTTGTCCGCATCACGGCGACACAAGTCGAGCACTTGTGGCGACACCAGCGCATCATAAAACACCACGTCCGCTTGTTGCATCAGACGCAGCGCCTTGAAGGTGAGTAGCTCAGGGTCACCAGGACCTGCGCCCACAATATACACCTCGCCTTGATGGGTACTGACAGCGTGCTCGTCTTTAGGCTGGGCGGCGGCATGCAAATCGGCGCGCAGTTGCGCTTCGGCGTCGCGCTCTTTACCTGCAAAGACCAGCTGACTGACGCGTCCTTCAAATGCCTGTTCCCAAAACTGGCGGCGGCGCGTCAAGGTCGGCAAGTTTGCCTTGACCTCATCACGAAAGCGACCCGCCAAGCCCGCCAGCTTGCCATAGCCTTGCGGAATCAACGTCTCAAGGCGCGCTCGCAATAGGCGGGCAAGTACAGGCGCTTGTCCATTCGATGAAATACCGACCACAATCGGACTGCGGTCAATGATGGCAGGAAAAATAAAATCACACAGCGGCGGGGTATCGACCACATTGACAGGGATGCCAAGCGCGTGCGCATCATGATACACCTGCTGATTGAGCGGCATATCATCGGTCGCAGCGATGACGAGGCGTGAGCCTGCCAGCAAGTCGGCGCTATAGTCTTGGGTCAAGCGCGTGTGCTCAGGCGCACTTAGTAGCGCATGTAATGGCTCGCTGATGTTCTGAGAAACGACCGTAATATGCGCGCCTGCCCGCTGCAAAAGATCCGCTTTACGCAGTGCAACCTCTCCGCCGCCCACAATCAGTACCTTTTGTGCGGTTAATTTAAAAAATAGCGGAAAAGTATTCATAACAGCCTCGTATTTCTATTTTTAGTCAAGACACATGCCTTAATCTGCCGTCATTATGGCGGATAGCCTGTGCAGACTCACCTAATGAATTGGCATTAGTATATTCATTTTATTCATTATTAACATGTATTTTTATAGAAAAAGGAATAGGCGTAAAACCTTATACGGAAAAACCATGTAAAAATAATGGAAAATTGTTTATCAGTATATGGCTTTGCTATAGTTCAGCACTTATTAATGTTTTAAATAGAAAGTTACTAGAAGGTAGGGTCAAGTGTTGATAGTTATTTTACGTGGCGTGATGCTGAGTTTAGCGTCTGCTCTATTTGGAATTCTACTGTTATTGGCGTTTGTACTGACGTATCAAATAAATTGGCCTGTCGCTGGTATATATCGCTACGATTTGTTATTGGCTTATACCTTAATTATTCAGATTTTTTTGGTTTATTTTAAGTTAGAAACGCCACGCGAAGTATCGGTCATTGCCATCTTTCATATCATGGCTATGGTGATGGAGTTGTTTTTAACACATCCAAAAATTGGTTCTTGGCATTATCCTGAACAGGCTGTTTTTAGGATTGAAAATGTACCGCTTTTTTCAGGGTTTATGTATTCAGCAGTGGGCAGTTTTATAGCGCGTGGCCTAAGATTGTTCGATATTTCTTTTACTCATTTTCCAAATTTGATATGGGTAGGTCTGTTGGCGTTTTCTTCTTATGCCAACTTCTTTACTAAGTTCTTTGTTCCTGATATTCGAAATATACTATTCATGATGTCAATTATTTTGTTTTGGCAAACGAAGATATCTATTCAAATTCATAACAAAAATAATGTGCGCTTAGGTAGTACCAAAGAATATCAATTACCATTTCTACCCTTGCTGCTGTTTTTAGCTTTTTTGGTATGGCTGGCAGAAAATATCGCTACTTTTACGAATATTTGGCATTATCCTTCCCAAGAAGGTTTATGGCATATTATCGGTTGGGGCAAACTTGGTTCTTGGTATTTATTACTAACGTTGAGTCTATATTTGGTTTTGATAGTATCAGGAAGAACAACAACCAATAGGAGTAACGGCTTCTTTAAATAGGGTCAACAAAAAAAGCCCTCGCTTAAAATTAAGCAAGGGCTTTCAAATCAAGAAAAAGTAACAATTACAGCTGCGTGTGCAAACCACATTCGCGGTTTTCTTCAACCTTGGTTGGGTCAAAGTAATCAAACTCGTTTGGCAAGTTGTTTTCTTCTAGATACACGTCTAGATCGGCATCTGTCTTTTCAAACAATGGTGCAACTTTTAGCACGCCGTCTTTTGATAGGCTAAGTACGTCAAGGTTTTGACGGAACTCAGTCTGATCTTTACGAATCGCGTTGAACCAGACATCAGGTTTTAGCTCAGCCAAAGCGCGGCGGAATGGCTCAAGTTTGACCTGCTCAGTAAACTCGTCATGTAGCGGGTTATGAATGCTTGGAATGCCATTCATGGTCGCGTCGCGGTGAGCAGCGGTTTGTTTTGGAATGTAGGTCACCACGTTTAGGTTAAGGTCACGAATCACTTTGTTCGCAAACTGGTAAGTGGCGTCAGTATTGTAGCCAGAATCTACCCAAAGTACGGTAATATCAGGACGCTGCTTGGCGACCAAGTGTAGAATCGCTGCCTCATAAGGGCGGAAGTTGGTGGTGATGATTGGGTTTTTCGCTTGAGTCAGTGCCCATGCGACGATTTCTTCTGGTGACTTGCCTTTTAGTTCTGCGTTGGCTTGGTCGATGTTCAGTTCTGGATGTAACTGGCTCATGGGTTTTCCTTATGTTGGTCAGTATATAAAAAATAAAAAGTCAAAAAATGGTTTAAATATTAACGGCTAAAGAGTGGCAATGCCTGCGCGTTGCGTCCGTCATAAGCGCTCTTTAGCGCGGTAAAGGCCTGTTCAATATCGCCTTTCATGTCATGCTCGCGCAGCACAAAGGTGTCTACACCGCAGCGCAATAGGTAAGGAATTTGGTCGCGACCAAACGCGCCAGCAGCACGAATTTCGCCGGTATACCCAAGCTGGCGCAGTGTCTCAGCGAAGCTAAAACCACGACCGTCAACAAAGCTTGCGAAATGAATAACAATCAGGTCTTGCTGCAATAAAAATTCAGTAATCTGTGGTAAGGCATCCGTGTCGGTATTGGCCGTAATCCATACCCCAAGACGGCTGGTGTGCTCTTTTAATAGGGCATACAGCTGCTCAAGCAAACCATTACCCAGTTGACCGCTGGCGTTTAACATATCGGCAAGTGGCACCAGTACGCTTTGTTTTTCTTGACGGTTTAACAGCTCAATCAAGGAGACGTTTGATAGAGCAATACCGTCAGGCAGGTTGGGCGTTTCAAGCGCCAGCCACGTGTCTTCATGGCTAATGTCACAACCTTTCGCATTTAATACGTGATGATTAGCCATACACTTTCTCCTTAAATGGGGCGATGCCGACGCGCTCTACCACCGCGCCAAAGTCTTCAACGTCTTGCTCACTCGTTTCGCGCAGCTCTAAATATACATCAAGGATGGTTTGTAGCGTGCTGGCAACGTCCGTGGCAGGTACGGCTTTACCTAAGATTTTACCGAGGCGGGCATCATTGCTGGCATTGCCGCCAAGGCTGATTTGATACCAGTGCTCACCTTTTTTATCCACACCAAGAATACCGATGTCACCTGTATGGTGATGCGCGCAGGCATTCATGCAGCCTGACATATTTAGGCGGATATTGCCCAAGTCATAGAGGTAATCAAGATCATCGAATTGCTTTTCGATTTGCTCAGCGATGTTGTGTGTGGTGGCGTTCGCCAGTGAGCAATAGTCCCAACCTGGGCAGACAATCATGTCGGTTAGGGTATTGATGTTAGCGCGGGCAAGGTTGAGTTCACTCAGCGCTTGCCACAAGGTGTATAAGTCATTGACTTCTACATCAGTAAAGACCAGATTTTGCTGATAAGTGCTGCGAATCTCACCAAAGCTGTAACGATCGGCAAGATCGGCGAGGGCGTCAAGCTGTACTTCGTTCACATCGCCTGCAGGCACGTAACGGCCATCGACCAGACCTGCTTTTAGTGATATCACTGCCGCACGGTAGCCGTCAACTTTGTGCGCTACGGTGTTGTGCTGATACCAATCGGCAAACGCTTTGTCCGCATCAAGCTGTTTTTGTAAGTCTGATTGCACTTGTAGCGCGTCAAAATTTTGATACTCAGGTGCACTAAAGTAGCTGATCGCGGTGTCAAAGTTGTCATCGGTCAGCGTTAATGCGCCGTCTTTAGTGTTCGCTTCCCATTCAGCGTCGACGAGTTTGGCAAATTCGCGCGCGCCTAAACTTTCGACCAAAATCTTGATACGGGCTTTGTACTTATTATCACGGCGACCGTGCAAGTTATACACGCGCAAAATGGCGTCTAGGTAGCTAAGCAAATGCTCACGCGGCAAGAATTCACGGATGGTCTTACCAATAATCGGTGTACGACCCAAACCGCCACCGACCAAGACTTCGAAACCAATCTCGCCTGCGTCATTTTTGACGATATGTAAGCCCACATCGTGTACTTGCGTTGAGGCGCGGTCGGTCTCGGTACCGATAACGGCAATCTTAAACTTACGCGGCAAAAAGGCAAATTCAGGATGAAAGGTTGACCACTGACGGATAATCTCGCAGTACGGGCGCGGATCGGCAATCTCTTCTTTATGAATACCCGCATACGGGTCGGTTGTGGTATTACGGATACAGTTGCCTGAGGTTTGGATGGCATGCATCTGTACCGAGGCCAGCTTTTCTAAAATATCAGGTACATCTTCAAGCTTTGGCCAGTTCAGCTGGATATTGGTACGGGTGGTAAAGTGCCCATAGCCTTTATCATAGGTGCGAGTAATGTCTGCCAACGCGCGTAGCTGACGACTTGCCAGCAAACCATAAGGAATTGCGATACGCAGCATCGGCGCATAACGCTGGATATACAGTCCGTTTTGGAGGCGTAATGGCAAAAACTGCTCTTCTGGCAGCTCACCTGCTAAAAAGCGCCGTGTTTGGTCGCGAAATTGCGCAACCCGTTCGTCCACCAAAGCTTGGTCAGCGTAGCTGTATTGATACATGACGTAATCTCAATTTCAAATGGCAAAAATGCGCTAAAGACAATCGACTATCGTTAGCGGTGAAAGTGATTTGCGTGTGTTGTTATAGATGCCGCGTCTGTAAATGTATTATCGACTGCGGCTTACTGATATAAAAGTACATTAACGTACTATGGCTTCACATCATATAAGCTCGCCCCTAGAAACATAAATTCATTTAAGTCATATCCATATACAAAGACAGCATAAATTTTCATAAAGAAAGTTAGGTAGCCTATGGCATAGACAAAATATAGAGGCGTTTGCATATTTATATAGATGTGGGCGTCTCGATATAGCGATTGCGATTATAAGCGGTATGCGCCACACGCTTTGCTATCTTAACATCAAACACTTGAGGTTTTTATGACATCATCAGTAGACCAATTGGTACCACCCCATGGCAGCGACACGCTAAAGCCACTATTGCTGACAGGCGCTGAGCGCGACGAGGCATTAGCAGCTGCGAAAAACTTGCCACAGATCACTCTAAGCTCACGCGAGCGCGGCGATTTGATTATGCTGGGTATCGGTGGTTTTACCCCGCTTGATGGCTTTATGAATAAAGCTGATTGGCAAGGGGTCGTTGATGAGATGCGCCTAAAAACAGGCGACAATGCAGGCTTGTTTTGGCCGATTCCGATTACCTTATCTGCACCAAAAGACATTGCCGATACGCTAAACGCCAATGACAAAGTGGCGCTCGTTGCCCAAGACGGCGAAATCATGGGCGTCTTGACGGTCGAAGAAACCTACACTATCGACAAAGAACACGAGTGCCAGCAAGTCTTTACCACCACCGACCCTGAGCACCCAGGCGTTCAGCAAGTCTTAAACCAAGACGATGTGAACGTTGCAGGTAGCGTCCAAGTCCTAAGCGAAGGCGAGTTCCCAACACTGTATCCTGAGATTTATAAAACGCCTGCGCAAACGCGTGAAATTTTTGCCGATAAAAACTGGAAAACCGTTGCTGCATTCCAAACACGTAACCCGATGCACCGCTCACACGAGTACCTTGCTAAAATCGCCATCGAAATCTGTGACGGCGTCTTGGTACACTCGCTGCTTGGCGCATTAAAACCTGGTGATATTCCTGCCGAAGTCCGTCAAGACGCGATTAAAACCTTGATTGATAACTATTTTAAGAAGGACACTGTTATTCAGGCAGGCTATCCGCTCGATATGCGTTATGCAGGTCCTCGCGAAGCCTTATTACACGCGCTGTTCCGTCAAAACTACGGCTGTAGCCACCTTATCGTAGGTCGTGACCACGCAGGTGTGGGCGATTACTACGGCGCGTTTGACGCCCAGACCATCTTTGATGAGATTGACAAAGACGCTCTGATTACCCAGCCCCTAAAAATCGACTGGACGTTCTGGTGTAATGCCTGTGGCGCGATGGCATCGAGCAAAACTTGCCCGCACGACGCCGAGCATCACGTTAAGGTATCGGGCACCAAGCTGCGTAAAGCGCTATCAGAAGACCTTGACGTGCCTGACAACTTCAGCCGTCCTGAAGTACTAGAGATTTTACGTGCTTATTACGGCAGCATCGCTCGTGAAGAGCGCGCTGAGGTCAAGCTAACGGGCGCCTCTGCGGTGTAGATCCAGCGCGTCAGCATAAAACATCAACGCGATATCAAAACTAAAAAGGTGCCATACAATGAGTCTGGCACCTTTTTTATTGCTAGTATCCTTTCTAGTATCTCTCACCGCAGTTAGCGTGATCTATCAAAACTCTAAATCTTCTACCAGCTTTTGATACTCTCCCGCAAGTGAGCCACCGCCTGAGCAAAAATAATTCAGCGCATATTTATCTGGGCTATCAATCGTCAGCATATTGTCTTTAAATTGAAAAAAGACGGTGCTGTCATTTGCTTGCGCCTCAAAAATCGTACCGTGTGCCGCGTCTTGTCCCCTTAATGTCGCCTTACCATCAAACTGACAAGTCTGTTTTTTGATATCGCTACGTGAGCGAACTTTTATATCGATTTGTCGATCACTCTCTGCACGTACCATCACGCCAACCCAGTCATATCCTTGTGCACGTTTGTCATAATCTGTAGAAGCATAATCGCCAGAAATATCGTCTTTTATAACATCACTGATAACGTCCACTGGAGTTGGGTGAACCGCTACCGCACGGTGCGTAGAATCTTTCACTGTGGGTATCACGCTATGACAACCCGTTAAAACAGCTAGGCTAGTGACCATCGTAGTGGCCATCAATGTTAGTGCTGCAGCAGAGTGAAAGCGATGGGACAAAAGAATCATAAAAAGGCCTTCGGTCAAATAAAACAGTCAAATAAATACAGCATTAGTGCTGAGAGTATCCTATAAAAGGATGGTACAGCCTAGATAAATGATAGTCTACTTAATAAATCTGCCTGTACTGATTTACCTCTCGTTTCTCATAATTTCCTAAGAGCATATGCTAAGTGCTTATGCCAACATCAAGACTTGATAAGCGGATTCGTCACTAAGCATCATCAATAGCAGCTGTTAGTATGACGATATTGACGGATACGCAAGTTTTGTTTGCTCGTCTTATTCATAGCCCAATTATTGAGATAGCCCATGACACAGCCAACAATAACAACAAAATCATGCACCCTAAAGCCAAACGCATGGCATATCAAACTGGCAACTGCCGTGGCAAGCACATTGGTATTAAGCGCCTGTAACCAAGCGACTTCTAACCAGTCACCCACCGAAATCGGTGACGACGTGCGTCTATTAAATGTCTCCTATGATGTGTCGCGTGACTTTTATAAAGACTACAACACGTTATTTGCCAAAGACTACAAAGCGGCGCACCCTGACAGTAAGGTGCATATCAACCAGTCGCACGGTGGCTCTAGTAAACAGGCCTTGTCCGTAGCCAACGGCTTGCAAGCAGACGTGGTCACCTTAAACCAAAACACCGATATTAATCTGTTGGTGAAAAAAGGCTTGGTTGACGCCGACTGGCAACAAGCTTTTCCGAACAATGCCGTGCCGTATACCAGCACTATGGTTTTACTGGTGCGTAAGGACAATCCCAAGCAAATCAAAGACTGGCAAGACTTGGCACGTACCGATGTAAAAGTGGTCATGCCGAACCCAAAAACCAGTGGCACCGCGCGTTATGCGTTCTTAGGGGCTTATGGCTACGGTCTGCATACGTTTAATGAGGACGCACACAGCGAACACGCCAAGACCGACAGCTACATGCAAAAGCTGCTTGGCAATGTCGTGACCTATGACAATGGCTCACGCGCGGCGACCACCAGCTTTTTGCAACGTGACTTGGGCGATGTACTCATCACCACTGAAAACGAAGCGCATTTGGTCGCAAGTCAGTATGGCAAAGGGCAGGTTGAGCTGATTTATCCAAGCTACTCGATTTTGATTAGTAATCCCGTCGCCATTGTCACAGGCGTGACACAAAAAAATGGCAACACCAAAGCGGCGAAAGCGTATTTGGACGCCTTATGGCAAGATGATGCGCAGGTGCTGATGGCAGAAATGTATCTGCGCCCAAGCAATGCGCAAATTTTAGCTAAGCATAAAGATACCTTGCCAGCCATCACTACCTTTATGCCAACGGAAGTGTTTGGCTCTTGGGAAACCATTATGGATACGTTCTTTGTTGACGGTGGTCGCTTTGATAGCTTAGCGCAAAGTAAAGCACCGCAGTCTTAAAGTAACTCTAAAGCGTCTTAATAAAATTATGACGCTTTAGAGAAAACAGTGATAAACCGTAAATACAAGTGCTTTTTGAATAACGGGCTATGGCATATCGAAATGGCCTTATTATTCCTTTTTGGCAGTAACATACGCATATTCGTCATTAAACATAATAAGCCAGCGCTGTTAGCATACTGGCATAACTCGATTTTCCTAAACCACTTTTATTATTCTCTGAGGTCTTTATGCCATCATTTGCATCTTCTGCGTCTTATACCATCAAAGCTCGGCACATTTTGGGTGTGGCAGGTATTGCCATGACTGTGGGTTTGGTAGGGTGCAGCAATAATGAGCAGGCAGGTGGGGCAGAGGGCGACGCTGCCTCAGGTGATGCGCAAAACATCGAGCTACTAAACGTCTCGTATGACGTGGCGCGTGACTTTTATAAAGATTACAACCCCATGTTCGTTGAGCATTACAAAGCCGAGCACCCTGATGCCAATGTCAACATCAAGCAGTCGCATGGCGGCTCAAGTAAACAAGCGCTATCGGTAGCGAACGGTTTACAAGCGGACGTGGCGACCATGAACCAAGGCTCAGACATTGAGCTTTTAGAGAAAAAAGGCTTGGTTGCTAGCGACTGGGAGTCAAAATTCCCTGATAACGCCGTACCTTTTACCAGTACCATCGTCTTTTTGGTGCGTAAAGACAACCCCAAACAAATCAACGATTGGCAGGACTTGACCAAGGCAGGTACAGAAATCGTCATGGCCAACCCAAAGGTGACGGGTAACGGTCGCTATGCCTTCTTAGGCGCGTATGGCTACGGTCTACATGCGTTTAATAACGAAGAAGCGCCCGCTAAAGACTACGTCAAATCGCTGCTTAAAAACGTTAAAGTGTATGAAAACGGCGGACGTGCAGCGACCACGACCTTTGTCCAGCGCGGTATTGGTGATGTGCTGATTACCTTTGAAAACGAAGCCAATCTAGCGGCCAATCAGTTTGGCGCAGGTCAAGTAGACATCGTGTATCCAAAATACTCGATTAAGTCAGAAAGCCCAGTAGCGGTGGTCAATACCGTGACTGATAAAAAAGGTACCACTGAAGCGGCGACTGAGTATCTGAACTATTTATGGAGCGAGCCTGCCCAGCAGTTGGCCGCAGACTTGTACTTACGCCCAAGCGTGGCAAGCGTGCTTGAGAAAAACAGCGACAAACTGCCACCTGTTGAGACGTTCCGCCCGAACGATACCTTTGGGTCGTGGGATGAGATCATGAGCACCTACTTTAGCGATGGCGGTGTCTTTGATCAATTGGCGGTCAACGCGCCACAATAAGTCAGACCCACGCGGTCAACTGCGAAATAAGGACATGGTGATACTGTGTCCTTATCTGTTTTCATCCTTAACTTAACGACAATAATAAAAGTAGTGCCAACCCATCGGTAACAGGACATCACTATGCGTGCAACCACTTCTACTGCCAACAAACGCTCTTGGCTCACACGTTTGCGACAGCGCAACGTACTGCCAGGCTTTGGGCTGAGCATGGGTATTACCGTGTTTAGCTTGTCTTTATTGGTGGTGCTGCCCTTTGCCATGATGGCGTATACCACGACGCAAATGGGCTGGACAGGGTTTTGGGAGACCATCACCCAGCCGCAAGTCACCGCCGCGATTAAGCTTAGCCTATGGATGTCATTTTTGGCGATGCTGACCAATATGGTGTTCGGTACGCTCGTGGCGTGGGTGCTGGTGCGTTATGAGTTTTGGGGCAAGTCCATTATCAATGCCTTAGTCGATTTACCTTTTGCCTTGCCAACGGCGGTAACGGGCATTTCACTCGCCACACTGTATGCGCCTAATGGCCTGATTGGTCAATGGTTTGAGCAGTTTGGCATCAAGGTTGCCTTTACGCCATTAGGCATTTGGCTTGCGCTGGTGGTGGTCAGCTTTCCCTTTATCGTGCGTGCAGTGCAGCCCGTCCTTGCTGAGCTGTCGGTGGAGTTTGAAGAGGCAGCAGCGGTACTGGGCGCAAATCGCTTAACCACGTTTAATAAAGTCATTTTGCCTGAGTTGTTCCCCGCGCTCTTGATGGGCGCGGGCATGATGTTTGCGCGCGCGACAGGTGAGTACGGTTCGGTTATTTTCATCGCAGGTAACATTCCGATGCAGTCGGAGATTTTACCGCTGATTATTATCAGTAAGCTTGAGCAGTTTGATATTCAGGGCGCGTCTGCGGTGGCGCTGTTTATGTTGATGATCTCCTTTGTAATTTTGCTCAGCATCAATATTATGCAGTGGCGATTGTCACGCCGCGTAGGAGCACGCTAAGATGCAAGTATCTAATAGCTATAACTATCAAAACAACGCCGCGACCAAAGATCCCTCATGGGTGCGCGGGCTGTTTATTGGCATTGCCGTACTGTTCATGGTGGTCATGCTGGTCGTTCCGCTACTGGCGGTGTTTTATGAAGCCTTTAAAAGCGGTTGGGAGCTGTATATTGCCTCGCTCGTCGAGCCTGAAGCGCTGCAAGCCATTAAATTAACTTTGCTGACCGCTGCGATTGTGTTACCGATTAATATGATTATTGGTATTGCCATTGCGTGGCTGGTGACACGCTACAACTTTAAAGGCAAGCAGCTGGTCACGACCTTGCTGGATTTGCCATTTTCAGTGTCGCCTGTGGTGGCAGGTCTGATGTTTGTGCTGCTCTTTGGTCTCAATTCCGCCGTCGGTGGTCTTTTGGAAAACATGGGCATTCAGATTATCTTTGCCGTGCCAGGGATTGTGCTGGCCACCTTGTTTGTGACGTTCCCTTTTGTGGCGCGTGAGCTGATTCCGCTGATGCAAACCCAAGGCGACTCTGAGGAGCAAGCAGCATTGACCCTAGGCGCAAATGGTTGGCAGACCTTTTGGCATGTGACCTTGCCCAATATCAAATGGGCGCTCTTGTACGGTTTGATTTTGACCAATGCGCGCGCGATGGGCGAGTTCGGGGCAGTCAGTGTGGTGTCAGGGCACATCCGCGGTGAGACCAATACCATGCCGCTACTGGTCGAGATTGCCTATAACGAATACAACTTTACCGCCGCATTTGCGCTCTCGAGTATTTTGGCGGCGCTTGCTTTGGTGACGCTACTGGTGCAGCAAATCATGACCAAATTACAGTCGCGCAAATTTGCAAAATCTGAGCGCTTGGCAGCCGCGCCACTGCGCCTTGCCAGCAAAGACACCGCTGCAGAAGCAGGGGCAGTAGAGGCAGCAGAAAACACGGATACGGCAAAAACGACAAAAAACGCCCGTTCACCGTCTTAACGAGTTACCTATTTAAAGAGCCATTTTTATGAGTATTGAGATTCGTAATGTAAATAAGCAGTTCGGTGACTTTACAGCGCTTGATGATATCAGCATCAGTGTCCCGACAGGCAAGCTGACCACGCTTTTGGGCCCCTCGGGCTGTGGTAAAACCACCTTGCTGCGTATCATCGCAGGGCTTGAGTACGCTGACTCAGGGCACATCTTATTCGATGACATTGATGTCACGCATGTGCCTGTACAAAAACGCCATATCGGTTTTATGTTTCAGCACTATGCCTTATTCCGTCATAAAAATATCGCCGATAACGTCGCCTTTGGCTTAAACTTATTGCCCAAAGACAAGCGCCCAAGCAAGGCCGATATTCAAAAGCGCGTCAACGAATTGCTAGAGCTGGTACAGCTGCCACACGTCGCCAATGCTTATCCGCATCAGCTTTCAGGCGGTCAGCGTCAGCGCATTGCGCTGGCACGTGCGCTCGCGGTCAAACCCAAGCTGTTGCTACTTGATGAACCGTTTGGCGCGCTCGATGCCAAAGTGCGTAAAGAGCTGCGTACGTGGCTTAAAAACATTCACCACGAGCTGGGCATCACCAGTATTATGGTGACGCATGACCAAGAAGAGGCGCACGCGGTGTCTGATGAGATTGTGATTATGAATCATGGTATCGTCGAGCAAGTGGGTACGTCAAAGGAGCTAATGACCAATCCTGCCAGCCCGTTTGTTAGTGAGTTTTTGGACTTAGCGTAAGTGTATCACTCTAAGACACAATAAGACCTGCCATCTGGCGGGTCTTTTTTTATGCCTTTTTTTTAAAAAAATAACAAGAACAGTGCTCATAAATCAACGTCTAGCGACCTTGAAAAATTGCAGTACAAGCGATAAGTCACGGATAATTATGTAAAAGTTATTGTAAATAGTAATAATTATCGTTATTATATCTGGCATTGACGTAATCGTTAGCCAAACAGCAGGAGCCATCCATGTACGTATGTATCTGCAACAGCGTGAAAGAAAAGCAAATCCAAGCCGCCATCGCTTCAGGAGTCGATACTCTGGACGGGCTCAAGGACACTTTGGATGTGGCAACATGCTGTGGCTGCTGCGAACCGATGGTCAATGACTACCTTGATGAGCACCATGCCAAGCTGGATGAGCTGGCCTACGCTGTATAATATGCAGCAATGCGGTATCAATCGGCCTACCGCAAAGACCAACTTCCATAAATCAACTCTCGCGCCATATCGGTATTGTAAATATCGTTATCCAGCATTCAGATACAATCCTTAACTTGTTATGGCGCGTGGCATGTTATATAACTGTTTTCTACTGCCCTGACTTGCTCTGTAAATGACTCTGTCAGTTACGCTTTGCTAAAAGACCCTCGTCTTTTTGGCATCTCCCTTCTTTTGCTTCTTTTAAAATACTCATTACATTAGACGCATTATCATGCCGAGCTAATTATAGTTCTCAACTTGCATTTCATTCTTAGTTCATAATATTACATGACCTATCTGAGTCGTGTGCTATCCTATGCGATATATCTTATTGTTATAGATAAGTGCGCACATGCTGCAAGGTGGCATCGCACTTGTTTGAGTGATTTTGCATAATGAAGGAGCACCCGCGATGAAAGGCAATCAAAAAGTTATAGAGTATTTAAACTTCTTACTCGGTGGTGAACTGGCAGCCCGTGACCAGTATTTTATCCACTCTGAAATGTATGCTGAATGGCACTATGGCAAGCTCTACGACCGCATCCATCACGAGATGAATGATGAAACCTTGCACGCCCAAGCCATCATCCGCCGTATCTTGATGCTTGGCGGCACACCGAAAATGACGGTGGATGACATTCACGTAGGCAGCACCGTACCTGAAATGCTCCAATTGGATTTAGATTTAGAATACGCGGTGCAAACGCATCTAAAAGAAGGCATCGCCATCTGCGAAGACGTGCGCGACTATGTGACCCGTGACATGTTGGTTGAGCAGCTTAAAGACACCGAAGAAGACCACGCGCATTGGCTTGAGCAGCAACTGCGTCTGATTGATATGGTCGGTCTGCCCAATTATCTACAAAGCCAAATGGCGGAAGTGTCGCCTGATTTGGTTTAATAGCAAACGCTGTTGCTCATCACTCATATTGCGTGCCACTGACGATATGTTTACAGGCACGCACCCATTATAAAAACAAGGAAACCGACTATGAAAGGGGATAAAGAAGTCATCCGCGCCTTAAATAAGGTTTTGGGTCAGTCATTGATTGCCATTAACCAGTATTTTTTGCACGCACGTGTCGCCCGTCACTGGGGTCTAGAGGCTTTGAACGATGGTTTTTATAAGCAGTCTATCTATGAGATGAAATGGTCTGATGACCTGATTGCACGTATTTTATTGCTTGGTGGTCTGCCCAATTTGCAAGAGCTGGGTAAGCTGTATATCGGTGAAGATGTACCTGAAATCATTGACTGTAACTTGCGCTTAGAGCAGCAAAAATTTGATATCATTGCCGATGCCATCGCTTTATGTGAAGAAAAGCGCGACTATGTATCACGCGAGCTATTGAACAAGCTCAAAGACGGTAATGAAGAGTACGATGACTGGTTAGAAACGCAGCAAGACCTCATCCGTGACGTTGGTGTGCAAAACTACATCCAATCGCAAATGGATGACCACGAATAAGCATCATTAGTGCTGTGGTAAAAACAGTCTAAAACATAAAAAGCCCAGTGTGATGATATACGCTGGGCTTTTTTATGGCTCTAGGGCGTGTGCCCATTTAGTCATAAACGCTTGAATTAGGGACACGCCCTAATATAAGCCCTCACCATCATTGGGCTTTAGACGCAAAAAGCCCAACCCTGCGACAATCGTCCATGCGCCGAGCAGCCAATAGGTCATCTGAAAAGCCTGCTGCGTGTCTACACCAAAGCGCTCACGTAGGACATTCAGCACCGCCGCACCGAACGCAATGCCAAGACCAATCGCCATCTGCTGATTGACGGCCATTAAACTGTTGCCACTGCTGGTTTGCGCACCTTCTAAATCGCCAATGGTCAACGTGTTCATCGCGCTAAACTGAATGGAGTTACACAGACCAATCACAATAAGTAGCGGAATCATCGCCCAAATATACATATTGGCAGCGAATTGTCCCAGACAAATAATACAGATACCGAGTAGGGAGGTGTTCCAAACCAGCACTTTACGATAGCTAAAGTACTGGATAATGCGGCTGACAAAGGGTTTGACACCAAACGCGCCCGCCGCAATCGGCACCAGCAGCCAACCTGCCTGTGAGGGCGAGTAGCCAAACACCACCTGCA
Organism: Psychrobacter sp. bablab_jr014; assembly: GCF_016464015.1. GTDB lineage: Bacteria > Pseudomonadota > Gammaproteobacteria > Pseudomonadales > Moraxellaceae > Psychrobacter. The sequence continues at coordinate 34,618 of NZ_JACDXT010000049.1, forward strand.
ACAATAAAGGCAGTAAAAAGGGCACAGCACTGATGCCGATACGCGTTGATAAATTGCCCACGATGCCGATACGAAAGGTCGGGACGTTAAACAGCTGTAACGGGAATAAAGGCGCATCGCGGCGTTTGGCATGCCAGACATAACCCCCAAGCGACACCGCAGCGAGCAGCGCTAAAACGACAGCGCTTGAGCCGTGCCCTGATTTGGAGGCAAATTCTACCGCTAAGGTAAGTACGCTTGCCCCTGCGGCAAACAAGAAAAATCCAGACCAATCAAAGCGCTGTCCTGCTTCGAACAAATCAGGAATCAAGGTTTTACCAATCCAAAAGCCCAAAATCCCCATCGGAATGTTAATCAAAAATATCCAGTGCCAGCTGGCATACTCGACCAAATAGCCCCCGAGTAGTGGGCCAATGAGTGGCGCAACCAAGGCAGGCACGACCGCAAAGTTCATGACGGTCAGCAGTTGATTGCGTGGATAGGATTTAACTAGGATTAAACGGCCAACAGGCGTGAGCATCGCCCCACCAATCCCCTGTATGACGCGCGAACCGACCAAAAAAGACAAACTGCTGGCTATCGCACACAGTAAAGAGCCAATACAAAAGATGACAATCGCGGTCAAAAACACCCGCCGCGTACCGTATTTGTCTGCCAAAAAGCCGCTAATCGGAATAAAAATCGCCAGCGTCAGCGCGTAGCTGATAACCGTCCATTGCATTTTTAGTGGCGATTCATCCAGTGCCACTGCCATTTGTGGTAATGCGGTATTTAAAATAGTGGCATCTAAAATCTGCATAAACAGCGCCACTGCCAGTACATAAGGGAGGTATTTTTGTTGCGCTGGACTCAAAGTGACCATGAATTACGTCCATATCAAATTTACATCGCTCATGATAGGCGGTTATTACATAAAAGAACAACCAATGACACGATAACGCTGTACTTTCTATACGCGCCGATATAGTAATGTGGCAAATATTAGCCTCTAATAACGGTACAACGCAGTCTTTACTTAGCATACGTACAAATACAATAAACCATAAGGAACACTCATGTCCCAAGAAAACACCTACACACCACCAAAAGTATGGACAGCCGACAAAGAAAACGGCGGAAAATTTGCCAAAACCAATGCGCCGACCGCTGGCGCACGTCATGAACAAAAGCTGCCCAAAGGCGATGCCCCCTTACAACTGTATTCGCTAAACACCCCAAATGGCGTTAAAGTCAATATCTTGCTCGAAGAGCTGGCTGATTGCGGGGTAACGGGCGCTGATTATGACGCCTACAAGATTGATATTGGTGAGGGCGACCAGTTTGGCTCAGGCTTTGTTGAGATTAATCCGAACTCAAAAATCCCTGCTTTGGTTGATTACTCAGCAGAAGAACCCGTAACTCTGTTTGAATCGGGTGCTATCTTGCTGTATTTGGCAGAAAAGTACGGCAAGTTTGTCCCCACAGGGCTTGGGCAGGCGCGTGCCGACTGTCTGTCTTGGGTAATGTGGCAAATGGGCGCTGCGCCTTATTTGGGCGGCGGTTTTGGGCATTTTTATGCCTATGCACCAGAACCGATGGAGTATCCTATCAATCGCTTTGCGATGGAAACCAAACGCCAGTTGGACGTCTTGGATAAGCATTTAGCAAACAGTGAGTATATGTGCGGCGATGGCGCAGACAACTATACCATCGCAGATATTATCATTTGGGCATGGTATGGACAGCTGGCACTGGGCAAACTGTATGACGATGCGGCAACCTTCTTACAGGTAGAGAGCTATACCCATGTTCAGCGCTGGGCGACAATGATTGCTGAGCGTCCTGCGGTCAAGCGAGCGGTTGATTTAGCGTTACAGCCGATTAAATAGCGATAATAGTGATAAAAAACCCATCTGTTAAAACGTATTTTCTAGCGTTTCAAACGTAGCCAAAAAAATAGGCTACAAAACAACGATGAAGGGCGACTCACGACCGTGAGATCGCCATTCATCGTTTTTATTTTGTGCTTTATAGTTAACTCTAAATAAAAACGATACAGGACAATAAATTCATTTGATTAAACGCTATTTTCCTTGCTGGCTGTGACTACGTCTCCAGAGGCTGCGAAAAATAGCGTTTAATCTCATCGTATCGATTTTATAGTGAACTGACTATACTTCTAATAAATATTTAATAAGCATTAAGGGAAAATAAATAATAACCAAAGGTATATAAGCTGATAAAAGTCTGCTTTTATGTTATTGTAGTTAACATAAATACTGAATGTAATTATTTTGATATATGTACAAAAATAATTTATCAAGGTATAGTTACATAATGACACGCTGATATAATAAAATGAAACATCAATGAGCTATTCTCTTGTGAACCAGTTTTTAGTGTTAATCATTATCATTAAGGATGACCATGTCACTACGCCGTTTATTTATCAAGCTATCAACCAGTTTGCAAGATAAGCTGAGAACGCATACACATCTGTTCGTATCTCTTGGATTACTAAGTGTACTTCCAGTACCAATGGGCGCGCATGCAGAGGTGGCATTTTCTTACAATGACTGGCAAGTGGCGTGTGACAATACATTGACCTGTCGTCTGGCGGGCTACCAATCAGAGAACAATGGCGGAATGCCTGTCTCAGTACTGCTAACCCGTAAAGCGGGCAAAAATGCAGTTACAACAGGTCAGGTAAAATTAGGCGGTACCAAAGACAGCTCGGCAAAAGCTTTGATGCAGTTGGGCAATCGCCACCGTATTACCATGCGTTTAAATGGTAAAGATATGGGCGAGCTGCGCCCCACTGATGAATCTGGGGCATCTGAGCTAACCCGCACGCAAGTCGATGCCCTAGTCAAAGCGCTACGCGGCTCAAGCACCATTGAGTTTGTGTTTCGCAACTCTCGCTGGCAGCTGTCAGACAAAGGCGCGAATGCCGTTATGCTAAAGGCCGACGATGCGCAAGGGCGGGTGGGCACCAACAGCGCTTTTATTAACCCCAATGCCAATACCAGTAGCAATAATGTATTGTCACCACGCGCCACACCTGTATTGCATCAAGTCAAACCGAGTGGTAAAGACAATACCCGCAAATTTAGTATCAAAACCGCAGAGCTTGCGCGTATTATCAAAAATGGGACAAAAAACGCCGATGACACCTGTCCCAACCTTATGGACGACAGTGCTTGGCGCATCAATCGTCTGAACAGTCAGCAGCTTTTGGTACAGCACAGCTGCTGGTTGGGCGCGTACAACGCAGGTACGGGCATGTGGGTGATTAATGACAGCAAGCCCTATCAGCCTGTGATGGTGACAGACGCTGCTACCAGCTACGATGCAGGCGTCATCAGCGCTGACCAAAAAGGGCGCGGTATTGGTGATTGCTACTCAAGCACTCAGTGGGTTTGGACAGGCCAGCGCTTTGAAAAAAGCTATGAGTCCAGTACAGGAATGTGCCGATTGGTTGAGGCGGGCGGGGCATGGGATTTACCAACCTTTGTGACGCAAGTAAACAGCATGCCGTAAGTCATTGCTTTATTAAAGTTTATTTTTATTATTATCACAGCCACTGGTTTTTTAGTACGCAATTGTTTAATTCATCTTACGCTTTATACGCTGATTTAAAAAAATTAAATAAATACATGCCCATCTTAATTCTGCTGTGATATACTCCCTCGCCATGTTCAAGGGCATGCCCAATTTGGCTGCTTTGAACAGGAATTATGAGATTGATAACATCGCCTGCGATTTTGGGTCTAGGATGACCGTGAGTAATTGTTGCCGATGATTTTGTGTTCTTAAATAGTTCTATTATTTTTGACTCATATCTTATCTAGCCTGCTATACATTTATAGCTTTGAGACTGCGCACAGCGCACCATTACAGATAAGACACTCGGCACTACCACCAAAATACGTGATGATACACCAACTCTAGGCGCAAGCATGATGCAGATGGCCTAGCGTTGTTGCCATGCGGTTATCAGTGGTAGGCATTCGGCTATTGAATGTACAGTAGCCTATACTACCCAAGGATACTCATGACTGATATTTTATCGACCATCGCAGCACAAAACGGCATTCACATTGACGCCGACACTTCTACTGAAAATAACGCCCCTACGCAACACCAAGACACCCAATCTGACGAAAACGGCATCACCTTTACCGACCTAAACCTTGCCAAGCCAATTCTTGCCGCGCTAGCACGCAGTGGCTACGAGCGCCCAACGCCTATCCAAGCCCAAGCGATTCCATTTGCGCTAGCAGGTCGCGACCTATTGCTATCGGCACAGACAGGTAGTGGTAAAACAGCGTCTTTCGTATTGCCTTTGCTTGATAAGCTTAGCCGCTCAACCACGTTTGATAAAAACATTAAAGCATTGATTCTAGCGCCGACGCGTGAACTTGCTCAGCAGGTACATGACAACGTACGCAACTACTCAAAAGAGATGCGTGGCTTGTTCGCGGTGCCTTTGGTTGGTGGCGCGCCGTACAACGGTCAGATTAATGCCCTACGTAAAGGCGTACAGGTCGTGGTTGCGACCCCAGGCCGTTTGCTTGACCACATCAATGCAGGCCGCGTGGATTTGTCTCACCTTGAAGTCTTGGTCTTAGACGAAGCGGATCGTATGCTGGATATGGGCTTTGCCGATGACATCAACGACATCCTAAAAGCCGCGCCTGCAGACCGTCAAACCATCATGTGTTCAGCGACTTGGGATGGCCCTGTCGGTAACATCGCAGCAAGCTTTACCAAAAATCCTGAGCGCGTGTCTATCAAGGTAGAATCAGCGCATATCGATGAAACCGCGTACTACTGTGACGACTTTGACCACAAAAACAAAATCTTGGACAAAGTGATTTGCCAGCAAGACGTGGATCAAATCATTATCTTTGCCGCGACCAAGCGCAGCACAGAAAAATTGGCACAATCATTGATTGACGATGGTCACAAAGCAAACTTCTTACACGGTGATTTGCCACAAGGCAAGCGCAACCGCATCTTGCAAGACGTGCGTAAAGGTAAATGCAAAATCCTAGTCGCAACCGACGTTGCTGCGCGTGGTCTGGACGTGCCAGCCTTGTCACACGTGATTAACTATGACTTGCCACGTCAAACCGAAGACTACGTACACCGTATCGGTCGCTGTGGTCGCGCAGGTCGTAGCGGCGTTGCTGTCAACCTATGCAGCATGGATGACCGTCCACAATTGGCAGCCATCAACCGCTACCTAAAACGCCACATGCCTATCGCTGAAATCGAAGGCCTGGAGCCAACCAAAACCTACACGCCAAAAGAAAACAAAGGCCGTGGTCGCGGTCGTGGCCGTGGTCGCTCAAACGCAAGCGGCGCGGGTCGTGGTCGTAGCGCAGGCGGCTACCGCGGCGAAGGTCGTGGTGAGGGCGAATACCAAGGTGGCAACCGTCGTAGCGAAAACAAATCTCATGACGGCAAGCCTTTTGAAAACAAGCGTTCGGGCAAGCGTTTTGGTGAAGACAAGCCACGTACTGGTAAGCCAGCAGGCAAGCCCTACAAAGGCAAATCAAGCCGTCCAAGCCGTGATGACGCGCGTCCATCGTCTTCGCGTCCAAACAATCGCTTTGGCGGTAACAAGTCAGGCGCAGGTCGTGGTCGCGGCGGTAACGCTGGCGGTCGTGGCAAAAACGGCGCATAATATGCCAAGTACATATTAGGGCGTAGCATCATTTAGACAGCGAGGCTTAAAGTGAGATAAATCGTAGTCAAACAAGGAAAAAATCACAGAGAATATGGGTATATTCACAAGGTTTTTGACGCTGTTTGGCAAGATTTCGCCAGTTTAAGACCGCTAAATTCTTGAATGGGCTAATTGATGACACGCCCTAAAATAAGCAGTTTAAAAAAGCCAAACGCAATGCGGTTTGGCTTTTTTTATGAGCCTATTTTTTATCGTAACGGTTTCATTAACAATGGTTCATCGTAAACACTGATAGTAAAAACAGAACGTCTATGACAAGACGACAGTAACAAGGAGCGTGTATGAGCGTGAGCATCGACAGCGTGCCATTGGCTTTTGGCATTATTATGGGCATTATTGGCTTGGTGTTTTATACCCAAAGTTTGCCGCACCGATTTTGGCGGCGTTTTTATGCGCTGTTGCCTGGTATCGTGCTGTGCTGCTTTATCCCTGCGTTTTTAAACAGTATGGGGCTGTTCGCGGACGGTATTGGGTCGCAGATTTATGCCTTTAGTGCAGGGTATTTGCTGCCAGCCAGTTTGCTGCTGATGACTTTGTCGATGGATGTGCCCAAGCTCTTGGGGCTTGGTTGGCGAGCGCTGGCGATGTTCTTTGCAGCGAGTCTTGCCATTATTGTCAGTGGCCCAATCAGTTTGTATTTGTCCAAACAAGTTGCGCCTGAGATGTTCGCTGATGACACGCTGTGGCGCGGGTTTTCTGCGGTGGCAGGCAGCTGGATTGGTGGAGCGGCGAACCAAGCGGCGATGAAAGAGCTGTTCGGCGTCAGTGATGACTTGTTTGGGGTGATGATTTTGGTAGATGCCACCAATGCGTCGTTATGGCTGTTTGTGATTTTGCTGCTTGCCAAGCACGCCCGCAAAATTGATAAGTGGCTTAAAGCCGATACCAGTAGTATTGATAAGCTGATTGTGACCGCACAAAACTATGAGCAGGCGCACGAGCGACCCGCCAAGCTAAACGACTTGATGGTGATGTTTGGACTGTGCTTTTTTGTGGTGGGGGTCGCGCATTGGCTTGGTGATGTGATTGCTGCGCAGTTTGCGCCTTATGCGTGGGCAGTGCAATACAGTCTTGCCAGCGCGTTTTTTTGGATGGTGGTGATTATTACGTTGATAGGCGTGCTGTTTTCATTCACACGCGTGCGCCGCCTTGACCATGTGGGCGCATCGAAAATGGGTACGGTGTTTATCTTTGTCTTGATTGCAGCGATTGGTATGCAGATTAATTTGGCAGGCGTGATGTCGCAGTGGCGCTTGCTGCTCGTGGGTTTACTTTGGATGAGTCTGCATGTGCTAATCATTTTTATCGTGGCCAAGCTGATTCGTGCGCCGTTTTTCTTTTTGTGTGTCGGTTCAAACGCCAATACGGGCGGGGCATCGTCAGCACCCATCGTTGCCACCGCCTTTCACCCTGCGCTTGCTCCTGTCGGGGTGTTTTTGGGCATTTTGGGCTATGCGGTCGGCACGATTGGCGGCTATGTCAGCACTCAGCTAATGCGCTTGGTGGTGGGGTAGCGTCTCCCTTAAGTAATGAAAAAAAGCGGTCATCGATAGTAACCGCTTTTTTATTGGTTCTATATGAGCGCGGCTGGTCAGAGATACTCTCTGATGACAGTTTAAAATCCGATAAAGTCCATACCAACGGCGCAGGCTACCGCCAGTTTGCTGAAGGGCTGTATGACTATTTAAAAGACAAGCACATCGCGCGCTGACGGGCGATGTGCTTGTCTTAGCATCAGACTTTTAACCACTAATGTTTAATCAACCATTAAGCAGGCGTCGCCTTTGCTAGCGCCTCAAGCTGCTCAAGATAGCGCCGTCCCAGCTCGGGCTCTGCCGAGGCAATCCACGCGGCGTACCCTGATAAGGTAGCCAGACTTTCGCCGTCATGTAGCGGCTTTCCTGCTTGTAGATTATGAATGGCGGCGCGCAGCATACGTTTGATACGCCGAGGTACACGCGGTGCGCCCTCGCCATTGACCACCATTCCTGTGACGTTTTGCTGCTGTCCTGTGCATACGATGCTGGTCTTGTCGGTATTTAATACAAACCCTTCTTCTTTAACAATTTTATAGACCGAACCGAGCAACAGCCCAATCATGGCATTTTGCGCATCGCTGTCGGCAGCACTGCTACTTGGGAGGCTAAAGGTCAAGTCATCGGCATAGCGGCTGTAACGCAGACCATGCTTATCCGCAAGTCCCGTCAAGCGTCTGTCCATATTGACGCAGACGATGTTTGACAGCGCAGGGCTGGTCGGCGCGCCTTGCGGCAAGGCTCTGTCAGCCAGTGCCACATAATAAGTGACGCCGTTTTGTTGCACCATCTGCCGTGGCGATTCGCTGCATAATAACGCAAGCAACGTGGCGATAGATTCAGGGTAGCCCGCCTGCCGAAACACGCCTTTGGCACGTCGCCAATGAATGGTGGGGAAGAAGTCTTTTAAATCAAGCTTAATCAATACCGCGCTGTCACTGTGCACCTCAGCATTGGTAACGATAGAGCGCCCACTGACAAAGCCATGCGCCGCGCCGTGTGTTGGCAGCTGCTCTAAGATATGGTGCAGTATCCAGCGCTGCGCGGTCTTAAGCGTTGGGATAGGCGACCAAATCTCACGCGTTCCGCCACGGCGTTTTTGAATACTAAAATGGGTGTAGGGCACATGGGTCGCCACTTCGCGCTGATAGCACAAGCCTTTAAGCTGCGCAATGCTTAGATTTAGTGCTGCTGCCAGCTCTTTTGGTTGGGTCAAGACGGGCAGCTGATTACTGACGCGGCGGCGCTCGCCATCGGTCACGTCCCATTTGTCCGCGCTGTGGTCATCCGACCAGTAGATATGGCGACCCAGATAGACGATATGCTGTGACTTATACGCTTGCCATGCGTCTTTTTTGAGCTTTTTTTCTTCAGCGGCTTCTTTTTTGAGCATCGCTTTGTAGCGCTGGCGCTCCGCCTTACTCATGTCATCAATCGGGCGACGTTCAACCAAAAAGCCCTGTGTCACTAATTGCTGCTGTACGTACTGATAGCGCCCGCCTGCCTGCTCGATGTCTTGCCAAAGGGTTTGCCAATGTTCTCTTAAATTTTGTGTGCTGGTGCTGCTCATCGGTTAGATTCCTTTGTCTTCAATATAGCCTTTGGCTTGTAAACGCTGGGCGTGCTGCATCATGGCATCCATCGCTTGCTGCGCGGTGTTAAAGCAGATTTTTTGGCGGCGGGTATTGCCGTTTTGCTCGCGCTCAATGAGTAAGGTGCGCTCATGTACCGACAGTTGGGTGCTGTGGGTTTGCATATGGTTATTTGCGTTAATCGGCATGCTGGGCGCGGTCAAATCCCAAATGTTGGCGCTGGTTGTGTTTGGTGTATTTTTTCTTAGCGCGTTGTTTTGTGGGGTTTGCGCTTGTTCATTATTCGGCACAGCCAAGCGCTTGTTAAAAATACGCGTGCGCGGGGCGTTGACTGCGCGTGCGGTATGCTGATACAGGCGCAGGGCAATCAGGTGCGCGCACGGTCCGTGGCTCAGGCGATGTTGTAAATACTGCGGGCAGCTGCATTCGGCTTTTTTGACCAAGCCATCGTGCCCAAGCGTCAGCTGGCTGTGGTAGCTGCGTCTGTCAGCGGCGACCTCGATATCCGCGCTGATCATGACATCGTCAGGCAGGACGCTTTTGACACTGACATGATGAAACGATTTGGGCTGGGCTAAAATGGCAAACGCCTGCTTTTCGGCATCGTTGTGATACGCGAACTGCGCCATGTCCAGTGGTGTCTGCGTCAATGGACGATAGTGGTAACGCTGGCTGGGCATATCATAGCGCACCAGTCCTTGCTGGGCGGCGCTGATGAGTGCGGCGTGGCATTCGCTGGCACTGAGTGCGTTATCTTTGGCGGCGCATAAGTCCTCTAACGTCTTTGGTGCGTCTTGTAGTGTTTGAACAATATGGGCAATCGTCTCTTGCTGGCTGCTCGTTTGCGTGCCGAGTGGTCGCTTGGGCAACAGCAAATCAAAATTCAGCGCCTGCGACCAGTTGTCTTTATTAAAGCCTGTCATGGCAAAGGTAAAGCTAAACCCATCACCAGCAATCACCCAATAGCTGGGCATCCCTTGCCCCAAGATATGTACGGTCACGTCCTTAGCATACGGCAATAGACGCTTTAATAAGCTCAAACGGCGACGACCCCACAGACGTATCATTTTTGCTTCGCTGCCGCCATAGGGTTTCGCCTGTCCGAGCTGGCAATTTACACTGATATTAAACGGCTCAAGCAGCATTACTGGCGGCTGGTTGGGGGTTAATTCAATGATTAGTCCGCGCCGCTTGCCTTTGATGTCCGCGTGCATCCGCAATTCAAACAGCACGTTATATAAGGCGATGGGGTCAAGGGCGATGCTGTCCATCGGCAGTTGGGCGGCGGCTTGGATTTGCAGCAGTCCGCGTATCCAGCGGCTTGGCACATGGATGCGCTTTTCAATGACGGTATCATCAGACGAGTCTGCGCTTTGAGCTACTGCTTCGGTATTGTCTGTTTCACTGGCTGGCGCGCTTGAATGGCGGCTAAATTGTAGTGCGTCTTGTCCAATGCTCAGCTTGGGCGCTTGGCTGTCGTCAATACGGGCAAGGGTAAGGGCTAAGGCGTCGCTATAGTCAATGCTGGTTGTGCCGTAAGTGCTGGCGCTGTCGGTTGCAAACAGACTGTGCGCTAGGGTGAGCTGTGCGTAGCAGCCTTCATCGCGCCCAAACACCTCAAAGCTGACACCATCAGGATTTACCTCGATAATGGGATCTAGGATGCAGTACGCCAGCGGGTCATTGTGCAGCAGCCAATTAAAATAATCGCGCTGGGCGGTAAATAGGTTTTTGTTGCGGTTTTGCCGCCGCATTTGGCTAAAGACAGCGTAAGCAGCGCGGTCTTTGGGTACATAGCGATAGTCACTCTTAACCACATCAAACAGCGCAAGTAAGCTGTCACGAAACAGTAGCGGCTGGGTGACCACGCCGTCAAAACTTACCGCATCGCGGCGCAGGTCGGTAAACAGCGCTACGTGCTGCTGATGCGCCTCAGTTGGTGTGACGTGGCTGACATTGGCATAGTCCAGCGACATTGGTGTGCCGCGCTCGTTTTCTTGAGTGCTGTCGGTGCGCTCTGTGGGTAGGGGATGATTGGTGCTCATGATTACTTATCTCCTAGGCTCAGATGCTGCGGATTGTGGATGGTCTGCCATGCGTTACTGCCAGCAGGTGGCGTATCAAAATAGGGCATGGGGCGCTTGTTTTGTGCTTTATTTTGCCCACGCTGCCAGCGGCGTTTGACGTTATAGGCGGTTTTTTGAATATCAGGCTGCGTGTGCTGCATCAGGCTATCCAGCCATGCACTGACCCGTGTATCAAACATTTGCCCCAGCGCTTCTATGGCTTGCAGGCGGGTGCTGATGGTTTGCGTCTCGTCGCTTGCGCAGTGATACAGCGCCTCGGTATTTTGCGTTTGTATCCAGCTGAGCAGGGCAGGGCTGGTACTTGTCGTGTTGATATCTGTCTTGACAACGGGGGTCGGCGTTAAGCGTTCTATCACTTGTATGCGTAAGGCATTGGTTTTGGCAGTGAGCAGACGCAACGGCGGCAAGGCTTGCAAGGTGGGTAACAGCTCGGATAACTCTGTCATCTCAGATTCAGGACGTGCCAGCAGCGCGAGCCACACTTGCTGCCACCACGCCTCTACGTGCTCGCTCAGTGCGGGCAGGCTGGCAATGATGGGCAGCTGGCTGATGCGTGTGAGCCACGTTAATGACGTGATAAGACTGCTGTCGCTTGCGTTTGTCGCCGCGCTATAGCGGTACAATAGCCACAGCGCGAGGGCGATTTTTTTTGCCAAAGCATGAATGCGCATCTCGTAGCGCGAATAATCATTGACCGCGCTACCGATACGCTGCATCAGCGCTTGCCATGCTCGCTGCGCCTCAGCGAGACGTTCAGCCGCCATACTCAGGGTTTGGCTGGTAATGGCGCTTTGATGTTGACCTAGATAAGCAAGCGCAATAGACAACATACTGTCGTCAGGGTACGTCAGTAGCTGCATTAAGGTTTCAGGCGCTATAGCGTCATCTTGTAAGATACGCTGCGCAAGCGTGTGGCGTATATGTTCTGATAAGGCTTCGCCATGGGTCAGCATAAAGTCAATAATAGCGTCTACACTGCTGTATTCGGTAATGCGCTGGAGACTCAGCGCCATATCCTCATTATCCAGCGTTTGCTGGCGGCTTTGTATTGCTGCCCAATCATAAGGCTGGCAGGTCTTGTCCGTACCCCACAACTTTTGTGCTGCTTGGTAGGTCGAGGCAAAGACATACGGCTGTTCAGTACTGGTTAACAGATTGAGCAGCAAGGCTTTGTTGCCCTCATTGTCTGAAAAGGATAATAAATATAAAGCGTCCCGTAAGACGGTGCTGTAGGTCGCTGCCGTGACCAGCCCGCTGATATATTGGCGAATCTCTGCCCAAGCTGCAGGCGTACCCAAGCGGCGCAGACCGTGCAACCAATGCATAATGGCTGGGTTGTACGGCGACAGATTGGGCTGATGCAGCTGCGCTTTTAACAACTCAAAAACCTGGGTGCTGTATTCAAAGCGTCCGCCATCAGCGAGCATTCCGAGCGCCTCGCACGCCACATCTTGTAAGTAATGCATCTCATCTTCGGCATATTGTACTAAGCGCTCGTACGCTTGATACAAAATATCGGTCGAGACAGGGGCCGCGTCTGGATGCTCAGGCGTGTCAAATAATGCGCCAATGGCCAGCACGCTACGGCGACGCACATCGCCATCGGTATGGTGCACCATCGTCGCCATCAACAAGCTCGCGCCATCAGCAATACCGACTTTCGCTAGCGCTTCTGCAGCGATAAAGGACACCATCTCTTGACGGCTGGACAAGGCTTGTTTTAATACCGCCGTATCACCGTGTCGATATTGGGCGCGGTACGCGATTGCCTTGACCACAGCGAGCCTGCGTTTTTCAGGCAGCTGAGCGTAAGCTTGTGCCAGTAGTGCATCAATACGCTCGGCCATGTGCGTATCCGCAGGCGTTGCGGTTTTATCATCCTTATCATCACTTTCACGCCCAATCCATGCCAGCGGTGAGACCAGCTCAAGCACGTAGTCACTGTCTTGAACACGCAGTAGCAGGCTAAAGACATCCATTAGGATGACAGGATGGCGTGGATACTGCGTGGTGAGCCAGCGCGTGTCTTCATACTCATCAAAATAATCGTGTATCGGCTGATCAAAACCGCTCACTTTTATCAACGCCTGCATGATATTAGCGCGCTCTGGGCGGTGATTGTGGTCTTGATAAGACAAGGTTAAACGCGCTTGTAAGCCTGTTACCACTGAGAGTGCGCGTGTACTGGCAAGAGCGCGATAAATAAGAGAGCGGCTGATGCGGCGGCGTGGGTCATCGAGCAGTGCAAACAGCCACTCATTGAGGCGCGCTTGCTGTGCGTTGGTCACGATTGAGTGCTGCTCGGCATAATACTGACTAACCTTGTTAATCAGCTGTAAGACTTGCTCTTGGGCGTACTCGGTATGACTGAGCATAAAGTAGGTGAGTAACGCCTCTAATAGCTGAGGATCAGCGTTTAACAGCGTAGGCTGTGCCAATAATTGTTGCCATGCGTGATAACGTGCCTGCCAGTCATACACATAAATAGCATGCTGTAAAAACTGCTGGTGCGCGTCTTTATCTTGCAATCCTGTCTGCTGCCATGTATTGATAACTTGACGTACCAGCGGCGTATCGGCGTACTCCAGTACCGCCAAGCTGGCAGGGAGCTGCCCAATAGCAGCAACCAGATATTGATAAATCTCTTCTGCCAGTAAAGGATGTGCGTCGCGTAACCGCTGGCTAAACGTCGTCGTCAACGTGCTGTCTGTACGATGCTCAGCCACCCACAGCTTGACGCCCGCCGCCACCATATCTCGATGCTCGGTCGCCATTGCCTCTTGTGCCAATGCGGTCAGGGTAATAGGCAGCTCGTGTAGCGCTTCCCACACCAGTGCGCGCGTCTCGGCACGACTGTGATTCAGCAGCGGCAATAGGGCTTGAGTGATGCTCGCTGACCATGTGCCTGAGGGCATTGTCTCAGGCCTTTTCGCCAGCCACAGCAGTCCACGAATGGCTTGGTTAATGACACTGTTCGCATTAGCATTACGAATCACGCCCAGCCACGTGCCAAAGGCAAGGCTCTGATAGTGATTACTATCCGTAGCCTCTGCTGTATCATTGCTTGTTGTCTTATCACTTGCCAATACTGGCAAGTGATGGTTTAGGGTTGCCATCGTGCCAAGCCACGCTTGAATATGCGTCATCTTGGGTTCAGTAAGCAATAACGACAGTTGTCCAAGCGCTTGTACAGCGGTTGCCTTGAGTAACGGTGATAGGCTACTGCGCGGCGCGTGCAGTAAGGCGGCGAGCGATTGTAGTGATTTGCTATTTATCGCAGCTAAGGCGGTTTGGCGTAGGGCTGCCGTTTGCGGGTCATTTACTTGCGGCAATAACTCAGTAAGCGCCTCTTGCAATGCCTTGTTAATCGCATTATGGATATGTTCCCATACGGCTTGTTTATCGTCTGTCAAGCGCGCCAAGCAGTGCGCGTATAAAATGGCACTTTGTGCATCAACGAAGCTTAACGCATTGACCAACAGCGCTGCGCCCTTGTTTGCGTCTTCTTCAGACAAGGCGGTAAAGAGCAGCGTCCAGCGGGCGGCGGGCACGTACGCAGAGATGTTAAATAATGGCGCGAGTGTCCATGCGGTATCAATGCCTAAACCCATACGCCCTTGCAGCCATGTCATGGGTGATACGTCCTTATGCAGGGCAGATAAGTTCTGGTCGGTCTGCTGATACAATGCCGCGCCTGATACCTCGCCCGCTGTACTCCCCAAAACACCAAGGGCAATACTCGCCGACTGCTGCACAAGCGTACGCTCATCGCGCTGCCAGTGCTGTAATGCTTCGATATGATGAGTGCGATTCGCATCCGTCACCCACATCAGATAAGGGGCAACGGCACTAAAATCCGCATCAGAATGATTAAGATAGCGCTGATACCAGCCAAAGGCATCGCCCGTCTGCGGCTCTGCTAAAGCGGCAAGTCCTATTAGCGCCTGTGTTACCTGCTGATGCCAAAGAGTATACGCCGCTTTGTCTTGTTTTTTATCAGGCATCACCTGTTGTAAATAGCGCTCAAACACATCATACGCTTGTTGGCTGTATATCGCTGCCAATTCAGAGGTTTTATGACTAGCAGTGTTGTTCATATTATGAGCACTGACACGCTGTGAATGACGTGCCAGGAAAGTGGCCGTTTTTAGCTGAATGTCGGTGTAGGGGCTTTGGATACCTGCATTCAGCAAAGCTAAGTAGTCGTCATTGGCATCTTCACTACTGATTTGCCCGCCATGTGTCACCAGCTGTAGCGCCACATCTAGGGCGGTTTTGCGCACTTCTAAACCTTCAGCGGCAAGTAATGGCAGCAACAGTGGCATAATAGCTGAAGTCGTATTCGGCTCGGTTAATGTCCCACAGCGCTGTAGCCCTGCAGTAACGATGTCCTCAAAAGGGCTGGCAAGCGCGGCAGTTATCACCTGCTCAATGTTGAATCGCTGCGGATAGTCGCCTGCCGTCTCCAGCGCTTCATGACGAATCGTGCGAAATGGGTCACACAGTAACAGTGCCAATAATGCGCCATCATTGGCATTATCCTCATGGACATTTACTTTTCGTGTGTTTTTGAATAAAAAGCGCTGCCATTCTTCTAACCCTGCGCGGTGTACGTCCTCAAATTGACTTGTGGCGATCAGCTGTAAGTATTGATATAGCGAGGCGCTGTCATGGAGCAGTACGCGCGCAGTCAATACTTTTAAAACCTCTAAGCGTACGCTGGGAAAGCGGTTGTCCAGTAGGGGTTTAAACTGAGTAATGAGTGCTTCATCGCTAATTTTGGCAAGGTTTTGTTGTAGCAATAACGCCAAAGCGTCCTCGTGAATGTGGGCGTGTGCCGAGGCAAAACCAAACGCTGCCCATGTCTGCGTGTCGCTACAGACTTTGCCTAATGCCTGCATGGCGACCTTGCGTACTTGGGTATTGCTGTCGTTTAGCATCGCGCCAAGGAGGGTTTGCGCATCAGCCAGCCGCTGATTGCCGAGCGCGCGTGCCACGCCTGCGCGGACAATGGCATCATCGCTATGAATAAAGCCAATCAATACACCAAAAGCGCGGGCGTCTTTTAAACAGGCAAGGGCATAAGCCGCACGAAAGCTGATGTCTTGATAATGGTTGCTAAGCGCTTGTAATAATGGCGCAAGGGTCGCTTCATCTAATGCGAGTGTGTCTTTACTAACGGATTCCTTTTTCTTGCCTTGGCCTGTCTTTTTATCATCAGCGCTTTGAAAATCTTCAACTTGTAAGGCCAGACGCACATCATGAGTGATATTGCCAGCATTCTTAGCATCAGTATGCGTCAGCGTGCCCTCTGTCAAACTAAACGCATCAAAATCTGCCAGTGTGCGCAGTAGGTAGCTGTCCTCTTGCTGCTGCGCCGCACGCTGCAAGGCATCTGCCAGCTCAGGCTTAGCAAGTAGCGCGATAAAAAAGGCGGTCTGGCGCACCTCACTGTCACTACTTTGCTGTAATAGCATCAGCTGGCGCGTCACTTTAGGCGTGGATAACAAGCCGCGCTGATACAGACGAATCAAACCTGCCTGCACGGTATCGGTATAGCGACTGCTCAAGGCCAGCATGTCCGCTTGTATGCTATCAACAGGGAAGATGGCTTCAAGGGCGATGAGTGCCGCACGGCGAATGCTCAGGCTGTTGTGAGACAACAGCGCAGGCAACACCATTTGACTGTACTGACGGTCACCGTGTTGCTGATCAGGGCTGGTATTATTTAAGTGCTCGTTGCTTGCGCGCATTTGATGTTGCTGTATGGCAGCATTGACCACCTCGTCATGACGGCTGGCAAGCGCTTGGGTCAGATACTCTTGCACCGATAATGGCGCAGCGGCATAGTGCTGCTCTAGTGCCTCAAAAGCCGCGAGGCGGACTTGAGGGCTGATGGTGCTGTTTAATAACTGCTCTAATAGTCCAATACGTGCGCTGAGTGATAACTGGGAAAGTACGTTAACCAGTGCCTGTGCATGGGCGCTGCTCGTACGGGTATCGCTTAAAACCTTTTTGATGATGGCTAAGGCGCGGCTGTCGTCTTGTGCCAATAGCAATGTTAAAGCCTGATTAAATAAGGTCTCATGCTCGTTACTGCTGTCTGCCAAATAGTGCTCAATACGTGCGTAGCCGTCCTGCATACTGTGAATGATAGGCTGTAGACTGTGATTGCTATCGGTATTTACGGGTAAAAAATGTAGGCTGTTGTCTTTGGTAATGGCTAAGAGCGCAGGTGCTTCGGCATAATGCGTCCATGCTAAATAGCGCGGATTGGTAAGGTTGTCTTTACTGCTGCTCGGCTGCCCCTTATCCAGCGCCCAAGACTTGATACTGCCGTCATTGCCTGCGGTAAACAGACGCGCGCTTGAGACGCACAGCGCCTTGATATGGCTGGCATGCCCGCTAGATTTTGCGCGGTCGGTCGGCTGCAAGTCGCCTTGTATGTGGGTGCGATACAAGGTGTTGTCAGCGCCAGCGGAGTAAAAGTAAGGCGAATGCGGCACAAAAGCGAGCGCCGTAATGCGCCCTTGATGCATGGGCTGGGTGCTGCTTGGCTGAATATGACTGTTCTGTATCTCACTGCCATCATAGCGCCACTGACAGCTGACGATAGTGCCTTTGTCATCACCAATAATGAGCCATTGTCCATCGCTGCTGCTGGCGAGCATGGTCGCCTTGGTACTATTGTCACCATTGTCAGACGGCGTGATATCCGCAGCATCATGATGTTGCGCAAATAACGGCGCAAGCGGCTGCACAATGGGGCTGGTGGACAGACGCTTTGCGGTGTCGGCATAAGGGCACACTACCAATGTATGCGCATACAAAACCGCGACAGCGTGGGTCAAAGGGACGATATCTAGCGCGCTTGGTTGGACGTTATTAGAAGATGCTGATGTATGCTGATAAATAGGCAGCGTACTGATTTTTTGAATGGTTTTGGCGTGCCAGTCGGTTTGGTACAAGTGATTGTCAACGCCCAATAAAAATACCGCCTCGCTGTTTGCGGTGATGCACTGCATGGCAACAGGCAGCGCAAGTGTATTTAATTCGGGGCGAGCGCCTAATGTATCTAAAACGTATAAGTCATTTTTGGGCGTAGCGGCGTCACGGCTGCCCTTATCCTGAGGGTCACGCTCAGGCAAGCGGGTGATAAACAGACTGCGTCCAGTCGGCGCTGTCTTATTTTTTGTATTGTTGCTTTTATCATTGTGGGTACTGCTGCCGTACTGGTTTAGGCAAGCATCTTGGCTGATAATGCCGATAATCTCGCCCCAGTAAGCTAAGGTGCTGGTTTTCATAAGGCTGTCTCAATCGATAAATAAAGAGTTATATGTTTTATTAACAATAATGTTTTTCTACGTCTTGGCTGACTTTATGCAGGCGTTACCAATAAATGCTCACGCAGCGTCGGATAGCGATGCAGCAGCCTTGTAACTGCCGTTAGGCTGGCGTGGCGCTCCATCTTGCCTGCCGAATGCGTAAAGGTATATAAGTCAGCGATAATCAGCGCGGCAAAAGACATATCCGTTAAAGCAATATCCCGAAACGTCTCAATCAGCGCCAGCTTGGCTTGGCTGGCAGACAGTAGCGACTGGCTCAGCGTTTGCGGCGTGTCAGGCTCGCTAGTGCGCTGCTTGTTGTATTTATAGTTATGGCTTTGCTTTTTTGCAGTAGGTTTTTGCTCGGGATTGCTCAAGCGCCCTGGTGGCAGCTCAAACAAGCCGCGACGCAATAACAGACGTAGCTGATCGACTTCAGCAGGCAAGGTTTCTGGCGGGTTTTTAACAGCGCTTGTGGCTGTTTCGGTGTCTTCGATGGATAGCAGCTGGCGCTTGGTAACAGGGCGTTTTTGCTTGTATTGTTGCCATAGCATACATACAGCGGCGTAGCGGATGTCGCGGTGACTGCTTTGGGTCAATAAATAGAGTAAATGCACGTCCTGAAACTGCGGGTTTTGTTTTAATAAAGTGATACCAATGCGTCTTGCTTGCGCCTGTTTGCTACCGACCAAGGCGTTTATCGCCGCTGTACTGTATTGGCTACTGTCGATATGATAGAGACGGTTGCTCACACTGGGTTTAGCAAACAAGGCTTGCTGTAATAAGGTCTGTACCTCAAGATACTTGGACTCTGCCAAAGACAGCCACAATTCAGGGGTTAATTGCCAGCGTGCCAGCTCATGGCGGGCGAGTAGTAAGCCAAACTCACGTAGGTTGCTATGACCGCTGGATAATAACGGCACAACGCGCTCGGCGCTAAAAAAGGCGTTTGGAATGGCTGCATTACTGTCGACAGGACGGTCGGTCAAGCTCATGTGGATGCTATCGTGGTGATGACTCATATAGTAGATGGCAAGCTCACTGATGGCGGCGGTCGGGTCATCGGTTGCCATTGACCACAGACGCTCTGTCCCTGCCAAGGTAGCATCTGCTGATACCTCTCGCGTCGTCCCTGCCAGCATCTGCAAAAACGCTGTCTCTGAAATAATACGCATGCTCGCGCCAGCCTCAATCAGCTTTTCTGCCTTTAGCTGCTTGCTGCCTTTACGCCCATGACCGTAAAATGGCGACCCTTCATCGCCAATAACCAAGTAGTCCAAGCTGTTATTCACACCGCTACTGATGAGACCGTTATGCGCCTTGACCTCGGCTTCGGCAGCACTGCGGCTCATGCTTTGCATTTTTCCTGTAAATAAAAAGCGCTGCTGCTCAAAATCGATGCTGCTTTTCTTATCCTCACTTTGGTTGCTATTGATATTTGTAGCAGGGTTGGTCTCTGGTTCAGCAAAGTCAGCGGGCAAAAAGCCTTTATTCATACAATCAATCGCAAACTTACGGTACATCGCCGTATCGCTATGGGCGAGCATTAACAGCCAATTAAAGCCAAGTGCAGTAGGGACAAAGCGGCGCACATCCGACAGCCAATGATGTACCCATTCTGTAGCGAAATACACGTCAAAACTTAAATCGCTAAACCAGTCTTGATAGACAGTTGCTTTAATTGCACTATCCACTTGGTCAAATACCGCGTTATAAATCACGCCATTCGGCTGTACGCCCATCTGCCAATCAGGTTCATAAGCGAGTGCGTGCCAGTAGTTTATAGGCAGGCGGGTAGCATCAATGACCTCGATATCTATCCAGTCACTGAGTGTCTCTTGGGCGAGTGGGTGCAATAACAGATATTGCCATATCGCAGGGTCAATGGTGCTAAGGTCTGTTTTACGCAATTCTTCGAGCACAAAATCCATGCACGCTGCTTGATGCTGACTGTAGCTAGGCAATAGCGTGCGGGCGATATCAACAAAAAAATCAGCACCCAAAGTCTTGGCGCTATAGAGCTTCGGCAGTTGCTGTATAGCAAAACTAACGGCTTCAGGGCTATTGCCCAACAGACGCGCGCGGAACCAATCAGGCGTCAGCTCTTTACGGGTAAAATGCGCGGTTAGCTGGTTGCTTGCGGTCTTAAAATGATAGGACGTTTCTAATAGCTGACCCCAACCTTGTACGCCGATGTCTTTGACGGGATGACGACTGAGTATGAGCTGCATAGCAAACTCGCGTACAGGCGCATGGGCGGATACCGCGAGTAACAGCAGGGTGTCTAAACTCAAATCTTTGGCATAGCTTGATGCATAACTGATGGCGTATTGATACGCTTTGCTATAGTCAGAATGCAAAAGATGCAGCACCACATCATGCAGCCCCAATCCCACAAACTGCGATTTTTCTAATGATGATGAGCGCTCTAGCAGCCATGTCACCAGCTCGTCACGAGCGCGGCTGCGCGTACCTGCCGACACATATTGAATGGTCGCCGCATCAACGTCTTTGAGTTTGATTTTAAAATCGTGCTTGAGGCTGTCGGTCGCGAACTGACGTACCGCTTCGTTTTTGGCGCTGGCAAGTAAGGTAAATAACGGCGTTTCATCACGTTGCCAAGCGCTGGCAAAAGCACGACCGTCAGCAGAAAACAGCTTGCGCGGGGTATTATGGACAAAGCGATTGACGCCGTAATGTACTTCATTATGAAAGCAAATGTGGTTGAGTACCCAGCTATTGACCTGCGCGCTACTGCCGAGCGTCATGTCTGCATCAATGCTGGCAAGTACACGCACCGCCGCGTCGGTATAACATATCGGCAGATGCGTACCCAAATGGCGCAAATAACGCCATGCCCGCAAACTGATATAGGTCTTGGTACGCAGGCTGACCGCATCCTTTAACTGCTGGTCAAAACGGTATGAATCCACCTTGGCAGCAATATGCGCAAAAATCTCATAGTCTTGGCGGTATTCCGCTTGCTTATAAATATATTTTAGACCGCGCCATACGCCGTAGGTTAAGGGTAGAGTATCAATCGCTTGTATCAGCATCGCTCTGGCATAGGCGCGAGTATCCTCCCATAATGCCAATAAAATCACATACGTCTGATAGCGTGGTGGTAGAGTATATACGCTGTCAGCAGACTCTAGCTGCGCCATCAATGCCACGCGCTTGGCAAACTGCACCTCAGGCGGCAAAGCGCGAAACTCAGGTGCAAAAATCGTCGCCAAAAACGTCTCAAAGGTCAGCACATCATCAGGTAGCGGTGTATCACGCGGCGCGTCCGGCTGGCGTGCAAGTTGGTCAAGTTTCTCAATGAGGTTGGGGTCTTCAGCTTGCCACGCCTGATAGATATAAGAAAATGATAAATACATACGCTACGCCTTTGCTATCACGGTATCTGCCAATAAAAGAAGTCCTTATAAAAGCGCATTTTTGCGCGCGTATCAAGAACTTTTGTCAATTTAAATCAAGAAAGCGACATATATTGTCGCGCAATTTATGTATAAAAAGAGCGCGACGCCAGTTGTCGCTTATACTAATAAAATCGACTAAATTTTATGGATAAGTATTGCCAAAAAAACAAGGCTAGGGCACAATAGCCTTGTTGTGAGATTTAGCGTTTCACCGAGTTTCGGTGAGGGATGATGTTGCGTCATCCACGAGACAAGCCATTACACGTAACACAAGGAAGACTGTTTCAGTCCTGCTAATACCTAGATAGTGCCCCTAGTGTCATTAGCTCGCTGGCGCAATCACGCAATCGTGATTGAGCTAATGCACTAGGGGCACTATCTAGGTGCAGTCCAGTGAGTCTTCCATGTACCAAGTTATGAGGTAGATTGAACAACACCATGCTCGATGTTTATAGAGGCGTTTTTATATTAATATCAAGCATATAGGCACAAGAAAAATCAAATCGGAGTTGACCTGTTTATGTAGGTTAGCTCCGATTTTTTTTGGGCTATTGTTTTTAAAAGCATCGTAATTTGTTGATTAGTAGTATTTTTATTCTAATAACATGGCAGGTCGTGTGTCAGCTAAGTAGGTAAAAATTAAGTAAGTACAAATCGAGTAGGGCGGACGTGTACACGATACGATTATCCAGCAGAGCCCAGCGCAAATTGTGCTGTAATGGGTCAAATAATCATAAAATAAGGAAAACGTATGGTGTTTGATTTTTTTAAGGAATGGCGTGAACAGCGTATATTGGACAATAGCGACTATACGCCTGAGGACTGGCAGCAGGCGGCGGCGCGTATCGCCATTCTCGATAGGCTGAATGATGACGAGTTAAGCCATTTATTTGACTTAGCGACGCTATTTTTGGCAGAAAAATCCATCACAGGGGCGCAAGGCTTTGAGATTACAGATGCGGTCAAGCAGTCCATTGCCTTACAAGCGTGTCTGCCTATCTTAAATCTAAGCCTTGAATGGTATGAGGGCTGGTCGTCCATCATCATCTATCGCGGGTCATATAAAAGCCAGCAAACCAGCATGGACGAATATGGCATCGTACACGAAGGCAGCCAGCACCGCAGCGGCGAGGCGTGGCTACGCGGGCCTGTGATACTGTCATGGCAAGATGCGCAGCACTCAGGTGAGCGCGACGGTCACAATGTGGTGATACATGAGTTTGTGCATAAGCTCGACATGATGAACGGTCGGGCAAATGGCTTTCCGCCCATGCATCCTGATATGGACGCGGCGCGCTGGACAGAAATTATGACCCGCGATTTTGAGGATTTTCAAACGCACCGAAAATCAGGGCTAGATCGATATGGCGCGACCAATCCAGCGGAGTTTTTTGCGGTGCTGAGCGAGGTGTTTTTTGAAACCCCGCACAAGCTTATTGATGCGTATCCTGATATTTATGACATTATGGTTAAGTTTTTTCGCCAGACGCCGCTATAGATTAGGCAAGGTTAGGTCGTCCAGCGGTCGTTAACGATAGCGACCAGATAGCGCTGTCCTTGATAGGTCTTAAATACCAAAAACACATCATACCAGTCGAGTCCGCCATATTTTTCGCTGCCAGCGGTGTAAAACTGCACGATATCCGCATCAGGATAGGTGTCTTTAATATTAATCAGCGTATTGCCATGCGAGGTAATGGTGTTGATGCTTGGCGTTGCTTTAGAAAAATTACCAGCCGCCACCCAATTTTGTAAATAATTCGGTAACGAGACGACATACGGATTGCCCGAACCATCAAGCGCACCCCAAGCAAAGCGAATGTTCGGCTCATCGCGGACATACTGTACAAACTGCGCGCGTGAAAAGATTTTGTCGGTTGGCTGCACATGCGCGTACATCGAAAAGCGCAATCCCAACACTGGATGAATGTCATCAGCGATGGCTAAAAAGTCTGAGCGCTCAAGTGCAGTCATAATCTGTGTGGCTTGTTGATTGATATTTTGTGGGGCTGGCGTCTCGGTTGTCGGCTTGTTATTCAAAGGTGCAGCTTGGCAACCCGTCAGCGCGGCGCTCATTGCGAGCATTATGCCGTAGAGATATGTTTTCATGGTTATCATCCTTATTTGAGCATGGCTTTAGCATAGCAAGATTGGTGCGCGCTGCGAATGATTTTATGATTGGGTTTTTGAATAAGTTGCAGTGAGATTTTTTGTGCCAAGTTAATTAATTGGCAGCATAAATCTGTTAATAATAAGCGCTATAAACGATGGCATGCTTCCCTTTAAAGCCATTGGTATGTTTTCGCATAATGTATATTATGTTAAATAAGGTCTGTTTAAGGGTAACGTTTATAGCATCAGATATTCTTCTGCGCATCCACGTCATATCTCATGGATGCGCAGAAACTTTTATACGCTTACGCTAAGTTGAGCTGCTCTATGTTTTCTACTCTAGCGTTACGTATCTATTAGACCCAGCCATCTTCCAAAAGATGCGCTGTATTACTGATTTTGAAATCATAATAGAGATCATAAAATTCACCGGGATCTTCTACGGTATCAAGCAACTCTCGTTTGCTAGGCGCCACAAACATAGCGAGCGCATACGCAGCACTATGAATCGATTTTTTGGGATTGAACGTAAGATCCGTAAAGGCTTGGTATTGCATCACCTGTTCGTGCAGCGCTTCATTTTGTTTGAGCGCAGTGATATATAGCCAGTCATAAAACGCGGTCAGTGGCTCTACGCTCCACTCCATACCAAAATAATCATAACCAAACAGCGCGCCAGACTGGCTGAGTCGCTCATCTTTCTTCGCCTGTCGTGGTGCTGAGGTCAGCAAATCTGTATAAGGGCCGCCGTGCTTAAACACTTTACTGGCATAAAAGGCATTTTCGACGCTGTATGTCTGGTTGCCATCATCACTAGCCAGCTGTAAGCTCGATGGATTCAGCAAAAAGCTCAACTTCTCGCCCGATTTACTAGACAGTTCCAACACATGCTTAAAGCCGTACTTTTTACGAATGACCTGATGCATATCGTTGATGGATTTTTTCTTTTGTCTGGTTGCAAAGCCCACATGACGCTCGAATCGAACCATGTCTGTTTTTACCAGATTGTCGCTGTTGACTCTAGGCATAAAAACAGGCTTATGCTCTACCCCATTTTGTCTGTGCGCCATAGGGTGCTTTTTTTGTTCCATGATAGGATGCCTTATATCAATCGTCTTTTATAAATTTCGGTTGTCGCTACTTGGTCGATAGACGCTCCGAGCAGCGCCCGCGAGGCAGTGTATCTTATTATTTATGATTTATTTGCCTTATTTTCTGTTGCTACCTATGTCATAAGTAGATTCTACTCTATAGCCATACTTGCCAGCCCATTTTCGGGACAATGACATTCAATCCATCTTCTTAAAAATATGATTTTATCTATTTAATAATGACCGCTTAACATCAGTGTTGCCTTTTTTAGAACATAAAAGGTGGTTTGTTGTCATTCTTCTTCATGGTTTATTGGTCATAATAAAACGGACTGACAATACAAGACTAATGGAATAGTTATGACTCAAAAAACCGTAGGTATCGTCGGATTGGGCCGTATGGGTAATGGCATGGCGCAGTCTTTGCTTCGTGAAGGTTTTAAGGTGTTTGGCACGGACGTCGGCGTTACCCAGTGCCAAGCCGCTACAGAAATCGGCGTCCATGTAGTCCCTGACATCAAAACGCTGTGTGCTGAATCTGGCGTCATCCTCCTATCCCTGCCCATGGCAAAACACGTGCAAGCCGTCATCGAAGGCAAAGATGGTCTTATCGACCATGCACAGCCGAACACCCTCATCATTGACACCTCTACCTCAGAACCTGACGTCACGCGTGCGCTGTCTGCAGCACTAACCCCACTCGGTCATGGGCTGCTCGACTGCCCTGTCAGCGGCGGCCCAGCGGGCGCTAAGGCGGGTACGATGGTCATGCTCGTAGGCGGTGAACCCAATGCTTTAGAGCGCGCTCAGGTGTATCTAGACGCTTTAAGCGCGAAAGTGGTCTATATGGGCGCGTCTGGCAATGGTCATGCTGCCAAGCTGATTAACAATCTACTGTGCGCCGCGCATCTAGTCACCACTGCCGAAGCCATCGCACTGGGCACCAAGGCAGGACTGAATCCTGAAAGCCTGATTGCCGGTTTGAATGCAGGCTCAGGTCGTAGCGCTGTCAGCGAAGTCAATTTTCCGCGCTGGATTTTAAGCGATAGCTTTGATTCAGGATTTACCATGGGGCTGATGCGTAAAGACGTGTGTTTGGCTAAGGATATGATACGTGATATGGGATTGGCGCTGCCTATAGCTGAGAAAATTGCTGATATTTGGGCGCAAAGTGCGACCACTATCGCTGATGACAAGGACTTTAACTGCATGGTTAAAAATGCAGGCTTGGGAGAGTAAATCATGAGTTTTATCGTAGAAAACGATGGGGAACAGCAAGTTGCCGCCTTATTGCAGGAGCTGTTGGGTACTGCTGACTTTGGCAGCTTTGTGAATGGCGAGGTAGTAACAGGTCAAGGCGACGAGATTAATCTGATTAACCCAGCAACGGGGCAAGCCTTTCTCACCTATCGCGATGCGGGTAAAGCTATTGTGGCAGATGCTGCTGATGCCGCCATAAGTGCGCAAAAAGTATGGTGGGCAATGACGACCAGCGCACGCGGTCAGCTCATGTGGCAGTGCGGCGTAAACATACGTGCGGCGGCAGAGTCTTTGGCGCGCCTAGAATGTATCTCTGCGGGCAAGCCGATTCGTGATTGCCGCGTTGAGGTCGCAAAAGTCGCCGATATGTTTGATTACTATGCGGGCTGGTGTGACAAGATTATGGGGCAAGTGATTCCCGTGCCGACCAGCCATTTAAACTACACGCGCCATGAGCCTTATGGCGTCGTTACGCAAATCACCCCTTGGAACGCGCCGATATTCACGGGTGGCTGGCAAATCGCGCCAGCCATCTGCGCGGGCAATGCCGTGCTGCTCAAGCCATCGGAACTCACACCACTCAGCACAACCGTACTCGCGAAAATCCTTGAGCAAGCAGGTATTCCGCGTGGCTTAGTTAATGTCATCAATGGTTTGGGACAAACAACAGGTTCTGCAGCGATTAATAGTCCCGCCACCAAAAAAGTCGTCTTTGTCGGCTCGCCCAAAACAGGCGCACAGATTGCCTCAGCGGCGGCGGCGCGCGTCATTCCTTGCGTATTGGAGCTGGGCGGCAAATCGGCCAATATCGTCTTTCCAGATGCCGATTTAGATCGTGCCGTTGTGGGCGCACAAGCCGCCGTATTCTCCGCCGCTGGACAAAGCTGCGTATCGGGGTCGCGATTATTGGTGCACCAAAGCGTTTATGACGAAGTTGTTGAGCGCGTGGCCTCAGCCACCCGCAAATTGGCAGTCGGCTTGCCATGGCATGAGGATACGATGGTCGGGCCCATCAACAATCATAAGCAGTTCAACCACATCCACTCATTAGTATCGGACGGTGTCGCTGACGGCGCAACCGTTGCCGCAGGTGGCAAGGCAGGCGCTATTACTGGCGGTGAAAACGGTTATTTTTATCAGCCAACCGTACTCGCGAATGTGAAGAACGACATGCGTGTTGCGCAAGAAGAAATCTTTGGGCCTGTGGTATCGGTCATTTCATTTAATGACGAAGAAGAAGCCATCGCCTTAGCAAACGACAGTCGTTTTGGTTTGGCGGGTGCGGTATGGACGGCCGATATCGGTCGCGGACATCGTATGGCGGCTGAGGTCAATGCAGGCACGTTCTGGGTCAATGGCTACAAGTCGATTAACGTCATGTCGCCGTTTGGCGGCTTTGGTGAAAGCGGCTATGGTCGCTCAAGCGGCTATGAAGGCTTGCTTGAATACACACAAACCAAAAGCGTTTGGGTCGAGACCGCAAAAGATGCCGCCATCCAATTTGGTTATTCTATTCAATAAGCGATAAGGAAAAATAAAATGCAAATCAACGACACCTTACTCGATGACGTCAAACAATGGCGCCAGCACATACACAGCCAGCCTGAACTTGGCTTTAAAGAGTTTAAAACGGCGGCATTTATTGTCGATAAACTACAGTCGTTTGGCATTGACGTGCATCAAGGATTGGGCGGCACTGGCATTGTCGGTACGCTCAAAAATGGCGAAGGCCCGACCATCGGGATACGCGCAGATATTGATGCGCTGCCCATCAAAGAACAAAACGACATTGCGCACAAATCAACGCATGACAACTGTATGCACGCCTGCGGTCATGACGGTCACACCTCTGTACTGCTGGGGGCGGCAAAATATTTAAGCGCGCATAAAAACTTTAACGGCACCATTCATTTTATCTTTCAGCCTGCCGAAGAGGTTTTGGGCGGCGCAAAAGCCATGATTGACGATGGCTTGTTTGATATTTTTCCTATGGACGCCGTCTACGGTCTGCATAATTGGCCAGGTTTGCCTGTGGGTGAGATTGCGGTCAATGATGGGCCGATGATGGCTTCTTTTGATACTTTTGAGATTACCTTAACGGGTAAAGGTACGCATGCTGCCATGCCACATTTGGGCGCTGACCCCATAGCAGCGGGCGCGGCATTGATTACCAATATTCAATCTATTGTCTCTCGGCGCATATCGCCATTGCAGTCAGGCGTCATCAGCGTCACGCAAATGAACAGTGGCGATACGACCAATGTCATCCCCGACTGTGCCATTTTAAAAGGTACAGTACGCAGTTTTAATATGGACGTGCGTCAGTCTATGCAGGATATGCTCACAGACATGGTTAAGACCTTGCCGCCTTTATATGGCGTTACTGGCGAGATGGATTATCACATTCGCTATCCTGTCACCACCAACGACAGCGCTGCTTATTTTAATATCAAAACAGCGGCGACTGACGCGCTGGGTGCGGATAAGGTGAATACCGACGTTGAGCCGTCTATGGCGTCCGAGGATTTTTCGTTTATGAGTCAAGTTGTCAAAGGTGCTTATTTTTGGTTGGGCGTTGATGGCAGCAGCCCTTCTAAACCGCTGCACAATGCGGCTTACGACTTTAATGACGATGCCATCGAGACAGGGATTAAGGTGTGGGTGTCGTTGGTGGAATCACAACTGCCCGTAAAGGAGGAAGCGGCCTCATAACAACCCATAAAAAGCGAAAAACAAGCGATCGTCATGACATCAAACCCTAACCATACATAATAGGCAATAGGCAAAAGGAGTTGCTATGAACCCTACCAACGTCAACGTACTGCCCAGTACCATGACAAAGCACTTGTTTGATTGGAAGCTGCACTTACTGGTGATTTTGGCCTCACTGCTGGCAGAGTGGATAGGCATTATCAAGATACCTATCGGTATTGGCACATTGGTGTTATTGCCGTTACTCTACGCGTTTATCTTTACCATACTGCTTAACCCCAACGTCATTCCTTCGATGGCAGCGGTCATTTCTAAGGATAAGACAAAATTTGCCAGCTACGCAGTACTGCTGAGCATCATGCCGTTTATTGCCAAGTTTGGTGTGGGTGTTGGACCAAAAGTCGAAGAAATCATCGCCGCAGGCCCCGCCCTGTTGCTACAAGAGTTGGGCAACATCACCACAGCGTTGATTGCTTTGCCTGTGGCGGTGTTGGTCTTTGGTATGGGCAGAGAGGCCGTCGGCGCGACGCACTCCATTGCGCGCGAGCCGAATATCGCGCTGATTGCAGATAAGTACGGCTTGCAAAGCCCTGAGGGCATCGGCGTCATGGGTGTGTATGTGATGGGTACCTTGTTTGGCGCGATTTATTTTTCGTTAATGGCAGGTATTATTGCCTCGATGAATATTATGGACATTCGCGCCTTGGCGATGGCCTGCGGTATTGGTAGCGGCAGCATGATGGGCGCATGTTCTGCGGCGCTCGCAGAAACCGTACCCGCGCAAGAAGAAACCATCACCGCTTTTGCCGCGACTTCCAACCTGCTGACGTATGCGACAGGCTTGTTCGTAAGCTTGTTCATTGCGCTGCCGTTCACTGAGTTTTTGTATAAAGTCACCAGCAAGTTTAAGAAGAAAAACAGCAACGCTGCTACCGCACTTTCTGACCCTGATTTAAAAGTACCTGAGCAATCGGTATTATCGGTAAAGCAGTCTTTGTCGCTATTGGCCGTTATCTGTGTGGTGCTATTGCTAAGCAACTGGGTAGGACAAGGCGTTGATCCTATATCGGCCTTACCTGCCATGCTGATTTTATTTGCGTGTTGTATCATTGGCATCTTAATAAAAGAAATCATTCCGCTAAAGATACCCGCCATTGCTTGGATATCGGTTGTGGCGATTGTGATATCGCTGCCGCAGTTCCCGATGAGCGCGTATGTGCTGGCAGAAACGGACAAACTTGGCGTCTTGCAGCTTATTACGCCTGTACTTGCTTATGCAGGTTTTGCCATCTCTCAGATGGAAGTCAATTTGTTCAAAAAGTCTGGGTTTAAAATTGCCGTAGTCGCCCTACTCACCTTTACGGGTACGTTTTTGGGTTCTGCCATCGTGGCACAGGCGTTGTTGTAATTGATAAAAGGTAAGTGATAAGACGCAGGCTCAAT
Source organism: Psychrobacter sp. bablab_jr014 (assembly GCF_016464015.1). GTDB lineage: Bacteria > Pseudomonadota > Gammaproteobacteria > Pseudomonadales > Moraxellaceae > Psychrobacter. The sequence goes on from NZ_JACDXT010000049.1 coordinate 64,931, forward strand.
TGAACACTATTTTTCGTAGCATCGAAAGACGAAGTCACAGCAAGCAAGAAAAATACAGTTTAATCTTGCTGTACCATTTTTGAATGAACTTAACGATAGACTAAACCCGCCAGCAAACGTGTGTTGCTGGCGGGTTTTCTTATAAGGTTTTCATCCACACTTTCATATAATGCAATAGTTCGTTGGCGCCTTGTGAGAGTTGCCGCCCAAGCCGTGTAATCAGATGCGCTTCGCCACTTGCCAGCAGCGGGTTGTCTATCGGTATCGCGATCAGCTGCCCGTCTTTGACTTCTTGGGACACCACAAAATAAGGCAAGAAGGTAAAGCCCATGTTTGAGAGCGCAAAATTTTTGAGGACATTAAAGGAGTCGGTAGTGAGGACGGGGTTAAAGCGGATTTTTTGTTGAAATTCCGCCATAGCGAGTAGTTGGCGCACCCCAAAACGACTCTCAGCAAGCCCAACAGGATACTCTAAAAGCGCCTCTAGCTGCATGGGTTTGGTCTGATGCGCTAAGGGATGCTTTGGTGAGACAATAATATACATCGGCTGACAACTCACCACCTGCGAGCGAATGCGCGGATGGCTGCTGGTATGAAAGACCAGCCCAATATGCGCCTCATCTTCCTCAACCTGACGAATAACCTCATTAGAGCCGCCTGTACTGATGGACAAAGTTAGCGTCGGATAAAGACGGGAAAACTCAGACAAGGCACCTGACATCAATCCGCCAATAAAGCCATCGCCGACCGCCAGCTTGATATGACCGCGCTGCAGGCCATTTAACGCCTGCAATTCGGACAGACACGCCTCTTCGGCAGAAAGCGATTCTCGATAAAACTGCAATAATACGCTGCCCGCTTCTGTCGGCGTGATGCCTTTGCGGTGGCGTTCAATCAGCGTACAGGTCAACTCTTCTTCTAACAAAGATATCTGCCGACTGATGGCTGATGGCGCGATATTCAGCTTGTCTGCGGCAGCGCGAATCGTGCCCATCGTCACCGCTTCATAAAGATAAGCCAGCCGCTTTGTATTGATCTCTGTCACTCCGTTCTCCAACCCATCCTTGTTTTGATGAGACAGTGTGCTTATGTTTTGATGGCTTGGCAATAGATTGCAGGATGAGGTATGCTCTAGGCGCTAAAAAACACTCCTAAGAGCGCCTTTAATCAACTATTAAGTACGTTTTTAAGACAAAAATCGCTATTGCACCTTTTGGCACGCTAAAGCCATCACCATGCCAATGGAACACGGTAAAGGGTTCGCTTGGTAAGCCGCTTAACAACGGATGATTGGCACCTGCTGGCGTAAGCGCAATCGGTAGCCAGCCGATTTCTTTCACCCCTGATGGCGCGAACTGCCCGCCTAAGACATGCGCGATAAGCTGTGAGCCAAGACAAATACCGATAATGGTTTTGCCCGCGTCAATGCTCTGCTGAATGAAGGGCTTTTCTTGTACAAGCCATGGGTAGTCGCTCTTATCATGAATGCTCATTGGCCCGCCCATGACAATCAGCCAATCGAAGTCCGCGTGCGCTGGCAAGCTATCGCCCTGATAAAAACGCGTGTAACTGATGGCATGCCCTCGCGCGTCTGCCCAAATCTTCAAAATCGACGTGTAGTAATGCGTGAATACGTAATGTCATAACCTACCTGTCCTGAAGTGATAAAGCGCATGAGTGTAGATGCCCAGTGCGTTGTTGGCAAGTCTTATGATAAGGACATACGTGGTCACCGTATATCGTTAAGCTTTTGCCCTAATTTTTCTTTTTTGGCGCTTTTGGTTTTGTGTGCGGTGTGAGGAGTTACATGCTGTTCAATGTGCTTGTTAAACTTGGCAGTGAGACAGTGAAATCAATGCGTCAGTGTGTGGCGGCAGAGATCACCACCAGCTTTGCTAGCAGCTATACGCATGAAGTGATATTAGAAGAAGTGCTACATCTAGAGTTCATCAAAGCTTGTGGCAAGCAAGCGACGGGGGAAAAGTATTGAATCACGCCTCAGAGCTAACCATCAGTTAAGACACTCTTTGAAAATAAAAAAGCAGATGTCAATGATGTCTGCTTTTTTTGTGTTCATGATGAGTTCTGAAACAGTAAAAAAACATCAATTACTTATATTCGCGTTTCAAATGTCTTTCAACATATTCTATCGTCTGAAATTTATCATATTCACTGCTAGGATTCCAATTATCAAATATATTTTCCTCCGTAAATATTTCTATGTCGTCAAACTCTTTTGACAATAATGTTCTTTTATCACCTAAGATAACCGAATTAAACCCTTCAAATTGGTCACAGGTCAAATCATAAACAAGACCGTTCACTAATGTCCAGTAGTGATATTCATTTTTAGAGTAACAGTACCCTTCAATAATTTGTACGTCAGCCTCTGAATATAACTTTTTCACTATATATCCGAATACTCTAGATGCTCCTTCACAACTGTTTTTTGGGAATTGAAAAGAACCCATAAAAAGAGAGAATTTATCTTCTCTAGCTCTTTCATAAATGACTCTGATCTGTTTTGCTAACTCTATAATGTCATAGCTCATGTGTTTGACTCACTTTAACCTAATTAAGCACAAGTAAAAAATCATTACTTTATTAATCGCTTGATATTGTGAATTTGAAGTGAAACCCATTGAACTCATGCTCTGACCAGTACTCTACAATTAAGGCAATTGTTTTATTATCTACTTTCTCAGAATATGGCTGACATCCTAAAATAGCATTTTTCATTTCTTCAGATAAATGTAAACTTAAGCTAGATATACTTAAAGCTTCTGCCACTTCCTCTAACTTCCCACATGCTTTATGAGTTCTGACAGCATCATTCACATTGACTTTTAGCTTTAGTACCTTTACTACCTCTTCAGAGCCTTCAACATAATAAGTAATATTGTCGGGAAAAATGCCATCGCTAAATTCTTGCATCCTAGATACAGCAAACCATTCATGTTCGAATACATTGTTGTTATAAAAACCAGTATTTAGACCTTTATGGGAAAGAAATTCCTTTGCTCGATAGGGATTCCATCCTAAGTTAACTGGTACATTTAAAGGGTTTCTTTCAAATCTTCTCATTTTAAATATATGCTGGAATGACTCTATTAGATCAGCGTGTGATTTAATATTTACATTTACAACATAGTATGACCATTGGTCAAGTAAACTCATTCGTATATTAAATAAGACGAGTGCATATATTTTTGCTAAATTTCTATATAGCTTGCTTTTAATCGAAAATTGTAATCGAACAAAAACCAACTCATATGTTGAATATAATATCATAAAGAAAACAAATGGTAAGTATAGAAGAGTTAATAATGGCGGAATGAAGAAGTCATACGCAGTGTTTGTACTTCCAAAATCACTAAAATTAGTCGTCAACATGTATAATGTATAAGTAATCAAAATGATACCAAATACAAATATGAAAAAGTTGAGTAGCGTTTTAACCTTATTATGTCTTTCACTTTTTTCAGCAATAGCTAACATAGCACCCATCAACACCAAAACAGGAATTAATAAAATCTCAATCCAAACTGAAAAAGTGTATACGCCAATTATAAATTGAAGAATCGCTAATAATTTAAAACTGTCTATCACTGAGTTTTTAAAGAAGTTTTTATCTTCTTTGATAGATTCAATTTTAAAAAGAGACGTAAAGCTAAAAGACACACACCAAAATACAGTATTCTTTATCTGACCAGTATTCCATAAGCCCACCTTATATAGGAAAAAGATGATAAATGATATATAGACAATCATCCATAAGAGCACTGACATAATTTGTTTTACGAAAAATGCGGATAGCAAGTGTTTAAGTGAGGTTCTGACATCGGTCATCTTAGGAGATAAAAAGATATAGAATAAAGTCACTGATAGCCAAAACCCTACTGCAATCTCTCGATTGTTAAAAATATCCACAAATCTCCTTAGTCATTCAATGTTTTGGTATGCATTATTTTACTCCATTTATAGCGTTCAAAGTATTAACAATAAAGCATTTGTCCAAAATACCCACAAAAAAAATCCATTCTTAAATAACTGATTATAGCTAGTTTTAAATAAACCTTTGCTCAAGCATCTATTTTTTGCACAGAACTCTACCTATACCCTAATTAATCAATTCTATGTACGTACGCGAGCATGATTTTTATAAAAATATCTCTTAATTGATATAGATTATTATACTACCTTTATCACCACTTAACCTATCATGTCTACCCGCAATTTTTATAGGCCTTATCAAGAAAACCTCGCCATAACGCTCCCAAAAGCCATCAATTTATCTTACAATTTTATTATTGCCCTAATAACTGTTTGTATGACACCCATTTTTTTACTTACTCGTATCCCGATACAACGTCGTCTGTGATTCTTCGCGGAAGTCTTCATAGCTGATGGCGCTATTTTCCGCAGGCGAGCTGACAGTCTCTACCATATTATCTTCTGTGGCAGCGGCCGTGTTGGTAGCATTATTGGCTGTTGCCGCGTTTTGCGCAACCGCTGCGGTGGCTGGTTTGGCAGATGCTGGTGCATTTGCGGTCTCAATGGTTGGCTCGGCATCATTACCCATGACCATCTGTATCGCGTCAGGATTCAGTGCCAAAATTGCAAGCGCGCTGATAATGACACCGCTCACAATACCAATAGCGAGCAGCATCAATCCGCGCAGCAGATGCTTTGATGTTTTGGTGACTGGTTTTTTTGGTTGTAGGATGTGTGGATTGGGCGCAGGTGGCTCAACTGTCATGAGCGGACATGCTTGTGCGGCATTGTCATCTTCAAAGCCGCCCGCTTCTACTCTATGAAATGTGGGCGGTGGCTGATTTTCTGCAGCGACCTCTTCAGGGTGTTCGGCATCATAGCGCGCCGACATTTCGGCGGTTTGCTCATCAAAATCAGCAAACATTTGTAATTCTTCTTCGCTTAACAGCTCGTATGCTGTATCGTCCGCTTCAGTTTTATCATCGGCATTATGTGTCGAACCGCTGTCAATACGCTGCATTTGTTCCAAAAAGCGCGCATAAATGTCACTTTGCCGACCATTTGTGTCAGTATTCGCTGGGTCGACCGTCACTTTATCGTTGTCGGTATGATTATTTGTCATGATGTACCCCCATGTACAAATGCTGATGATGCATGTGTGGTCGGTGTGAATAAGAAAATACCAAACCAGCGATAGCCTTCATTTAAAAAATTATGGCAAAAGCGCCAATACTGATAAAGTGCCTTACTTATACTTGATATCTTTATAATGTAGCCTAGCTTTGTCAGCTGCTCAATAATACGCTGCACAAAATGCGCCAAAAAATAACAAACTTATGATGGTTAAAGTTATAAAAAACAGAGGCAAATATTATGGACATTAAACAGCTGCAAGCCTTTGTTGCTATCGCTGAATTACAAAGCTTTAGTGCCGCTGCCCAAAAGATAGGCTTGTCTCAACCGAGCCTTAGCCGCTTGCTCAAGCAGCTAGAAGCCGATATGGGGGTGCTGCTCGTCGCGCGCCAACACAGGCCGCTACAGTTGACTGAGGCGGGCGCGTTTTTTTATAAAAAGATAGCTACGCTACTCATTGAGATGCAAACCATTACCAGCATGACTCAGCGCCTTGCCAGCCCAAGCCCTGAGCTGCGGATTGGCTTTGTGCCCTCAGTGCTTTATGGCTTATTGCCTGAAGTCATCGCCACGCTTAAGCAGCAGCATACCGACATTGAGGTGCGTTTGTGTGATATCAGCTCGTATCAGCAAATGCAAGCATTGAAGTCGGGCGAGATTGATGTGGGCTTTGGGCGCTTTTTTTATCAAGATGCATGGACGCAGCAGATTTTACTGCGCCATGAGCGTTATGTGGTGGCGCTACCAAAGGCACATCCTGCCGCACAGATACCGTATCAGCGTTTAAGTGAGTTGGCACAGCAGCATTTAATTTTGTATCACAAGACACATTTGCCAATCCGTCAAGCCTTGAGCAAATCTGCATCCAATCACGCCGAACCGCCCATTACCGAGCCGCTACTATATATTTTTGCACAGCATGGGGTGACACCGCTTATGACGACGGAGGTCAGTGATTTGCAAGTGGCACTTGGTTTGGTTGCCGCAGGTGAAGGTGTGACACTCGTGCCTGCCAGCTTACAAACGGTGCGTACTGAGCAGATTGCTTATCAGCCGCTATGGCATGAAAATGTGACCTCCCCTGTGTACCTGCATACGCTAAAAGACCGTCCGCATCCGCGCGTTGCTGATTTACTTGCTGCTGTATATGCGGTCTATGAACAGCACGGCATTACCTATCGTCGCCAGTCGTTTGGTGAGTAAAGGCAAGGTTTCTTGAGGGTTATTAGAGCGTGTTTTATCCCCAAAATTGCGCCGTAAACTGCGTGTCCATTGCCTTTTGCTCACTTTTTACCCACTTTATGCTACAGTCGTCTTTTCTTTCGCCAAAGATAATGGACGCCACGCCTACAGTGACTTGCGCTTTCGCTAATGTAACGATCTGATTGGGTCGCCTTTATGTTGACTGTCAGGGTGAGTCCCTAATGCCTAGCAAATACACAGACAGCACGTTTATTATCTTTGGTATGGCGATATATGACCCAATACAGCGGGTTCAGTGAGGTTCTATGAGTACATCTTATTCCAACACAACACAGGACAATAGCGCCCAGCCACAAGGCTTTAGCTGGCGTATCTTTGGCCCTGGTATTTTGATGGCGACGGCGGCAATCGGCGGCTCGCATCTGATTTCATCGACGCAGGCAGGCGCGTTATACGGCTGGCAGCTGGCGATTATGATTGTCCTTGCCAATTTGTTTAAGTATCCATTTTTTCGCTTTGGCACCGATTATGTCTATGACGCCAATGAAAGCCTGATTGCAGGCTACGCCAAACGCTCACCCGCTTATTTGTGGGTATATTTTGTGTTGTCCATCCTCTCTGCGGTTATCAGCACAGGGGCGGTGTCCTTGATTGCGGCGGTGATTTTGGGCTTTATGCTGCCTGAGTCGTTGGGCTTATCGACCATGACGCTCGCCTTTATCGTGACGGCGGTCTCTTGGGTGTTTTTGATTGGTGGGCACTTTCGCTTGCTCGATAAAGTCACTAAATGGATTATGATGTCGCTGACTGCCGCGACCGTGATTGCGGTGCTGATTGCGGCGGGCAAGCCTGCGGTAATGACGCCTGATTTTGTGGCGGCGTCACCTTGGAACTTGGCGACGCTTGGCTTTATCGTGGCGCTGATGGGCTGGATGCCCGCGCCGCTGGAGTTTGCCGCGATTACCTCAATGTGGACATCAGCCAAGGTCAAGACCGACCACACCAACCACCGCCAAGGTTTGCTTGATTTCAATGTGGGCTATTTGATTTCGGCCATTTTGGCGCTGTTTTTCTTATCGTTGGGTGTGTTTGTGCAGTACGGTTCGGGGCAGCCCATTGAGACCGCTGGCGGGGCGTACATCGCGCAGCTTATCGGCATGTATACCAATACCATCGGCGATTGGTCGCGTCTGCTCGTCGCCTTTATCGCCTTTATGTGCATGTTCGGCACGACCATCACTTGTGCTGACGGCTACGGTCGCGCCAATGCCGAATGCTGGCGTTTGATACGCGGACAAGAGGAGATTAATAAAAAACAAATCGCCTTTTGGACGACCTATGCTATCGGTGGCGGCTTAGTGATTATTACTTTCTTTACAGGTCAGCTTGGTTCCATGCTTAAATTCGCTATGATTTCGGCATTCGTTTCTGCGCCGATTTTTGGTTGGTTAAACTACTCCTTGGTCAAAAACCGCCAAAAGCTGTCCTTTGGTATGAACGTACTGTCTATCGCTGGTCTTATCTTCTTGGCAGGTTTTGCATTGTTGTTCTTAGCCAACTTGACAGGATTGCTTGCGTAAGCGCATTGCGACAACAACTTATCCTAAAATAAGAACCCGCCAGCGCCCTGCTAGCGGGTTTTTTAATGCCAAAAATCACGCTAATCGGCAAATGCCCTACCCTTATTGACTGTCTATCTTTAAGCCACACCCAAGAACAATGTAAAAAAGTGTAAATGATACGCGGTAAGTTTTTACTATGAATTTTTAAATATAAATAATAAGTAGAAAAATACTTGGCTTACGCATAAGTATATTTAAAAAATGAATAATAAGTAAAAAATTAAACAAATTGTTTAATCTATCTGTATTTACCTGCTTTGAACTTGGTGTGTTTTCGGCGTATGCTCATGGACATACCGTGTTTGACAGCACATTTATTGAGCGTTATCAGCGCTATCGTCTAGCCTATTTGCTACGTATAAGGAATCCTCATGACTGCATCCGCAGGCGCGCGTTTTCGTCACGCCCTCAGCCAAAAAAATGACAACAACGAACCCCTACAAATCGTCGGCGCGATTAATGCCTACAGCGCGATGATGGCGAGCCAAGTCGGGCATCAGGCGATATATCTGTCAGGTGGCGGCGTGGCAAATGCGTCCTTTGGCTTGCCTGATTTGGGCATGACCAGCCTTGATAATGTGTTAGAGGACGCCCGCCGTATTACCGATGCGGTAGACACGCCGCTACTGGTGGACATTGATACAGGCTTTGGCGGTGCGTTTAACATCGCACAAACCATCAAAAAAATGGAAAAAGCAGGCGTGGCAGCGGTACATATCGAAGACCAAGTGGCACAAAAGCGCTGCGGACACCGCCCCAATAAGTCGATTGTCAGCATCGCGGAGATGACCGACCGCTTAAAGGCGGCGCTGGATGCGCGCACGGACGCCGACTTTGTGGTGATGGCGCGTACCGATGCGCTCGCGGTTGAAGGTTTGGACGCGGCGGTCGAGCGTGCGGTTGCCTTTGCTGAGGCAGGCGCAGATATGATATTTGCCGAAGCGCTGACCGATATCGAGATGTATCGCAAGTTTACCGAGGTTTTGGACATTCCCGTGCTTGCCAACATGACCGAGTTTGGGCAGACCGAGCTATACAGCACCGAGGCGCTGTATGAGGTCGGTGTCGAGATGGTGCTGTATCCGCTCTCGGCGTTCCGTGCGATGAGCCAAGCAGCGCTCAATGTCTATCAGCATATTTTAGCCGACGGCTCACAAGCGGCGGTAGTCGATACGATGCAGACGCGGATGGCGCTGTATGACTTTTTGGGTTATCACGACTACGAAGCCAAGCTCGATACTTTGTTTAAAGACAAGCCGAGCCAAGACCAATAATTTTTTAAAATCCTTTCATAGCTTTTTTTACCATTCCCTTTTTGCATTGAACAAGGACGTGATGCATGACAACGACAAAACAACTCTCAGGCGCAGGACTGCGCGGGCAAGTAGCAGGCAAGACCGCCTTATCCACCGTGGGCAAATCAGGCTCAGGGCTGACCTATCGCGGCTATGACATTAGCGAGCTTGCGGAAAAGTGTATTTTTGAAGAAGTCGCTTATCTGCTGCTATACGGCGATTTGCCCACCCAAAGCGAGCTTGCCACCTATCAAGAAAAGCTGCGCGGACTGCGCGCCCTGCCCGACGCCTTAAAAACCGTGCTGGAAAACGTGCCAGCGGACGCGCACCCCATGGACGTACTGCGCACAGGCTGCTCGATGCTGGGCAACCTTGAAACCGAGACTGACTTTAGCCAGCAGCAAGACAAGACCGACCGTATGCTGGCGCTGTTTCCCGCCATTATTACCTATTGGTATCGCTACAGCACAGACGGTGTGCGTATCGACACACAGACCGATGAGGCGACCATCGGCGGGCATTTCTTACATTTATTACATGGCAAAGCGCCCAGCACCCTACACGAAAAAGTGATGAACGTCTCGCTCATCCTCTATGCCGAGCATGAGTTTAACGCCTCGACCTTTAATGCGCGGGTATGCGCCTCGACCTTATCGGACATTCATTCGTGCATCACAGGCGCTATCGGCACCTTGCGCGGGCACTTGCACGGCGGCGCAAATGAGGCGGCAATGGCGATGCTTGAGCGCTTTGACAGTCCTGAGCATGCCGAAGACTCACTGCTGACCATGCTGGATAATAAAGAAAAAATCATGGGATTCGGGCACGCCATCTACCGCGACAGCGACCCGCGCAATGTGGTCATTAAACAATGGGCAGAAAAGCTGGCAGCAGAGGTGAATGATAACCGTCTGTATCCCATCTCGGTACGCGTTGAAGAGGTCATGTGGCGCGAGAAAAAAATGTTCGCCAATGCCGACTTTTTTCATGCCTCCGCCTATCACTTTATGGGCATTCCTACCCAACTGTTTACGCCAATTTTTGTATGTTCGCGGGTGACAGGTTGGGCGGCGCATGTGTTCGAGCAGCGTGCGGACAATCGCATCATTCGCCCAAGCGCGGACTATATTGGCGAGGACGCCCGCAGCGTGCCTGAGATTGGGGAGCGTTGATTTTATTCACATAAAAATGTGTAGGGTATCAGTCCTTTGATGCTCTACCGTCATTTTTTAAACAAGTTAAAACACAATGATTTTCGATAATACTCTTGATATTCAGTCGGCATTAAAAAAGGCTAGCAACGCAACAACCTGCTAAATACCAACAAAAACACCCCACATACCAACCCGCCAACCGCTACAGGTGACTCATGGACAAGACCCCAGTACAACCGATGAACCATCAATACAAAACCCAGCTGCCAGACACCGACCTATACTACTTTGACACCCGTGCGGCGGTAGACGCTATCGAGGCGGGCGCGTATGCCAAGCTGCCCTTTTGCTCCAAGGTGTTTTGTGAAAATCTCGTGCGCCGCTGCCCGCCTGAGGACTTGAGCGCTGCCCTATCCCAGCACATCAACCGTCAGCAGGATATGGACTGGCCGTGGTATCCTGCGCGCGTGGTCTGCCATGATATTTTGGGGCAGACGGCGTTTGTCGATTTGGCGGGATTGCGCGAAGCGATTGCCGAAAAAGGCGGCGACCCTGCCAAGGTCAATCCCATTGTGCCTACTCAACTGATAGTTGACCATTCCTTAGCGGTCGAGCACGCAGGCTTTGAGGACAATGCCTTAGAAAAAAACCGCGCCATCGAAGCGCGGCGCAACCAAGACCGTTTTGACTTTATTAATTGGTGCCAAGACGCCTTTGATAATGTCAATGTCGTGCCGCCTGGTAACGGCATCATGCACCAGATTAACCTTGAAAAAATGTCACCTGTGGTGCAGCAAGCAAGCGATAGTGCGGGCGATGTCGTTGCCTTTCCTGATACCTTGGTCGGCACGGACAGCCACACGCCGATGGTCGATGCGCTCGGCGTGATTTCGCTCGGTGTGGGCGGGCTAGAAGCCGAAAGCGTGATGCTGGGCAATCCCTCCTATATGCGTGTGCCTGACATTATCGGCGTCGAGCTGACAGGCAATTTGCAAAAAGGCGTGACGGGTACGGATTTGGTCTTATCTTTAACTGCCTTTTTACGCGAGCAAGGCGTGGTCGGCAGCTATTTAGAATTTTTTGGTGCAGGGGTGCGCAGCCTGAGCGTTGGCGACCGTGCTTCGGTGTCGAACATGACGCCCGAATATGGCGCGAGCGCGGCGATGTTTTATATTGACGAGCAGACGCTCGATTATCTGCGCCTGACAGGACGCAGCAGCGAGCAAGTGCAGCTGGTCGAGCAGTATGCAAAGATGGCAGGACTGTGGGCGGATGCCATGACCGAGGCGGTTTACACGCGCACATTAGAGTTTGACCTATCTCAAGTGGTGCGCAGCATTGCTGGACCCTCGCGCCCGCACGCCCGCGTCTCGACCACCGATTTGGTGAGTACGGGCATCGCGCACAGCGTCACCGAAGGGCACAGAGACGACACTCATCCTGCCAGCATGCCAGACGGCGCGGTCATTATCGCTGCCATTACCAGCTGTACCAATACTTCCAACCCGCGCAATATGATTGCCGCAGGCTTGGTGGCGCGTAATGCCAACCAAAAAGGCTTACTGCGTCAGCCGTGGGTCAAAACCTCGCTCGCCCCTGGCTCAAAAACTGTCAAAATGTACTTAGAAGATGCCAATCTATTGCCTGAGTTACAAAAGCTTGGCTTTGATGTGGTCGGCTTTGCGTGTACCACCTGCAATGGCATGAGTGGCGCGCTTGACCCTGATATCGAGCAGCAAATCATCCGCCGCGACTTATTTACCACCGCTGTACTCTCAGGCAACCGTAACTTTGATGGGCGCATCCACCCCTTTGCTAAGCAAGCCTTTTTGGCGTCACCGCCCTTAGTGATCGCTTACGCCATTGCGGGCACTATCCGCTTTGATATTGAAAAAGATGCGCTTGGCTATGACGACACAGGCACGCCGATTTATCTGAAAGACATTTGGTTCGATGATGCCGAAGTCGATGCCATCGTGAATGAGGCGGTCAAGCCTGAGCAGTTTAACGCCGTGTATATCCCGATGTTTGATGCCGAAAAAGACAGCCATGATAAGAGCGTCAGCCCGCTGTATCCGTGGCGCAGTCAAAGCACCTATATTCGCCGTCCGCCTTATTGGGAAGGCAAAATGGCGCGGCAAAACCGCCTGACAGGTATGCGCCCGTTAGCTATCTTGGGCGATAACATCACCACCGATCACCTATCGCCATCCAACGCCATCATGCCTGACTCTGCCGCTGGCGAGTATCTGCGCAGCATGGGACTGCCCGAAGAGGATTACAACTCATACGCTACCCATCGCGGCGACCACCTGACCGCCATCCGTGCGACCTTTGCCAATCCCAAGCTGATTAATGAGATGGCATGCGACCCACGCGGCACAGTTATCCAAGGCGCATATACCCGCGTCGAACCCGAAGGGCAAATCATGCGCATGTGGGAAGCGATAGAAACCTACATGCAGCGCGGACAGCCGCTGATTATCATCGCGGGCGATGGCTACGGGCAAGGCTCAAGCCGTGATTGGGCAGCCAAAGGCGTGCGGCTGGCGGGTGTGGAATGCGTGGTCGCCGAAGACTTTGAGCGCATTCACCGCCAAAACCTTGTGGGTATGGGCGCACTGCCCTTGCAGTTTGTCAAAGGCGTCAACCGTCATACCTTAGCGCTTGATGGTAGCGAAGTGTTTGATGTTAAAGGGGATGTCTCAGCAGGTGGCGAGATGACGCTCATTATTCATCGTCTTGATGGCAGTGTCGATAAAACGCCTGTCATCTGCCGCTTAGATACCGCCGATGAGCTAAAGATGTACCAAGCGGGCGGCATGCTCCAGCGCTTTGCTAAGGAGTTTATTGAAGCGGCGGATGCGGCGTAACCCAAAACCCCTTGCCGTTCTTATCAAAAGAATCTAACATGTACCATATATTGTACATGTTAGAAAAAAGGGGATTGTCATGCAAGTTATTAGCTTTTCAGACGCCAGAAAACAGCTCAAAGACGTACTCGACCAAGTGACCAACGATGCCGACGCCACCATCATCACCCGCCGCGATGCCGAAGATGCTGTGGTGATGTCGCTTGATTATTACAACAGCTTATTAGAGACCGTGCATTTGCTCAAGTCGCCTGCCAACGCCGCGCACCTTGCCGACTCTATTGCCCAATACCGCGCTGGCAAGACTGTGACCCGTGATATCGTGGATGCTGATGCTGTGATAACGGACAGCAGTCAAGACAGCGATGCGGACACCGCGCACGTGTAACAGGGCAATAACGGAAGGGATATGATGAACAGACAGCTGGCGTGGACGGATGCGGCATGGGCGGACTATGTCTATTGGCAAACGCAGGATAAGAAAACGCTCAAACGGATTAATAAGCTCATTACCGAGTGCAAGCGCAGTCCATTTATAGGAATTGGTAAGCCTGAGCCTTTAAAGGAAAATTTGGCAGGGTTTTGGTCGCGGCGTATTGATGACACGCACCGCTTGGTATACGCCGTCGATGATGCGTATTTGACGATTATCGCGTGTCGGTATCATTATTGACTGTGAAAAAGGGATTGGTTGGGAGTGGTTATATTCTAATTTATAGCAGTTTAACGTAAATCCATAGTTAAGGTATAAGCATGAAATACCTATTATTAGTGATGCTCATGTTTTGTAGCTCATGCTTTGCCAAAGAAATGGACAAGCAAAGCGACTATTTTGCGTTCTCTGAAAACGTACTCAATAGTTTAGGCAGCTCAGTAGCAACTTGTGATTCTTACGCGCTTCAAGACCCCACAACAGAATGGCTATGTGGTCGTTATCAAGAGGATCAGACGCGCTTTATCGTTGCTTGGGAGTCTGCTGTAAAACCTTTTGAAAATCAGCTCATTCCCTACTCCGATTGGTTTGTTTTCCGCGATGACGACGGTGCGATAGATTTTTATGGTAAAGCTTATAACTTTGACCAAATAAAAATGCTGGTTGCGTTTGATCCATCAGAAGCGGGCAGAGAAATTTTTATAGGGGTAAGTCCTGACGTTTTTTTGGTGGCGGATAGCGCTGAAGCCTACCTGAATACAACAAAAAGCAAGACTTTAGCAGTGCCTTTATCTGGCAGTTATAGCTGTAAAGATTTTAATAACCAAGCTGAGGCAATGCAGTTTTTCAAGGAGAATGGGTTTAATGCAAGCTATGACCCATATAATTTAGATGCTGATAATGATGGTATCCCTTGCGAAGCGCTTCAAAATCAATACAGTTATACAAGCCAATGCGCTGCCAATCAATCTTGGGTAAACGGCTATGTAAGAAAAAACGGTACGAAAGTGCGCGGTCATTGTAGAAAGAAACGCTAATCGCTCGATTGTCTTATCATAAAAATAATTAAAAGGAATTTACCATGCCCCAAACCATGCCAGCCCCACAACTATCCATCCCCGCCATTTATATGCGCGGCGGCACGTCAAAGGGCACGTTTTTTAACCTGGCTGACTTGCCCAGGCGTTGCCAAGTCGCTGGCGAGGCACGGGACAATTTTCTTTTACGTGTGGTCGGCAGTCCTGACCCGTATGGCAAGCAAATCGACGGTCTCGGCAATGGCAGCTCCAGCACCTCAAAGGCGGTCATCCTATCCCCCGCCCCTGACAGCGCACACGATGTCAATTATCTGTTTGGGCAGGTCAATATCACCAAGCCCATGATTGATTGGAGTGGTAATTGTGGCAATCTAAGCGCGGCGGTCGGTGCGTGCGCCATTCATATGGGGTTGGTCGCGCCCGAGCGTATCCCAACGGACGGCATCTGTACGGTGCGTATTTGGCAAGAAAACATCGGCAAAACCTTGATTGCGCACGTGCCCATTGTGGCAGGACAAGTGCAAGAGACGGGTGATTTTATCTTAGATGGTGCGCCCTTTCCCGCCGCCCGAATCCAAGTGGACTTTATCAGCCCCGCGCCTGAAGGCAGCAATATGTTCCCGACGGGCAATCTTACCGATACCTTGAGCGTACCTGAGATTGGCAGCTTTCCCGTCACCTTTATTAATGCAGGCATTCCGACCGTGTTTTTGCGCGCCGAGGATTTGGGCTTGACCGCCACCGAGCTACAGGCGGACGTGAACAGCGACAGCGCATTATTGGCACGCCTTGAGCGTATCCGCGCCCATGCGGGGGTGGCGATGGGCTTGTTTAGTGACCCAAGTGACGCCGAGACGCGCCAGCATACGCCAAAGCTGGCGTGGGTCGCCGCGCCAAAGGCGTACAACGCGTCGAGTGGCAAGCAGGTCACGACCAATGACATCGACCTATTGGTACGCGCGATGAGTATGGGGCAGCTGCACCACGCCATGATGGGCACGGCAGCGGTCGCCATCGCAGCGGCGGCGACCACCACAGGCACGCTGGTCAACGAGGCGGCTGGCGGCGGTAGCTTGTCTGAGGTGCGCTTTGGTCATCCTTCGGGTACGCTCTTGGTCGGCGGTCAGACCGAGCAGGTCGATGGGCGCTGGCAAGTCGCCAAAGTCAGCATGAGCCGCAGCGCACGGCGTATTATGGTGGGGCACGTGTTTGTGCCTACGGATAGTTTTTAAGATACGCGCCAGCAACCAACGCCGCCACTAAAACGCGCTATCATAACGGCTCATGCCTGTTACTACTGAACGCTTATGCCCATATCTGACCCCGTTATCCTAAAAAAAGAAAACCAACAAGACAATAAAAACAATCGCCCCAAAAAACCGCCTGTCCCAAAAAAAGAGCGGCGGGCGCTTTTATGGGACATTCTAAAAAAGCTCGCCATCTTTGCCGCGCCGTATAAAGGACTGATTGTCTTAACCTTAATACTGACGGTGCTTGGCTCATTCACCGCGCAGGTCAATGCCTTTGTACTGCGCTATGCCGTCGATACCTTAACCGAGATTGCTACCCTTGCTGAGCCGTGGCAGGCAGGCGTGCGCATGCTCGGTATTATCAGTGCGATTTTGCTGGTGAAAGAAGTGCTGGCGATTTTTGTGTCATTTGGGCAGCGGTACTTTGGTGAGCGTATCCGCATTAATCTGTCCCGCGATTTATCACAGCGCGTGGTCGAGCGTATTTTGACCTACCGCATGGCGTTTTATACCAGCAGTGAAAATGACAGTGGTAAGTTGCAAACGCGCATTGATTTGGGCGTCAGCAGTCTGACCAGCTTGGTACAAAACTTCTTTATTGATATGCTGCCACTGTTTGCCAGTGCCATCGTGTCGCTTATTATCATGTTTAGCGCCAACTTTTGGGTGGGCATGGTTGGGCTGATTATCGTACCGATTTACTTTTTTATCAGCCAAAAACAAGCCAACCGCTTACAAGGCTACCGCAGACAGATGCGCGGCTTTCGCGAGACCAAAAGTGGGCTGGTGATTTCTTTAATCAACGCCATTACCGTGGTCAAATCCTTTGTGCGCGAGCCGATTGAGGCGCAAAGGCACTTTGATATTCAAAAGGAGATGACTGACAATCAGCTACGCATCCGCAGCCTTGCTTTTATTTACGACGCGGTAAAAACCTTTATTGAACAAATTGGTGTGGTGGCGATTATCCTACTTACCGCCTATTTTGTGCTGCAAGGCGAGATGACCATTGGCATGATTTTGTTTCATGTCATGCTGTTTCAAAACGTCGCCGCCCCCATTCGCCAGATGCACCGCATTTATGACCAAATCAACAATGCCTTAACCTACGCCGAAGGGTTTTTTGATATTTTAGAAGATGACGCGCAGATTGAGCGCACCGACGGTATCAAAAGCGACCATTTACACGGCGATATTGAGCTCAAAAACGTCAACTTTACCTATCCAAACGGCACCAAGGCGCTTAATGACGTCAGCTTTAGCATTAAGCCGAACCGCATTACCGCGCTTGTCGGTCTAAGCGGCGCGGGCAAAAGTACCATTATTAATCTGCTGGTTAAGTTTTATGAGCCAGATTCGGGCGCGATTTATTTAGACGGCCGCGCACTTGAGGATTACGACACCCAAGCCCTGCGACAAAAAATCGGGCTGGTGCTGCAAAGCAATCATATCTTTTCAGGCACGATTAACGACAACATCCGCTACGGCAATATGGACGCGGATACCGATGCCGTCATCAGCGCCGCCAAAAAAGCCTCGATACATGACCAAATCATCGCCCTGCCCGACGGCTACGACAGCGATGCCAAGTCGCTATCGGGCGGACAGCAACAGCGGATTGCGCTGGCACGTATGTTTTTAAAAGACCCGCCCATCGTGTTTTTAGATGAGCCGACCGCGAGTCTTGACGCCATCGCCAGCCAGCAAGTCAAAAAGAGCCTTGATTTGATTAAAAAAGACCGCACTGTCATCATTGTCTCGCACAATATCGCGCAGATTATTGACGCCGATGACTTGGTGGTGATTGAAAACGGGCGTGTGGTCGAGACAGGCACGCACGAGACGCTGTATTCCAAGCGCGGCAAGTATTTCGAGATATTCTCCGCCATGTCGGACAGCCTAAACTTGGATAAAATCAGCCGCACGCTACAAGGATAAATCACAATAAACACGTTATAATGCGCGGCAATATTGGCGTAGCTATGCTTTCTGTGCTGTCCGTGCTACGCCTACCGTAATAAAGACGATGAGTGACGTATGACCACCTATTCTATCAAGACCTTTGACGACCTCACAGGCGTCGACGTATACCACATCCTAAAGGCGCGCTCGCAAGTGTTCGTGGTCGAGCAGCAATGCCCGTATCAAGACATGGACGAGCTGGACTTTGACTGTCTGCATCTGGTCGCGCACGAAAACGACGCGCTGGTCGGCTATTGCCGCATCATTCCGCCCAAGGTCAATACCTTATACACCCAAGACGACATTGCCAAAGCCGCCATCGGGCGCGTGCTGGTGCTGCCTGAGTATCGCGGCAAGGCGATTGCCCAGCAGATTATGAATACCGCCATCAAGCACTGCCGCAAAAAATACGGCAAAAAGCCGATTGTCATCGCCGCGCAGACGTATTTGATAGATTTTTATAGCTCATTGGGCTTTGAACCCGTTGGCGAGCGCTTTTTGGAAGACAATATCGAGCACATCTTAATGGTATTGCACCTCAAAAAACCCAAACCGCCGAAAGTCAAAGGCGAAACCACCAAAAGTACCGTTATCTTACAGATATTGCTGCTGGTCATGAGCGTGTTGTTTGTGGCGGGTGTGGTGTATTTGATGGTGTAGATGTGTTTACTAGCCGAGCGCCGAGCGCTAAACGCTGACGGTCATTGATACTACTATACATTGAGTCATGTTTGCTATTGTCTAAAAGGAGTGTTATTCATTGCTATAAAATAATGCTCTTTTTAAAACATAGGGACAGAAAATGATTAAGGAAATCAAAACCTTTGTGGCGGTCTGCGAGCTTGACAGCTTTACCGCCGTAGCGCGCAAAGCCAATTTGACGCAATCAGCCATCAGCTCGCAGATTAAAACCTTAGAGAAGTCTTTAGGGTTTCCTGTCTTTGATCGCTACGCCAGAACCATCAGCCTAAACGCACAGGGCAAGCGTATACTACCGATTGCTAAAGAAATTCTACAGCTGTATAGCTCAATGCAACTGCCGTCAGAGACCGATATCGCCAACTATCATGGTCAGCTGAAAATGGGCGCTATTGGTTCTGTACAGGTCGGTATCCTGCCTAAGATTTTAAAATCCATTCAGGTTTTAGCGCCTTCCATGCAAACAGAAGTCATCCCTGGACGCTCTATAGAGCTGATTGCCCAGCTAGAGGCAGAGGAGGTTGATGCCGCCATAATAGTACGCCCAGCGTTCGAGCTGCCAAAAACGATCTGCATCGACCTCGTTATGAGTGAGCCGTACGTGCTCATCAGTCCTAAAAAATGGGCGTCTTATAACTTTCACAAAATGCTCGAAAGCTACCCGTTTATACAATACAGCCTCAAGTCCTCAGCAGGTATGCAAATCAATAAATTTCTTAAGCAGCAAGGGATGCATGTCAACACGCTCATGGAATTAGATGATCTTGATGCGATTGCCACGATGGTCGAATCCAACCTCGGCATCGCCATCATTCCTTACGCTGGATTCTGGATTAAACATGAAGCTTTAGTCACCGTGCAGCACCTAAACAGCGAGGATATAAGAAGGGATATCGTACTTGCTTATCGTTACAGTGATCGCGAGCAGCCAAAGATAGCTGCCTTAAAAGAAGTACTCGCCTTATAGCTATAAAAACGATTAATCAAAACTACCGTAGCGTGACACCTACTTGCCAGACCATAAATAATTAGGGCTGAGAGTAGATTTATTGCGTTTTTCTTGTGCATGGTCTTTCGCTATCATAATTTCACTGATTCTAAAAAATTAAGAGGATATTATGGGTTTATCACCTTTTCACCTCGCTATACCCGTCTATGATATTGATGCGGCACGCTCGTTTTATCGGGATGTGCTCAACTTAGAAGAGGGTCGCGCCAGCACACAATGGGTCGATTTTGACTTTTATGGTCATCAGGTCGTCATACACGAGCACCCTAAAACGCCGTCTCAAGAGCGCGCGCATACCAATGTCGTTGATGGACACGACGTGCCTGCCCCGCATTTTGGTGTGGTGTTGCCTTGGGCACAATGGGAAGAACTGGCAAACAGATTAAAAGACAACGACATAGATTTTGTTATCGAGCCGTATGTTAGATTTAAAGGCGAGGTTGGCGAACAAGCGACAATGTTCTTTTTAGATCCTTGTGGCAATGCCTTAGAATTTAAAGCCTTTAAAGATATGAGCCAACTGTTCGCTAAATAGCATTTTTAAAGTTATTGATAATGTAAGTAAAGCCCCGCCAACAGAATAATAAAAAATGCGCTATTGTTTAAAAAAAATGTTTATAGGCTGTGCCTTTTAATAAAAAGGCCTATAATACGTTTTATATTTAGACTTAAGTTTATTATTTAAAAAGCGTTAAGGGGCGTTTATGAATGGTTTTTATAAGATTGGCGCGGGTGTGTTATTCATCGCGCACATGGTGAGCGCGCAGGCAAGTATCGATTTAAGCGCTTATCTACAGCCAATGATGTCGGGGTGCGCTGGGTACGTGTCTTTTGATGATGAAAATGCGTTTACAGACATAGGCGACGCCCTTCTGCGTAAAGAAGTGGTGTTTATGCACCCTTACACAGACAGCGAAGGTAATTCAACAACCACGACGTATTATTTTAAAGACGCGACCGCTTTCGGCTACCCGATTGTCAAGATAGAAGACTTTCAGGGGTATGAATGGGGACATCAAAAGGTATTTTTTAAGGACAATACATTTTTAAAGCTGCGCCCACAATTTAAGCTGCCCGCTACGGATAAAAAAGGCTATACCGCTGATGGCGTCTTACTAGAGGTACTAAACAACAACTTTAAAGGCTACTTAACACAAGATATTGGCTATACAGAACTGATTTTTGACAGACAAGAGCACAGTATCTTGTGTGGTAGCGGCATTTAATGACAGCAATAGCTTAATTTTTCCCTTTTTCATGTGTTACCCATCACCACGCAATTTTCTCCCCTGCCCAATCGGCAAAGCTGCCACTGTCCGCCGCCTGCATGGTGGCGAGTACGCTTAGCAGCTGCTCAGCGCTATAGTCTGGCGAAAACAGCTTATCCTCCGCGACATTACCTTGAAACGGCTCGGACAGCGTGGTGTCCACCGTACCTGGCTGCATCACCACCACGCAGGTATTGGGCAACGAGCGCGCCCATTCAATACTGACGTTTTTCATGCCCATATTCAGCGCTGCCTTACTCATACGGTAGCTGTACCAGCCGCCCAACTGATTGTCACTGATGCTGCCGACACGCGCTGATAACACCGCAAAAATAGCGGGCGTGTCTTCGGTGCGCGTTGCCTTTTGCAGTAGCGGTCTGATATGTTTGGCGAGCAGTAGGCTGGCGAGCGCGTTGACCTGCATATTTTGCACAAAAAAGTCAGGTGACAGCTGGCGCAATGACTTTTCAGGCTGCTGCTCGCCGTCGTGTAGCAGTCCAATACAGTTAACCACCCAGTCAATGTGCGTGGTTTTGGTTTTTATCGTCTCTACCGCGTTTTTAATACTGTCTTCATCGGTCAAATCCATTTTCACCCACATCACCTGCGGCATGTCAGGTGGCGGGCGCTTGTGATAGGTGGCGATAAGTGTGGCGCTATTTGTGCTTCGCTCATTGGTCTTCTTCTCATTGCCATGCTGATGCCTTGCCAGTTGGCGCAGCATTGCTTGCCCGATACCGCCTGTCCCGCCGATGATGAGATACGTCTTATTTGTCTGTTGCTCCATGCTTTGCGCCCTTATAGTGTTGTTTGCTTTTATTTTTATTGCTTAACTTGTTATTAGTCGTGATGGAATTAGCATAAAAGCTTGTGCCGATGGCATACAGAGGTTTATTGTTACCCGCCTTGTGCCGCCCGAGTGCCACGCCGATTTGGCTACAATAGTGCGTTATGCTTTTGCCGTATTTTTCTGTATCCTTAAATTTTCTCTTACTGTTATGGACACACACGCCGCATGCTCTCAGCTCAGGACCAACTGACCGAACTGGTACGCCGCCTCGAGGCCAAAAATCATCTGTTTGCCACCGACCCGCTGTTGGTCACCGAGCAGATGCAAGACGAGACGGGTACGCCCCTGCATAAGTTGCAACGCCGTGCGGCGCGCATCGACAGTGATGGCGCGCTGATGCGGATACTGACCAAGATTGATACGCGCATCAAGGGCGTGATGCTAGTGATGAGTGCGCTGTGGTGCGTGTCTGGATTTTTGGGATTGTTTGCGCTGCTGCAAAGCAATGTGGTCAATTTTTTCTATGTGCTCGTGTGTTTGCTCGGGTTTCATACTTTAATGCTGGTGGGCTGGCTGGTGTTGACGCTGATGAAGCGCCGCGATGCCAAGTCGGTCGGCATTACTGCACTGATTAACCCAAGCTATCTCTTGCGCGGGCGCGATGATGTGACGCTGGCGGCGACCGAGCTGTACGAGCGCCAGTTGGAGCATCAGGGCATGCGCTGGTATATCGGACGCTTTAGCCATCAGCTGTGGCTGGCGACCTTGACGGGGATGCTGTTTGCCATCATCTTTTTGCTGATTGTGCGTCAGTATAGCTTTAGCTGGGAGTCGACGCTCCTCTCCGATAACGCGCTGACTGTGTTGACGCAGTGGCTTGGCGCGCTCCCAAGCCTTGTGGGCTTTAATGTGCCTGATGCCGAGACGATTCGCCAAAGCCGCCTTGTCACTGAGCTGCCGTTATCTGCCGCCCGCGAGTGGGCAAGCCTATTGATTGGCAGCTTGCTTATGTATGGTATCGTGCCGCGCGCGATAGCGTGGGCATTTTGTGCGCTGATGTTTCGCCGCAGACAGATGCGCGTGGATATCAATCAGCCCTATTATCAAAAAATCCTCAAGTTTTGGCAGCGCCGCGTCGTGGACGCCGATGATTTTACCGAAGCGCCCGCCCCTGTCGCGCCTGTGGCACAGCCAAGCCAAGGGCAAAAGCTCGCGGTATTGTTTGAATATCATACCGAAGACACATGGTGGCTGGCAGGTCTGGATGCGATGAATGACAGCGATGCCGATATCCAAAACTTTGGGCAAGTCAATGACCGCGACGATATGGCGCGCCTGTATCACTACCTAGAGGCGCACCCTGTGCAAGTGCTGCTCGGCATCTATAGCCAAGCGCTGCCCGACCGTGGCACATTGCGCAAGCTCGATAACATCGCAGCGGCGGCAAAGCATGGGCTGGTCGTGCAATTGCTCGGTGATGTTGAGATGACGCCGAGTCATACCGAGCGCCTTAGCCAATGGCAAGCGGCATTGGCAGAGCGCGGTATTGGGCTGGTGCAATCGGTGAGCTAAGCGGCTAATTAACTGCTAAAAAGACCTTTTAAATTAAAAATACACCCTTTAATACTACAAAGACAAAAGACAGACGCTATGACTGAAAATAATAACGACACTCATAATAAGCCAAGCCGCAGCCTATTTGCAGAAAAGGCATTTGCGAGCGATACGCCGACACAAAACGCTAATGCCGTACCTACATCGCAAACGGACGTGACGGCGACCGCGCCCAATTTAGAAAAACCAAACAGTCAGTATGATGACAGTCAAGCAGCCAGCCAACCGCGTAAAACCACCGCCCAAGACGAGCCATTAAAGCTCGCGGTCGTTGGGCATACCAATACGGGCAAGACCTCCATTTTGCGTACCTTGTTGCGTGATGTGTATTTTGGTGAGGTCAAAAACGCCGCCGCCACCACACGCCACGTTGAGCGCGCAAAGCTAACCGACAGCCAAAGTGGTGAGACGCTCGTGACTCTATACGACACTCCAGGTTTAGAAGATGCCTCGGGCGTGATGGATTGGCTCGAGGCGCACACCGCCAGCCGCCGCGATGGTATCGAGCGTTTGCAGCATTTTTTGCAGTCTGCCGCCGCCGATGCCAATAGCGGCAGTGATGAGGACTTTAGCCAAGAAGCCAAAGTCATTCGCCAACTGCTCGCCAGCGACATGGCGGTGTACGTGGTCGATGCGCGTGAGCCGATTTTGGGCAAATATAAAGACGAGCTGACCATCTTGTCATGGTCGGCAATTCCCGTGATGCCTGTGTTTAACTTTATTGACAGTCAAGACAGCAATATTGGCGAATGGCAGACCATGCTGGCACGTCGCGGTTTGCACATCTCCACCCGCTTTGACTCGGTGGCGTTTGAGTTTAACGATGAGATGCGCCTCTGGCAGAATCTTGCCACCATGCTCACGCACAGCGATATGCTGACGCGCCTGACCCAGCAGCGCCGCCAAGAGTGGCTACAGATGTATGACGAAGCCAACATCATCATTGCCGACTTTTTATTGGACGTTGCCGCATTTGAGCGTGAGATACACGAGGATGACGACCCGCTGCCCGTACTCACGCAAATGCAAGATGCCGTGCGCCAAAGTGAGCGCGGCATGCAGCACGAGTTATTAAATTTATACCGCTTTTATGACAATGACGTTGCCGATACGCCGCTTGAGCTGACCGCCTATCAGCAAGACCCCTTTGACCCCGAATTGCTTAAAAGCTACGGTATCCGCACCACCTCAGGGGCGGCGGCTGGCGCGTTATTGGGATTGGGTATTGATGCAGCGGCGCTCGGTACAACGTTAGGCTTGGGCGCGGCTATCGGTGGTATCGCGGGCGGATTGCTATCGAATACCAGCAGCATTAGCGACCGCATATCGGGCGTTAAGCGCTTGTATATCGACCCCGCCACTTTGACCTTGCTGGCGACACGGGCGGTTGATTTGTTATACGCGCTGCGCCATCGCGGGCATGCGGCAGCGGACAGCACGCAAATGCTGTACCAAAATAAGGTAGACGCTGATGACGTTGCTACCAGCGCACCGTGGTCAGCACAAAAGCTGCCAAGCGAGCTAAAAAAAGCGCGTAGCAAACCGCAATGGTCGTCGTTTAACAGTGGTAAATCCGAGCAAGCCAAGCAACTGCGCCTTGATGCCGCATGGTCACTGTCGCGCCGCCTTGAGCGCAAAAGTGATGACGATGCGGTCTATATGCAGGAATAATGCGAGTTAAATCAGTAAACATTTACGCTAATAACAACTACGTCAATAATGCCCCAAGTGCCTCTGTCCCACGCACATCGCTTTGCTGTAGATAAATAGGATAGACAGGATATTGAATAAAGCTGCTTTCTATCTCTGCTAATAGTTTGCCTTGCCGTTTTGCGCGCTCTTGCCAAAAGCTATCTTGCTGCTGGTCACGTATCAGCTGATTGACGACGATTGCGGTCGGGGTCAGTTTGTTGTTCTCAAGCTGCTTGACAGCGCGCTTGGTTTCAGCAAGTGGCAGTACATCGGCGGTCATGACCAGCACGATGGCGGTTTGCTGATTATCGTGCAGCAGCGTCCCCGCCTGACGAAACAGCCGTTTTCTTTTTTCTAATACTTCTACTGCCTGTGCCCAGCGGTCGGGTTTGTTCGCGGTGAAAGGGTTCTCCAGCGCATTTTTACCGAAGTTTTCTGCCGCCTTATTGCTACTGGTCTGCAAATGATTACTGACCGAGCGCAATTTGGCTTGGCGGCGCTGCTGCGCGAGCAGTCCATCCGTCCACGCGCCCATCATCTCAGGCAGTACCAGCAGCCGCAGCGTGTGTCCCGTCGGCGCGGTGTCAAAAATGATATGCGCGTAGCCTTCATCGGTGGCACTCACTAAGTGCTGACACATGGATTCGAGCATCGCTGCTTCTTGCGCCCCTGGTGCGGATTTGGACAAGCGCAAATGCTCACGGATTTTGGGCAGCATGTCAGGATTGGCGTAAGCGGTGATGGTGCGCTCCACTTGCGCAAAATGCTGCTCGACAATTATATCGGGATTGAGCTCAATCGCGTCCAAATGTGGCGTGATGGCCGTTTTTTCATTACTTAACTGCGTTTCCAAAACATCACCTAAGCTGTGTGCGGGGTCGGTGGAGATAATTAGCGTTTTTTGCTCCGCTGCTGCAAATTGGCTGGCGAGTGCGGCGGCGGTTGTGGTCTTGCCCACCCCGCCCTTACCACCAACAAAGATAATGGGTTTATGGTTGACGGTTTTCTTAAGGTTACTTAAAGGCTGAATTGCCATAAGGTTTGTCTCTGCTTATATGTCGTTTTTATGATTATTGGGTTGTTATTGGCTTCACTCAGGTAGAGCCCATTTAGTAACAGCTAGCAGCAGCCCACATGGTCAAAGGGGCATTTTTCCATACCCATACGCGTGTGCCAATCGTGAAAGTTTTCTAAAAACAGCGGCTGCAACTCAAGGGTATAAAAGCTTGCGGGATTATCGATGCCTAGGCTTTCAGCAAACATCATCAGCATAAAAAAATCTTCTTCATCACGTGCCGCGCGTGCCATCGTCTGACGATATGGTGCGTGATAAAATTCATTCAGTCCCGCCAAAAATCGCCGCCACAATGGCGGTATATTGGTGTCCGTCTCAATTGGCTCGTTCATCGTGGTATTCCTTTTTAATCATTTAATTTTTTCTTAGCTTAACATTATAGAGCTATCAAACCATCATAACGCAGACCAAAAAAAACGCCAGCAGGTGCCAGCGTTTTTGTGTGTTGCCGCTATTAGGTGTTATACATCATCCGTGGCTTTACCTTTGTGCTCTGACCACTCGCGGCGCAGTACCGACAAGCTCTCAAAGGTCACCAATACAGTGGCAATCATAATAATGATATCCATGATGATGAGTAGCCAGTTGCCATCGGTGTAAAAAGTCTTGAGCTGTAACAGTAGCGCAAAGACAGTCATCACCAGCAAAAACGACAGCGGCGCTAAGGTATACCATACGGGTTTGCCTTTACGCAGCAAAATGACCGTCACAATCATTAAGGTCAGTGCCGCCATCAGCTGGTTGGTCGTACCAAAGAGTGGCCAGATGATCATACCGCCTGCGCCATCAATACCACCTGCACCGAATGCGAGTAACAAACACGTACCTACCGCCAGCAAAGTCGCCACCACGCCTTTTTTCAGAATAGGCAGATTATAAAACTCACCGAATTCTTGGAAAATATAACGCTGCAAACGCACGCCTGTATCCATCGTCGTACCCGCAAACAGCGCCGCCATAACCGTCAGCATGGTTTGTGACAGCACCATCTCAATGCCCACACCTTGGTTTAAGATGGTGGCACCACCGTCGATAAACGCGCCGATAGAGCCGTCACCGAATTTTTGATACACCGCTTGCCAGTCGCCTAGGCTTGCAAAACCTGCGGTCGCTGCCAAGATAGCACCGAGTGCCAACAGACCTTCGCCCAGTGCGCCGAAATAACCCACAAAACGTGTGTCTTCTTCTTTATCAATCTGCTTTGAGGTTGTACCTGTCGCTACCAAGCCATGGAAGCCTGAAATCGCACCACAGGCAATGGTCACGAACAGTAATGGCAAAATGGACGGCGTATCTGCTGGCAAGTTGGTATTGACAGTTGGCGCGACGATGTCGGGCGTGGCAATAAAGATTGCCGCATACAACAAAATCAAGCCCACGAACAGCTGTAAGCCATTTATATAATCGCGCGGCTGGAGCAGCATCCATACAGGCAGTAGTGACGCAATCGCCGCATACACAAATAGGATAATAATCCATACTGCCGTGTCAGGCAGACCCATCACCGTCTCAGGCAACACGATTGGGAACATAGGCCCCAAATAAATGAGCGTGTATAGCGCCACCACGCCTACGATAGACACGATAGGCAGACTCATTTTGTAGCGGTAGATACACTGACCGATAATAAAGGCAACAACCAGCGCGCCCCACACAGGCAGCACGGCCGATGGCGTCTTAATCATCATATTGGCAATCGCCACACCGAATACCGCGTTGACCATGAGCAGCAGCAAGAATATCACCACCATCATCAGACTGCGCACGCGCGATCCCATGACAGTACCTGCGATAGAGCCAATCGACTGTCCACGGTTACGCATACTCGCCCACACAGCAGACATATCATGCACGCCTGCCATGAAAATCGTCCCAAATACTACCCAAAGCACGGCAGGTACCCAGCCCCAAATCACCGCAATCGCAGGGCCGATAATAGGCGCTGCGCCTGCAACCGAAGTAAAATGATGTCCCCACAAGACATATTTATTGGTCGGTACATAATCAACGCCGTCCTTCATAGTATGGGCTGGCGTGGGACGGCTGTTGTCTAGCGCCAAAATCTTGGTCGCGATAAATTTGGAATAAAAAATATAGCCACAAAGCATTGCAGCGACGCCAAATAATAATACAATGGCACTGTTCATCTTATCTCTCCTTAGATAAGCCGAGCATATACACCCGTCTTGTCTTACTTGTTTTTATACAGATGCTGGCAAGGTAGGTAGGTTCAATATCAGGCTTGGTTTTGATGTTGCCTTGTTATTATTGTGCGTCCATGTGCCTAAAGTGACAGCACCTGTGTTATTTAAAACCTTACACAGGTCATGATGAAATGATTGTCGTGTGTCATGACTGATTACTGCGTTATTATTTTTGATAAAAATTAGGGCATGTCTTCATTTAGGCATAGATTTTTGAATTGAAGACACACCATAGAATAAACAGCAAAAAAAGCAGTCAAAAAAACAGTAGCCAACCTGCAGCTACTGATAGAGAAATCGGCAAAAATGAATCCCTGCCTCAGTGTATCTGATTTATTGAACAATGTAACGCTAACCATAGACAAAATTTGCCCACTGACGGGTATACTTTCAGTATTTCTACTAATTATATGCTGATGAATATTAAGAGAAACGGTATAGTGATTCAGACAGACGACAGGTAAAATATACGAACAACGCCAGCAAATGCATCATTCAAGGATGAGGTGTGATTGCAGCACGCTATTATTTATAAAAATAGCGTTAAAAACATAACAAAACTTATTTAAAAAAGGCAGGACAATGGCGCATTATTTTGGATTCATTCCTTCTCAAAAACTCTCCAACATGATTGATGAAGCCGAGCATATTATCTATACCAAAGCAGACGTGGATTATTACCCCTACCGCAATGCACTGGTGCAGCAAATTGCGCGCGAGCTGAATGACAACTTTTTGGTGCGCTTGGTACAGACCACGCCCAATCCTGAGCGCAAAGCCGCAATGGACAAAATTGCCACCACCATCGAGCGCTCAACCGAATCCATGCTCAAGGTGCTGCTTGGCAAAGACAGTAACGAAGACATTCTGCCCAGCTTCTATTTTTTAGAAAATGAAACCATGTTTATTGATAATGACGGCAAGCGCCGCGTGGGTTTTCAGCTGACTGACGCGCAAGTACAAACGATTCACAAAGGGTTTGATGCTGTCAGCGATGACCATGTAGACTTGGCAGATTTTAAGCAAGCACTGATTACCATGAGCGATGCGGCCATGTATCACTTCATGACCCGTTTTACCCAAACGCTCAAGCTTGGCATGATTAAACGCCGCGCTATTCCTGTGACCAAAGCAGCGATTGATAAAGGTGTGGGCATCGCGCTCAATCGATTGTTGCCCCAGCTGCCTAATGACGGAGTCAATCGTTTGGCGCAGTTTTATCGCCCCTACTTTATTGAAATACCAGACAATGCTGAATAACACAAAGTATCCATTGGGCTGTACGGCTTGTACATATTGACTTGCACGTCTAATAATTGATAAGAAAAGTCTACTGCACTGTTGGGCAAATACACAAAAACTTGCTAAAATACGCAGCACTTTTTATAAAAGGCGCATCCTATGACCCAAATCAGCAACCAAGAAATCGAAAAAACGCTCCGCAACTCAGAATGCCTTATCAGCAGCATCGAAGTTGCCGCCGCTTATGAGCGTTTGGCCGCTCAGCTAAACTTGTCTTATGCGGGGCTAAACCCGATTGTCATGGTCGTTATGAATGGTGGATTGATTCCAGCAGGTCAATTGCTTACACAACTGACGTTCTACCATCGCATGCACTACATCCACGCCTCTCGTTACCGCGACAACCAAGGCACGAACGAGCTAAACTGGAAGTTCAAGCCTGATGTCAACATCGAAGGCGAGCACGTGCTTTTGATTGATGATATTTTTGATGAAGGCATTACCCTAAAAGCCGTTGTTGAAGAGTTGGGTAAAGAAAAGCCACTCTCTATCAACTCATGCGTACTACTAAACAAAATCCACGACCGCAAAGTTCCTGATTTTGATGTTGATTTTGTGGGTATCGAAGTTGCTGACCGTTACGTTTATGGCTGCGGCATGGACTTCCATGGTTACTTACGCCACTTACCAGGCATCTACGCGATTAAAGAAGACAAAGTATAATTGTTTTAGATAAATTAGCTGAAACGTTATCAAAAAAAGCATCCCCACGCGAGGATGCTTTTTTTATGTCACTGTTTTTATATGCTTAATAAAGAACACGACCAAATATAGAAAAATCTATGCCTCAGTATCCGCGCTTGCAAATTGCAAAGACAGCCCTGTCTGGCGAATGGTTGGTGTACCCAGCGCATATTCAAATGCCGATAGCGTACTAAATATCGAGACCTGCTTTTTGGCGCGCGTCACAGCGGTATAGATCAGCTCTTGGCTGAGTAAGCGCGTGTGCTGATCATCAAAGGCAATCGCCACATGCGTAAATTCTGAACCTTGTGACTTATGGATGGTCATGGCATAGGCCGTTGTGACCATATCATCGCTCATCATATTTACGGCAATACCCTGCCCCTTACCCTCAAAAAACACCTGCAAGCGTCCGCGCTCTGTCTCCAAGCACACACCAATATCACCGTTAAATAATCCCAGCTCATAATTGTTTTGCAGCACCATCACAGGTCTGCCGTGATACCACTCAGACTTTGATAGTGGCAGCTGTAGCGCCTCTTTATGCTGCTGGGTTAGATATTGATTGATATGATGATCGCCGCAACTGCCATGATGTCCTGCAGTAAGTATCTTATATTCACCCAATACAGCCATTAGCTGGCTTGCAAAAACAAGCGCCTCTGAATTTGGTATGGATTTCGCTTTTAATTTATCTAGTCTAATATTATTAGTTTTTTTAAAATAATTTGAATATTTAGATGAAATTAATTTTAGAAATTTAATTTTACTTAGGCTATTTATATCAGAAATACCTTGATATAAAGGATAGAATTCAAGACTGTCTTGGGTATTAATGATATTCCAAACGCCTTGCGGGGCTTTGTTTTCAGTATTAATAAAGCGCGCAAGCCGCCCAATGCCTGATTCGTCATCAAAACGGCGACTGATACTAAGCGCCTGATGGACGTCTTGCAATGCAGGAACGCGGCACAAGTCAGCGAGCACCGCGCCTGCATCGACAGCGGCAAGTTGATTGGCATCACCAAGCAGTATCAAACGCGCACCCGCTTTTACGGCACGTACCAAGTCTTTTGCAAGCTCCACCCCAAGCATCGAGGCTTCATCGACGATGATAATATCTTCGCCCAGTGGGTTGTCTTGATGATAGCGCGCGCGTCCACCCTGCCCGATGCCTAGCAAGCGGTGAATGGTCTTGGCTTCGGGCAGCTGCATATCAATGCCTGCTTGCTCAATCGCTGCCTGTAGTGACTCTTGCATCCGCTGCGCCGCCTTCCCTGTGGGTGCTGCCAAAGCCAAATTGGGCGCGTCGCCTAACCTGTTCTCTGCCTCCTGCCCGCTTTGTAATGCCATCACCAGCTGCGCGACGGTAAAGGTCTTCCCCGTCCCTGGTCCACCTGTGATGATGCTCAGCGCCGAGTGGTTTGCCATATCAATAGCGCTTTGCTGCTCGGTATTTAGTAGCGGGTTGGGATCAATATCAAGAGGCTGTACGCGCTGCGCTTTAATACGCATGACATGTGCGACAAGGTCATGCTCTGCTTGCCATGCACGTTGTAGCCAAAGGGTAAGCGTTTGGCTATCTTTTTGCCAATGATAAATAATGGGCGTGTTGTTGGTATTTTTCTTATTATTTTCCTGTATAAATGGGTTAGTTTTTATTAGATTTTTTAATTTACTTAGGCTATTTTCATTAGTGTCTGTTTGGTTTATTTTTTGGAAGACATTATACAGCTCAGCGCTACTGTAATAACGAGCGGTAAGGCTGTCTTTTTGATAAGCAGGCAAGGACAGCTGCCACAATGCTGCTTTCCAGTGCGTATCATCGGTCAAAAACGTTGCCAGTGTTAATGGCGTATCGTCGGCGTCAGACGCAGGTGGCAAACAGTCTAGCAGCGGACGCACCATGGCTTCTAGGAGCTGCTGTTGCCATGCATGGTCTGCCGTCAGCGTCAAGACCGTGTGTCCCTCCTCCAGCCGCTGAATCAGTAGCACGAACAGCGCCGTAAACAGATCCGCTGTCCCCTGCTCGGCTTTACTCTGTGTATCATCAATCGGCGCATGGGTACGCTGACGCTGATAGGCGGTATGGGTCTTTAGGCGGCGCTGAATGAGATACTCGCTCACCGTCATCGCCCAGCGGCTGTCATCGCTAGGCTCAGCGCCAGCACTTGGGCGTAATGTCATGTCAAAGGGCGACGTACTCATAATCTATCCTTAATCAATAAAACCAAAAACGGCGGCGTGTTTTTTTATCCCTACCGATTGGGCAAGCCAAAAAACGCATCCAATGCGAGCACCAAAGCAACAGGAATGTCCCACGTGATGCGCCCATATCCCGCCTGCGCGCCTTGACCGATACCGCGCAAAAACAGATACTCCACCGCGCCAAGATACTGCGCTTCATTGCCTTGATAATCGCTAATTCGCAGCTTTAATAAGCGGTGCAGCGCGACTTGATAAATGGCTGCCTGTAGCCAATAGCCTGCATGACTCATGGCAATTTTAAGCTGCTCTGGCTCGTAGCTTGCATCATTCGCGCCCAGATAGTTACTCTTATAATCCACGACATAATACTTGCCTGCATGAGCGTAGACCAAATCTATCTCGCCGCGTAAATAGCGGTAGATGTGCGCTATCGGGGCTGCGCTTAGATTGATATGCTTGTCAGGGTCATTGGGCAAGTGCGCTGCAAAAATCTCATTAAGCTGCTCGGTGTTAAAGCTGGCTGCCAAACCCATGTTAAACCCAAGCTCCGCCATGCGCTGATGCGGGGCGATAGCGTGTAGCGGTTGCCCTGAGGCCAACAGCGGTGCGTCTAAAATGCTTGCCAGCCAGTCCTTTAAGGAGATATGTTGCGGCGATAGTGGCGCATCGTCAGTGGCGGACGTACCCTCATTTGACTGTCGCGGCGTAGTTTGCGGGGTAGACAGGTACTGGTTGGGCAGCTGATATTGGCGAATGCCTTGGTCAATCACTGCCGACCACGTTTGCGGCTGGTCAAAGTCGATTTTTTCGAGCACTTGGTGCAAAAATGTCCCCGCATTTGCCCCTTTAACAAAGCTAAAGCGGATGTCCTCCGCCGCACCTGCCTGCTTAGATTCATTGACACGCATGGGGCTGCTGACCAAATCGTCTTCAATCGCATCATCAAAGACCGCAAGGTCATGACTTTGCTCGGTCAACTGACGTGCTAGGGCGGTAAAGCTGGTCTTGGTCCACCCCTGAAAATAGTGCTGTTGGCGTTGGGCTTCGGCGGCGCGATAGTCGATATACTGCGCCTCTTGGGCAGGGTTTGGCTCACTATCGGACGCTGGCATGAGCGCTTGGCTGCTTTGTAATACCGTGTCTATCGCGTCTTTTAGCACATCGTGTGACAGCCAGCCAATATATGGCGTTAAACGCTCAGGCAAAGTGTGCTCAGGCGTATCAAGGCAGTCGAGCCAGGTGCGTAAGGGCTTGTCATCCAGTCCGTGTTTGGTCTTCGCATCGGTAATCACTACAAACAGCTGCTCACTGGCACGGGTCATCGCCACATAGGTCAGGCGGCGCATTTCATCCATTGCCTCTTTTGCTTCAACGTCCGAAAAGTAGTTTTCTTGCCCCATTGCGCCTGTGATGGCTTGGTATTTGTGCTTACTTGCCGACAGGCGGCGTTCGGTGTGCGGCTGGTCTTGATAGTCCGTCTGATTGACGCTAATGTCATGGTCGTACAAATACAGCGCATGCGTATTTTTTTTAGTATTGCGATAGATGCTCTTATCGAGTCCGAGCGCATACACCACAGGAAACTCTAGCCCCTTAGACTTATGCATGGTCATCAGCTGTACGCCTGATGCGGTCGGTAGTGGCTGCTGCTTTGCCCAATCAGGCACGCCGCCTTGGCTCATCTGTTTTTTATACCACTGTAATAGCTCGTATTCACCCAAGTGCATTGCATATTGCGCCAAAATATCCATGATATGGCGCAAGTCCATGAGATGACGCGTGCCCTCGGTCGTCCCCGCCAGCGCCGTCCATAGGCTCTTGGCTTGGGTTTCGGGTGCTTGCAGTGCCATTAAGGCATTGCGCCCCAAGATATAATGCAGCGCCGACAACACGCCGCTGTGCTGCCAATAGATGGCGGCACGCTTTAAATCACTTTGCAGCTTTTGATAATACGCCTTTAAATCGCTGTCGCCATCGGTCGTGGCGGTCTCGTCACCGCTGTCAATCAGGGCTTGCGCTTGTTTTAGGCTCAGCTGATAAAAATGACTGGTCAATAAGCGATTGATAATGTCGCGGCGCTGCGGGCGCAAGAGGGCTTCGAGCAGCACCAAAATATCCTCGGCAATCACGGTGCTAAAGACGCTGTCCTCAGTCGTCACCAGCGCATCAACGCCCAAATCGTGCAGCACCTTTTCGACCGCTTGCAAGTCTTTTTTGGCGCGTCCCAATACAGCAATGTCGCTTGGACGTAAGGCGCGCCCTTTGAGCTGCGGATTGCTTGCTAATAAGGCGGCGATATGATGTGCAGTTAGGCTGGCGTAATCGTGGCTGTCGTTGTCTTCGTCGTTGTGCGGTACGTGCAAAATGGTCACCGCCTCTGTTGAGGTCATACCGCGCAGTGACTCAGACACGACCGCATCGGGCTGGTGCCAAGAGGCGTTGCTCTCAGGGTTGGCAGCGGTGATGTATTGGTATTCGATGTTGTGTCCCAATGCGGCAAGCGTATTGGGCGCAGTCGTCGGCTCTGCGCTCGGCTGTCCGAACCAATGGTTTAATGACTCAATCATCTGCGCGTTTGAGCGGCGGTTGATATCGAGGCTCATGCGGTGCGCGGGTGCAAATTTGGTTTTGATTTGGTTATAGTTGGCGACATCGCCACCACGAAAGCCATAAATCGCCTGCTTTGGGTCACCGACGAGTAGTAAAAAATTGCGTCTGCCTTGCACATCCAAATGCTCAGGCAGCGCACTGTCAGGCATATAGATGCGCTCAATCATCTTTGCCTGCTCGGTATTGATATCCTGCGACTCATCAATCAGCGCCACAGGGTAATGATGGCGAATATAACGCGCCAGCCGTGCACCCTCGATACCCGCCAAGGCTTGGTTCAGGCGCAGCATTTGTAACCCAAAGGTGGTCTCGCCTGCTGCCTCTAGCAGCATTGGCAAACGCTCACGCACGCGTAGGGCAATATTGCGATTGAGCGTATCGAGCAGCAGTCTTAAATATTGGTCAATCTGCGCGGTATAAACGTGCAGTTTGTTTAAAAGTTTAATAGCATCGATGTTAATAAATGCCAAGCGCTCGGTGTCTTTGTTGTTATTAAAACCTTTGCCACCCTCTTCTTTACTCAAAAACGCAAATGGCACAGCTTCAAAAAACTTTTGCGCATCGCCCTCTAGCAGGGTAAAAAAGGTCGTATTGCCCTTGTCTACCGCCGATTGAATCTCGTAAATGGTATCTACCTTAGTGCCAAGGGTTGCCCGCGCATTAAAGCCTTGCGTCTTACGGTAGTCCTTATCAAAATACGGCTCGACGTCTGTTAAATCACAAGTTTTAAATGCCTGTAGCGTCTTTTGATACCCATTAAAATCAACCTCAGGCAAGTCCATCACAGGCGTGATGGGCAAGGTTAAATGCTGTAGCGCTTTTTTGGCGACATTCAGATGGTCAGCGACGGTGGTCAACTGGCGGGTATGTTGTAATAAGTCGTACACGGGGCGATTGTCGTGATACAGCTGGCTTTGAAAGGCGCGTATCTCATCGTGAATAATGCTCTCAATTACCGCATCTTCGCGCTCACTAATCGCCATGCCGACCTGATGCCCCGTCTCGGCGCTATATTCAGACAGCCATTTTTGTGCAAGGCTATCAAGCGTATTCACAAACAATTTGTCCAATGTGGTCAATACGAGCGCGCAGCGGCGAATGGCTTCGGTCAGTGGATAGCTCGCCGTTCTGTCGAGTAAGTAGCTGAGCAAATAGTCATTAATGGGGTCTTTAATCAAGTCCGCCACACCCAGTCCATCTGCTTGCTGGTGTAGCCAGTCGCGGCGCTGCTGACGCATGGCATCGGTCAGTGCGGTATCAGGGCGGCTTTTCTTATTATCACTATTGTCTTTGTCGGCTTTTGTCTGCTCAGACGCAGCATCAAAAGCATACTGCGGATAAATCTGCATACGCTGCTCAGGCTGGGCAGCAAGCTTTTGCACCCATTGCAGCAGCTGATAAAAATCCACCAGCCGCGCATGAATACGCTCGCGCATCTCGGCAGCCGCAGCGCGGGTAAAGGTAGTAGCAATGATATGCTCAGGCGCGCGCTTGGCTTCGATAAGCAGGCGCAGCACGATACCCGTCAGCGTCCATGTTTTGCCCGTCCCTGCCGATGCCTCAATCAGATAGCGCCCATGCAATGGCACACGCAGCGCAGGCGGCAGCTGCTCATCAGGCGTCTTTGGGGTAACAACAGTATCGGGCATAAGGTATCGCTTTTTTAATAAAAATAAGAACAAACACAACAGCAAACAGTGCGTATAAAACTTTAAAAGTTAGGGCGTGTCTTCGTTTCAAAAATGGTGATAAAAATGAGATAAATTGCGGTCAAACAAGGAAAATAGCGCCGTTAATATCGAGATATTGATAAGCTATTTGACGATGTTTGGCAAAATTTAGCCATTTTTAGCCCATTTAGTGATTAACATTTGAATGAAAGACATGCCCTAAGACAAGGGCGTTAAACGACGGTACATGGGGGCAAAAAGCGGCTCTGCCAATGTTAACAGTGCGTCTTTTAATGCCGCAAATGGCGAGGTGTCTTGGAGTACATATTGCCATAAAGGATGCCATGCGCAGTCGTCATATTCGGCAGGATTGCTGTCACTGCCCCAACTGTCCGTGCCCAGCCATTTTTTAAAGTCGGCGGATTTGGGCTGATAATCGCCCATTATCTCATCCGCGCTCTTGTCAATATAGGTCAGCGCATCACGCGGCATCAGGACAATCGGCAGCTGCGCGGTCATTTGCGCAAAGTGTAGCCATTTTAACAACTCGGCGCGTGCTTCCTCCGACTCAATCGGCGGCAACACAAAATTGGTCGCCTTTTTAAATTTAGTAAATGCTTCTGTGCCTTTATGAAAGCACCAAATACTTTTACCATCTTCTACCGCTACTTGCGCGGCGCTGGTTTGTCTTGCGACTTGCCAATACAGATGCATCAGCCAAAGCCACAGCAGATGCGGCGCGCGAGCGGTATTGGGTAGGACTTTTAGCCATAATTTGGGAGGATTATGAATAGTGTCATCGGTGCTGCCTGATGGAATATCGCCTTTTAGCGCGATGCGTGTATTGTTGTCGTTTAAGACAATAATTTGCTCTGAGCAGGGCGTGAGCCATGTGGGTGCTTTTGTTTGTATTTCTAATTTGCTTAGGCTATTCTGTTGTGTGGGTATGTGGATACCTGCCTCAAGCAGCGCTTGGTAAAAATTTTGACATTGGCGTTTGATACGCTGCTGCTGATAGTCAAGGCTAGAATAGCGCGCCACGCCCGCAGGCATGATGGCATCGTACAATAGCGGCTGAATGCTGGAGACATCCTGAGCACTGCTGGCTTCGGATAAGAGCAGCTGCTGATTGATCTGATAGGCGTGCAGCGGTGATAGCGACAAATGCTCTTGGGTCGCGCCCTCGGCGACAGACTCGACGATATGGATATTTTGCGCTTTTAAGAAGTGCTTCATCGGGTGGCGCACTTGGCGATACAGGTGCGCCATATCGGTAGGCGCTGGGCTGTGTGGCAGTGTTTGTGCCATTGGCGCGGCGCTAGATAATGCCTGCGCAAGCGTTTGATAGTCGCTTGGGGTCAGTAGGCTGATGTTTTGCCAGCCACCCTTTGCGCTATGGTGCAGACGGTCAAACACCTCACGCCATACAGGCGCAGGGGCAACGCTGCGCTGCTGTGCGCGCTTTTCTTTACGCATGGCCTCGTGCAGCATCGGCACAATCGTGTCATCTTGCGGCGTTTCTGTCCCAGATTCCGTAGCATCATCAATAAAGATACGTGCATCAAAGGGCAACGCGGGGTGCTCAGTGACCAGCCAAGACTCAATCAATTTGGGCATTTGCCGTTGCAATTTAACTTGTAAAGCCGTGTCGTTATTGTCTTTTGCTTCGGCAAGCGGCTGCCATTGCCACTGCACCTCCCCTTGCAAAAACTGTAGCAGCTCGCTGACAGGGTTGGCGGGCAGGTGCTCATGATTGTCGGTTAGGCGCTGACCGTTGTAAAAAATCCAGCACGCACTACGCGCACACAAAAGCGCGTCCAAAAATGCGCCATTGTCATCGTCTTCGCTAAAGCGGTCGCCGCGCTCGGCAAGACCTGCTTTCATCAAGTCATAGCGGTTGTCACGGTCGCGGTTCGGAAATTCGGACAGGTCCATATTGAGCATCACCACCAGCCCAAAGGGGACGTTTCTGAGCGCACCAAAGCGCCCAAAGGTAATCACCCCTGTCGGCTCGGCACTGAC
Organism: Psychrobacter sp. bablab_jr014; assembly: GCF_016464015.1. Taxonomy (GTDB): domain Bacteria; phylum Pseudomonadota; class Gammaproteobacteria; order Pseudomonadales; family Moraxellaceae; genus Psychrobacter. Next base: position 103,734 of record NZ_JACDXT010000049.1, read on the forward strand.
CTGCTGGCTCTCGAGCGCCGACTCAATGCTATCCAGCATAAAGCTGAGCTTTAGCGGCAAGCTGCTCACCTGTGATAGGCGCGCCTCCACTTCGCTGGCATTGCTGTCCTGCTGCGGCGCGTGACCGTGATAGCGCTGGTAATGGCGGTTGGCGCGCAAGCTGCTCTTAAAGCTATTCATCGCATTAAAAATCGCCCGCATGGCGCGCGTCTGATCCAGCTCGCCAAAATACGGATGAATGATGTCATTTTCAATATTGTTAAGCCACTCTTCGGCGCGGTGTCTTACCTCATGGCTGTAGCGGCATTTTTCCAAACCCTGATGCACGCGGCACAGCGCTTCGATAATGGGCGCATCACTAAGGCTAATCGCAGGCGCAGGTACAGTCTTTTCGGGCAGTACACCCGCTTGCCAATCATTTGGGTATAAGCAATCACTCATCGGTGCATCAGGCATAATCAGCCCAAGCGTGAGCTTATCGAGCGTATAGCTAAAGCTAAAACGGTAGTCATAATCTTGCGGGCTAAGGCTTGCCTGCAAATGCGCCTCATCAAAACCGCGCACAAAACCTGACGCCAATAAAAGCTCACAACCACGGCTCATCTGCTCGTGTGTCAGTCCGAGGCTCTCATATAGCGGCGGCAGCATCAGCCAATCAAGCACCGTCGCCGCCTCAAAACGCGCCGCATTGCCATCCAGCAGCTTATAAAAGCCGCTGATGGCTTCCCACAGCTGACGAATCGACTTATCGACCACACCCGTAATTTTGGCGGGTAGATGCAAACCGTCTTGCCCTACGCCCGCGACAAACACCGAATTAATCAAATCGTGATGGCGCTCGACATCAGGCAACAACACCACAATGTCGGATAAGTGACGCGTGCTGCCATCAGGATTGGTGTCGTTTAGCCAATGTCCAATCATCCCGCGCAGTACCTCAAGCTGACGCTGTAAATTGTGGCAAGAATGAATGCTTAGGCTATTATCATAATGCGCCAGCCGCCACGGACGCGCCTGCTGATAATGCTTGTTGCTGAGGTCGCTATACCACGCATCGTCCTGTACATTTGTGCCTGCTGTGTCCAAATCCAGCGCCATCTGCTCACCGAGTGCCGCACTCAGGCGCCCGCGCGTGGTCTGCTGCGTGGACGCCTCATCGAGCATCAAGATGTCTTGTTGCAAATGCGCCAATAAAGTTTGCGGCTCATCAAACGCGTCTTGAAGTGCCTGCGCATCATTTTCACTCTCGCCCTCTAGCGCCTCAAAGCGGTCTTGCCATTCAAGTTGAAACGCCTCTTGATAAGCATTGCCCGACAAACTTGCCAGCATGGCAAAGGTCTCGCGTGACTGCTTGCCCAGTCGCGACAGCAAGGTATGCCCATAATCGCGTAAAAACACACTGTTTGGATTAATCACCTGCTGGCGCTGTAGCCACTGCTTATCGACGATATCTGCCCAAAACAGCTGGCTCGGATTGTAGTGCAATAAAGTGATGTCCATATACAACGAGAGCCGCTGCAAAAAGTCCAGTTCTGCTTGCGGCAGCTGCTGAATGGTAAAAATATGCAGCTTGTCAGGTAAGGCATTTGCTAAGGAAAGCCCAGCACTATCGTCTTGCCAATGCTGCTCAAGCACCGACCAAAAACGCGTCTCAATCGCTGCCCGATGCTCGTAGACCGCCGCAAACAGCAGCCGCCACAAATGCCGCTGCGCCAGCTCCAAGCTGGTATAATGCGCAACCAACCATTCAGGCGTGTCGCCCGCCTCGGGGTCAAACTTTTTGCTAAAGGCGTCTTTTTCGGCAATCATAGCCGCAACATCGACCGCCTCATCATCGCCCCAACGGGCGAGCCAACCTTGTCTATGGGTCAAATAGCGCGAAAACACGCGCGCAAAATCGGTCGCCAATGACCACAGGCGCGCGTCTTGTTGACTGCGGTCGGTATTATTACCAATCAGCCCTGACAATAGCGCATATAGCGGGTGCTTATCATCGGCCAAAATCTGCTGCTGATAATAAGAAAAATAACCAAACAAGCGCCACTGCATCACCGCCCCTGTCAATACAGGCACTTCGGGGACGGCCATCATCTCAGACTCACGCCCTGACGCCGCAAGCCACGTATTGTAACGCCCGAGCACCTGCTGCATCAGTGACCATTGATACTGTCCCCAAAACTGCGTGGTCAATAAGGTGCTGATGCCCGCCTGACTGGCAATCGACTTATCGAGCCAGTCGCCGAGCACCATCGAGGGCACAATCACCACAAATTTATCAAAAATAGATTGCGTTTTAGACTGATACGCGGCGAGTAGCTGCGCTACCAGACGCTCCGTGCGATGCGACTGCACAATAGTAAACATAAATTCTCTTTTCTTGATATCAATTCGGGTGCGTTTTTACTGATCACCACAAAAAACTTAATACTATCAATTCTAATTGATTGATAGCGTTCTAAATGTCAAATTAGCGGTATAACTTTAAATATTTCTTAGCAAACTTTTGCTTTTAAAAACTCCTACTGTTTAAGAGTCGAAAAGTATGTGGCGTCTAAGGAACCTTACTGTTGTACTTTCATTACACTTCATTCACATAACTCTCGGGTCATTTTTTAGAAGAGATAATACAACCTGATATAATACGTCATAAACGCAGATGACGGACGCAGTAAACGTCTAGTGTGCCACTGATTGAATATATTAACTACTTATGAAAACACGTATGCTGTTTTATACGACAGCTAGTGTCGTCAAGTATTTTTTGCGTAAAGTAGCGCATCACTCATTTTGTTGTTTTATCTGATTACGAAGGGAGTTGACGCAATGCCTTATCGACCTATTGATGCTGTCTTTGTTCATCCAGAACAGCGCTGCTATATTATTTATGATCGCGGGACACTGTGGCAATTACCTCGCATGAAAATAGACAATAGCTCATGGATTAGACGCAAGCCCTATACAGGAAAAACCACCGAACTTTATCTTAGTCGCAACCAACGCATCAAAGACCCCGTACTAGCCCATCGTCTTCGTACTCTAAATTTGCCCGCCTCGGTACGTGGCATTACTTTGTCACGTTTTGAATACTGGTGGGAGACACATGGCTTTGAGTGGAGCAAACAAGTTGTCATGGCAGGCGCATCGCCATTAGCAGTGCATGAAAGTCACGAGGCGCTTGCCAGCCTTACAAAAAACAACGCTGAACCCAAGCAAGATATGGCAACATCAGCAGATACACTCGGCCTTTCTGTAAACCAGACGAGTAAAGACATATTCGAAGACATGCTGGCTGACCTTAAAAAAGATTTATTCCATTAACACAAGTTTTTTGTCATTGATATGTCTTATTTACAATAAGTGTGATGGGTCATAATCGCCCAAAATATGGCTACTTTTTGGATAAGATGATAACTAACTATGATGAAAGACTACAAGATACTCATGATAGGTATTTTATTACTGATACTTATTGTTCTTATCCTACTGTGTGCTTGGTTATGGAGTCATAATCGCAAATATATCAATCCTGTACCAGTTATCGCTGATACCAGTAGTAATGAGCTGTCTGCTAAGGATAGCGAGGCGATATACAATGCTAGCGTACATATCCAGGCAGATAAAGCACTAGAGCGCATACTAAATGACTTGATTGTGCGCTTTGAATCGCGTTATCCAAGCATACAAGTCACCGTCGACTATATGACCAAGGCGGCGCTTTTTAGCGTGCAAACCAATGATGCAGATAGTAAAGACTATTTGGTTGATACTGATATTATCATGACAAATAATTCCTTAGCCGAAGTACAAATTGAGCATCTGCAAAACATCGTCAACCAAGCGCAGGACCAACGCAATCAATATACACAACATCAAAACCCTGACCTAACGACACCTGAAGCGGTAGAAGAAACAGACGCACCTACCGATACTGAAGTCAGCCAAGCGGAAAAACCACAGGCTGACAGTGCAGACACCAACACACAAGAGCAGACCACCACCACGGATAAGAACAACAGTGAGGCGCGCAAACTGTCCGCCTTTAGCTATGCGCTCAGAAAAAAGCAATCTGAGCAAATGCTTCAAGGTATCGTGCTGACCAATAATCCTGCGGCGGTCAGCTTCCGTAACTATGTGCTGTCCAGCGCGGGACAGGATATTTTGGGACGCTACGACTACGGACATATTGACGGCTATCAAAAAAATATTGATGAGCTGTTTAACCCAACGGTTGCAGAGAATAAAGAACCAACGGTTGATGTCGCGGATGCGTTAAAAGATGGGAATTAGTCATTCAAATATTTTGTCGTGATATCTAAAGACAGTTTAAGCCATTGTCATTTCAAGAGATTCACTTCATGCATACATTTCATTGTTAAATAAAGATTGTTAAATAAAAACCCCTATTGCCATCCTCAGCAATAGGGGTTATCTTTTTATTAAGGTGACCGTCTCACTTGTCCGAATGCTGCTTGCATTGTCTGGTCTGAGGGTGTCGCCTTTTTTATTTCGGCTGACTTTTACTGAATGTTAAACACTCCCTGCCCGTACGCCACACCTTGACCATGTTCAACCAAAACGTCACTGACGATGCCGTCATGTTCGCTGACCACAGGCAGCAGGCGGGTCAGCTCTTCGATGTAGCAGACCGTTTGTCCTTGCTCAATGGTGTCGCCAACTTTCACGAGATTTTCCGTCGCGCCGTCTTTACTCAAGTGGACGATACCGACATACGGCGCGCAGATTTGCTTGCCGCTGGTACTATTACTGTTGCTGTCGTCGTTGTCTTGCGACTTTACTGGACTGTCAGCTACGCACTCTGCTGGGCTGGTTGCTTTGCTTGTATTCACCACTTTAATCGACTGCGCGCCATCGACAATCGTGACCTCGTGCAGTTGACTGCGCTCGACCATGTCGACCACGCGCTTTACTTGTTCTGTATCCATCTTAGACTCCTGTTGTCTTTCTTTATCGCTTTTATTCCTCATTAAGCTTAGCTTAGACCTAAGTATTTAGCGATGGTCATAACGCTGAGCACACTCATGGCAATGGCGATTAACCAACCAAAGGCAGCAATCCATAGCGGGTGGCGATAGTTGCCAATAATGTTCTTACGATAAGCCGCAATCAAAACGATAATCATGGCAATCGGCAAGACCAAGCCGTTTAGCGTACCGACCAATACCAAAATCTGCGCAGGCTTACCAATGGTGGCAAAGACCAAGGTCGAGATGACGATAAAACCAATGATAAAGTAGCGTTTGTACTGCTCGATAAAGGGATGAAAGTTGGTCATAAAGGAAACGGAAGTATACGCCGCGCCGATGACTGAGGTCACAGAAGCCGCCCAAATCACGATACCAAAGATAATCTTACCGACATTACCAAGTACATGCTGAAAAGGCGACATCGCAGGGTTTGCAGGGTCAAGGGTCAAGCCTTGTGAGACCACGCCAAGCACAGCAAGGAATAAGAAGACACGAATCACGGAAGCAACCAAAATCCCTGTCACTGAGCTTCTAGTAACGTTGGCTAGGTTTTCTTCACCCGTCACACCCGCCTCTAGCAAACGGTGCGCGCCTGAGAAAGTAATATAGCCGCCGACCGTACCACCAACGAGGGTGACAATCGCCATCGCGTCAATCTTTTCAGGCGCAATGGTGCGTACCGCCGCTTCGGCAAGTGGCGGCTCGGACTGAAACACCACGTAAATAATCAAAACAATTAGGATAAAACCCATCAGCTGGGCAAACTTATCCATAATCGGTCCCGTCTCGCGACCCAAGAATATCGCCACGGCGATGACACCACTAATCAGCGCGCCCGTAATCGGTGAGATGTTAAATACCGACTGCATGCCAAGCCCTGCACCGCCAATATTACCGATGTTAAACGCAAGTCCCCCTGCGATAATCAAAAAGGCAAGCAAATAGCCGACACCAGGGAATACTTTATTGGCAATCTCTTGCGCGCGCATCTTGGAAACTGCCACGATGCGCCAGACATTAAGCTGGACGCCAATGTCCATGATGATAGAAATCAAGATGACAAAGCCAAAGCTCGCCAGCAGACTTTCGGTAAAGGTCGCGGTTTGCGTCAAAAACCCTGGCCCAACGGCAGAGGTCGCCATCAAAAATGCCGCGCCCAATATGGCGGTATTGTGTTTTTTTAAGGTACTCATAAACGTCCTTGTTTTATGCAGGTGAGTCCACTAGGCAGTCGCTTGCGCGGTGATATTGATGCCCTTGTCTTGAAGTTGTTTTTTGATTTCTTTGGCGAACGCAATGGCATGCGCGCCATCCCCATGTAGACAGATGCTGTCCGCTTCAACAGATACACTCTCTCCGCAAACGCTGGTCACTGTGCCTTCGGTAATCATTTGTAGGACGTGGCGCACGGCAGCGTCGGTATCGGTAATGAGCGCATTGTCTTTGCTGCGTGACACTAAAGAGCCGTCTTTTTCGTAGTTTCTGTCAGCAAAGACTTCGGAGATGGCGTCCATACCGTGGCGCTTGGCTGCCGCGACCAGCTGTCCGCCTGAGAGCCCCATAACCTTTAAACTTGGATCAAAGCGCTTGATTTCGCTGACGATAATGTCGGAGAGCGTCGCATCTGCCGCTGCTTGATTGTACAGCGCGCCATGTGGCTTGACGTAGTCCAAAGACACGCCGACCAAGTCACACAACGCCTTGGTTGCGCCCAGCTGATAAGCCATCAGCGCGCGGTATCCCGCCTCACTCAGCGTTTGCTGGGTGCGTCCAAAGTTGTCCCTATCAAAAAAGCTCGGATGCGCGCCGACGCGGACGCCGTTGGCTTTGGCAAGCTGCAAGGTCGCCAGCATTTCGGCGTACGAGCCTGCGTGTAACCCACAGCAGACATTGGCTGAGCTGACGATCCGCATCAGGGCGTCGTCTTGACCGCAGCCTTCGGCGACATCGGCATTTAAATCAATGTTCATTGGCATACTCCTGTATCTCGTGGATATATCGTTGTCGTTGTTGCTGGGCAAGAAACGCCTGCTCAGCGTCTACTAATTCAAAGCGGCACGCCTTGCCATACTGCATCTGTGCCATTCGCCCAATATCGGCGCTGATAATCGCGGCAATCTTGGGATAGCCACCTGTGGTCTGCCCATCTGCCATCAGCACAATCGGCTGACCTTGCGGCGGGACTTGAATCATCCCCATATCGACGCCGTGCGAGGGCATTTGCAGTGGCTCGGACAGCTCAAGCGCTGCGTCACCTTTTAAGCGCGAGCCCATGCGATTGCTGCTGGTCTGTAGCTGCCATGGCGTCTCGAGCAGTGCCGTTTGCGCTGCCTTTGTAAAGCAAGCGTACTCACTGCTTTTGATAATGCGAATGCGCTCAGTCTTTGGCAGCCGCGCCACGCCAATAATCGGTAGCTTGGCAGTATTATTGGTTGGTAACACATCGTCTGCTTGCAGAGCGCGACCTTTTGCACCACCAAAGCCTGCCGCTAAATTGGTACTGACGGATGCCAATATCGGCGCAATATCAAAGCCGCCGTGCACGCACAGATAGCTGTACATCCCCTCAAGCGGACGCTGCAACGTGAGCACTTGCCCTTTTTTTGCATGAATGCGCCAATAGCCTGCGATGCGCGTATCATCGAGATAGGCTTCGTATAGCGCGCCTGTGATACAAAAGCTGGTGTCTTGGGTAAATTCTAGCGTCATGCCGCCCATAGCAATCTCTAGTGCGGGCGTGTCTAAGGGGTTTTTGACCAGTGCATTGCCCGCCTGTAGCGACCATATATCCATTGCGCCGTTTTTACCAACGCCCATACTGCGATAGCCTAATCGCCCCAAGTCTTGAATACTGCTCAGTGCATTTACGGTTAACACTTTCATAACTGCTGCCTTTTTATGCTTATCTTTTACGTTGCACTTGGTTTATTGTGTTCAATGGCGCGGTGCGCTGATTTGTTTAGTCATAAATATCGAGCGCACGAAAGCACAAGGTATCGCCAGCGGTTAACAATGTCGGTGAGGCGTTTGCCAAGTCAAATAAGGCGGTGTCGGTCTGACCGAGCAGCTGCCAGCCGCCTGGGGAAGCAAACGGATAAATGCCTGTCTGCTCGCCGCCAATACCGACTGAGCCTGCGGGCACTTGGGTTCGGGGCGTGGCGTGACGCGGAAAATATAAGTCCTTGGACAAGCCGCCCAAATACGGAAAACCAGGCTGAAAGCCAATAAAATATACGGTATAAGTCGCGCTGGTATGGCGCTGCACCAAAGATTCGACACTGATACCAAGCGCTTGCGCCATCGGGGCAAGGTCGGGGCCATACTTGCCGCCATAGTTGACAGGAATCTCGATATGCTTGCCGTTAATGCTCTTCTCAGGTATGTCATCCAGCAAGGTACTTAGGCGCGTTTGCAAGTTTTCAAACGCGCGCCATGTCTTTGCGCTACTAAAGACGCTTAGGCTATTCATGCCAATGACGACTTCGCTCACATCGTCCATCGGCTCGATCATGTCCGCGAGCGCCCAGCATTTTTTTTGTTTATCCAAAGTCATGGGCGGCGGGAAATATAAAATAAGCGTGTTTTGATTGCCGATTTGCCATTCTAAAGCGGGTAAGCTCATGGGGTGTCTCTCTTTTTTTACGGCGATTTGTGGCGGTTGCGATAAGGGATAAGAAGATATTTTAGATATTGTCCTGTATCCACTGAGACAGATAATGAATGCTCATCTGTCCATCACAAAAGCCATTATCGCTAAACAAACGCTGATGCAGACCAATATTGGTATCAATGCCTGTGATGCTGGCTTCTGCCAATGCGCCTTGCATCTTTTGAATAGCGGCGGCGCGTGACTGGTCGTGTACGCATATCTTGGCAATCAAGCTGTCGTAGGCGGGCGGCACCAGATAGCCTGACTCAATGTGGCTGTCCACACGTACGCCACAACCTGCGGGCAGGTGACAATAGTCAATACGCCCTGCATTGGGCAAAAATGTCTGCGCGTTTTCGGCATTGATGCGACATTCAAAGGCATGCCCTTGTAGCTGAATGTCCGCCTGAGCATGCGCAAGTGGCAAGCCTGCCGCCACGCGTATCTGCTCGCGCACAATATCTACGCCTGTAATCATCTCGGTGATGGTGTGCTCGACCTGCACGCGGGTATTCATTTCAATAAAATAAAACTCGCCATCTTCGAATAAAAACTCAAACGTCCCCGCGCCGCGATAGTGCATCTGCTGACAGGCAGTCACACACGCCTGCCCAATCTCTTGGCGCTGCTGCTCGGTAATGCCTGGTGCGGGCGCTTCTTCAATGACTTTTTGATGGCGGCGCTGCATGGAACAATCACGCTCGCCCAGATAAATGGCATTGCCGTGCGTGTCGGACAAGACTTGTATCTCAATATGACGCGGGTGCTGGAGGTACTTTTCCATATACACCACGGCGCTACCGAAGTTTGCCTTTGCTTCGGTTTGCGTCAAGGCAATGGCAGCGAGCAAGTTGGCTTCTTTTTCGACCACGCGCATACCGCGCCCGCCGCCGCCGCTTGCTGCCTTGATAATCACGGGATAGCCCACCGCGCGCGCGGTCTGTAGTATCTGCTCACTGTCATCAGACAGCGCGCCGTCCGAGCCAGGGACGCAAGGCACGCCAGCCCGCATCATCTGCACCTTGGCGGCAACCTTGTCGCCCATCGTGCGGATATTGTCCGCCGTTGGTCCGATAAACGCGATGCCTGATTCGGTGACCAGCGCTGCAAAGTCTGCGTTTTCAGACAAAAAGCCATAGCCTGGATGGATGGCATCCGCTTGTGTTAATCGTGCGGCAGAGACGATAGCGCGCTGGTTTAGATAGCTTTTGGTGGCGTTGGCAGGACCGATGCACACTTTTTCATCAGCAAGATGCACAGGTAGGGAGTCTTTGTCCGCCTCAGAATAGACCATCACCGTTTGAATGCCCAACTGCTTGCAGGCGCGAATAATGCGTAAGGCGATTTCACCGCGATTGGCGATCAGTATTTTTGAGAACATATCCTTATTTCCTAAACAATCCGTGTTTGCTAAAGCCGTCAATGCCTAGCACTATTTGGCTGGCTGCTTGAGCGCCTTATTGGTTTGGCTCAAGCTTAAGTAGCGCCTGCCCGTATTCCACAATATCGCCATCATCGACCAAAATTTCAGTAACGACGCCTGTTGTTTCTGCCTTGACCTCGTGCATCATTTTCATAGCTTCGATAATGCATAGTGTCTGCCCCGCCTCGACCGCTGCACCTACTTCAACAAACGCCTCGGCATCAGGACTGGAGCGACGATAAAACGTGCCGAGCATGGGCGCAGTAATGTCCTTTGCCGTTTGGGTATTGCTAGCGTCTGGCGTGTCTGCGGTGGCATTGTCAGTATTGTCAGCATCATTACCAGTGTTGTCAGTGGCGCTGTTTTGCGATACATTTTGGCGGGTACGGGTGTGCGGCGCGGCGGGTATATGAGCGCTCGCCCCATCCGCCTGACAGACGATATGGATACGCGCGTCACCATCCACGACCTCTAAAGCGTGAATGTCTGCACGCTCGGCGATATCAATGAGGCGCTGCAAATTATCAAAATCAATATTCATATCAATCACTATTCCATTAGTTTTAAGGGTATCGTTTACTTATCTTGATTGCGCAAGTAGACATTGTCTATAAAATAGGCGCAAAAGTCCGTGTCGGTAAATGACCAACGGTTAATACTCATAGACTTTAGTTTTTAGATGACAAAAAAGGCAATACGAAATAATCGCTTATCTGTCGTTATGGATCAAAGCATCTAGAGGTTTGCTGTAAGAAGTGCAGAGATTGTCGGGAATAAAAATAGATGGGTAACATGGCTGCCTCCTTGCACTGTCTTCTTTAGCGTTGATAGACTGGCATCTATCGGTATTTATTATTTACCGTTTGCGCTTATCATCCATAATATAAGCAAGCGAAATACAGTAGCGGACGTCCCGCGTTCATTAATGCGTTAACCACTACTGACTATAAACACATTAAAACTAAGCTAACTTCTTTTCAAGCAACTATTGATTAATTCAGACAAGTATTTCTTGTCAAGAATAAAGCCCTACGAATGCAGGGCTAGACATGTTAGTGACCATAACAAAGAAATAGTTCATACGTATTATGCTTACAAGAACCCGATGGTTTTTACCATCTTATATGTCACGACCTCACCGTGCCCACGTACGTTATCTGTGATAGTAAAGCCTTGTTTTAAATAAAAGCTTTTAGCGGTCAAGATAGACTCTAGCGTGACGGTTGGTATGCCCTGCTCTTTATAGTTGTTCATAACGTGCGCGAGCAGCTGTCTGCCAATGCCTTGCTCGGCAGCGTGTAATTGAGCAATATCATGCCGCTATGCGCTGCCAATATCACAGCAACAATCTGCGTGTCTTGTGTATACACCAAGGCAAGATGATTATTTATCCACTCCTTAATATTGTCTGCGGTTTTATTCGCCAGCCACGCCTGAATATCTGCATTATTATTGTTATGGTCTTGCACGCATGCCTTGATCCTGGCGGTGATAACTGCTGCTATTTCGGGCGCGTCTGCGGTTGTTGCCTGTTTAATCATCATGCGGTAATCACGTTTGTTTTAATACGATAGTCAACATGGAATAAAAAAGATACAACGTGAAAAATGTACCCGATTTAAAGGTATTTTTCTTGCTTGCTGTGACTGCGTCTCTAGAGGCTACTAAAAACACCTTTAAATCTCGATGTCTCTTATTTATAAAGCATTCACTAGACTTCTTGCATAAGTCATCGTCAGCCCTTGTAACTCCGTCAATGGAAGTCAATGAACTAGTACTTTTGCAAGAGATCTACTATATGTATTTTTTGAGCAAAAAAACCACAACGCCCTGCCAATAGCAGAACCTTGTGGCTTTTATTATCAGTAAATAGTTTAGATCGGATACTGGCGCTGCTCGGTCTGTACAGACACCCATTGATAGGTGGTGAACTCATCAAAGGTGATATGACGCCCAAAACGTCCAATACCTGAGGCTTTTTCGCCGCCAAAGGCAATGCGCGGCTCATCATTGACGCTTTGGTCATTGATATGCACCATACCCGTCTTCCAGCCATCAGCAAACTTTTGCGCCCGCTTGATGTCTTTCGAATGCACCGCGCCGCTCAGTCCCGCGTCTGTATCGTTGGCTATTCGCAGTGCGTCATTATCACCTGAGTGCGCGATGAGTGTCGCTACAGGGCCAAACATCTCAGTACAAGCAGAATAACCCTCATTGGTACTCTTGAGCACGTACGGATACACCACTGCGCCGTCGCGTTTACCTTCAAGCAGCACCTCTGCACCGCCTTCTACGGCACGTTTTACTGCTTCTTCCACACGAATAGCTTCTTTTTCATCAATCAATGGACCAACCAACACTTCTGGTTGTGAAGGATCGCCAACTTTAAGCGCTTTGGTGTATTTAACGAACTTTTCGGCAAAATCATCAAAGATAGACTCATGCACGATGATGCGGTTGGCAGACATACAAATCTGCCCGCTGTGTAAGAAGCGCCCAAAGACTGCGGAGCGCGCCGCGTAATCGACGTCGGCATCCTCGAGCACAACAAACGCATTGTTGCCGCCAAGCTCCAAGAGACAACGTTTAATCGCGCCGCCTGCCTTTTCACCAATGCGCTTGCCCACCTCGGTTGAGCCCGTAAAGGAGATGACTTGCGGGATGGGATGCGTGTAAAGCTCGTCACCGATTTCAGAGGTTTTGGGGACAACGACAGACAGCACGCCCGCTGGCAAGCCCGCTTCTTCAAAGATTTTTGCCAATAGGACCCCGCCTGTGATGGGCGTGTTTGAGGCAGGTTTTAACAACACCGCATTGCCACTTGCCAGCGCGGTGACGACCGAACGCATCGCCAAAAATAACGGGAAGTTAAACGGACCAATCACCGTCACCACGCCGACAGGCTTACGAATGATGTGATTGATTTTGTCAGGAATGACAGAGCGCGTGACCGTCGTTTCGAGCAAAAACGGGTACTCTGCCGCGACTTTTATCACGCCGACACAGGCATCGACTTCGGTACTGGCCTTAATGACCGTCGAGCCTGCCTCACGCACCAACATATCAATCAGCTCATCACGGCGCTTGACGATGATTTGCGCCGCTTCTTCAATGATGTGGCTCATGGCGTAAGGGTTGGTCGCGCTCCACGCTTTCTGCGCTTCTTCTAATGCAACATACGCATCGTTCAAATCATCCAAACTTGCCGCCTTAAAGGTCGCAATTTCTTCGCCAGTAAAGGGGTTGCTGGTGACGATGTCATGATTTGAGGTGCCATCGCGCCACTCGCCAGCGATGTAATTTAAATGAAGTTGGTCATAGTGAGCCATAAAATTTCCTTATTCATAATAATAAAACTGCGTTAAGTCTGTCATACGAGACGATATCTGTTGCTTATTGACGTCCCGTATCAGTCTAGCAGTAAGGATTGGTGAATGATATTACCGACACAATAAACCTATATTGATGTATCGAATTATTGCTCATCAGCCATTGGTTTACGCAGGGTCAAAATAATCCAAATCAAAGGCCATCATAGACGTGCTACCTGATTGAACCATGTCGATATGCGTTTGCATGCGTGGCAGAATATGCGCCATAAAATAATCTGCCAATTTGAGCTTATTGGCATAAAACGCGCCTGCCTTACCTTGGCTTGCCGCCACCATCATGGCAGACATATAAGCAAAGCACAGATAGCCTGTCGCATGGAGATAATTGACCGCACAGCCATTCATCTCATCGCCGCGCGCGCTGATATTGGCCAGTAGCGTGTGGGTCAAGCGCTCAATATCATCTGCCGCCGTCAGGGTGGCTTGCTTGATACCATGCGCGCCTGACATCGTGCCAATAAAGCTGCGTATTTCCGCCAAAAAATCAAACAGCATCGCGCCGTTATCTTTGGCGACTTTGCGCCCCAATAGGTCTAATGCCTGAATGCCGTTTGCGCCTTCATAAATCTGAGCAATGCGCGTATCACGCACGATTTGCTCCATACCCCAATCGCAAATATAACCATGCCCGCCAAAGACCTGCTGGCAATCAACCGTTGCCTCGAACGCTTTATCACTTAAAAAGGCTTTGGTAATTGGGGTTAATAAGGCAATGCGCGCATTGGCAGTAGCAATTAATTGCTTATCATCACTGTATTTTGCAATATCGAGCTGCTTGGCGACATACATCGCAAAGCAGCGCGAAATTTCGGCATGTGCTTTGGCATTGAGCAGCATACGGCGTATGTCGGCGTGGTGAATCAAGGCATCGGCATCTTTATCAGGGTTTTTGATGCCCGAATCGCTACGAGACTGCAAGCGGTCATTGGCGTAGGCAGCGGCGTTTTGATACGCCAATTCCGTAAGGGCAATGCCCTGTATGCCAATCGCCAAACGCTCATAGTTCATCACCAAAAACATCGAGGCAAGCCCTGTACACTCCTCCCCGACCAGCCAGCCTTTTGCCTTATCAAAATTAAGCACGCAAGTCGCTGAGCCTTTGACGCCCATTTTGTGCTCAACTGACCCCACGGACGCGGCATTGCGCGCGCCGAGTTGGTCATTGCCAGCCTCATCTTTTTCAAGCAGAAATTTGGGGACAATGAATAAAGAAATGCCTTTGGAGCCTGCTGGCGCGTTGGGCGTTTTTGCCAAGACCAAATGAATGATGTTGTCTGTTAAATCATGGTCGCCACCCGTCACAAAGATTTTGCTTCCTGTGATGGCATAGCTGCCATCGTCATTGGGCACAGCTTTGGTTTTGAGCAACCCCAAATCGGTGCCTGCATGGGCTTCGGTCAAGCACATCGTCCCTGCCCATTCGCCCGTATATATTTTCTCTAAATAGCGCTGTTTTTGTTCTTCTGAGGCGGACTTTAACAAACACAAACCCGCACCCAAGGCAAGATTGGGATACAGCGCAAACGACTGATTGCTACTAAACATCATCTCTTCTTGAAACATCGATACCATTTTGGGAAAGCCTTGCCCGCCATACTCTGGCGTCGCGCCAAGACCGACCCAGCCGTCAGATTTGTACTGTGCGTACGCTGCTTTAAATCCTGTCGGCGTGCGTACCGCGCCATAGCCCATATCGTCGAGCGCAAAACTGACGCCTTCTTTATCACCACTGTGATTTAATGGCAGCAAAACTTTTTGGGTAAATGTTGCCAGCGCTTCGAGTACGACCTCGACTGTGTCCATATCAACATGGCTGAGATGCTTATTGGTCTGCCAAAATACGGGCGCATCAAACACGTCGGTTAATAAAAAACGCATGTCTGCCAGCGGTGCGTGATAACGGTGCATACAACTTCCTTTTGTTAAAACTCCAAATGATGAGGCTTAATGATTTAATCAAGCACCTTTACAAGCAGCACTTGCCGCTTTTACCTTGTCGTACACCGCATCAGCATCAACGCCATTTTGGTTGACAGAATCCAGATATTTTTGCGTGCCTTGCTTAAGCAATCCCGCCCATGCAGGGTCATTGAGCGGATCAGGAATATCCACGATGGTATCGCCTGCATCCTTGGCAGCTTGTAGGGCTTCTATATCGTCCTCGGTCAGCATAGCACCCACTTTTTGCGCCAGTACCATTCCTGAGTTGTCGTCGATAACTTTTTGTAAATCAGGCGGCAGAGCATCGTATTTTGCTTTGTTCATATTCATGACGATGCTAGAAGAATACAGCGGAATATTGGTGTGGTTTTTAACCAATTCATTGACACGGAATATGGGCACGCCATCCCATGGCAGGCTCAAGCCATCAATAACCCCGCGCTGCAATGAGGTATAAATATCGGTCGCGGGTAAGCCCACAGGCGCGGCGCCCATGCTTTCTATAATGTCGCCCGCTACGGCTGAAGGACGGCGAATACGCAGCCCTTTCATATCGTCAGGTTTGGCAATTAATTTGGTGCTGTGCAGCACGCCAGGTCCCAAGCCATATAGCGATATCACATGCGAATCTTCATACTCGCTGGCGATAGTGCCATCATCATACAGCGTCTGCATCAGGCAACCCATCTGCGCCGCCGAATTGGATAACCCCGGCAACTCAGCGATTTGTGATAAGGGGAAGCGACCACTGGTATAACCTTGCAACTGGATGCCAATATCCACTCTACCGTTCACGACGGCTTCGTAGGTGTCTGCTGGCTTAGTCAGTGTGGAGCCTGGAAAGTTTTCGATTTTGATACGACCATTGGATTCTTCTTCAATTTTTTTCGCCCAAGGTTCAAATATCTCGACATTCATTGCTGACGGTGCTGGCATAAAATGTGACATTCGCAACACCACCACATCATCTGCGCCACCGCTGCTGGCCTCTGAGCCACTGCTACAAGCTGTCAAAGTCAAAGGCATCATTAATGACAAGGCAAATAAAACTATGCCTTTTTGTGAATTCAGTGTGTTTTTTCGGCTCGCTCTACGGCTGGTAGTCGCGCTGGCAATTTTGGAACGTGTATTGTCACTAGACATAATCAAATCCTTTTGATTGGGTGGTCGAGGATAACGTGGTTATTTTGCTCTTATAACATTGTTGCCTTATAGCACCAGCGCCAAACCTCATTGCTCATCCATCGCATCAGCCGCGCTACCAAAACACTCTTTATTATAAACTTTCTTTATAATAAAAATTATAAGATTTTAATACCATAACCCAGTTATACCGCATTATTTAGTACATATTACGGTTAAAAGGCTTAATATGTCAAACTATTTTATAAAGTAACTTGACAATAATTTGAATAAGTTGCTATCTTGTAATTCACGTTAAAACAACGTATATGAATGCACTAAATGCGCCCTTGGGCGCTTAGCAGTACAGACAGATCTTTTTCATTTTTTAAACATCGAAGCTTTTAGACACCACAGTTTTTAGAAACTAACGATACAGCGCGCACGCTTGCTTGCTGCTATAGCCTGCTGTCTGGGTATAAGTACGGTCTTTAAAACAGTTTAGAAAAAGCTGGACAAAAAGTGAGCTAACAGTGGACGAAGCACTCATGACGAGCGCGTGCAGTAAATGAACAAAAGGAATTGGTCGGTGCCAGATGACACCATCTGCACTATTTTTTATAAACCAAAGTCACTATCAACAGTGACGCATAGCGCGCATGACTTTGGTTTTAAAATAAACACGGAGTGTGATTTACATGCGTAATCTAAAAACGGCGCTGTTCGCAGCAGCTACAGCAACCCTATGTACCCACGTACAAGCCATTGATGTCGTCACCGAAGGGGATACGACATTAAGTATCGGCGGCTATATTAAGGCTGAAGGACTCTTTATCTCTCCTGATGATAAGGATTCTGAATTTAAGGGCAATATCAGAGAATCAAGAATCAATGTCAAAGCCACCAAGCTGGTGAACGACAAGAAGCTGACTGGCTTTATTGAAGGGGACTTTTATGGTGAGTTTGCAGGTTATGAAAGCGGCACACCTGAGCTGCGACTGCGTCATGCCTATTTGCAATACGATAAATTTACCTTAGGTAAGACGTGGAGCGGTCAGTTTTTTGCCGTTGCCCCGCGTCTCACCGAGCAGCTTGATTTTTATGGTACAGGCTTTGGCACCATCGCGGGTAGTGGGCTGTATGTGCGTCCTGATTTGACGGTTCATTATGTCAATGATGGGCTGCGCTTGACCGCACAAGACCCCATCTATGACGATGCCAGCGTGCCTGATATGGTCGTCAGCTATAGCGACAATATTGCCAATTTTGGCTACACGGCTGCCTTGACAGGCCGTGAAGCGGGCACGAGCATAGACGATGAGTCGGATTCTGATTTCGGTATTGGTGCGTCATTAGCCGCTAAATACACGATAGGCAATGGCTCGCTACATGGCAGTGTCTATACAGGTAAAGGTATGGGCGTCTATTCTGGCGTGTGTACCACAGGCGCGCTCACGCCAGTCAGTGTTAACTGTGATGCCGAAGACGGTAAGCTGGTCTCGCAAACGGGCTTTAGTGTCGGCTATCGACATCAATTCACGCCAAAGCTGCGCGGCAATATGCGCTATGGTGAGGTCAATGTGGATAATGATGCCGACACCTCAATTGATATTAAAAGTGCCAACCTGATTTATGCCTATACGCCCGATCTCGACTTTGGTGTTGAATGGCGAGATCGCAGCGAGACCACTCTTCCATGGCGTTTAAAAGGTCAAGAAGTTGAAGTGATGGCCAAATATACCTTTTAAACGGCTGCTTGAATCTCATTAATCACCGATTGACTGTATTCATTAACATAAAAACCGATACGCGCTACACGTATCGGTTTTATTTTGGGCTGCTTTATTTTCGCTTATGTATACTTTTGCGCGGGTCTTAATCGCCTTGCTTTAAGTTGGTAATCAAGCGCTGCACCGTGGCTTTTAGCATCATCACATTCTCCGCAGGCAACCCCGCCAGCATCCTACTTTCAAACGCCATCGCCTTGATATTGCATTGCTCGTAGATGGCTTGTCCCTCTGGCGTCAGACCGATTAATAAAATTCGCCCATGATTGGGGTCTTCACGTTTGCTGATCCACCCCTTTTCTTCCATGGTTTTGATAATTTGGTTGGAGGCTTGCGGGCTGATAAACGAGCGCGATGCCAGCTTGGCATTGGCCATTTCGCCATGCAGGTGTAGATTTGCCAGCATGGTGAATTGTGGCAAGCTGACTTCCAGCTCTGACAGCGCGTCGCTAAGCTGCTGATTGATCAATTTGTCAAGCTTGCCAACACTGTAGCTAACGGTTGGCGCACTGCCAGTCGGCTTATTTGATGATGTGGTGTTCAATACATTGTCCTCGTTAGCGCTTGGGAAGCCCTCTTGGGTTTTATGGTAAGCTATTTGGCCAAAAACCTCAATTTATCTGCGTCCTCTGCGTACAGCTTCTCCGTCTCTTGGGTTCTATTATTGCGCAGTTTGCGCTGATTGAGGGTGCCTTTATCGGTTTTTTCGCCCTCAACCACATTGGGCGGATTTTCCATCAAGTAGATACGCGCAATCTTTTTTGAGCTGGCGTGATAGCCCTCATTAATGCGGTTCATAAAGTCACGAAACCACGCTTGCAACTTATCATGCGCGAGTACGTGCTTAAATTCAGCATGAGGCAGTGCGGTGAGTTTGCGCGCCGCTTTTTCTTTTACAAATACGAAAGCGCCAATTTCACGCTTGCCTTCCCCTGTGATTACCACATCTTCGATGAGTGCCATTCCTTGGACGACCATGCGATTGCGCAGCTCACCGACATTGACAAACGTACCTGTGGTCAGCTTAAAATCTTCGGCGATACGTCCATCATAGACCAAGCCTTCGGAGAGATCATCAGGGTTATAAGGCAAGACGCCATCGCCTGTGCAATAAAATCCTTCTTCATCAAAGCTGGCTGCTGTATTCACTTTGGTAGAATCATGCCGCCAATACCCAGGCATGACATGCGGGCCTTTGATACGCAGCTCTATTTTGTCTGTCATGGGCACCAGCTTAACCTCAACCCCTGATGCAGGCACACCCACAAAACTCGCGGTGTCATTGGAAGACCCTGTGGTAAAGGTACAAGACGGTGAGGTTTCTGTCATGCCGATACCCGACATGATGCGGATTCGCTCACCGCAGTGCTGATAACTGATGTCACCGAGCTGCTGCCACAAATCGGCTGATAAGCTGGCACCACCGAAAAAATACAAATCGACCTTTTTAAAAAAGTTCTCACGCAGGGCTTCATCTTCTTCCAAGGCATTGGCAAGCATCGACCAACCAATGGGGACATTAAAGTATTTACTGGGCGAGATTTCTTTAAGATTACGAATGGTTTCCTCAAACTTGCCTGCCACAGGGCGACCATCGTCAATATAAAATGTGCCACCGTTATATAAAGCAATACCCAGATTGTGGCTGCCACCAAAGGTATGATGCCAGCTGAGCCAATCCACGAGCACCAGTGGGTCGTCTTCTGATAAGCACAAGCCTTGTTTAAGCATTTGCTGATTGCTGCACAGCATACGGTGCGTCGTGGGCACGACTTTTGGATTGCCTGTAGAGCCTGAAGTAAACAGGAACTTAACGATGGTGTCTGGGGTCATTTTTTCGTGCGTTTTTTCAACCGCGTCGGTCGCTTCAGTCGCCAGCAGCTCATCAAGATGCACGCACGGCTGTCCGTCAATCGTGCCCGTTGAAGTGATAATGGGCTTGTCCATTTGACCACAGGCTTTCAGCTGACGCGAAAACCCATTGCCATCGCCCGCGTAAAACGCTGCAGGTGTGAGCTTATCAATCACGTACTGTAATTTGTCAGGATTTTTTGCCACTAAGGAATAGGCAGGCACGACCAACGCATAAGGTACATTTGCCAGCATCGCACCGCACATCAGCAAAAACACTTCAATAGAATTTTCAGACAAAATCATCAAGGGGCGCTCTTCTGAGAGATTGTACGGCAGCAATCCCTGAGCGATATTGCGCGCCTTTTGTAACACGTCGCGGTAGGTGAGCTTTATCCAGTCGCCGCGCTCGCCTGTGGCCTCGTCTAACTCGCGCTGTGCAATCAGCACTCTGTCGGGATATTTTTCGGCGTATTCGTACAGTTTATCAAATAAAAAATCGGGGTAATCCTCTAAGGGTGTGGCAGCGTTGATGTAATAAATATCGCCTTCTGCATCATGCTGTTGATGCACGATGGCATCATTGCTACCGACAGCAACGGCGCGTTCTGGGTAGCTGTGATAGGTAAATTGGGTCATGTCCTGCTCCATTGTTTCATTATTATCTTCCTTGTTTTTCTCACATCCATGCAGCTTGGGTTGCGCTTGGCAGACCATTAGCCAGAAACCATCCTGCGTTTCCTGAATGATGCTGGTAATAACCAAAGGCGCATCCTTAAAAATACCCAGCTGATACGCCGAACGCGCACCATGTCATCAAAGCGCTCAGCACGAGTTTGCGCGTTTCATCGTGTCATTTTGGATATATTTGGCAAATGGGTAGCCAACTTATTATGTTGGCTACAATAGAGAGGAATACCGAAACGGTTAACAAGCGGCTTGCCACACTCATGGCAAGAGATTAATACTGGCATTCCTTTGCCAAATCAGTGCGACAGCGATATAAGCTGACTTACCTTTTTTATCGTGCTGTCATGGCATGATACAAATAACGCCAAAAATCCCTTGTTATAAAAAGATTTTTGGCACAAATAACGGCTGTTGTTGTCATTGGTTGTTCTCAATCAACCATCAAAGAGGCCTTAGCGCTTATAGGTTTGTAGGCCAGGCTTGATGCTTTTTTCGTCAAGGAACTGACGCATGCCTTCAGCGCGGCCATTTTCTGGATCACGCATCGAGCATTGATCAATCTTGGCGTAAAGGTAGTCTTCGTTTTGATCCCATGTCAGCTCACGGCAGCGCTTAAAGCCATTTTTGGCATAGCGCAGTACGACTGGGTTTTTCTCTAGCAATACTTTGGCAATTTTTTCGACTTCAGCCTTTAGCTCGCTCAGCGGAACGCTTTTATTCACAAGTCCCATCTCTTGTGCTTTTTTACCTTTGAACGGCTCGCCCGTCATGATGTAGTACAGTGACTCACGATGACCGACCGTATCAGCCATAGCCTTGCTCACCAAATTGCCAGGTGGAATGCCCCAGTTCACCTCAGACAGACCAAAGGTCGCCTCATCCGCACAGTAAGCCAAATCGCAGGCCACGAGTGGTGAAAAAGCGCCGCCAAAGCACCAGCCATTGACCATAGCGATAGTAGGTTTGCTGTACATGCGCAGCAACTGCCACTGCCAGCGACAAGCGTCTCTGCGCGTTCTTTCTTGGACAATCTCAGGCTGACCATCTGTCTCGCGGAAATATTCTTTGAGATCCATGCCCGCTGTCCATGCCGTGCCTTCACCAGTGATCACAATAACGCCTGCTTCTGGGTCTTGCTCTAGCGTCTCTAAAATATCAATCATTTCTCGGTTGAGCGTCGGGCTCATACAGTTACGTTGGTCTGGGCGATTGAACGTCACCCAAGCAATATTGTCGCTCACGTCTACTTTGACGGTGGTCCAGCGGTTTTTATAATCTGACATCGTGTGCTCCATGGTTTAGTGGTTACTTCCCTAGTGATATAGATAAGCCATATATAAAGAATCAATATCAGCACTTAGCATGCCTAAAAAGCGATTGCTAATATGCTGCTGACCCTACATCAATATTATCAACAAAGTTGATATAATGTAAAGGAGTTTCTATCCATTTGCGCACGCTGAGACACCTTTTTTTCAGTGAAAGAAAAAAATATAGAATAAAAATTGCTATTTATCATTATGAATCAAGCTTTTATAGGCAACTTACAACCACTTAATCCTTAAAAAAGTGATTAAACAATCATTTGAATGATGCTTAGAATAAATATATTAATAAATTTAGTTGATACTATTTTGACTGTTTTAGCAAGGTATCGCTACATGACACGTCATAACATAAAATCACTAAACCCAAAAAAAAACCATACCGTCATAAAGAAGATATGGCTATTCATATAAAAGACAAAGCGTATGTCGATACCTACTGCGGCATCACTGCACGCCTAGCTAACCAAACAAAGCTTAGTTGAGCAGCGCCAATGAAATGGCAGGAAATGCCACCAACAGCGCCAAGCGAATCACATCCGATACAATAAAGGGCGCGACGCCGCGAAACATCTCCGACAGCTTAATATGCGGTGCCATCGCTTTGATGACAAAGATATTCATCCCCATTGGCGGTGTAATCAACCCAAGCTCAACCGTCAGTACCGCTACGATACCGAACCATACGGGGTCAAAACCTAAGGCCAAAATCACGGGATACACCACAGGAATCGTAATCACCAGCATCGCTAAGGCGTCCATAAACAGACCCAGCAAGAAGTACATAATCAAGATAGAGATTAAAATGATCATGGGACTCACGTCCAAGCCGCCAATCCATGCTGCCAGTGTATTGGACATCTGTGATACGGAAATAAAGTAGCCAAGCGCCTCCGCACCAAGCAGCATAAAGAACACCACTGCCGAAAGCGCCAAGGTCTCTGTCAATGACTGCTTGAGTCCTTGCAAACGCATGCCTTTAAACGCGGCATACGCCCACGAGACAAACGCGCCCACTGCCGCACCCTCTGTTGGGGTAAATATCCCAAAGAAAATACCTGCGATAATCACAATAAAAATAAAGCTAAAGGGAATCAGACCTGTGAGTGATAACAGCTTGGCTTTCCAAGAGGTTTTTTCACCGCGCTTTGCCAAATGCGGTTTCCAGCGCACCATAACCATCACAGTGATGGAATACATAAACATGCCCAGCATACCCGGCAAAAAGCCTGCAATAAACATATCACCGACCGATTGCTGCGTCAGAATAGCGTAGACCAGCAGTGCAATACTGGGTGGAATCATAATCCCCAAAGTACCGCCAGCGGCCAAGATACCGCAAGCAAAGCCTGGCTGGTAGCCGTACTTTTCCATTTGGGGCAATGCCACTTTGGTCATGGTCGAGGCGGTCGCAAGAGACGAGCCTGAAATAGAGGCAAAGATACCTGATGAGCCAATACCCGCAATGCCAAGGCTGCCCCTGACCCCGCCAAAGATGGTGCGCGTGGCGTCAAACAGCTTGCCTGCCATACCCGAATGGGTAGCGAATACGCCCATTAAAATAAATAAGGGAATGGCACTAAAGTCATATTTGGCTAAAACATCGATGGGAATGTCTTTGAGCATTTGTAGCGCGCCACTAGGATCAGTGACCGCACCAAAACCAACCAAACCCACACCCAGCATCGCAAGGGCGACAGGAACACGTAAAACAACAAGGGCGATCATGACCACAAGGCCAATGGCTCCGATAATTTCTGGACTCATGCGCCTGTCTCCTCAGCATCAAAAAATTCGCCTGTTTTAAAAATATGGATGGATTCAATCAATGAGCGAATCGCCAATAACAGACTTAATAAAGCACTAAAGCCGTAAATCGGCATCATAGAGATGCGCA
The DNA here is from genome assembly GCF_016464015.1 of Psychrobacter sp. bablab_jr014. GTDB lineage: Bacteria > Pseudomonadota > Gammaproteobacteria > Pseudomonadales > Moraxellaceae > Psychrobacter. The sequence continues at coordinate 127,796 of NZ_JACDXT010000049.1, forward strand.
AATCTTGCGTCACTTTGCCATATTCAACCGCGTCAAAAGCACTCTCGTATAGACCCCATGCAAAGACGACGCCGATGCCAAAGAAGCCAAACATAAATATCGCCATCAGATAGCCTTTAATGGCTTTTGGCATTTTTTGGGTAAAGACATCAACGATGATTTGCGAGCGCTCAACATAGGCGGCAAACGCAGCCAGTAGCGCAAAGAGCATCAGGTAGGAGACAATCTCAACCGAGCCTTTGACGGTAAAGCCAAACTCGCCGCCGCTCAGCTTAAAAACATAGCGCGCGACGACATCGGTCATGGTCGTGAGGACAATGATAATTAGGCTCAAACCGCCGATAAATTGACAAAACTTAGAGATAATCTGACTGAGTTTGATTAAAGGTGCCATAACCCACCCCCAATACCATCAGGTGCGGCATCATTCATGCCAGCAAGGTCTAGAAAAGCTGAATGGTTTTTCATCATAAAATCCTTTTTTTGATGGTGAAATACTGTGCGTCGTGTACAGTGTGGCCTATCCCGATAATTCGCCTGTAGCGAGACGTAATGTTGCGCCTGTCTTCGCTTGTAGCGCCTCAAAACTAAGCCCGTCCACCATATCGCGTACCATTAATCCCTCATCGGTGACATCAATCACTGCCAAATCGGTATAAATGCGATTGACGCAGCGCTCGCCTGTGATGGGTAGGTTCAGTTTTTCAACGATTTTGGGATCGCCGTTTTTGCTGACATGATCCATGATGACGTACACTTTTTTGGCACCAACCGCCAAATCCATCGCCCCACCGACCGCAGGAATGTCCTTGGGACGTCCCAAAAACCAGTTGGCAATATCGCCATTTTCAGCGACTTCAAACGCACCGAGCACACATAAATCAATGTGTCCGCCACGAATCATGGCGAAAGAATCGCCGTGATGAAAATAGCTGCCGCCTTTAAGTAGCGTAATGTACTGCTTGCCTGCGTTAATCAAATCGCCGTCTTGGTTGGCTTCATCGGGCGCAGGTCCCATGCCGAGTACGCCATTTTCACTGTGTAAAAAGATGTCTTTATCCTTGGGCAAAAAGTCTGCCACCTTGGTCGGCTGTCCGATGCCCAGATTAACGTACATGCCCTCTTCAATATCTTCAGCGACGCGTTTGGCAATCTCATCAACCGAGCGTGGTGTATAGTCACTCATTATTGTTCTCCTTTAATACAGACCACTTCGTGTACGAAGATACTGGGGGTTACGATATGTTCGGGGTCTAAATCGCCCAATGGCACAACCTCGGTCACTTGTGCGATGGTATGCTTAGATGCGGCTGCCATAATTGGGCCAAAGTTACGCGCGGCCTTGCGGTAGGTCAGATTGCCCCAGCGATCACTTTTATAGGCTTTAATCAGTGCCACATCGGCTTTAATCGGATACTCAAGTACATAATCCACGCCATCTATGGTGCGCGTCTCTTTGCCTTCGGTAAGCAGTGTGCCATAGCCTGTCGGCGTGTATACCGCACCCAATCCACTGCCACCTGCTTGGATACGCGCCGCGAGTGTCCCTTGTGGCACGACCTCAAGCTCAATCTCGCCTGCCCGATACAGCGCATCAAAAATATAAGAATCATGCTGACGTGGAAACGAGCAAATAATCTTGCGCACGCAGCCTGACTTTAATAACAGCGCCAGTCCCGTTTCGCCATTGCCCGCATTGTTGCTGACGATGGTCAAATCCTTGGCGTTGCGTTCAATCAGTGCATCAATCAATTCAGCAGGCTGTCCTGCCAGCCCAAAGCCGCCGACCAATACCGTATCGCCGTCTTTTACATGGTGCATTGCCTCTATAGCAGATGCCGTCACTTTATTTAACATTGAATCATCCTTTAAAAAGTTAAATAACCAAAATTTCTGAGTCTCTACCTAAGGCTTCAAAAAGCTTCTACTCTAAGGCTTCAAAAGGCAAGCCCACATAGTTTTCGGCGATGGTGGCTTTGCCTGCTTCCGAATGAATAAAGTAATCAAACTCCGCCTGCTGAGCACGAAAATCAAAACGCCCTGCGCTATGAAAGCGATGCAGCAGCATGGTCATCCACCACGAAAAGCGCACGGCCTTCCATGTACGCGCAAGGCAGATTTCTTGATAACGGGGAATCAAATCGGTGCGCTGGTCTTGGTAAATTTTGACGAACAAGCGATAAGCGGTATCAACATCGCTGGCGGCGAGGTTTAAGCCTTTTGCGCCTGTTGGCGGAACGATGTGCGCGGCGTCTCCCAGTAAGAATAGGCGACCATATTGCATGGTTTCGCAGACATACGAGCGCAGTGGCGCGATGCTCATCTCAATCGCAGGTCCTGTCACCAAGCGCTCTGCCATCTCAGGAGGAATGCGCTGCTTTAGCTCATCCCAAAACTTTTCTTCGTTCCAATCTTCGATTTTGTCGGTGTCGGGCACTTGGATGTAGTAGCGGCTGCGGGTGGGTGAACGCATGGAGCATAGCGCAAAGCCGCGCTCGTGCGCGCAGTACACCAGCTCTTCATTGACAGGCGGCGTGTCGCTCATGAGCCCCAGCCAGCCAAAGGGATAGACTTTTTCGTATTCTTCTAATTGATTGTCGGGAATGGATTTGCGCGAGACGCCATGAAAGCCGTCACAGCCTGCAATGTAATCGCAGTCGAGACGGTGCAATTCGCCTTGGTGCTCATAAGTGACATACGGCGTATCTGACTCAATATCGTGCAGCTCGACTTTCTGTGCTTGATAAATGGTAATGCCGCCTGTCTGCTCACGTGCTTGCATCAAATCACGCGTGACCTCGGTCTGACCATACACCACGACGTGCTTGCCGTCGGTGTATTTTTCCAAATCGACATGAAAATGCTCGCCTTGGAAGCTAAAATCCGTCCCTATGTGTATCAGCCCTTCTTTGTCCATGCGCTCGCCTGCGCCTGACTCACGAATCAGGTTGACCGTTCCTTGCTCCAGCACGCCTGCGCGGATACGTCCGAGCACGTACTCGCCTGTTTGCCGCTCTAAAATGACGTTATCAATACCAGCCTTAGTAAGCAGTTGACCGAGCAATAGCCCTGAAGGCCCTGCGCCGATGATGGCGACTTGTGTTTTATTTTTCATAATATCCCTCTCGTTACGCGATACGTCTATGTATTCGCCCTATAACTTTCTATGCTGTTTTTTCGCAGCTTACCCAGCAATGGGCGCCTGTTAAAAATCAAAAAATACCGTCTCATTATCGCCTTGCAGATAAATATCAAAGCGATAGCGTGGCACATCGCCACCTGATTCTTTGGTTGCAATTAAGGTTTGGCGGCGCGTCACCGAGGGCACGCTGTTTAAAATCGGGCACGCTGCGTTGGCATCAGCCTCGTCCTCAAAATAGGCGCGGGTTTGCAAGTGCAAATTGATACCGCGAGCAAAAATAGCGATATTTACATGCGGCGCCATTGGCTTACCATCAAAATCAACCTGCCCTGGTTTGACGGTATAAAAATGAAAGTCACCATCATTGGCACAGGCACTGCGCCCAAAACCACTAAAGGCTTGTTTGTTATCAAAGCGGCTGATGTAATTGCCCTCACTGTCGGCTTGCCACAGCTCAATCAGCGCATCACGCACCATATCGCCGTTGCCATCAATCACGCGTCCGACCAGCTCAATGCGCTCACCTTTCGCGCCGTCTTTTGCCAATGTTTCCCAAATTTCATCATCGCGCGAAGCAAAACCTGCAATCTCAAGCGCCAAGCCGATATGCACAAAGGGGCCAGCCGTTTGCGAGGCCGTCTCACGTAGCAAGCCACTGTCGTCTTGCAATTTATATTGGCTATACATGATTTACTCCTCAAAATAAGTTTGTAGGGCGCCGCGCACCACGATGTCAAAACGATAAGCCAAATAGTCCATCGGGCGACTGTGCGCCATGTCCAAGCGCGCCGTCATCGTGTCAACCGCATCGACGTCTTTGAGCACTTGTACAATCGGACACTGTGGAATCAAAGGATCGCCCTCAAAATATAGCTGGGTGATTAAACGCGTAGAAATCGATGGGCCCATGACAGACACATGAATGTGCGCTGGACGCCATGTATTCACACCATTTGGCCAAGGATAAGGGCCAGGACGCACAGTACGAAAGCGATAGCGGCCTTCGCCGTCCGTCATGCAGCGACCAACGCCACCAAAATTGGGATCCAAGGGCGCAAGGTAACTGTCTTTTTTATGACGATAGCGCCCGCCTGCATTGGCCTGCCACATCTCAACCAGCGTATGCGGTACAGGTTTGCCAAATTGGTCAATGACTTGACCATGTACGACGATGCGTTCACCAATAGGCAGGCCTGCTGCCTCGCCTTCGGTACGAAAATTCATGAGCAAATCATTGTCATGTTGTCCCATGTCAAGACCTTCAAAGGTCGGGCCGCTGCGTTCAGAGGGACTACCACGGTGCAGGCTCACCAAACCTTGGCGGGGCGAGCGCGCAATCGAGGTTTTGTAGCCTGGGGTGTAGGCTTCTGGCTGCCAGTTGCGGTCGCGCGGTAGAAAAAAAGGATAAGGTTGACTCATGATAATGCTCTCCATAGATATCAGGCAGACGGTTCCATGTTGTCTGCAAAAAGACGTTAAAGGACGGGGTTGCCCCAGCCGTTATTTTTCGCTAAAGAAAAGGCATGATTGGCCGCAGGAACGCCTGCATAGATCGCCACATGCATCAGTACTTGTTGCAACTGCTTTTCTTGAATGCCAAGGCGTTGGGCGGTGCGCAAATGCAGCTCAAGCTCGCCATCACGCCCAAGTGCCGCCAATATCGCGGTGGTAATCATACTGCGCTGTTGTACAGTTAAACTGGCATCGCCCCACAGCTCGCCCCATGCCGTACGTGTAATAAACTGCTGAAAGGGACTGTCTAATGTGGTGGCATTTTTGGAGGCGCGCTCGACATGAGCGTCGCCTAGAATGCGTTTACGCTGCACAAGGCCTTGTTCATAACGAACGCCTGTCTGTCCAAGGGTAGCGCGGTTACTGTTCGCCTGAATATGAGCGACCAAGCGACTGGGCGCTTCGATTGACGGTACGTGCCCCACCGCATCAAAAATGCTCAAACTCGCTTCGGCAAACTGAGCTTGCAGCGTCTCCAGTGCCGCAACTGGCGTTGAGACATCGTCAGCACCCGCGATAAGGGCGACGGTATCGGTATAGCTGGCGAGATTGTCACGATTGTCCATTTGCGCAATCGCTTCGCACAGTTTGGCGTAGCTCTCATCGTCATTGCGTGACAGCTGTACTTGCCAACCTGCCAAAGCATCAGGGTGCGCTTCAACATAGCTGGGTGAAAACCAGCGCGGTACGATGGTTTCTGCCATTTTCCCAAGACCGATATCACGCACTTTGGCAGCGCGCTCCGCCCATGCTTCAGGCGTGCCAATGACTGCGCCTGTATTGGTCAGCCATACTTGCTCTAAACGCTCGCCAGCGATTTGGCACAGGCTTTGACCAATCATGCCGCCAATAGAGGTGCCAATAAAACAAAAGCGTTCAATACCTAGAGCATCAGCAAGGCTCAAGGCATCTTTTGCTAATGCCTCGATGCTCACATTCTTACTTGCCGCGCCACTACCGCCATGCCCTGGCAAATCCCAGCGGATGCAGCGATAGTGACCATGCAGCTGATCGCAAACGCTGTCCCAGACGCTTTGATTCATGCCCAGTGGATGTGCCAGCAATAGTGCAGGCAGGTACGTCTCACCGCTGTCGTGATAAGCAATCAGATGCGTGTCCGTGTTTAAAAAGGCCATGATTATGCTCCTGCTCTTGATACAACAAGGGCGATACCTTGCCCAACGCCAATGCACATGGTGCAAAGCGCGCGTGTCTTGCTGGTGCGCTGTAGCTCATGCACCGCTGATATAAGGATGCGTGCGCCCGATGCGCCAAGCGGATGACCAAGGGCAATAGACCCGCCTTTTGAATTCAGACGTGGGTCGCGGTCATCGAGTCCGAGCTCACGTGAGCATGCCAATACTTGCGCGGCAAAGGCTTCATTTAACTCAATAACATCGATGTCATCTAGGCTGAGATTCAGACGCGCCAGCAGCTTTTTGGTGGCAGGCACAGGGCCGATACCCATGTGTGTTGGGGCAACGCCTGCGGTCGCCATACCTTCGATTTTGGCGATAGGTGTCAGTCCGTATTTTTGTACCGCTGCCTCGCTCGCTATCAACATCGCCGCCGCACCATCGTTGATGCCCGAAGCATTGCCAGCTGTAATGGTACCGTCTTGATAAATGGGTCGTAGTTTTTCGAGCGCGGCCATAGTGGTGTCGGGACGTGGATGCTCATCCGTGTCGACAACGAGCGGATCTTGTTTGCGGCGGGGAATGGTAATCGGGGTAATCTCGGCAGCGAGCAGACCCTCTTGTTGCGCTTGCGCGGCCTTTTGCTGCGACCAAAGCGCAAAAGAATCTTGGTCTTGGCGCGAGATATGATAATGCTCAGCAAGGTTTTCAGCGGTGCGCGGCATGGCTTCTGTGCCATACATGGCATCGAGCTGCGGATTGATAAAGCGCCAGCCCATCGTCGTGTCTTGTAAGGTTTGGCTGCGGTCATAGGCTTTTTCAGGTTTGCCCATAACAAAAGGCGCGCGGCTCATCGACTCCACGCCACCTGCCAATGCCAACTCTATCTCTCCGCTTGCAATGGCACGATACGCTGTACCGACAGCGTCCAAACTAGAGCCGCACAAGCGATTAATGGTGGTGGCAGGGACTTGCTCGCTCAGGCCTGACAACAGGGCACTCATACGCGCCACATTGCGATTGTCTTCCCCACTTTGATTGGCACAGCCCATAAAGCAATCATCAATCTTGCTGTGATCAAAATCTGGTGCATCGTCCAATACGGCCTTGATAACTTGTGCCAACAAATCATCAGGACGGACAGCGGCTAATGCACCGCCATAGCGGCCGACGGCTGAGCGTTTTGGATGACAAATATAGACTGCAGTCATACGTCTCTCTCCCTAGAGATAATACGAGCAAGACTCGTAATACGGTGATTCCTATTACCATAATGATTCAACAATCATTCTCTTATTTGTTCTATATTAGAATAATTGTTCGTATAGTGAACTAAGCTACACTCTTTTTTTTTGATTGTCAATACAGAAAAACGTCCAGCCGCCCAAAAACAAAAAAAAGACCCGATGGGGTCTTTTAGCGAATTCATTGAGACATAAGACATGCTATGTACGTTTTTAAGTTATCACTGTAGGCACGTCCTAAGACCTACCTTTGTTATTTATCCCCTATTGTCTCCGATAATCACCCGTATCGCATCTGAATCCGTCAGTTCTGAATTCAACATCTGAGCGTAGCGCAAGGTCGCATTGGCATGCTCTCTCATGATGTTTTCTGCTCTAGCGCCGTGACCACAGCTCATCGCATCAAAAACCGCATGGTGCTGCATGTGGGCAAAGTTAAACCGCCGATATTCTCTTGCCAGATTGTCTTTATCAATCGCGAGCGAGCTGACCGAAGCAAAAGGAATATGCTCACTGCCCTTTTTTGCAATCTCAATGGCAGGATTATGACTGGCCGCAATAATCAACGCGTGAAACTCTTGGTTAATCTCGTGATAAACCTCCAAATCCTCTTCGGTGACATAGCCTTTGACAAACAACTCATCCCCTCTGATAAGGCACGTCAACATTCCTTTACGGTGTTCTGCTGACAACCCCCGCTCAGCGGCTTGCCTTGCCGCCAACCCTTCTAAAACCCCGCGTACTTCTACGGCGCCGTTAATCTCTTCAGGCGTAATTTTGCGGACGCGATAGCCGCGATTTTTGAGTTTAATGAGCAGCCCTTCTTGCGCAAGCACGCCAAATGCGATACGTATCGGTGTGCGGGAGACGCCAAGACGTTCAGCCGTCGGTATTTCCGCAATACGCGAGCCTGCCACCAGCTCGCCAGAGACAATCATTTGTCGTAATGTGCTGATCACATATTGTCCTGCTTCGCTCATTAACACCTCATCATTTGTGAATGTTTTAAAAATATAGCCAATCATGTCACTCTAGAATAACACGCCAGCAATATACCCAGTGCGCGCTCATTAAAGATTTGTCATGCGATTTTTCTTAATTCTATCCACTTAGACATTTTTTTGCTAACCATGCTAAAGGCACTGCCAAACCAAGCTAAGCGCATAAATGCCCTTATTCTAAACCCTATCAAATTGGCACAAAGGAACCTTCATAATTTGCTTATTGTATCCAATTTACCCAAATTTCAGTAGACAATCTCTATTTTTATGTTAGATTGGATCCAATTAAACGGAATTTTACAAACAAAAGGAGCTTGTTGTGTTTCCAAAAAATTGCTGGTACGTCGCTTGTACACCTGACGAATATCAAGAAAAACCACTCGGTCGCACCATCTGCGGCGAAAACATTGTCTTTTATCAAAGCGACACAGGTGTCGCCGCTGTCGAAAACTTCTGCCCGCATCGCGGCGCGCCCTTATCCCTCGGTTATGTTGAAGATGGCCTATTGGTCTGCGGCTATCATGGTCTAAAAATGGGCAGTGACGGCAAAACTGCTGCCATGCCTGGTCAGCGCGTGCGCGGTTTCCCCTGTAATAAAAGCTATCCTGTCGTCGAGCGTCATGGCTTTGTCTGGGTATGGACGGGCGATAGCGAGCTTGCCGATGAAGCAAAAATTCCAGAATTAGAATGGGCAAACCATCCTGAATGGGCGTATGACGGCGGTCTGTTCCATATCAACTGCGACTATCGCCTTATGATTGATAACCTTATGGATTTGACCCATGAGACCTACGTTCATGCCAGCAGTATCGGACAAGAAGAAATCGATGAAACCCCTGTTCATACCACCTCTGAAGGCGACATGGTTATTACCAGTCGCTTTATGGAAAACATCATCGCGCCGCCTTTTTGGCAAGCGGCCTTACGCGCAAACCACTTAGCCGATGACGTGCCTGTAGACAGATGGCAGATTTGTAAATTCACCCCGCCCAGTCATGTGATGATTGAGGTTGGCGTTGCGCTGGCTGGAAAAGGCAGCCACAAGGCAGACCCTGAGCATAAGGCAGGCAGCATCGTCGTTGATTTTATTACCCCTGAGACGGAAACCTCAATATGGTATTTCTGGGGTATGGCGCGCAACTTTAAGCCCGAAGACACCGAGCTAACAGCGCAAATTCGTCAAGGTCAGCATCAAATATTTAGTGAAGATTTGGAAATGCTCGAGCGACAACAGTTAAATCTGCTCATGTATCCTGAACGCAAATTATTAAAACTAAACATTGATACAGGCGGCGTCATGTCACGGCGTATCTTGGACAAGCTCATCAAAGAAGAAAACCAACTGATAGAGAGCGTTAATCTATAGTCAAGTTAATTCAAAAATAGTACAGCGAGATTAAATACTATTTTTTGTAGCCTCTGGAGACGAAGTCACAGCAAGCAAGAAAAATAGTATTTAGTTGAGCGTATATCTTATGCTGTATCAATTTTATCTGAGTTCTACTATATAAGCGTCGATATGAACACCGTTATCAAATGACAATTGAATAAATAACGGGCTAAAGACGCTGGTATGTCGCCCGTTAAGGATACCTATCATGATGGAAGTTTTGGTAAAGTCAAAAGAAATGATCGCAAGCGATATCTGCCTTTTTGAGCTGGCAAGCGCAAATGATGAGACGCTGCCGCCGTTTAGTGCGGGCGCGCATGTGGATGTCACCATGCCAAGCGGCATCACACGCCAATACTCGCTATGCAATCATCCCCTTGAGAACCACCGTTATCAAATTGCCGTACTCAAAGACCCTGCCTCGCGGGGTGGATCAATAGCGATGCACGAACAAATCAATATCGGCGATCGTATACAGATTAGCGAACCCAAAAATCTGTTTCCACTCGCTCATGACGCTAAGAAAAGCCTGCTCTTTGCAGGGGGTATTGGCATCACGCCCATATTGTGTATGGCAGAGCGACTGGCGCATTCGGGCGCCGACTTTGAGCTGCATTATTGCACGCGCAGCCCAGCCAAGACCGCCTTTATCGAGCGCATTCAGGCATCAAATTTTGCAGATCGCGTGCATTTTCATTTCGATGACAGTGACGCGGTGCAAAAGCTGGATGCCGCCGATATCCTTAGTACGCCACAAGCAGATACGCATGTCTATGTCTGCGGCCCTACTGGGTTTATGGAGCATGTGCTTGACACTGCAATAGCGCAGCACTGGCCAGCAGAACAATTGCATCGTGAGTATTTTTCGGCAGCGCCCATCAGTCACGAAGATGATGGTAGCTTTGAAGTACAGATTAGCAGTACAGGGCAAGTCATCAACGTGTCCGCAGAACAGACCGTCATCGAAGCACTTGAAGCCTACGGTATCGAAATACCTTTCTCTTGTGAGTCGGGCATTTGCGGTACATGTTTGACGGGTGTATTAGACGGCATACCCGACCACAAAGACTCTTTTCTTACTGAAGAAGAGCAAGCGGAGAACAATCAATTTACGCCCTGTTGTTCACGCGCAAAAAGCGCTCAGTTGGTGCTCGACATCTAGCTTTAAAAAGGTAAAGACAAGTCATTCAAAAAATCACTAGCCCATAAAAAAGACCCTATTCGGGTCTTTTTTTAACAACGAGTAATCCATCAGACTTTACAAGCGGCACTGGCTTCTTGCGCTTTTTGATACACCGTTTGTGCATCTAAGCCCAAAGCGCTGACATCATTCAGATACTTTTTCGTCCCTGCTTCTAATGGTGCTTTCCATTGTGGGTCGTTCAGTGGGTCAGGAATATTAATCATGGTATGGCCTTTCTCTTGTGCTTCAGCCATATACTTTTTGTCTTGAGCGTCAAAGACGCTACCTGCTGCTTTTGCCATGGCCATGCCTGAGTTATCATCGATGACCTTTTTGAGATCATCAGGCAAGTTATTATATTTATTTTTGTTCATCGTGACCATCATAGCAGAGCTATAGAACGGGATATTGGTGTGCGTGTTGGTCAGCTCAATCAACCGAAAAGCTCCCATCGCATCCCATGTTAGACTTACCCCGTCTAATACGCCGCGCTGCAAAGACGTATACAGGTCAGTGGCTGGCAAGCCGACTGGCGTCCCTCCTGCCGACTCAATAATATCGCCTGCAATCGCTGAGGGACGACGGATACGCAAACCACTTAAATCACTGGGTTTACGAATCGGTCGATCGACGGTGTGAATACCGCCTGGACCTGTACCCATCATAAACAGCAAATGCGTGTCGTCGTATTCTTGAGCAATGACGCCCTCATCATACAGCGTTTGTAGCATGCAGTTCATCTGCGTGGCGGAGCTGGACAACCCTGGCAGCTCGGCAACTTGGGTCAAAGGAAAACGACCATTGGTATAGCCTTGCAGCTGAGTGCCAATATCAATCGTGCCTTTTGCCGCAGCTTCATAAGTGGCATCAGGTTTGCTTAGAGTTGCAGACGGATAAATCTCGACTTTGATTCTGCCGTTTGAGTCTGCTTCAATTTTTTTAGCCCAAGGTTCAATGATTTCGGTGTGCGCCGCGGAGGTCGCTGGCCATAAATGTGACAAACGTAAAGTGGTGACCTCGTCATTACTCACTGAAGCACCTGTCGCAGTCTCATTCGACTGTGAGCAACCCGCCAGCGCCAGCAAAGCCGCTAATGTTAAACCCATCGGCAGTTTTTTTCTCATCGTAAAGTCCTTTTTTGCGTATTGAGATACAGTGAATTTGCTACAAACTTAAAAAATGCTTTTTAAGAAAGTTATTTATTGAAGGCTATGTACAGGCAAATATCCTTATGTTTATGCCCGCCACCGACCCAAATGCTCTATTCCCCCCTGTAACGCTATAGCCCTAGCCCAACGTTTATCTAATCCAGTTTGGGTCAATACGCTGCATCAGACGATAGTATGCAGGCCATTCAGGCAGCCGTACCTGTGCGCCCGCTTGAGCATCGCCCTCCTCAAACTGCGCTCGGGTACGCCGCATTGCTTCTGGACTCGCTTGCAGTAGCTCTGCACCTGTTGCCATCGCCTTGAGCTGTACCTCGCAGCCTTGTATCAGCTGATACATACGTACAAATGCTGAGGCGACATCGTGACCTGTAGTGATGACGCCGTGATTGTTTAGCATCAGGGTATGGTTGGTCGCGCCTAAGGACTTAACCAAGCGTTCTTGTTCTGACATATCGAGCACAATACCTTCAAACGGATGGTAGCCTACTCGCTCAAAAAAGATATAAGCCTCTTGGAACAAAGGAATAAACCCGCAGGACAAAGCGCTCACCGCTTGTACATCAGCATTGTGCGTATGCATAACGCAATGCACATCATCGCGCCCTTTGTGCAAGGCGGTGTGTATCACATTACCTGCCTTATTGATGGGGTATGGAGAGTCATCGACCTTATTACCATCAAAGTCTATTTTGACCAAGTTTGAGGGCGTCACCTCGCTGTATAACAAGCCAAAGGCATTGATAAGGATGTGTTCTGTACCCGGTATGCGGTACGAAATATGGTTATAGACCTGCGTGGTCCAGCCATAGTAATCGACCATTCGGTAGCACAGCGCAAGCTCAATACGCGCCCGCCATTCGACCTCGCTATAGCCTGCTGGGGTAACCAGCGATGTAAAAATATCTTCCATAATATGCTCCTTATGCAGGCTGCTCGCCCATCACTACCGCGCGGTACATCTCGCGTCTATAACCCTCATAGTCATTGAATGCTTGGTGTAGGCAGATGCGGTTATCCCACATAATTACCGTATTGTTGTACCATTTTAGGCGGCAGACAAATGACTCTTGTGTCGCAAAGCTCGCCAAAAAATCCAATAGCGGGCGCGATTCGGCCTCAGTCATGCCTTCGATACCACAGGCGTAAGTCTTGTCCACATACAATGACTTTTCTCCCGACACAGGATGCGTTCTGACCAAGGGGTGATACGACCCCTCTATCATCTTTTGGGTATCGACATCGAGCTCTAAACTGCCAAGCTCGCTGGCTTTTTTGTCCGCGCGCTCGGCATGCATGGAGGCGACCACGTGCTTAGCGCTCATCCACACCTTGAGCGGCGCTATCATCTCTTGCATGGCAGGGCTTAGGCTGTTGTACGCCAAGACCGTATTGGCAAATAAGGTATCCCCGCCAAAAGGAGGCATGTCTTTGCCATAGTTGATGGCTATAGACGGCGGACGCGGCAAAAACGCAGAATCGGTATGCCAACCGCTACCAAAGACCATCTTGGTCTGTACGGTCGCCTCTTTAATCACGGGCTGAATGTTTTCGTGTCCCTCGACGCCTTTGGTATAGGCATCGGTGCCAAACTCACCAAAGCGTAGGGTCAAGTTTTCATGGTCGGTGAACGACAAGTCTTGGTCTCTAAAAAAAATCAGTTTGTGCCGATAGAGCGCCGACTCAATCTCACGAAACGCCTCATCGCTTAGGTTGCTTAAGTCCACGCCCTGTATTTCTGCGCCCATCGCCGCTGCTAGAGGCACGGCCTTAATATGCTGATAGTCTTTAGCGCTGTTATCAAAGCGCCCTATTGGGTGGGTAATGCTTCTCATTATGTTCATCCTTTAACCGTTGTTAATTATCCTTTGCACGCCGCGCTGACTTTTTTGACTTCTTCATAGACTTTGTCGGCATCCAAGCCCATGGCTTTAACATCGTTGAGGTACTTTTGACTGCCTGCCAGTAGCGGCCCTCTCCAATTGGGGTCATTGAGCGGGTCAGGAATATCGACCATGGTATGCCCTGCTGCGCGTGCTTGCTCGCGGAACTTAGCATCTTCTTTATCCGTCACCTTACCCACCAAGTCAGACATGACTCTGCCTGAGTTGTCATCCAAGACCTTTTTTAGGTCATCAGGCAGACTCTCATATTTATCTTTATTCATGGTGACCATTAAAGAGGAATTATAAAAAGGAATATTAGTATGCGCGCGGGTCAACTCAATCAGTCGAAAGTCTCCTGTCGGTTGCCAAGGAAAGCTGATCCCATCAATCACGCCGCGCTGTAAAGAGGTGTAGATATCAGTGGCGGGCAAGCCGACAGGTGTGCCGCCTGTCGCCTCAATGATATCGCCTGCGATGGCAGAAGGACGGCGAATGCGTTGTCCTTTCATGTCTGCAGGGACACGGATGGGCTTATCAGTAGTGTGAAGTACAGACGGGCCTGCACCCATTAGGAATAGCAGATGCGTGTCGTCGTATTCGCTCGCAATCGTACCGTTGTCATACAGTGTCTGTAGGATACAGCCCATTTGGGTAGCGGAGTTGGATAGTCCTGGCAGCTCAGCAATCTGTGTGAGTGGAAAGCGCCCACTATTGTAGCCGTGGACTTGCGCGCCAATATCAATGGTGCCTTTAGCAGCCGCATCATAGGTGACGTCAGGTTTGCTCAAGGTGGCAGACGGGTAAATCTCTACTTTTAGCCTACCGTTTGATTCCGTCTCAACTTTTTTGGCCCAAGGCTCAAAAACCTCGACATGCATCGCAGACGTGGCAGGCCAAAAGTGTGAAAACCGTAATACGGTCGTATCTGTTTGTGCACCGCTTGCGTTTTCAGCTTGCCCTGAGCAACCTGCCAATCCAAGCATCAGTGCTGCGACCACAGACAAGCTGGTACGTTTTATGGCTTTTTTCATAACGCTTCTTCCTTGATTGTGTTTAGTGTCATCATCAGCATGACGATGCACCCGTGCTCCCTGCACGACCATCCTTGGTTCAGTCATATACAAGATAATGACAATGCATGGCATTAACCTTATCCAAAAAACATCACTCTTCGTTTATTTTTGTTCTTAATTAGAATTAACGTTCGTATTGTGAATTAAGCTATACTCTTTTTATGAGATTGTCAATGCTTTATCTTTGTTGACTCACAAGCCCTACTTAAACGAAACCGTATCGTCGTTATCGATAGGCAAATGTTATCGGCATCACGCAAACGTATTCAGCAAGTTATCGATAAAAAAGCCAAAAAAACCGCCAGTGTGGACGGGTCGTCACATGGCGGCGTTAATTTTTGATAGGTACAAGATAAGTATGAGCAGTATGTAAGCGGTTGTTCTAAATTAAATATAGTAGGTTTGGATATTGTCCGCGCATTCTTTAAGTAGCGGTAAAAACTGCTCAATCAAATCTGCTTCTGAGACGCGCATGGCATTGGTACTGATATTAATCGCACCTATCAGCTCATTGTTGGACTTATAAACAGGCAGTGCCAATGAGCGCAGTCCCGAATCTAGCTCTTGGTCAACCACGGCATATTGCTGTGCTTTGATATTAGCCAGCGCTTCTTTAAGCACTGTTTTATCAGTAATACTGTGCGGCGTATAGGCGACCATGTCGGTGTTGTCAAGAAACTCAGCAAGCTCGTCTTCGGGTAGATTTGCCAAAATTACGCGTCCCATAGACGTATAGGCGGCGGGCAGGCGTGTCCCAATGGCAATGGCGATAGACAATAAGCGATGCTGTGCGGCAGAGCGTGCAATGTAAGTCACATCGTCACCATCCAATACGGCAAACGAGCAGGATTCGCCCGTCTGCTCGGTGACACGCTCTAGATAAAACTGAATAATATCATGATGGTGCACACTGTTTAGATAGCTTGCACCAAGACTCAATGTCTTGGGTGACAGCTTAAATTGACGCTTGCTTTTGTGCACGTAACCGAGCGCATGTAGGGTGAGCAGATAGCGGCGCGCTTTTGCTCTATCGATATTGACACGCTCGGCAACCTCACTCAGGGTCATGCTGGTGTGGTTCTCGTCAAATGCCAACAAAACGCTCAGCCCGCCTGCAAGCGACGCGACAAAATCTGGACTGTCAGAGGATATTTTTTTATCTTGTGTCATGGGCATACTGTTTTTTACTTACTGAAATCAGGGATTCTAAATGAAAATCAATCGATTAATCAATCAGCCTTTTGTACATCCTGCGGTGGCAGAGGACTTGTCAGACCGTGGTTTCGTCCAAGCCATGCTCGATTTTGAGCTGGCAATAGTGGCCGTGCGTGAGCGTAACGGACTTATTCCTAAAGGAATTTTCGATAGCATGCAGCACGCTTTGTCCCTTGAGAATTTTGATATAGACACCTTAAGCCAAAATACTTATTTGGGCGGTAATACTGCGATTCCGTTTGTGACTCAGGCCAAAGCCTTACTTTCCGATGACTTAAAACCCTATTTTCACCAAACCGTTACCAGCCAAGATGTCATCGACACCGCAATGATGCTAGTGCTCAAACCTGTTGCCCATCGTATCTATGATGACTTATTGCGAACGCTCAAAGCGTGCAAAACATTGATCAGTGACCATCGTAGCACACCGATGGCAGGTAGAACTTTGCTACAACAAGCCTTGCCCATTACTTTTGGGGTCAAGGTCGCACAATGGGCGGCAGGTCTGCTTCCTATCGCAGCACAGCTACAGCATCTGACACAAACAGGATTTTACCTGCAATGGGGCGGCCCTGTCGGTATCGGTGATGAAGAAAACCAGCAGCACCAGTTGCCACAGCACGTTGCGGACTATCTCGGTTTGGCGACGCCGCTATTGCCTTGGCATACCAATCGCCAGCCTATTCACGCCATTGCCAGTAGCCTTGATGCCTGTGCAGGCGCGATGGAAAATATCGCTCTAGATATTGCCTTAATGTGCCAATCTGAAATCAGCGAGCTGTCTGAGCCAGCGATTGAAGGTATGGGCGGCTCCTCGTCCATGCCGCACAAGCGCAACCCCGTACTGTGCGCCCTTATCAAAGCCGCCAGTATAAGAATGCACGGACACTTAAGCGTTATCAGCAACACCACTGCCCAGCCCTTTGAACGCTCATTGGGACAATGGCATGCCAGCTGGGTGCCCTTGACCGAAGGCGCAGCGCTTATCGCGGGCGCGGCTGCCTATCTCAAAACACTGCTACAAGGACTGCAGGTCCATCCTGAGCGTATGGCAGCCAATCTAGATTTAAACAGCGATGCCTACTTAATAAAGCCGCTTACAAAGTACGCTAGAAACACCGAGCAGCATGCGCTACTTGATACGATTGATAACGCCAGTGAATACGCTCATCAGCAGCATGCCGGGTTTGTGACGACGTTACAGCATTTGCTGGCTACCGAATCTAACGAGTTGTCAGACACGTATCAACACAGCTTATTACCTGTCACCAATCCGTTACGCTATTGTGCGTCAGCAGACCGTCAGTGCCAAGACGTTCTAGACGCTATTGGCGCCATTATAGCGCAACACCAAAAAGACAAATAAACCCACAATAACATTGACAGCAACACCAAAAAACGCTAATTTAGTTCTAAATACGAACAATAATTCATATTTAGAACATGGTTGTTTAGAATATGAATACTCAGTAAGCATCAAAAAGGGATTTATGATGAAAAAAAGACTTCCAATGAGCCTTGCATTGACGGCTCTTCTTGGCTTGACTGGCTGCTCGCAATCAGGCGACACCGTAGCTCCGGACAGTACCGAAACCACCACCTTACGCTTTTCACATTTTTGGCCTGCCACTGCCGCGACACATACTGAAATTTTTGAGCCGTGGGCCAAAAAAATTGAAGAAGAGTCAGGCGGCAGACTCAAAGTCGAGATTTATCCGTCTGCGACATTGAGCAAGCCTGATGCCACCTATGACGCGACTGCCAAAGGTACGGTCGATATTGGTTCGCAGCTACAAGGCTATACCAATGGTCGTTTTCCTTTAACTCAAGTCACCGAGCTGCCAGGGCTATCGAACTCCGCGACGCAAATGAACTGCATGCTACAAACGCTGTATGATGAGGGCGTCATTGCTCAAGAATACGACGACACGCATTTGCTGTTTATGATGGGCACGGGTCCTGGCGGGATGCACACCGTTGACCAGCCCATTCGTACGCCAGATGATTTAAAAGGCTTGCGTATGCGTCGTCCTTCAACAATCGCAGGCGACATTATTGAGTCGGCAGGAGGGACGCCAGTTGGCTTGCCTGCTACCGACATTTATACCTCGCTTCAGCGTGGCGTCTTGGATGGGGTCAGCTTGCCATGGGATGCAACAGGCTCATTTCGTTTGATTGAGCTGACCAACACCCACACCAATATTCCGTTCTATAGCTCGGCCATCATGGTCACGATGAATAAAGACAAGTACGACAGTCTGCCCGATGACCTTAAAAAAGTCATCGATGACAACTCAGGTATGGCGATGGCAAAAGCGGCAGGCAAAGTATTTGATGCGGAAGATGACAGATATATGGCCGAAGCCAAAGCCAAGGGCGATACCATGATAGACATTCCTGACCCGCTGAACGACCCACAATGGAAAGCGCCCCTAGAAGCAGGCACGCAAAAGTACCTAAGCGATGTCAAAGCGCAAGGACTGGATGCGGAGAGCGTCTACAAAAAAGCACAAGAAGCAAGCGCTGCCTGTAAAGCATAATAAAACCACAGGGTGCGGCTCTGTCCACGCAGCACAGATCCGCACAGGCATTTCGTTTACTTCGCGTTCAAAGGAATGATGATGACTCAAAATACTCAACAACAAACCCCGCAAAAAACCTACAAAGCCGCCGTGATTCGTGAAAAAGGCGGCAAGTTTCAGATGGAAACCGTCAAGGCGACCGACATGCGTGACGACGAAGTGCTGGTACGCGTGGTCGCTGCGGGCATGTGCCACACCGACATGGTCGCCCGTGACCAAGTCTTTCCCGTACCGCAGCCTATTGTCCTTGGGCATGAAGGCTCAGGTATCGTGCAGGCGGTCGGCAGCAAGGTGACCGAGCTTGCGGCAGGTGACCATGTGGTCTTGACCTTTTTAAACTGCAATACGTGCAATGCCTGTCACGAGGGGCATCCCGCCTACTGCGAAAACTTCAACGATTACAACTTTTCGGGGCAGCGCGTCGATGGCTCGCATGCTTTGAGCGCAGAGGACGACAGCGAGCTGCATGACCGCTTTTTTGGGCAGTCCTCGTTCGGCGAATATGCCATTGCTAATGTGCGTAACGTCATCAAAGTGCGTAAGGACGCGCCCCTTGAGCTGCTCGGTCCATTGGGCTGCGGCATCCAAACGGGCGCAGGCACGGTGATGAATGCGCTCAAGGTCAGCGCAGGCAGTAGCTTTGTGGCTTGGGGCGGCGGCGCGGTTGGGCTGTCAGCGGTCATGGCGGCAGCAGCTTTGGGCGCGACCACCATCATCGCCATCGACATCGTGCCCTCACGTCTGGCGCTGGCGCGCACGCTTGGTGCGACCCACGTCATTAACAGTCAAGAAGAAAATGCCGTCGCCCGCGTCAAAGAGATTACCCATGGCGGCGCACAGTTTGCCATGGATTCAACAGGTATCAGCGCGCTTATTTGCGACATGATGGCGTCTCTACGCTCGCGTGGCACAGCGGCTATCGTGGGTGCGTCTGCGCCAGGCACGACCGCCGCGCTCGATGTCACCGACATCATGCAAAACTGCAAAACGCTGATTGGCGTGGTCGAAGGCGACAGTGTGCCCAGTATCTTTATCCCTGTGCTCATTGACTTATATATGGTGGGCAAGTTCCCATTTGATAAGTTGGTTAAGTTTTATGACTTTGACGACATCAACCAAGCGGCAGAAGACAGCGAAAAAGGCGTCACCCTAAAGCCGATTATCAAAATATCGGCAACGGATGATAGCAAAGAGGCGTAATCGCAAATCTTACTAATCTTGATTGGTAATATGGATAATTCAAAAGCCCGATGCCTCTGGACTGACCCCCAAAAGTTGGACGGTTTAGATTAAATGAAGGACTGCGTTCTGTACTTAACAGGGCTCAGTCCTTTTAGTTTAAGTTGAATACGCTCATTATTGTAATAGTGCATGTACTCATGAATCTGTTTTTCTAGCTGCTCAATCGTTTTGGGTTTTTCAATATAAATGGTCTCGCACTTTAGCGTCCCGAAGAAGCCTTCCATCAGCGCATTGTCCAAGCAGTTACCTTTTCTGCTCATGCTTTGTTTGATACCGTGTGCTTTGAGCGTTTTGCTAAAGTGTTTCATTTGATAATGCCAGCCTTGGTCTGAGTGCAGCAGAAGTGCTTTATCACGACATGCTGTCGTCTTGACGAGCGCAGCATCAAGCATCTTGCGCACCAAGTCATAGGTCGGGCGCTTTGAGAGGGTGTAACTGACAATCTCATGGTTATAACAATCCAGTATGGGCGACAGATACAGCTTGTCTTCACCTACTTTGAACTCAGTAATGTCCGTAAGCCAGCGTGTGTTCGGCTTATCTGCATGAAACTGACGCTTTAGATGGTTCGGGGCAATACTGCCTTGCACTCCTTTATATGAGCGGTACTTTTGCCGTCTTATCTTGGCGCTAAGCCCCAGCATGCGCATGAGCCTTGAGATGAGCCTTGCTTTTTGCTTGCTTGTTCCTCCGCTTTGAGCAAGGCATCGAGCTTTTTTAGGTAGGCAACCTCCGCCCGCAAGTACTCATTCTCACGCTTAAGCTCGGCGACGCTTTTCTCATTCTCTGGCTTGTCTGTGATATAGGGTTTGCTCATGGCGGGTCTACCTTTAGGTTTAGATTCAAGCCCTGATATGCCTTGACGCCTATAGGCGCTCTGCCACTGGCTGATCAAGGCAGGGGCGCTGATGTTAAAGTTGAGTGCAACCTCTGATTGACTCAAACCCTCCTCAAGCATGGTGGTGAGTACGTTGAGTTTGAACGCGCTACTGTATTTGGCTTTACTGCTCTTTGGTTTGATGGCGTCGATACCACCCTTTTGATACTGCCGAACCCATTTGCATACGGTCTTGTCATCAATATCAAATGCTTTCGCGGTCGCTTTGCCTGTGTTCCCTTGTTCATAGTATGCGATGACTTGTTGCTTAAAGTCTAGATCGTAACGCATAAAAATACCCCATAAGTGGTGTCCAACTTATGGGGTGCAGTCCACTCCTATCGGGCTTTTTTGTTTTTGCGTATAAGTGCAAGAGAAACCAAGTACTTGAAAGTGTGCAGATTCATTACCTTCAATAATTGATACTGTCATCAAAATGTTGCGCATAGCATACTTAGTGTTAGTCTCCGTTACCAAAACCCTATACACCATACCGCATGACAAATTGACACAAGTGCTCGCCTTGTAATACTATTAGTTACTTACATTATTCCTACGACTCATTAGTGAGTTTTGTTTTTATTGGAGTCATACCATGCAGTGGACCAAACCAGCTTTTAAAGATATCCGTATCGGCTTTGAAGTCACCATGTATTTTGAAGCACGCTAAGACCTGCCAGCACCCATTTTTATTAAAAGCCCTAGATAATTAGGGCTTTTATTTTTTTGTATTTTGGAAATATCGATTTATGTATATTCATGTTTTAGGCTCAGCGGCGGGTGGCGGCTTCCCGCAGTGGAACTGTAATTGCGCTAACTGTCACGGCGTCCGCCAAGGCACGATTGATGCACAGACGCGCACCCAATCATCTATTGCCATCTCAGAAAACGGCATTGATTGGATTTTGTTTAACGCTTCGCCCGATATTCGCCAGCAGTTATTTGACTTTAAAGCCGCGCAGCCCGCCCGCCAGCTCAGAGACACGGGCATTAGTGCCGTGGTGTTGATGGACAGTCAGCTTGACCACACCACAGGGCTATTGACTTTACGTGAAGGCTGCCCCATCTCGGTATGGTGTACCGACATGGTGTATCAAGACCTGACCACGGGTTTTCCTATTTTTAATATGCTCAAGCACTGGAATGGCGGTCTAGCGTACAATCAAATCGACCCAGCGCAATCCTTTAGCATCGATGGTTTTGACAATTTAGAGTTGACGCCACTTGTCATCCGCAGCTCAGCGCCGCCCTACTCGCCGCACCGCAACGACCCGCATGATGGCGACAATATTGCCTTAATCGTCAAAGACCTTACCACGCAAAAGCAGCTGTTTTACGCGCCAGGTCTTGGCAAGATTGACGATACAGTTATGAACATTATGCAGGCGTCTGATTGCGTGATGATTGATGGCACGCTGTGGACCGACAATGAAATGCAAGAATGCGGCGTCGGTACCAAGACAGGACAAGACATGGGGCATTTGCACATCAGCGGTGATGATGGCTCGCTGCATTATCTCGACCAGCTCGATGACACGCGCAAAGTATTGATTCATATTAATAACACCAATCCAATATTAAATGAGCAATCAGAGCAAGCGGCGACCCTAAAACAGCACGGCGTTGAAGTGGCGTTCGATGGTATGCAGATAGAGCTTTAAGACACACGGTAAGATAAAGACAGCAATCGCAAGGTAAACATAATGCAAGAACCAACCGCAGCACTCAGTCCAGAAGCGTTTGAACAAGCGATTATGGCAAAAGGTCAGTATTACCACATTCACCACCCTTTTCATATAATGATGCACGAAGGGCGCGCCACGCAGCAGCAAATCCAAGCGTGGGTCGCCAACCGCTTTTATTATCAAATCAATATCCCGCTAAAAGACGCAGCAATCATGGCGAACTGCCCCGATCAGCGCGTGCGTCAAGAGTGGATTCAGCGCATGATTGACCAAGACGGCGTGTATCCTGATGGCGGCGGGCGCGAAGCGTGGCTTGGTTTAGCAGAAGCGGTCGGTCTGACACGTGAGCAAGTCATTTCTGAAGAATTGGTTTTGCCAGGGGTGCGCTTTGCGGTCGATGCGTATGTTAACTTTGCCCGCCGTGCCACATGGCGCGAGGCGGCGAGCAGCTCTCTGACCGAGCTCTTTGCCCCGCAGATTCATCAGTCGCGCTTGGAATCATGGCCCAAGCACTATCCGTGGATTAAAGAAGAAGGCTACACCTATTTTCGCTCACGCCTTAGCCAAGCCCGCCGCGATGTTGAGCATGGTCTGACCATCACGCTTGACTCATTCAAAACGGCAGAGCAGCAAGAACGTATGCTTGAGATATTACAATTTAAGCTCGATATCTTATGGACGATCTTGGATGCCTTGAGCCTCGCCTATGTGCATGACCAAGCGCCGTACCAAAGCGTCACCAACGAGAATGTCTGGCATAAAGGATTGTTTAAATGAGTATACCTGCGAGTTTACCTGAGCTGGATCAATCGCTCGTCCCTGTATGGCGTCACGGCTACCGCTTTCAGTTTGAGCCAGCACAAGATGCCTATGTGCTCCTCTACCCTGAGGGCATGATTACGCTGAACGACAGCGCCAGCATCATCGGTCAACAGATTGACGGTCACGCATCGATTGCCGATATCATTAAAAAGATAAAAGCGATGTTCGGCGATGTGCCTGAGATTGAGCAAGATATTATTGAATACATGCTGGTCGCCCAGCGTGAACATTGGATTGAACTGGTATGACTGCACCTGCTGGGCTGCCCTTATGGTTACTTGCGGAGCTGACCTATCGTTGCCCGCTGCAATGCCCGTATTGCTCAAACCCCATTGACTATGCGCGCTATAAAGACGAGCTGACGACCGAAGAATGGTGCGCGGTGTTCGACGAGGCGCGGCAGCTGGGCGCGGTGCAGTTGGGCTTTTCTGGTGGTGAGCCATTGGTGCGCCAAGACTTAGAAACACTGGTCGCCTACGCGCACCAAAAGGGCTTTTATACCAACCTCATCACCTCAGGCATGGGACTGACCGAAGCACGCATTGCCAGTTTAAAAGATGCAGGCTTGCAGCATATTCAAATCAGCTTTCAAGCCAGCGACCCTGTAGTGAATAATCTCTTAGCGGGTTCAAAGCATGCCTTTGAACAAAAATATGAGATGTCGCGATTGGTTAAAAAGTACGACTACCCGATGGTGCTAAACTTTGTGATTCATCGGCAAAACATTGACCAAATCGACAAAATCATTGAGCTGTGCTTAGAATTAGAAGCCGACACGGTGGAACTGGCAATCTGCCAATTTTATGGCTGGGCGTTTGAAAATGTCGAAGGTCTACTTCCGACCAAAGAACAAGTCGTGCGCGCCGAGCGTATCACCAATGAATATCGCAAAAAAATCGCCGAGCTGGGTATTAAATGCAAATTGATTTTTGTCGTCCCTGATTATTACGAAGAGCGCCCAAAAGCCTGTATGGATGGTTGGGGCAAGATTTTCTTGACCGTCGCGCCTGATGGCACCGCGTTGCCCTGTCATGCCGCAAGACAGCTACCGATAGCATTTCCGAACGTCAAGCAAACACCGCTAAAAGACATCTGGTATGACTCGGCGAGCTTTAATCAGTATCGCGGTGATACGTGGATGCCTGAGATGTGCCAAAGCTGTCCTGATAAAGAACGCGATTATGGCGGCTGCCGCTGCCAAGCGTTTATGCTGACAGGCGACGCCAAAAACGCCGACCCTGTGTGCGGCAAATCGCCTTATCATTATTTAATTGAAGAGGCGCGCATCAATAGTAAAACGCCCGTCGCCTTTGAAGACTTACGCTTTAGGAACCCCAAAAACTCCAAACTGCTCAGCAAAGAGGCGCGCATCCCAACGCAGACGGTGACAGAATGAATAAAGCGACCATGACCCAGCCTATAGTCTTTGATGGACACAATGATTTATTGACCCGCCTTTGGCTCAGCGCAGCGGCTGACCCTGTGCATGATTTTATTTACGGCACGCTGCCTGGGCATTTAGATTTGCAGCGCTGCCAGCAAGCGGGCTGGCTCGGCGGACTGTTTTCTATCTTTTTACCGCCTTATGGTTATGTAAAAAATAACCATCCTGACAAGTTGGCCAATCAGTCAAATACAGACTTTACGCCACAAGAAATCGTCGATATTTGCGGCGCGCAATTACAGCTTGCTCAAGCATTGCAAGCGCAATCAGACGGGCAAATTCAGATTTGTACCTCGGTCGCACAAATCAAACAATGTCAGAAAAACCATCAACTGGCCATCGTGCTGCATGTCGAAGGCGCGGAGTTTTTGGCGATTCAGCCTGATTTATTAGACACGTTTTATGCGGCAGGGCTGCGAAGCATCGGTCCACTTTGGAATCGAAAAAGTCTGTTTGGTGATGGTCTAAACGCGGCTTTTCCGCATTCGCCCGATACAGGCTCGGGACTTACCGAGGCTGGCAAAGACCTTGTGGTGACTTGTGCCAAAAAGGGCATGGTCATTGATGTGTCACACATGAATGAGCGCGCCTTTTGGGACACGCTTGAGATTACAAATCAGCCGATTATCGCAACCCACTCCAACGCGCACGCCTTATGCCCGCAGGCGCGAAACCTGACCGACCAGCAGTTGAGCGCCATTAAAGCAAGTGGCGGCATGGTTGGCGTGAACTTTGACGTCGCATTTTTACGCGCCGATGGGCAGCGCAATATACAGACGTCCCTTGATGTCATCATTGACCATCTGGCTTATTTGCTTGAGCAGTTGGGCGATGACCACGTGGGCTTTGGCTCAGACTTTGACGGTTGTCTATTGCCTGAGCCACTTAGCGATGTACGTGATATGGATAAGCTGATTACGCGCATGCAGCAGCGCAATTTTTCTAAGGCGCTCATTAACAAGATAGCCTCAGAAAATTGGTTTAGGGTGTTAGATGAGATATGGCACTAACCCATCATGTGACTGAATAATATCCATGCACCGATAATGATCAGCATGACGCCACCAAGCATCTCGGCGCGATGACCAATCAGCGTGCCAAGCGCCCTGCCCAGCATCACCCCAATCGTCACCATCATTGCGGTCGCCAAACCAATAAGCGCCGCCGCAACAAAGATATTGACATCAATAAAGGCCAGACTGATACCAATCGCCATCGCGTCAATGCTGGTGCCTAGTGCAGTAAGCATGATTTTTACCACAGACATTTTCGCAGGCTTATCACCTGCATCCTCGTCATCATCGTCTGACTGAAAACTTTCAAAAAGCATATAAGCGCCAAGGCCTGCCAAAATAATAAAGGCGACCCAGTGATCCCAGCGCTCGACAAAGGCGGCATCGATAAAATAAGTGGTGGAGCGTCCAATCAACCAGCCAACCAGCGGCGTGATGGCTTCGACAATACCAAAGATAAGTCCCAGACGTAGGGCTTGAGTAAAACGCGGATTTTTGAGATTTGCCCCTTTACCAATCGCGACCGAAAAGGCATCGGTGGACATAGAAAAGGCAAGTAACAGAAGGGCTATTGGGTTCATGCAAAACAGTCTCGGGTCGAGTATAGAGTCCACGACATACCCACACCCTCGACCTCTAGTGTGTATATATCGATGGTCTCGCCAACCGAGTCGGTGTCCGCACCATGGCATGTGGCCAAATATGTTGATACGAACGCTTTTGTTGTTTTATCTCGCTAACAAAAGCAGGCTACTCCCCAAAGAGGGCTTTAGAGTAACATTGATAAAATATAAGTCAATAAGAAAATGCGATAAAAATAAAACTAACGTGGTTTATTCAGCCAGTGCGTGGTCACGCTACGCCCATCCAGCAGCCCTGCTTCAGCGAGCAAAAACGCCCCTGTACATACCGATAAAACCAATTCTACTGCTTTAGCCTGCTTGGCAATCCAATCAATAATAACAGGATTGTGAATCTCAATATTTTTAGCGC
Source organism: Psychrobacter sp. bablab_jr014 (assembly GCF_016464015.1). GTDB lineage: Bacteria > Pseudomonadota > Gammaproteobacteria > Pseudomonadales > Moraxellaceae > Psychrobacter. The sequence continues at coordinate 154,402 of NZ_JACDXT010000049.1, forward strand.
CATGGCCACCAGGAATCACTAGGACATCTAAAGGTGGGTGGTTATGAATATCATAACTTGGAATAATAGTTAAGTCATTCCTCGCTATAATCGGAGCCTGCCATTCTGCGATAGTTACCACATTAAAGTGCGCGGCATCTTCGCCATTTTCTACTAAAGAAAAGACTTCAAAAGGCCCAGCGAAGTCCAGCACCTCCACCTCATCGAACAGTAATATGCCAACCGTACGCATAAAATCTCCTTATTTTATTGCCTGTAAATAATATGCCAATTAAGAATATTAACGTAATAAAAAACAGCATAAACAATAGGCAAATCAGATTGCGCTACTTATTTATGCTGCTTGTGTTCAATAACGACCACGCTATATCGTTAGCAACCTACAAGTACAAACTTATAGATTGGGGTTGACGATAATTTTCACTGCCGATTCGTTATTATGAATCAATCTCTCAAAACCTTCTGAAATTAAGTCGTCCAGCTGAATACGCTGGGTAATAAATGGTTCTAAATTAACCAAACCTTGCTCAACCAGCTCGATGGTATCGCGGTGATTGTTGACATAGCCAATCGTGCCGCGTACGTCCAGCTCTTTCATGACCACGCTGTGTACGCTGATAGATGCTGGGTGACTCCAGATAGAAACGATGACCACCACGCCCGCAGGCTTGGTCAACTCAACGAGAGAGTCCAGTACTTTATTGACACTACTACATTCAAAGGCAACGTCAACACCGCGACCTTCGGTGATTTTCATGACTTCTTCTTTTAAGTCCACTTCGGTAGGGTCAAGGATATAATCTGCCACCCCACTCTCATGGGCTTTGTCTTTACGTGCCTTACTCAGCTCAGTCAAGATGACAGTCAGGCCTTTGGCTTTAAGCACAGACGATAGCAACAGCCCAATAGGCCCGCCACCGCCGACCAACGCGACATCGCCTTCTTTTGCACCACTGCGGACAAAGGCATGATAACCAACAGCCAGCGGCTCAATCAATGCGGCTTGGTCAAGCGGAATGTCATTTGAAATGGGATGCACCCAGCGGCGTTTTACAGCGATTTTTTCTGACAGACCACCACCACGACCACCCAACCCGATAAAGTTCATATTTTCGGACAAATGATAGTTATTACCTTCATCAGTCGGTACGTCATCGGCGATGATATACGGCTCAACCACGACATGCTGACCGACTTCAATATCATCAACACCTTCGCCCACTTCATAGACGACGCCTGAAAACTCGTGACCCATAGTGATAGGCGCAGACTCACCTGAGATAGGATGGGGATGCCCACAAGGCGGGATAAAAATAGGCCCTTCCATAAACTCATGTAAATCAGTGCCACAAATACCGCACCATGCCACGTCAATACCTACTGTGCCAGGCTCGACTTTTGGCTCAGGAATGTCCTCGATTCGGATGTCCTTTTTGTCATAAAAACGTGCCGCTTTCATATTTCGCTCCTTAAATTATCATTGTTTTACTATGTCAGTATTGTCAGTATTTCACTGAGTCACGCCTTAGTATGATGCCCAAATACAATTTTTGCTGTCAATGTGTTAAACGTCTGGCTCACAGACTTTATTGTTAAAGGATAAACAAAAGTTATCCATTAATACGATTGACAGTCTTACTTATATCGGCGCATTTATGGTGCGATTGCGTTGTATGAATGCCGCTTCTTGCGTTTTGGTGGATTTGTATTTCCAAAGTTTCGGTTGCATCGCTTGCTTATTACGCCTAGTATTGCCCCACTTTTTATCTTTGGTCAGTAGGCTATAGGCCACCTAGAGTCCATTATTTTTTTGAAAATAGGAGTTGCTATGACAACACAATCGGTCACTATCATTGATGGCGGTATGGGACGTGAGCTGGCAAAGCGTGGCGCACCGTTTCGTCAGCCTGAATGGTCGGCACTTGCCATGATAGAAGCGCCTGAAACCGTGCGTGATGTGCATCGCGCTTTTTTGCAAGCGGGCGCTTCGGTCATTACCACCAATAGCTATGCCCTTGTGCCGTTTCATATTGGACAAGAACGCTTTGAAGCGAATGCACAGGATTTGGCCGTTTCTGCGGGACAAATGGCACGTGCCGCCGTTGAGCTTGAAGGCAACACCGCACGCGTGGCAGGCTCTATTCCGCCATTGTTTGGCTCGTATCGCGCTGACTTATTCGACGCTGAGCACGTTGAAGATATCGCAACTCCGCTGATTCAGGGCTTATCGCCTTATATTGACTTGTGGCTTATTGAGACGCAAAGTCTGATTGCTGAGTCGCTCGCAACACGCCAGCTTATTCAAACCTTAGATAAAGAAGACAAACCTGTATGGGTCTCTTTTACCCTTGAGGACGATGAAAATCTTGATGTGCCGCGTTTGCGCTCAGGTGAGACGGTAGCGGAGGCAATCACTGCCCTTGCCGATGCCAATGTGGCGTCTATTTTGTTTAATTGCTGTCAGCCAGAGGTCATTGATGCCGCGCTCGCGGTAGCAAAAGACACACTTGCAGACAAAGGCGCAAATACCATTCAGCTTGGGGCTTATGCCAATGCGTTTCCGCCACAGACCAAAGAAGCCACCGCCAATGATGGGCTGGATGAGGTACGTGACGATTTAACCCCGCCTACCTACTTAAACTGGGCAACACAGTGGCAAACGCAAGGCGCGTCATTAATCGGTGGCTGCTGTGGTATTGGCCCTGAGCATATTGAGGTGCTAAGCCAGCACTTTGCCGCGAATGCGCGCTAAGGCAGACGGTCATACCATGCAAAGTGTACAAAAAATTGGATTAACCACGCTCGCCGCCTTGGTATTCAGCTCGATGGTGGGTGCTGGGGTCTTTAGTTTGCCGCAAAATATGGCGGAAGTGGCGGGTGTCGATGCCATCATCACCGCATGGCTGATTACAGGTGTGGGGATTTTATTCCTCGCAGGCTGTTTTTTGCATTTATCACGTTTAAAGCCTGAGCTGGACGGTGGTATTTATACGTATGCTAAAACAGGCTTTGGCGACTTGGCGGGGTTTTTCTCAGCGTGGGGCTATTGGCTGTGTGCCACTATCGGCGTGGTGGGCTATTTGGTCGTGGCGTTTGCCGCTATTGGCAGCTTTGTCGATACAGAAAACGCCGTTATCTTTGGTGAAGGCAACACGTTATGGGCGCTGCTGGGTGAATCGGTCATTTTGTGGCTGGTGCATTACTTGGTACTACGCGGCATGCAGCAAGCGGCATTTATTAATTTGCTCGCCACCTTAGCCAAAAGCTTACCGCTGATTGCCTTTATTGTTTTTGCTTATTATAGCTTTGACTTACAAACCTTTAATACCGACCGTACAGGTGCCAGTCTTGAGACGCCCTTTATGGAGCAGGTCAAAAACTCCATGCTCATTACGCTGTGGGTATTTACGGGTATTGAAGGGGCGATTGTTTTATCTCTGCGCGCCAAAAAACGCGCTGATATCGGTCGCGCTACTTATATGGGCGTGCTGTTTGCGTTGATACTGTACATTGGTATTACGCTTTTGTCGCTTGGGGTGATGAGCCGTGCGGATGTGGCAGCGCTCAGCAATCCGTCTATGGCAGGTATCATGACGCAGATGACAGGCAGTTTTGGCAAATGGGGCATCAGCCTTGGTCTGATTGTTTCTGTACTGGCGTCTTATCTGAGCTGGATTATCTATTCAGCAGAAGTACCTTACACGGCAGCTAAATACCATGCGTTCCCGCGCATTTTTACCAAACAAAATGCGCAAGGCACGCCGACAGCCTCGCTGGCATTGACCAGTGTGACGGTGCAAGTCTGTTTGTTAATGATTTATCTGACAGGCGAAGGCTACAACACCTTAGTGCTGATTTCAACCTCGATGATTTTGATTCCTTACTTTTTGGTCGGTGCATATTTAGTAAAGGTTGCCTTTAGCCAAAACGAGCGCTGGTATATCAAAGCGACAGGCTTGGGCGCGAGCGTCTATGGCGCATGGCTGATTTATGCCGCAGGTGTGGACAATCTGTTCTTGTCCCTACTCCTTTATATTCCTGGCTTGGCCATTTATTTTTATAGTCGCTATCAAGCCCGCCAGCAAGAGTTACAGCAGCCATCGTAAAACATGCTCTAAAGCCCTATTAAAGATAAGAAAAGCGCGCTATCGTCATGATGGCGCGCTTTTTTTTGCAAAGTATTCAAAGGTAATTTTAAAATATATAAAAATAGGGAGAGTACAGTGAGATTAAACACTATTTTTCGCAGCCTCTGGAGACGAAGTCACAGCAAGCAAGAAAAATAGTGTTTAATCGAGCGCACCTATCATGTCATATTTTTTATTCGGTGTTGACTATATATTTAATCAGCTATTATTTAATAATCTGCAAACATTGCCCTGAATGGTACAGTGTCAAGCCAACTTCAGTCATGATGGATTTAAGCTTGGGCATAGTGACTTTGCATTCTTCTAAGGTTTTAAACGGTAGCGGAATGCTGTCACGATTGCCTGTCAAAATATAATCGGCAAAGCACTTGCCCATCATCGTCCCTGTGGTGATACCGCGTCCATTATAAGCGGTAGCGGTCACAATGCCTTCGTCAGGCTCTAATACGCGAAAGATATGGTCTTGGGTAAAGCCAAAATTACCACTCCACTCGTACTGCCAGTTAAATGCAGGCAAGTCAGGATAATAGCTCTTTTGTACAAGGTTCGCCCACGACTTATAAAAGGCCGCAGGCTTATAAGCGCGTGCGCCGACCGTTCCCAGTAGCAAGCGATCATCCTTATCACGGCGGATACTCGATAGCGCAAGACGGGTGTCCCAAGCGCCTTGGCGATGGGGCAAAATACGCGCTGCTGCTTCACCACTCAAAGGCTCAGAGGCGATTTGGTAATAAGAAACCAGATAAAAGGTTTTATTCACCTCTGTCCACTCGCCTTCGGTATAGGCGTTGGTCGCAATAATGACGCGCTCCGCGCTCACCTGAGCACGATGAGTGACCGCATGCCACTCACCATCGATTTTTTGTAAGCGCTGGACGGGTGACTGCCCATAGATGGTCACACCAAGGCTGGTAGCGACTTTTGCCAGCCCGCGTACATAGGCCATTGGGTTTAATGTGCCCGCCCGATTATCGAGCAACGCCTTGTTAATACTGGTCGTGCCACAATACTCATGACAGCGTGCGCCTGTTAAGACTTCAACATCCACGCCGCGACGGCTCAATTGCTCATAACGAATATCAACATCTTGTTCGCCCTTGGCGTTATGGCCCATGTGCAAATTGCCTGCATTGGTCGCTTGGGCGTCGATGTTGTAGCGCTCAATTAAATCAAATACCAGCTTGGGCGCGGCGCCTAGGGCAGCGGTCAGACGCTCGCCGTCTGTGTCGCCCAGTTCAGCGTTTAAGTCATCAGGACGCGCCCATGTGCCTGCATTGACCAAGCCCACGCTTTTACCTGAGCCGCCACTACCGATGGTATTGCCTTCTAATACCACGACGCGAACGCCTTTTTCAGCCAAATGAATGGCCGCTGACAATCCTGTATAGCCGCCGCCGATGATACAAACCTGAGCGCTGGTATCGGTGCTAAGTGGCTCATAGTGTGGTGCTGCGGGCGCGGTGATGTCCCATAAACAGTGCCTTTGCAACATATCGTGCCCTCCTTTGTGCAGACGAAAGTGTTGACGGTGGGTCACTAGGATGGTGACCCACTATAGTGAGAATAAATACAATAATTAGAGATGGCGTGCTTAAACCTTTTCGGCAGAAACCGCGTTGTCAACCATTTCCGTACGGTAAGCGGCTGTGTCTTCTTCGGCTTCTTTTGGCGTGAACTTACCCAAAAATGCCCATAACAGACCAAATAAAGGCGATAACCAGCAAGCGAAAGCGAATGGTGCATAAGCCAAGGTTGCGATACCCAGCGTTGCTGCCACAAAGCTACCACCCATGTTCCATGGAATCAGCGGCGATAACAGCGTGCCACTGTCTTCGATAGAGCGCGTTAATGTGGTGCGCTTGTAGCCCATTTCTTGATATTTGTCTTTTAAGAGTCGTGCTGGCAAGACCAAGGTAGTGTACACATCACCAATGATCGTACCGACGCCAATCACGCTGGTATAGCTGGTAAGAATCAAGCCGATGCGTGACTTTACTAGGCTCTTGATTTTGTTCATGATGGCGTTTAGCGTGCCGTAATGCTCTAGTGAGCCAACAAAACCCAGCGCAAAAATAGTCAACGTCACCACCCACGTCATTGACATGACGCCGCCTTTTGACAGCAGCTGATCCACGACCTCTGAGCCTGTTTCACTGACAAAACCGTTTTGTAACACGGTGAAGATTTCGTTGACGCCCACGCCTTGCATAAAGAACGCGACAAGTGACGCCACCACCACACCGCTTAGTACCGTTGGAATGGCGGGCATTTTCATGACCGCAGCACCAACCACCACGACCGCAGGTAATAGCGTCCATAAACTGATGGTGTAGTTGTCTAATAACGTGCTTTGTAGCACCTGAACAACAGACATATCAATATTGTCGCTGCCGTAGCTCATACCAATCCATGCGTAGATAATCAATGCGGTGACCATTGCTGGTACGGTGGTTGGCAGCATGCCTTGAATATGCTCCCACAAGTCCACACCTGCGGCGGCGGGCGTTAGGTTGGTGGTATCAGACAGTGGTGACATCTTGTCACCAAAAAACGCGCCCGACACAATCGCGCCGCCTGTCAAATAGGCAGGGATACCAAGACCAACACCGATACCCATCATCGCCAGACCAACCGTACCGACCGTACCCCACGACGTCCCTGTCGCAACGGAAATGATGGCACAAATGATACAAACGGAGACTAAAAACGATGAGGGTGAAAAGATACTAAAACCGTAATACAAGATGGTCGGTACAGTCCCTGCGATAATCCATGAGCCGATGAGCATACCCACGCCCATCAAAATCAAAATCGCGGGCAAACCGATTTTAATCACCTTTAAAAAACGATCTTCCATACCCTGCCAGTTGCGACCACGCAGCTTGACGAACAACCCTGTCAATAAAATACCGCAGGCAAGTGGAATGTGCGGGGTAAAGTCTTTAAACACAAAGAACTGCACCATAAGGATAATGGCGGTCAATACCAAAGGCGCGATATCAAGTAAAAAATTGGATGAGGCGTTAGACGAGTCGTAGTCGTCATCAGGGTTTGAGGGGGCTTCGTTAATCATAGACACTTACCTTCCTTAGTAGTGGCTTATTGGATGCTTATTATCGCTGTAGCGTATAAGCCGTCTAAATTTCCTTTTATGTTCCTTGTTACCAGTAACTCAAGCGCGCCCCATGCTGGGATAAGACGCGCCGTCTCTTGTGTGCTTTAAAAAGTTTTACACTCTCAGATGATTAACCGAAGTTAATACCCTGCGCGAGCGGTAGCTCTTTTGAGTAATTGATGGTATTGGTCTGACGACGCATGTAGTTTTTCCAAGCATCTGAGCCTGATTCACGACCGCCGCCTGTCTCTTTTTCGCCGCCGAACGCGCCACCAATCTCAGCGCCACTGGTGCCGATGTTCACGTTGGCGATACCGCAATCACTACCACGGTCACTTAAGAACACTTCAGCTTCGCGGATATCATTGGTGAAGATACATGAGGACAGACCTTGTGGTACGTCATTTTGCATGGCAAGCGCGTCATCAAAATCACGGTAGGTCATGACATATAAAATCGGGGCAAAGGTCTCATTGCGCGCCACGTCGTTTTGCTCATCGAGTTCAACAATGGCGGGCTTGACATAATAAGCATCAGGATATTTGTCTGCGAGGACACGCTCGCCGCCAGTGACGCTACCGCCTGAATCTTTGGCATTTTTGAGCGCGGTTTGCATGGTGTCAAAGCTGTCTTTGTCAATCAGTGGGCCAACCAAATTGCCCTCTAGCGGATGACCGATGGTCACGGTTTCATAAGCGGCTTTGACGCGAGGTAGAATGTCGGCTTTGACCGACTCATGCACGAACAGACGGCGTAAGGTAGTGCAGCGCTGGCCTGCGGTACCGACGGCTGAGAACAGAATGCCGCGCAGTGCCAAGTCCAAATCTGCACTTGGGGTCAAAATCATGGCGTTGTTACCACCAAGCTCTAGCAAGCATTTGCCAAAACGTTCAGCAACCTTAGGCCCAACCGTACGCCCCATGCGGGTGCTGCCAGTTGCACTGATTAGTGCCACGTCTTTATTTTCAACCAGCGCATTACCCACTTCGGTTTTGCCTAGAATCACTTGTGATAGATGCGCTGGCGCGTCACCGAATTTTTTAAGCGCTTTTTCAAATAATGCTTGGCACGCGATAGCGGTCAGTGGGGTTTTTTCTGATGGCTTCCAGATAACAGGGTTACCACAGACGATAGCAAGTGCGGTGTTCCATGACCAAACGGCAACAGGGAAGTTAAAGGCAGAGATGACGCCAATCACGCCAAGCGGATGCCATGTCTCACGCATGTGGTGACCTGGGCGCTCTGAAGCGATGGTTAGGCCGTACAGCTGACGCGATAGACCGACCGCGAAGTCACAAATATCAATCATCTCTTGGACTTCGCCAAGGCCTTCTTCTTTGATTTTGCCTGCTTCTAGTGATACCAGCGCACCAAGCTCGTCTTTGTGCTCACGCAATACCTCACCCAAAATACGGATCAGCTCACCGCGCTTTGGCGCAGGAATGGTACGCCATGCGTTAAAAGCGCTCTTAGCATTGCTCACGGCTGTCTGCACATCGTCGGTGCTGTGTAGCGTTACGTGACCAATCACGCTACCATCGGTTGGTGTGTGTACGGCAAAGTCGCCGTTTTGGTATTGGTCGTCTTTAACACCCATGGCGGTCATGTATTGCTGAATCATAGTCATTCCTTTTGTTGTATGTGATAAATTTGCTTCCTTAAGACATTTATTAAATTACCGTGCTGTCTACAGCGTTGCAAAATAATTAAATTCTTACGGGCATTCCTTTTCGGAATAGCAAACTTTGTTTTATAAAATAAAGAGTTTTAAATATTTGTATTTTCGATTATCAAGGATAGCGTGTTAAGACAGCTCGGTCTTAGGTCTACGCTGTGTAAAACTTTGCAAGGCTTGCAAACTTTGGGTTAAGCTCTGCCGCTGCATATCGGTGTACAGCGCCATCTCGTCATAGACTGCAGCGCCTAGCGCCTGTTCAAACTCGTCTTTATTGGACGTGCCTGCATAGTCACTGGGTTTGTCTTCTTGCAAGTTAGACTGAAAAATACCTGCCGCACTCACGGGCAAAAAGTCTTCATAAACAATAGGCTCAATACGCAAAACACCTTGTCGAATCAGCTGACTTAAGTCGTCTTGATTGAGCGTTTTGGGATCACTCGTTATCAGCGCTAGCGTACGCTCTGACGTATCTTGTTCCAACCCATCACACACGGGCTGATAATAAAAATACGCCAGCGCCTCATCATGCAGTGTCTGATAATCATCAGGAAATGCGCTAAAGGCAGCGCTGAGCAGCTTCATGTACTTGGCGGCATTGTCTTCGTTGGGCGTAGCACCCAAGTCGTTACGTGCTTGCGCCAATAGTTCGTCGTAAAGCGCGCGCCCTTTGGCGGTTAAGGCGACACCGCGCTGCTCAATCTCGCCAAAGCGTGCGCTATGCTCGCCCGCTTCATACGTGCCATCTGCTTTGCGAAAGTTCACGGATTCTTGCAGCGCTTTAAAACTGGTCTGACGCAGTAAAATTGGGCAGTGACGCGGTGGTGGCCCTTCGATAATGGCTTTGGGCGGAATACCACGCTCAGCCATGCCTTGCTGCACGGCATCAATATCCAGTGTTCTTGGGGTTAAGTGGTTGATGTGTGGCCCTTTAAAGCCCACCACATCGGCAATCAAGCGATGCTGGTCAGACAGCTGCTGGTATAAGGTCTTTGAAATCGGTGTGTCTTTGTGCCAGCGAAAGGTCTCAAGCGCGGCTTGCACAAAACGCGCACTGTCTGCCGCACCAAGGCCGCCGTCGCGCTCAAATTGCTCAATCAAGGCAATGGCTTCATCAGTAAAGATATGACGCGCTGACAAAGCCTCTTCGGCTGCCGCACGTAACGCCTCATCATCAATCAAATCAAGACGCAATAATGAGGTAAACACCCGAAATGGGCTTTGGTTCAATGACGCCGAGTCAAGCGCCCGAAAGGCCGTTGAATGTACAGGCACAGAGGCAGGCGCTAAATCGTAATAACCCACAGGATGCATCCCCATGACCGCAAACAGACGACGCATCATCGCAAGCTCGTTTGCTGTACCCAAACGGATTGCGCCATGACGCTCCATGTCGAGGCGTGGTAGCTCGCCTGTATGCGCCAGCTGTGCGGCAAGCAATGTATCTTTTTCTAACGTCGCTTTATTAACATCGGCAACCAGCGTGAGCAGGTCTTGATATAGCGGCACTTCGTTTTGGTACATATCCGACATGGCGACAGAAAAGGCGTGACGGATGGTGTCACTCCTGACAAAGCCATTGTGAGCGGTAGTCGTGCTTTCACGGGTCATTAGAATTCTCTCCGATAATGAGTGTCATAAACATAAGTTATAAAACAGGCATAACACAGACGGCACTTAGCCTGCCGCCAGCGTTTTTGCAGCAGTATTGTTATTAGATTCAGCGCTGGTAGGCTGCGTATTGGTTGGCTGGCTAAAATGCTTAGGAATGCTTTGCAGCACTTCTTTTAAGATATCTAGGCCGTGCTGCAACGTTTCAGGTTCAATCGTCAGTGGCGGCAGCAGGCGAATGATATGACGGTATTTACCACTTGGCATCAGTAACAAACCACGCGCACGTGCTTCGGTCAAAATATGCGTCATGACTTGTGGATTCGTGCCCGCTTCCTTGTGACGCAGTTCAATACCACGCATCGCACCGACACCTGTGAGGCCATGTAGCCAAGGCGAGAGATTCTCAGCTTGCCAAGTAGATACGCTCGTTTCAATCACATCGCTATAATGCTGGGCGTTTTCCCACGTGGTAGCGTCTGCCATGATGTCAAAGGTGGCATTTGCTGCTGCGCAGGCGACAGGGTTACCCGAATAAGTCCCACCCAGACTGCCCTTTGGTAAGTCATTCATCAAGTCATCAGTGCCGATGACCGCGCCCAGCGGCAACCCGCCAGCGATACTTTTACCGAGCAATAGTAAATCAGGATTGACACCCAAATGCATAAAGGCAAAGGGCACGCCTGTACGACCATAGCCCGATTGAATCTCGTCCATAATCAACACAATACCGTGCTCATCGCAAAACGCGCGCAGATATTGGGCAAAGCTTGGGGAGAGACGCTGAAAGCCGCCCTCGCCTTGAATCGGCTCTACAATAAATGCGCCAATATTGTCGACATCGGTCTCAATCTCAAACAGGCGGGTCAGCGCAGCCATCGCTTGCTGGTCACTGACGGTATTGTCTGGGCTGGGAAAAGGAATATGATAAACAGCGCTCGATAATGGTCCAAGGCCGCGCTTATAAGGGGCAACCTTGCCATTAAGATTGACTGCCGCAAGCGTACGCCCATGAAAGCCGCCATCAAACGCAATCACCCCGACACGCTTGGTTTTTAGGCGCGCGATTTTTAGGGCGTTTTCGGTGGCTTCTGCACCAGAATTGGTGAGCATACCTGATAAGGCAACGGCTTTTGCGTGCGGTTCGCTGTCAAAATCAGCGATGGCTTGCGGGCTTAAGGCGGCTGGGGCTTTATTGGTATTGACCGCATGCATACTGGCAGCGACCCACTGGCACAGACGCGGCATGAGGGTTTGATACGGTAGGTGGCCTGCGGCATTGTACGCATAATGGGTTAATAACTGGGCTTGCTTGGTAATCGCCTCAACGATTTTAGGCTGACAATGACCAAAGTTTAAAACACCAATACCGCCGACAAAGTCGATATAGCTTTTATTATTCGTATCCCAAACGCATGCATTCTTGCCATGCGTCAGAGTAATAGGATGTACCATGGTAAAGGCATTAGTCACTTGATAACGTGTGTTCATGAAAGTCTCTCGTCCTTGAATCAGACTTTCATTTCAACAAATGCCTTGTCATGCCGCAAACGAATAAAAGTTGGTCTGGCATTCCTTTTGCTCATTGGCTTTTGGCAATGACCTGCAGTAGTCAATCCATTAGGGCGCTACGGCATCATCAACAGAGCACTCGGCCTTTTCAATGGCATGTTTAATCCAATCGACCATTACTTTGGTCTTGTGTGTGCGCTCTAAGGATAATGGATAGGCCATGTAATACGCACAGCGCCCTTTTGACGCAAACTCCCAGACTTGTACCAGCGTCCCCGCTGCCAGTTCAGGCGCAACCAAACGCTGGGGCACTAAGGCAATGCCATAGCCGTTTAGCGCTGCGGCAATACAAGCATGAAATGTGTCAAAACGTGGGCCGACAAACGTACCATCAATACTGATGTCTTGCTGTTTAAAATACTCATACCATGCACTTGGACGCGAGTCGATATGCAGTAGCGTGGTATTTTGGGCGCGCGCTTCGGTTAATGGCTGATCGCTGATGTCCTTATTTAGCAGATAATCAGGGTGACACACTGCAATACAGTATTCATCAAAGAGTTTTACCGCTTCCATACTGTTCCAAATACCATCACCGTATAAAAACGCAATATCTACCTTTTGATCTTCAAAAAAGAAGGGCGCAGGCTGCTCTTTGACATTAAGACGTATCAGCGGATACGCCTCATCAAAGCCCTTTAAGGTTGGAATGAGCCAGCGAGAACACAAGGTTGGGTGCGAAACGATGTTTAGAATTTCAGTGTTGTCACTATGCGACATCAGGCTCGTGGTTGCAGTCTCAATATGCTTTAGGATATTGAGCACCTCTAAGTAATAAGCCTTGCCCGCAGGTGTCAATGAGATGCGCTGTGAGGTGCGGTAAAACAGCGTGATATTAAGCATTTCTTCAAGCTGTGCGACCTGTTTACTAATCGCGCTTTGGGTCATGTGCAGCTCGGCGGCAGCATTGGTAAAGCTTAGGTGGCGCGCGGCTGTCTCAAAGCATTGTAGCGCAGTGGTTGAGGGATAACGGCGAAAAGACAAAGAAGGCGCAGTATTGGTCGTCATAGGTCACAAATCAAAAAACAAGAACAAAGAAAAGGGCGCACACGATGACGCCCCACTACCCTAAGCATATACGTTAAGTCAGTCGTACACAATACGCGTACGACCTTCATTTTGGGATTGCTAGTGGGTATGCTGATTATCTGTAAGAAGCGTTAAATAGCCTACTTTTACGGCTGTATAGACGTGCCTTATCAGCGCAATTATGCAACATAACCGCCACGATAGGCAGCAGCCAGCTACGCTATCATGACACCTTGCTTTAAACGCTACTGCCCAACCTATCGCTCGATCAATACAGCCATAATAAGAATAAGAAAGATAAGGATTCACCCTGATGTTCGCGCTATTACAAGAAAACCCTCAGCTCGCCAGCCTCGGTGCAGCGATGATTGTCGTATTGCTGGTACTCGCGCTGATAGAGACAGTGGCGGTTCGTTATGGCGAAAGGGTATTAAAGCGCATTTGGCATTATATAGAGGTGACGCGCTATCATTTATTACAGCAGCCTTTAGTACTGCGTTTTATGACACGCCATCCTGTATTGGCGGGTTTTTTGGCTGCGCGTTTCCGGCGGCAGCATTTTTTTGGCTTAACCTTAACCACACTGGTGATTATAGGCGGCTATGTGCTCGCCCTGTACGCAGGCTTGGTCGAAGATGTGGTCGAAGCTGATGCGATAGTGGCCTTTGACCATTATGTATCCGCGCACATGAGCGTACTGCGCAGCTCTCCTGTGATTGAGGGATTTATTGTCATTACCAGCTTGGGTGCGGCGGCGATTACTTGCCTCATCACTGTTTTAACCAGTATGGTTTGCGCCGTAATGCGTAAGCCGTATGTCATCGTTGGTCTGCTCATATCGACCATTGGCAGTACGTTGTTTTCGTTTTGGAGCAAGATATTATTCGCACGCGAGCGCCCGAGTGCGATTTTGTTAACTGAGCAGTCCTATTCGTTTCCCAGTGGGCACGCGACCATTAGCCTTGCGTTATATGGTTTTATTGCTTATATCGCCATACGTTTGGCGACCAACTTTTCACGGCAGGTGCGCTTGTTTTCACTGGGCGTTATCCTCTGTGTACTGGTGGGACTGAGCCGCATTGTGCTAAATGAGCATTACCTAAGCGATGTTTTGGGCGGGTTTTTGGTTGGTTCCTTATGGCTGGTTGTGGCGATTAGCGTGACCGAATGGCTGACCAGCCTCGGTAAAATCCATTGGCAACACACATGGCGCACCTCGGAGAAACTTTTGGTCGCAGCATGTCTTATCCTCACCGCTATCGCCAGTACGCTGTATGCGTATTTTCATTATATGCCGATGCTTGGCGCGTAGTTTTTAATAGCTATCAAGTAACGTCTGTAATGAGGTGCTAAACAATTCGCCATGTGACTGGCCATAAGACTGAGCGTGGCAGCGTTTGCCAAAATAGGCACAAACCTGCTGGCCGAATTGTGCTTTGTCATCGTTAACGGTTGAGTCCTCTTCTGCCCGTTGAGTGGCAGATTGACTAAAGGTCAGGCGCACACTTGGCACGCTGTCTGTCCCCTTATTAGCGCACTGATAGGTTTGCCAACGTGTGAGCATGGCTTTATCGTCCCACCATAATGAAGGATCCGCGCTGTCATAATGTTGATAAGCCTCTGGATGTTCAAGTAGCGTATACAGCACAAACAGTCCGCCGTATGAATGTCCCCACAAGGCTTCATGTGTGGGCTGCTGTGGCAACTGTTTATACACCCATGGTTTGATTTTAGTTTCGATGAGCTGATAGAACGATTCTGCGCCGCCGTTCAATCGCGCTCTTTCCGCCTCTTTAAATGCCGCTGGCATCTCTTCGCTAGGCTCATTTGCTACTCTTGGTGGCGTATAATCATAAGCCCGCGCATCAACATCAAACCGATAAGGCACTTGATAACCAATAAACACTAAGACAGGCGCAGATTGCTCTGATAGACGCTTCAGTCCTGCTTTATCCAGTTCATCTAGTGCTGCATTACCATCAAGCATATACAGCACTTTATGATGGTTTTGGTTGCTTGCCACTTTTGGTATGCCCAGCCACACACGATAGTGCCTCGGCTTGGCATATTGCTCATTATCTGCTTTATCTACCTTTGGTGCAGGCGCTATAAAATCCTGCGACATAAAATGATAGCCGCTGTCTTTTGCATACAACAGCTGCATATCTACAGGTGTGGTTAAGTCAGGTTTTGCCATTGCTTCGATACTCATCACCCCCATTGCTATCATCATAAATACAGATACTGCTTTTCTTTTGAAACGTCCCTGTACTTGGTATGCTGTGCAGCGCAGTTTATTGTCAAATGCATTACTGTCTTGCCCCATTTGTAGCCTCATTACTTATTGTCTTATTTTTATGCCGCAGCTTTAGGGCATGTCATCCGCTTATTTTAATGCCATTATCTTTAGCAAAGATGATTGACATCTCGTTACATTATAGTAATAATAAATAGGATGATAATAATTATCAATATTATTTTCATTTGTCCTTTTCTTTAGACAGTCACAGCGTCTCTACACACCTCTACTCTTCTTATTATTAATAGGTTTTACGCATGTCTTTATCCATTAAATCATTATCTTTATCTGTCCTTTGTGTGTCTTTAGGACTGACAGGTTGTCAAAGTCTAAATACGCATAACACTGCTGCACCGACCGTCGCCGCGCACGGATTGATGCAAACACAAAGTCATTATGGCCATGCCCGTAGCTTGACTATTAATAAGACAGACTACCCAGTCTCTGAGACATCGGCGCGTCTGCTGGTCAATAATGCAAAAACCGCGCCTGAATTGGTAGCAGATATTTTTGATGGAAAAGCACAGCGCGCAGTACCTGGCTATCAGCTGATGGTGATGAATCGTACCAGCTCAGTCGCAGCCGAAGCACGTACGTTAGAGGATGGCCGCGTGATGGACAACCGCATGATTCATCGCGGCAGCAAGGCATTGATTGGTATTCCTGTGACTGATGGCAAAGCCCAATTAGACCAAGCTCAGTTATTAAGTTTTGATGTGATTTATGATGACCCTACCAAAGCACTGCCAAAAGGCGAAGCGCTCAAACCACGCGGCACAAAGCTCACCAAACGAGATACCCCCGTTACTGACCAAAAAGTCACCATCAATTCTTTGACACTACCGAATTTTGTAAGTGGTGAAACCTCAGGCGGTGGTATTGACTATAGTGCAGAGGCCATTGTCGATGGCAAACTGGTCACTGCGAGCGCCAACAGCAGCTTTGATATCTTTTATACCACGACGCCTGAGACGGCTCGCGGATTTTAATACTTTCTTAGGCAACAACTTTACTATGGCTGTGGCGCTTGTATAGCGCCGCAACCATGACTATGGTTATGATGAGCGAATCGATATAAAACGATTATAGCGTGTGGCATTCGCCAAAAACGACGGCTAAGGCAAGTACTATCATTGGTAACGTATCGTTTTTATTGAGAATGAATCATAGCCATCTTACCTACTTCTTATCTTGTTTTTTGTTTCTCAATTATATTTTAAGATATTTTATGACCACACATCTCCCCACAATGGCCACTCTCCGACCCTTTCGTTTAAGTTCACTTTGTTACGCGCTACTGCCACTATTATCCTTGTCTGTTAGCAGTGCTCATGCTGCGGAGACCACCGAAGATGCGCCGAGTGCGACGCTAGATACTATCGTGGTCAAAGCAAACCCGCTGTATCGTCTGGATACCAGTTATGACAATGATTTATACAGTGCCAACGTGGCTACTGTCGGCACGAAAATTCCTGACTATTTAGAAAATATCCCCCAATCTATCAGTGTGATTACGAAAGCCAAAATCGAAGATACCAACGTCAATACCTTAGACCAAATTGCTAAGCGCACTCCAGGACTCCGAGTACTACAAAACGATGACGGCCGTTCCTCGATTTTTTCACGCGGTTATGAGTATGACCAATACAGTATTGATGGGCTTAGTGCGCCGATGGCCAGTATCAATGGTACCCTACCGAATCTGGCCCCATTTGAACGAGTAGAAGTGTTGCGTGGCCCTTCAGGGTTATTTAACGCCGCATCAGAACTTGGCGGCGTCGTCAACTTGGTGCGCAAGCGCGGAGAAGCTGGCGGCGAGCAGACCCTAAAAGCCAGTATCAGCGACCCGAAAGGCTATGAGGTCATGGCAGACGTACAAGGCAGCTTAAGCGAAGACGACAGCTTGGTCGGCCGCAGCGTCATTCAGTATGACAGACAAGCCAACCCTATTGTTGATGATATTGATGGTGAAGATAATGACAATAGCAGTGCTTACTTTAGTATAGACAAGCGACTCAACGACACCACAGCAATAGGTGCAGGCTATCTCTATCAGGAGCGCAATATCACGCCCAACAATGGCTTACCCACAGCAGCAGATGGCTCACTGTTGTCGCTACCTAATGATGACTTTTATGGTGCACGCTGGAATGATTTTAGTAGCAAAAGCAATGATGTTTTTGCTGACCTACAGCATCAGCTTCCCAGTAAAGGCATTGTCAGTGCTGGTGTGCGCTACTCTGACCGCAAATCTGACTACAACTATGCCTTCGCTGGTAGTGCACTGAGTAATGGCACGACCAATGTGGCAGGGACTAGCGGCGATATTGACGAAAACTCGATTTCTGCAGACATCAGTCTTAGTCAGCCCTTTGTGACAGGTAAGACGCAAAGTGAATATGTCATTGGTATGGACTATAAACGCTTCAATGTCGATAGCGCCCGTGCCAGTTCAAGAGCGTTAGCCAAATCATTGACCGCCTCACAAATCAATGATTTAGGTTATATTGATATTTTGCAAGAAGCCCGTAATGGCACGGACGGCTATCGCTTGACGCATACCGAAAACACCCTACGAGAACTGGGGTTATATGCTAAGGTGAACTACAAGCTCTTAGAGCGCTTGTCATTAATTGCAGGTGGCCGCATCAGCAACTATGAGGTCGATAGTGAAAACAAGGTGACAGGCACCACCGCCAGCATCAGCGATGACCATCACACCACAGGTTATGGCGCGCTGGTCTATGAGCTGACGCCAAGCATCAATGCTTATGGCAGTTATACGCAAGCCTTTGCACCGCAGTACGTGGCGGATGTTAACGGCGATCTACTCAAACCGCGTGAAGGCGAGCAGTTTGAGATTGGCCTAAAAGGCAACTGGCAAGATACCCTTTCTGCACGGTTAAGTGCCTATCGTATGACTGACGAGAATGCTGCTGCCACTACAACGAGCGGCGATCAAGTTGCCTTGGGTGAACGCGAAATGCAAGGTTTTGAAGTCGAGTTTAATGGTGAGATTACGCCAGACTGGCAGTTGTCCGCAGGTTATACCTATCTAGATAGTGATATCAAGCAAGCCTCAACAACCAGCGATGATGGTATTTTCCTATTGATGCCTAAGCACTCAGCCAACTTATGGACGACTTATAAAGTTAATAATGTACTTGCCCAACCGCTGACTGTGGGTCTGGGTATCGATGCTGTTGGTTCATTCTCTTCTTCAAATGGTATCGAAGCCGATAGCTACTATACTTGGGAAGCTATGGCCAGCTACCCGTTTAGCGAGCAGCTAACGGGACAAATTAATGTCTACAATCTACTCGATGATGATCACTATGTTCGTGTTGGCGCAGTCAATACCTTTAATATTCCAGGTGACGGCCGCGAGTTTAAAGCGTCATTAACCTATAAATTTTAAACACGCTGTATTATCAGACGATAATGGCGCAGCACACTGCGCCATTATTGCTATTAAATCCACTAAGCCAAAGGCACACGGCGATAAAACACCCACGCCAGTATGCAAACCAGCGCCCATGACAGCAGCATCGACACCAGCGTATGACTGAAAAAGTGGTCGCCAATCATCATCTTATACAGCCCCATTACCCAGCCAAGCGCCAGCACTACGCCCAGTATCCATGTACGGTAAGCACGCATACGCGGTAGATACGCGAGCGCCAATAAGCCAAAACCCGCACTGGCATGTGCCGCAGGAAAACACTTGGCATCACTGTGCATGGCAATATCTTGCCATAGACTCAGATACTGCGCAGCGCCACCGAAGATAGACAGCTGATTGGGACAGCTGACGTGCGTCGCCGCTTTTAACAGTCCAATGATGCTCGGAACCGTGATGATGCTCGCCAGCAAATAGCCAATATCCCGCGTAGCGAGAAATGGCGTGGGTGATGGACTCAGACAGTCACCCCGCACCGCACACACAGTCCGCTTAGGCATATAGCGCTTTTGCGCATACCGTACAATCAGTACACCTAGAAGATATATGCCAAAAAAAATCAGCGCCGTTTTGGGCAAATGATAAAACACCAACGCATACGGCTCGCTGCCTTTGGTAATCAGCCACGTACCATGCTGATAAAACAGCTGACTGATAGCGACGTCCATCGCGCTGTGCTCAGTTGCCCATGTCGCAAGGATAGCGAGCAGCAGTAAGCCTATGGCGTGAATGGCTAAGCGGTCATGCACACTGGTGCTCGGCTGAGCGCCTAGCCGACTTTTTGTTAATACGGGAGGCGGTGTGTGCGAATGGTCGTGCGCGGTGGGTGTCTCATGCGTATTGTGGGCAGAATGCGTCATCAGTAGCGATACTCTTATGCAGTCATAAAATTAAGCAAGAAAAATCAATGACGCTTAGCCTAGCAAGGCGTTTGTTAAGATGTTGTGAAGCTCGCCGTTAACTAACTATTAACTAAGGCGTAATCCATCACATAAAAGGACAAGTTGAATAAGCAAGCAGCAGAATAACAGTTGAATAACCGTTAAATAAACATGGAGACACAAAGACAATAAAAGACGATGTTAACGCCATCTTAACGCGGGGATTGCTACTCTGCATGCTTTAGTCTGACAGATGCGTGATGACATGACCACACAATCCCCTTGGCTGCACAAGCTCTCGCCCGCCGCACACCCGATGCGTATGGATACCCTGATTATGCTGACGGCACTGTTTTTGGTAGCGAGCGCCAACATCAGTTTTTTTGCGCATATCTTGAAGGTGTATGACTTTAGGGGCAATATTGGCTTTGTCTTATCCACTGCTGGCGTTTTGTTTGGCTTGATGTGGCTGATTTTGCAGCTCTTATGCTATCGCTTTAGCTACCGTTTTGTGCTGGTGGTGATGGTCATTATCGCGGCAGTGTGCGCGTACTTTACCGACACGTATGGCACGGTGTTTGATAAAAACATGCTGATTAATGGTCTACAGACCGACCAAGCTGAGGCCTTTGACTTATTAGCGCCTGCGTTTTTTATGCGTGTATTATTGTTTGGAATAGTGCCTGCGTTTTTGATTATTAAAACCAAAGTCGAGCTGCGTCCATGGCAACAAGCCAGCATTGCCAAAGCCATCACCATGTTGGCAGCGGTCGCGGTGGTTGGGCTGTGTCTGCTGCCCTTTGGTGACCAGTACGCGAGCTTTTTTCGTCAGCATAAGCCCATTCGCTATTACACCACGCCCATCACGCCCGTGTATTCTGCCTTTCGCCTCGGCAAAGACAGCTATGATGATGCCAACCGCCCGACCTCGATGATTGCGCACGCAGAGGACGCCAAAAAAGTCGTGCAAGCGGCGGCAGGTAACGCAAGCAAGCCGAAGCTGATGGTGTTCGTGGTCGGTGAGACGGCACGCGCTGACCACATCAGCCTAAACGGCTACCCGCGCGATACCATGCCGCGCCTTGCCAAAGAGGACAACATCTATAGCTTTAAACAAGCGACCTCGTGCGGCACATCGACGGCGTATTCTGTGCCCTGTATGTTCAGCTATTTAAACCAAGCCGATTACGACATCGACACCGCCGACTATCATGAAAACGTACTCGATACTTTGCAGCGTCTTGGGGTTACCGTGATTTGGCGCGATAACAACTCCAGCTCCAAAGGCGTCGCCGATAGGGTCAGTTACACCGACTTTAAAGAACCCAAAACCAACCCCGTCTGTGATGTCGAGTGCCGTGACGTGGGGATGCTGACAGGTATGGATAAAATGGTGGACACCAAAGCGCCCAAAGACACGCTCATCGTGCTGCACCAGATGGGCAACCACGGACCTGCGTACTACAAGCGATATCCGTCACACTTTACCCATTTTACCCCTGTATGCAAAAGCAATGAGCTGTCACAATGCGACCAAAAAGCAGTAATTAATGGCTATGACAATGCCTTGCGCTATACCGATGACTTTTTGGCACAGACCATCGACGCGCTAAAGCCCTACGCCGATAAATATGATGTTATGATGGTTTATATGAGTGACCACGGCGAAAGCTTGGGCGAAAACAACATTTATTTGCATGGCTTACCGTACCAAATCGCCCCCGACACGCAAAAGCACGTGCCGCTGATTATCTGGTCGCCTGAGAATAATGGCATTGACAGCGCACGCCTGCAAGCACAGACCACGCAGCCGATATCCCATGACGCAATTACCCCGTCCTTGCTGACGTTCTTTGACATCCAAACCAAAGAAACTGCAGGCGCACAAACGATGTTTACTTATAAGTGATGTGCATATGTATAAGATACTGATTATTGAAGACAATCCCGATATCGTCGCCAATGTCTATGCC
The DNA here is from genome assembly GCF_016464015.1 of Psychrobacter sp. bablab_jr014. Classification (GTDB taxonomy): domain Bacteria; phylum Pseudomonadota; class Gammaproteobacteria; order Pseudomonadales; family Moraxellaceae; genus Psychrobacter. The sequence goes on from NZ_JACDXT010000049.1 coordinate 176,165, forward strand.
TTTTTTGAGGCGCAAGGCTACGAGCTGGACAATGCGTATAATGGCGTGAGCGGTCTTGAGCTGGCAATCGCCAATCGCTATGACGTGATACTGCTGGACGTGATGCTGCCTGGTATGAACGGCACCAAACTGTGCCAAACCCTACGCGCCGAGCATCATAACAAGACGCCGATTATTATGCTGACCGCCCGCGATACCGTCTCGGACAAGGTGATTGGCTTTGAAAGTGGTGCGGATGATTATGTGGTCAAGCCATTCTCTCTCGTTGAGCTGGATGCGCGCATCAAAGCTCTTATTCGCCGCGACCAAAACGAGCATTTTGTGCACTTATTACAAGTGGGCGAATTACAGCTTGATACCGAGCGCCACACTGCCACGCGGGCAGGACACGCCTTGCGCCTGACGCCGACGGGATTTAAAATATTGCAGCTGCTAATGAATGCCGCGCCCAATGTGGTAACCAAAGCTGAGATTGAGGACAAAATCTGGGGTCGGGATATCCCTGACAGCGACGCGCTACGCACCCATGTCCACACTCTGCGCGCGCAGGTGGATAAGCCGTTTGCCCAGCCGATGATTACCACCCTTGCAGGTATTGGCTATCAGCTGGGCGCGGCAGACCATACGCCTGACGCTGCGCGAGCTTCCTCAACTGACCCTGTAAATGACACGGTCGCCGAATAATAAAACATCAGCACCACCAAAAAGAGCGGCCTGAATTTGTTTAATGCCATTGCCCAAAAAATCCGCCTGTCTTATTTTATATTTACCGCCATTGTGTGCGTGAGCTTTGTCAGTATTTTTTTATATGCTGGCATACATGTAGAACAAGCGCTGGTCAAAGGACGCTTGTTAGAAGAATTAAATAGCAGTCGAAATATGAGCGGTATACAATCGCACTACAGCGTAGAGCCTGGTATTGATATCTATCAATTTGCTCACGCACCTTTATTCTTACAAGCGCGCGCGACTGACACTGTACAAGAAATGCAGGTTACAGACTTTATGCATGCGGGGCGGGCTTATGATGGCGAGTTGCATTTTTTTACATATACTGACGGACAGACGCGCTATATCCTTACCTATTTACTCAGTGACCAAATCGTCTTGACCAACTACCCTGTATTAGCGACTTATGAAGACTTTGAAGCACTGTTTTTCAAGACCTTGCTCGGCGCGGTAGCGCTGAGTTTTTTGATTGCCATTGCTTTTGCCTACGTCTCTGCGCATCAGATTACCAAGCCCTTATCGCGGCTTAAGCACGCGGTCGAGACGGACAATGAAAATCTTGGCGGCTTATTGCACCTGCCGTCTGAGGTCGGCGTTTTAGCGCGCGTCATCGACACCAAAAACCGCAAGCTTGCAGACTACTTACAGCGCGAGCAGCTGTTTACAGGTGATGTCAGTCACGAGCTGCGCACGCCCTTGACCATCATCATGGGCGCAGCCGAAGTGCTAGAAGCGCAGCTTCCCACCGATAGCCGTCAGCGCGAATTTACCCACCGCATCCACAGCACCGCCACTGAAACCTCAGAGATTATCAGCGCCCTTTTGATGCTCTCGCGTGCGCCTGAAAAGCTCGACGCACCCATCACCCCACTACGCCCTATCATTGAGCATGAAGTCAGTCGCTTAGATCACTTAATTAAGTATAAAGACGTGCGCTGCGAGCTGCTCACGGATAAAGACTACAGCGCCCACGCTCGCCCTGAGCTATTAAAGATGGCTATCGGCAATTTGATTAAAAATGCCTTTCAATACACCGATACAGGTACTGTCAGTATCTATGTTGACGTGCAGACCATCACCATCGATGACACAGGTAGCGGTATCGAAGACACGCTACGTCCCCAACTGTTTGCACGTTTTGAACGCGGCAATGCTGAAGGTATTGATGGAAGTGGTTTAGGACTCAGTATCGTTCAGCGCATCATCCAGCATCTTGGCTGGGAGATTACCTATCAACCCAATATCCAAGGCGGCAGCACCTTTATCATCACCTATTATTAAGCCCTTTTTTTGGATGGCTTGTGATTATGAAGCAGAGGCAGACCTACCTTTGGCCTTTTTCATCTTAGTGTCTTTTTGAGCAGACTCACTGTTTATATTCATAAAACTTTTGGTTATATATTACAAGGCAGATATTAACCAGATATCCGCTGTTTACCAAACATTTAGCCATTTTTAGCTGATTTAGGCTCAAGCGTTTGACTTGAGGACACGCCCTAAGTGATAGTAAAACAAGGAGAAAGTATAAGTATAACGTTTTTGATAATGTTGGCCATAATTTAGCGCTTGAGTTGTTCATATCATTATAGCGGCAGTACCACTTGTACCATGAGTCCCTTTGCATGATTGCTTGACTGACATGCTTCTTCCTTAGGACAGTTACGCGCTTCTACCTGTCCTTGATGCGCGCTGATGACCGCATGTACAATCGCTAACCCCAACCCATAGCCACCTGTCTGTCGATGCCGCGCAGAATCCAAACGTACAAAAGGCTGAAAAATACGCTGAGTATCTGCATCAGCAATTCCACCACCTTCATCAATAATACGGACGCGTAACTGCTGGATATTGGGCTTATCGAGCAGCGCTGTCACTGTGCCACCTGCTGGCGTATGCATAAACGCATTACGAATGATGTTTTCGAAGGCACTTCTTAATTGCTCAGGATTGCCTTGTACTTGCCAGCTGTCATCGTTAGTAGGCGCCTGCCACTGCCAAAAAACGCCTTTGTTCTGAAATTCAAAACACACATCTTGACCAATCTCGGTCAGCAAACTTGACAAGTCAACAAGCTCATACTCGCCATTATCGAGCGTATATTTTTGCATTTGCAGTGACTGAATGCGAATAATATGCTCAATCAGCTCGTTCATACGCGCGGTTTCTTTGTCAATACGTAACAGATAGCGCTCAGCACTAGGCGCACAATCGCGTGCAAGTTCCGTTGCAATCTCAAGACGCGCTAATGGTGAACGCAGTTCGTGGCTGATGTCACTCAGAACTTGCTTACGTGCAAGCTCACTATCTGCAAGGCGTTTAGACAGCTCAGACACATCATAAGCCAAGCGCCCTAGCTCATCATCAGCGGTCTCATCGCGCTGTTCGGAATTTTGATAATCCCCCATCATCATACGTTGAACACGATGCTGCACTTGGCGGATACGGCGCGTCATGGTACGACTGAGCAAAAGACACATCAGCACACTTAATAATAAAATAAGACTGATACGCACCGCCAAATTGGTATTTTGTAGCGCCATAATGTCCTTAAAAGACAAGTGTGGGCGCAGCTGTACTGTGACGTATTGTCCATCAGGCAACTGTACACGCGTATCTAACAACTCAGCACGCTGGCTAAAATCTGGTGGGTTATGATTAGATGGCGGACGAACTGTGTTCAAAATAAATGACGACAAACCGCCTACTCTATCATTCACATTTGCTTCTGGTGGCTCTACTTTTGGACTGCGCGTCTCAAACATATCTCGATAACGCGGATACACAATACCGCCATCCGCATCGTAGACGCGTATTTGGCTCATGAGACGGCGCTCATCCTGATACATCTGCGTGACAGTGGGCGTATCTCCTGTTTGTAGTGCGGCTATCAATGGCGCACGCCTTTCCATTAGGCGCTCAATCTGGCGATCGGTGAGGGTGGTTAGCGCCTGCTCATTTAAATAACGCTCAATAAAAATGGATAGGACAGCTGTTAATAGTAGCGTAAATAACAAGCTTAAAAATAAACGCCAAAACAGCGAAAGTGTCCAACGCGACTGTTGCTGAGAGGCGGCTTTTTTGGGCTTGGCTACGGATGATGGCTTAAATAGTTTGGTCATAGATTAAGCTCACATCACCATCTGATAGCCTTTCCCGCGAATGGCTTTGATAGGATCAGGATGAAAGGGCTGCAGCTTTTTACGCAGGCGTGAGATATGTACGTCCAAACTACGATCAAAGGGTTGTAGCTCACGCTGCAACACGTGCTCAGACAACCATGCTTTACTGACCACACCACCTTTTTGGCGCAGTAGCGCCACTAAGATATCAAACTCTGTGCCCGTAACTTGTACCTCGATACCATCAATGCGGCAAACACGATGCACCTGATCTAGCATAATACGCCCGTCATCAGGCAATGGCGGATGCTCAGTTACTGCTGCCTGTGTGCGCTTAATCACCGCCTTAATGCGTGCCAGCAGCTCACGCGGGTTACATGGTTTTGTGATATAGTCATCTGCGCCTAGCTCCAGTCCAATGATGCGATCAATCTCCTCGCCTTTCGCTGTTAGCATAATAACAGGCAATTTGCTGATAGCAGGTAATTGGCGCAGTACACTTAACCCGTCAATTTTGGGCATCATAATATCAAGCACCAGCAAGTCATAAGGCTTGCTCTTTAATGTTTGCATCACTGCTTCGCCATCATGAACGCAATCACAGACCACGCCATGATTGCTTAAATATTCTTCTAATAATTGAGTCAGCTCTTCATCGTCATCGCCCAATAAGATTTGCGGCATGGTTGTCTCCTTTATCACGCTGGCGTCCGTTTTATCGCGCGAAAAATCTAACGCTGAACGGCTCTCAAATAATAGTGGGCTTAATCATGCAATACAAGGCGCAGCAGACAATATCGGCAAAACGTTACCTTTCTTAAAAGTTCTTTGGCGGCTGTAACTCTTTATCCCATAAAAAAGCGCACCTGCCAAAACAGATGCGCTGATATAAAATGCTAATGACGATAAACGATAACTCAGTGACGCATTGCCGAGGTCATCATCATAGACAACAAACGCATACTGACGTCATCGGCGGTCTCATCGCTGGTTTCACCAAACTGCTCGATATAGTCTTTGATATCTATGCTGTTTTGTGCATTGGGCGTCTGCACATTATCAGGCAAGTTCGGAAAGTCTTTTTGGCTGCGGTCTATACGGCTATATGTGGTAAAAATATCCGCAACCGTACTGCGCTCGTCTAAGTCTTTATTCACAAAAGCGGCGGTTGGCATTTGCATCTGTGTCCATAGCAGACTGCCTTGTTTGTCAAAACCATACAGTCTCTGTACTTTGAGCGCTGTTGACGCTTTCTCGATCTCATATTTCCGAGAATCGTCAATCATACGAATCAGCGCATAAGCAAAATGTCTGCTGTCGAGCTTTTCTTTTACAGTTTGCGCAAAGGTCTTTTCTTCATAGCTGTCATACTCACTATCATAGTCATCACCGTCATCTACAGCAACGGCCTCTTCTGCCAACTCCACATCATCATAACTATCTGCTTCTTCTAACGCTTCAGCAACCAGCTCAGGATATGCTGTCTTTAATTGCTGAAACAGTGTTTCAGACATCATCTGACTTTCTTGATAGTACGCATCAATACTTAGGGTTTGCGCAATAACGAGATCACTTTGCATCATGCCGCTTAACTGATGCGCAGGAATTTTTGGCGTTAATTTTGCTAACTCAGAGCCTGAGATGGTACGAAAGCTGTCTTTATCTGCGTTGGCACGCACAGCTTCTGATGCTTGCAAGTGACTTTGGATTAAGGTGCGACCAAAGCCTTTAGGCAAGCTACCATCATTGAGTGACAGCTTTAACCACTTACTCTGCCACTGCGTACCCAATTTTTTGTCCAAAAACTTGGCATTTAGCATGGCAAAATTATCTGCCCACAGGTATAAACTACCTGATTTGGCGTCAATATAGATAGGCTGGTTGATACTGGTATGATGATTGCGCGTGTCATATTGTACGCTTGGTAATGCCGTCAGTTTGCCTGCCAGTGGTTGATAGACGCCTTGTACATTGATGGATAATGGCTTATACCAGTACTCATTCATCAGCTTAGCGCTATTGATGTCTTCTTTATTTAGCATCTCAGCACTGTCTTCGTTGTCATCATCATAACGGTCAAACAGCGCTTGATAGTACGGGGTGACTGCCTGCATTTCTGGCATATCTTCTTCTTCGTAGTATTCGCTATAGTAGCTTTGGTTTTTATTTTGATACCACGCTTGAAAGTTCTTATTACACGCCACGTAGGTTTGTTCAAGACGAGTACGCTGGTCGTTATAGCGCGTATCATCAATCTCAAGCCCTGCCGCTTCTGCTTGTTTTAACAGTTTAATATAATCGGCATCATGAGTGGTTTCACAATAGTCTATGGCGCTGTATGCACGCACTTTCTTAGGGTCAATATTGGCAAACTTTGCACGATTATTTAGTTCAATATTGCTGTGGTATGCGGTCGCTTTACGGTACTGCGCGTTTAATGCGGTATTGACACGATCTTTGGCCTCAGCAGCGGCTAAGTTTGTCTGCCCTGCCTGCATACTGCTGGTGGTTTGACAACCTGTCAGCACCAGCGATCCTGCCACCAGCATCGCACCAACGCGATACGGCGCACGCGACCACAAAGATAAAAAAGAGGTGTTCATAACAAGTTTCCTAAACATGTAAAATAAGGCGCGAGTTCTAGGTCTTAGTGGCTCATATCGCTATCAAAGTCATCACCATACGTATCATCGTAGTCTGCAATAGCACTGTCGTAATCATACTCATTGAACATATCGTAGTCATAACGGGCATAGCGCGCCGCCTCAGCGTAGCCTTGTTCTTTTTTAATATCTTTCACCAGCTGATTGCCATCCATAATGGTCGGTGCACCTTTTCCATTGCTAAAGGTAGTGCGAAGTAGCGGCGTTAACGCATGCTTGCTAAAGTCTTTAGCGTTGTAGCGGACTTGATTAACCGCCATCTGCTGCATATTTAAGAAAGGACTGTGGAGCGCCAAACGTTGCTGCTTGCCCACAAGCGTGCCTGCACGGTCAAGGTAATAGTAGTTGTTTTGATTGAGCGACAATGGCGCAAGCGCTTCGATAAGCTGCATCAACTTGCCCATATCCGTACTGTGATAGCCTTTATTGTATAAAGACAAGCGCTCAAGCATATCGTTAAACTGGTCTTTATCCGCATACATATCAGGGTGCGCCTTGACGTATTGCTGCAAGTCGCGGCTCATATGTTTAACGATACGCCCAAGCATCGCGCCTGACTGTTTTGAATCAAAGTCAACCTTGAGCACTTGACTTGCGCCCAGCGCATTCGCAAAGGCATCTTGCTGCGCCGTCACATCGCTTACGGTGCTAGCGGGAATCTCTGCAAAGCTCGCCTCCAGCGCATTAATAAACGAATCATAAAAGACATCGGTCGGCACCGCTTTTGCTAAGTCCTCAGGCAGACCGAAGCTCACTACCAATGCGTCTTGATTCAGCAGCTTTTGGACTTGGTCTTGATTACCCTCGGTAAATGATGAGCTACCCATCGCGACCAATGGCTTAGCGGCTGAGGCATCGACCACCATACGCTTATTATTAAAGTCAAGCATTAACGGCAGCTGTATTGAAGATTGCACCGTTGGGGCAAGGTAGTCGTAGCTGTAGACACTGCGCAGAGTACGTGCCTGCGGATTGCTTTCACTGATACTGCTAAATGTGACGTACTGATTTTGATAAAAATTATCCGCCACAACCTGCTCGTCAGTGCGCTTTAACATATTCAGTGCCTTTTGCATGATACCTGCGGTGTCCTCTGCATTGCTAGCATCCGCTTCCGCGCGTTTCATCTCAATATAGTCAGTGGTGATGCCTGTTTTTAGGCGCTCAACACTGTCTTCTTCATCTTCGTAGTAATGGTCATCATAGTCGTCATAATCTTCGTAATAGTGATCATCATAGTCGTCATAATCATACTCGTCTTCATCGTCATAACCTGACGCCTCAAGATCGTCTTCGGCTGTAGCAAGTGCAGGTTCATCCCCATACTCAGCCGCCGCGACTTCAGCATCAACTTCAGTCTCATAGTCATACTCATCATAATCGCTGTCGTAATCATCATAGTCATCATATTGATGCTCACTACGATAAGCGATGGTTTTAATAAAGCTGTCGTACAGACTGTCTGTGCCTTTATCCACGCTATCGGCAGCATTAACAGGCGTTTCCATATAACGTACGCTCGATATTGCCGTGCTATTACTGTGCATGTGTTGGCGAATGGCAGCGACCAAACGCGCTTTAGCCGCACTTTCGGCGCTCAGCTGACCATCGACATCAAAGAACGCTTGACGGGCGGCGCTGTTGTTTGCCATAGCTTTTGCAAACTGGTCGCTTTGGATGCGCTGGGCTTGCACGTTATTTTCGCGCAAATCTAGAACAGCGCCATTGTTAGATGGCACAGATGCAACAGGTGCTGAGGTGGTTTGACATCCCGCTAAAACCAAACCTGCGCCGCCTAACAACAACGTACGATGACTAAATCTGCGTAATATGCCGACTGCGTCAGACGCTATACTTGTCGATGCAGGCTTTAATGGTTGCAGTGACATATAAAAATTCCCTGAATAGAAAGAGCCAATAGATAAAATAACATTTTGTAAGAATACAAATGTTTATAACACAAAACATTACAAATGCGTAGTAAAAGTTATCACTTGTTGAGTTTAATTAGCAGTTATTATCATTTGCTGTTGATTGTTATATGGTGCTTATTATTCGTTTAGGGTGCCTTTACTACTTTAAACAGATTCATTTTTATAAATAAACGGCTTTTTACTTGATTAATAACTCTAAATCAGTATTTTTTTGCAGCTTATCTGCTGTATTTACCGTTAAGATAAGATTAAGATAGGCAGAAAATTGCTAACCATATTTAGGCAATTTTTTATCAGACAAGCATGACTTACCTAAACAAAAGACAGTAGGCTGTGCTCAATACTTTAAAAAAACATCAGAACAATCGCTCAAAATACAAAACTAAGGAAGGTTTTATGTCGTCATCTCACACCGATACAGGTTATTCTTGTGCTTTACTGCCGCGCTCCTTGCTATGGGGCGCAATGCTTACCACAGCCGCGCTGACTCAAGCACATGCTGCGCCGAGCGATGCACCTCTACAACTGTCAGAGACCCAACGTATCACCGTGAATGCTTCAGAAAATCAGGCGACTGTGCCCACCGTCCAAACGGCTGCCATTGCCAACAATACTACCAACAACACGCCTGCCATCTTTTCAGGGGATGCCATTGAGCATCCGCTATGGGCAAAAAATGGCATGGTCGCAAGCCAAGAGTCGCTGGCATCAGAAGCAGGCTTACAAATGCTCCAAAACGGCGGTAATGCGGTCGATGCGGCAGTCGCGGTCGGCTTTGCACTCGCAGTGACCTTACCGCGTGCAGGCAATATCGGTGGCGGCGGCTTTATGATGATTTATGACGCCAAACAAAACAAAACCATCGCGCTGGACTACCGCGAAAAAGCGCCCAGCAGCGCCTTTCGCGATATGTACCTAGATAAAGATGGCAATGCCCTGAGCGAGCGTTCGCAATATCACGGGCTGGCAGTCGGCGTCCCTGGTACAGTGGCAGGCTTATTAAAGGCGTTAGATGAGCACGGCACAATGAGCCGCGAGGATGTCATGGCACCTGCGATTGCGCTTGCTAGAGATGGCTTTACTGTCACGCCTGAGCTTGCTGACTCCTTATCGGCGCTGCGGTCGCGTTTGGGACGCTGGGAGAGCACCCAAAAAATCTTTTTTAAAGCCGATGGCACGACCTATCAAGCGGGCGAGCGTCTAAAACAACCTGAGCTGGCGCATTCTTTAAGCCTAATTGCTCAGCAAGGCGCCGATGGCTTTTATAAAGGGGAGACGGCACAAAAACTGGTCAAGGCAGTCAATGACGCTGGCGGCGCGATGAGCCTACAAGACTTGGAAAATTATCAAGCCATCGCCCGAAAACCTGTCAAAGGTACGTATCGCGAATTTGATGTGGTGTCTATGCCGCCGCCCTCTTCTGGTGGCACGCACATCATCGAAATCTTAAACATCCTTGAGCATTACCCGATGGGCGACTACGGTCATAACAGCGCCCAAAGCATTCATTTATTGTCCGAAGCCATGCAACTGGCGTATGCCGATCGCTCAGAATATTTGGGCGACAGTGACTTTGTCGATGTGCCTATCGATGGCTTGACCAGTAAAAAATATGCCAAGGTGCTGGTGGACAAAATCGATCCGCACAAAGCCACACCCGCGCATATGATTAAAGAAGGCAATCCGCTACCGTACGAGAGCGACCAAACCACGCATTTTTCTATCGTTGATAAAATGGGCAATGCGGTCGCCAACACCTATACACTGAATTTCTCTTATGGCACAGGCTTGGTGGCAGACGGTACAGGTATTTTGTTAAACAATGAAATGGACGACTTTTCGGCGAAAGTCGGCGTGCCCAATGCGTATGGCTTGCTGGGCGGCGATGCCAATGCGATTGAAGCCAATAAGCGCCCGCTGTCATCCATGAGCCCGACCATGGTCTTTAAAGACCAGCGCCCTTACATTGTCACAGGCACACCGGGTGGCAGCCGCATCATCACCACGGTGACGCAGATTCTGACCAATGTCATTGATTATGATATGAATATTGCCGAAGCTACCCACGCACCGCGCATCCATGACCAGTGGTTCCCCGACGAAATCCGCATCGAAAAAGCGCTCAATAAAGACACGATTGACAAGCTCACCTCGATGGGACACACTATCACGCCCAACGCCACCATGGGTTCGACCCAATCGATTATGGTGACGCCGCAAGGGCTGTATGGTGCTTCTGACCCGCGCACCCCTGATGGCGCAGTGGTTGGCTATTAACCGAGCAATCCTGTAAATAACAAAATAGTTTAATTGACTTCCTCCCCTCCCTAAAGTGAGGGGATTCCCTCACTCTGCATAGCAACATTGCTATTGGGTGGCGATTTCTCCAGCGAGACGGTCAAGCCCGACCGCAAGAATGTTCTTAGCGGCATTGATATCTCTATCATGCCGTGTGCCACACCCAGCACAAGTCCATTCTCTTATTCCAAGACC
>NZ_JACDXT010000050.1 GCF_016464015.1 Psychrobacter sp. bablab_jr014
GGTCTTGGAATAAGAGAATGGACTTGTGCTGGGTGTGGCACACGGCATGATAGAGATATCAATGCCGCTAAGAACATTCTTGCGGTCGGGCTTGACCGTCTCGCTGGAGAAATCGCCACCCAATAGCAATGTTGCTATGCAAAGTGAGGGAATCCCCTCATTTTAGGGAGGGGAGGAAGTCAATGTATAAGGAAATACCTCATGTCTTGTATAAGGAAATACCTCATGTCTAATGATGCCGTTGTGATTGTAAGTAGCGCACGTACCCCAATGGGCGGCTTTCAAGGGGCGCTGTCCCCTGCCTCTGCCACCGAGCTTGGTGCAGCAGCCATCAAAGAAGCCTTAACTCGCGCCAATATATCTTTTGATACCCCTGACGAAGTGATTATGGGCTGCATTTTGATTGCAGGTTTGGGTCAAGGCCCTGCACGTCAGGCCATGCGCAAGGCAGGTATGCCTGATAGTATTGGCGCGACCACCATCAACAAACTGTGCGGCTCAGGTCTCAAAGCAGTGATGCAAGCCCATGATGCCATCAAAGCGGGCAGCATTGATATTGCCGTCGCTGGCGGTATGGAGTCCATGAGTAACGCCCCATATTTATTACCGCAAGCACGTAGCGGCTATCGTATGGGACACAAAGACGTCAAAGACCACATGTTCATTGATGGGTTAGAGGACGCCGAGACTGGCAAGCTGATGGGTCAGTTTGCCCAAGAGATGGCGGACAAAAAAGGCTATACCCGTGAGCAGATGGACGAATTTGCAATTTTGTCTTTAAGTCGTGCCCTGACAGCGATTAAAGACGGGCATTTTGCCAAAGAAATTACGCCTGTCACGGTCACTGAGCGCCGCAAAACGCACACGGTCGATACCGATGAAGAGCCAGCGCTTGCTGATGCCGAACGCATTCCCACCTTGCGTCCTGCCTTTGCTAAAGAGGGCACCATTACTGCCGCCAATGCCAGCTCTATCTCAGATGGCGGCGCTGCGCTGGTACTCATGCGTGAGGCAGCAGCGAACGAACAAGGCGCCACCATTCAAGCGCGCATCGTTGCCACTGCACAGCATGCTCAGCACCCAAGCGAATTTACCATTGCACCTGTGGGCGCGATTGAAAAGCTGCTCCAAAAAACAGGCTGGCAAGCCAAAGACGTGGATTTGTGGGAAATTAACGAAGCCTTTGCAGTCGTTACCATGATGGCAATCGATGCTTTTGATTTGGATATTGACAAGGTCAACATCGAAGGTGGCGCTTGTGCGCTTGGCCATCCTGTCGGCTGCTCTGGCGCACGCATTTTGGTCACGCTACTCCACTCATTACAGCGTACAGGTGGCAAAAAAGGTGTTGCAACCTTATGTATCGGCGGCGGCGAAGCGGTTGCTGTCGCTATTGAGTTGCCCTGATGTTTTAGCTTTCACCCCATAAATGCTTTATGAACGCGGCGCAGATAATCTGATGCCGCGTTTTTTATGCCTATCTTCTATGAACGCTACTTACGGTTAACCCTTTATAACGGCCGTAAAGGTTGGTTAAGCTAAGCGTTGAAACAGAAAAAGCACTTACAGCCTTTTACACGTCATTACTTTGCACGCACACTTTGCTACCTTGCGCGGGTATTGTCATCGGTATTGGCTTGCTATTATCTTAAGCAGTTCTTAGCGATGCTCATAATAAAAAGTGCAGGAACTTTAGAATAATAATGTTTAAAAAATACCTATAAAAAACGAGTGAAGAATAAAATCTAATAAGAATGATTGAAGAAGAATAATTATCAGCGATACCACTTTCGATACCTAAATAAGATTAGAAAAGTACCGTTTAATACAATGATCAATATAACGACAATCACGCTTTACAAATAGCATTATAAACAAGGAAAACCATTATGAGCCAGCTTATTCGTTTACAAGACATTCAGGCCACCCATCGTGAGCTTATCGGTGATGATTACTACGACCCAACAGGCAAAACCGCCTACGGCATTAACGAAGAAAAAATCGGTAAGATTGAAGGCGCGTTGGTAGAAGATACCACTGGCCGCATTCGTTACCTAATCGTTGATGTTGGCGGATGGTTTAGCGCCAAAGAAGTACTCGCGCCAGCTGGCTTAGCACGTATCGTTGGTGATGATGTGTTTTTTGACAGCCTTACCAAATCGCAAGTAGAAGCGATGGAAGTATACGATCACGATTATCAGTACAGCTACAAAGAACAATACGAAAAAGACCGCCGCGCCTTTGGTGCAGAGACCCTACCCGCTGATGAGCGTGTAGACATTGCTGATCATAATTACAATGCGCCTGAACATTTTGCGCCATTAGAAGAGCGCTTGGGCACGCACCGCGATCATATTGCTGCAAATACGCCTCGCGCGGCGCATCGTATGCCAGCCGACTATCATGATGTCGAAGTCACTGACGCAATGCGCAATGAAGATACGCTAGCTGGACTAATATATCGTGAGGGGTTAGATGTCGACGCGGATAACAATATTGTGAGTAGAAATGGTACTATCCTTGCAACCGACCATATTTCTGTAGCAGATATTTTACGTGTACGTAATCGCGATTAATAGCTTGCTTTCATAATTTTCAAACGTAAATAGCTTATTATAGACCGCAGTAGTTTCAGCTACTGCGGTCTTTGTTTATAAACGACATTACTTTAAGGTTTTGTTTTTTCAAGGATTTTGGTATAAAAATACTTTTACTGTAATGTCAGGTTACATCGCAACGCGGACTTGTCACACCATTTACAGCCTATTACACGCTATTACTTCCAAAGGACATTTCGCTACTTTGTTCGTATGTTTAGCATCAATAGCAAGTGATAGAGTGGTAACCAGTTCGGGCAATGTTGGGCAGTCCAAGCTATGTCTTAAACAATGTATTGTTAAGGACTTGAATGAAACTGGCCACCGTTTGCTTGAATGCTAAATAACGAAAAAGACTGAATGCGTCAGCTATAACTAGACGACTATCTAAGAAAACAATCAATCAAAGGAATTATAATAATGAGCCAACTTATCCGTTTACAAGACATTCAAGCCACTCACCATGACCTTATTGGTGATGACTACTATGATCCCACAGGCAAAACCGCTTATGGCGCTAAAGAAGACAAAATCGGTAAGATTGAAGGTGCATTGGTAGAAGATACAACTGGCCGTATCCGCTATTTCATCGTTGATGTCGGCGGTTGGTTCAGCTCAAAAGAAGTACTGGTACCTGCAGGTTTAGCACGTATTGTGGGTGATGATATTTTCTTTGACAGTCTGACTGAATCGCAAGCTGAAGCCATGGAAGAGTACGACCATGATTATCAATACAGCTATGAAGAACAAAACGAAAAAGATCGCCAAGCGTTTGTTGCTGACACTGTACCTTCTGAAGAGCGCCTAGAAATCGCTGAAGATTCTTACAATGCTCCAAATACGCTTGAGCTGTTAGAAGAGCGCTTGACGGTTAATAAGGACCGTATCGTTGCAGGATTGGTTAAAGTTGGTAAACACGTGGTCACTGAAGAGCGCAATATCGAAGTGGACCTCGAAGAAGAGCAAGCCCATATCGAACGTACCAATGTAGACCGTCCAACAGATCGTCGTATCGGTGATGACCTAGATGGCAATAACCAAACCATCGAAGTTGAACTAGAAGCAGACCGTGCTCGTGTTAACAAAGAAACGTATGTCGCTGAAGAAGTCAGCGTGGGTAAAACCACTGAACACCACACTGAAACATTGGTTGAAACCATCCAACGTGAAGAGCTTGATGTTGACCGTGACGGCAATGTGGTAGACCGCGAAGGTAATATTGTCGACCGTGATGGCATTTCGGCAGAAGATGTACGCCGTGCTCGTGGTATGTAATTTGTGGCCTATTTTTGATTGTTCTTCATAGAGCAGTCAGTGGGTGCCATAAAATTAGAAAGGTCAGAGTGCATCTCTGGCCTTTTTTACGGTTCGCTTATTGGTGATTAATACCGCTATTTTTAATAATAACCATCATGTAAAGACCCTATTTTTAGGGCCACTTCAATGCTTTGATAATAAGGAATATAATAATGAGCATCGACTACAACGACCCAAAAAATCGCCCTCTTAATCCAAAAATCGACGATACGAATACAGCCAAAATCTCTAACCACAATCATGAAAACCAACTGCCCCCATTAGAAAAAGACAATGACAGCCACATCGATACAGCCATTGATCATCATAAAGTCGAAGAAGACTTTATTGGCCGTTTAGAGTTGTTAGAGGAGCGTCCTGTTGTCACTAAAGAGCGCATAGATGTTGGTAAAGTCACCGTCACCAAGTACACGCGCACCAAAAGCATTACCGTACCGATTGAGCTGGTAGAAGAGTACCTTACCATTCGGACTGACTATAATGACACAGACAGTCAAGAGCTGCTCTCAGGCAGCTATGACGACAAGGACATCGTACGTCACGTGACGCCATCATTAGGTAGTAAAGCGGTAGTCACTATTAATGGCAAAGAGGTCGATATCAGTGATGAACCTTTGGAGATTGTTTTATCGCGTCAAGTGGCAAACATTACCAAAGACACCTATGCGGTACAAGAAGTGTCCGTTAGCAAGACCACACATACCCATACAGATAGCATTCAAGTGGAGCTACAGCACGAAGCGCTTGATGTACAAGAAGAAGGCTTGGTAGAGGTTACCCATCATCCAAATAGCGATAACCATTGATGGTGCAATCTAGTGAAACAGGCACAAAAAAAGCAACCATGACGTTGCTTTTTCTGCGTGCACAATGAGCAATTAGGTATTGTTCTATATCATTATTCTGACTTACACTCATAAGTTGTCACATTGCTCTGATCTGTACCTGCCACACGCATGACGCCCGTTTCACGCGCTTCGTGTGCCACACGCCACTGAGTAAAGCCTTCGCCACCGTCCATTGCTGTTGAGACTTCATAGACTTCAGGGTTGGTATTGTCATTGAGCTGCATGAGGCTAAGCGTGCCTTGGTCTGTCTCCAATACAACTTCATTGGCATCGTCTTTATAGGTTGCCGTCACTTTCATCGCTGGTGTGCACAGGTAGGACAGTTGAGCAACACTGCCATCAACCATTGCTGTGGTATCATCAGCAATACCATCAATACCTGTATCGCTATCGACGACCGTTTCATTAGGATCTGCAGGTGCAGCGGACATGGCTGGCTCGCTACTGGTGCCAGTATCAGCACTGCTATCGGGTTCGGCCTTATCTTGACAAGCGCTAAGTGCCAATACGCTGGCGAGTAGGCCTGTCATAATTATTGTTGGGCGACGTACTATCATAATTATTCTCTCCAAAAAAGTCATACCCGCTTACTATACCCTGCCTGCGCCGCTGTCGCCTATATGGGGTTTGTAATCTCTGCCCCGCTGTTAGTATGATATCTGTGACACTGCCATCCGCCTATCAATCATGCGCATAAAAAAATGCTGCCATAATGATGACAGCGTTTTCTCATATCGTTTAAAAAGTCCGCTTAGATTAAGCAATTTTACCGTGGCATTGCTTATATTTCAGACCCGAACCGCAAGGGCATGGCGCATTACGACTGATGTTCTGGCCTGCATATGGGTTGTCACCTGCACCTGATGCTGCACCCGCAGCGCCACTGGCTGCAGCACGGCGTACTGGTTGCGACTGCGCGTCTGGCTGGCGCTCGCCTGTGAGGCTGTCCACATCATCATGCTCAAACTGCATCTGCATGTGCGCGGCTTCTTCACGTTGCTGCGCCTCTAGGGCTTCTAGCTCTTCTTTGGTTGGGATGTGTACGCGGGATAAGTCTTGCACCGTTTCTGACTTAATCGCGCCGAGCATCATTTGGAACAGCTCAAACGCTTCGCGCTTGTACTCTTGTTCAGGGTTCTTTTGTGCGTAGCCGCGCAAATGAATGCCTTTACGCAGCTGATCCATCTGCGTCAAATGCTCTTTCCAGTGCTTATCAAGGCTTTGGAGCATAAAGTGGCGCTCTAGCTGAGCGGCATTTTCTTCGCCCATTTGCTCACGGCGGCTGTGATAGCGGGCAATCGCGGTATCGATGATTTTGGCGCGTAAGCCTTCTTCATCAAGGCGGCGATCTTCGTCAAGCCAGTCATTGATTGGCATGACAATTTTGAATTCGTCTTCCAGCTCGTCTTCTAAACCGTCAATATCCCACTGATCGTCTACCGACCCTGGTGGTACAAACTGGCTGATGAGTGCGTTATACACTTCATGATTCATCTTCTCGATAGCTTCTAACAAGTCCATCTCAGCTAAGAGGTCATCACGCTGACCATAAATCACTTTACGCTGCTCGTTGGCCACGTCATCGTATTTCAGTAGGTTTTTACGCGCATCGAAGTCGCGGCTTTCTACTTTGCTTTGCGCGTTTTCAATCGAGCGCGAGACCATTTTGTGCTCAATGGCTTCGTCTTCTTTAAGACCCATAGCGCGCATCATATTGACCACGCGGTCGCCTGCAAAGATACGCATGAGATCATCTTCGAGCGATAAGAAGAAACGCGACATGCCAGGGTCACCTTGACGCCCTGCACGACCACGCAGCTGATTATCAATACGGCGTGACTCATGACGCTCTGAACCAATGATGTGCAGACCGCCTGCATTGACCACTTGGTCATGCTTGACTTGCCATTCTGCTTTAAGGCGTGCCAGCTCGTCTTTATCTACCGACTCAATGTCTTCGATAAACGACTGCCAGTTACCGCCCAAGATAATATCCGTACCACGACCTGCCATGTTGGTGGCGATGGTGACTGATTTTGGGCTACCTGCCTGTGCGATGATGTCTGCTTCGCGCTCATGCTGCTTGGCATTTAGGACGTTGTGCTTGATACCTTCTTGGTCGAGCAGGTATGACAACTCTTCTGAGGCTTCGATGGTTGCCGTACCGACGAGCACAGGTGCGCCTTTGGCTTGGATTTCTTTAATCTCGCGGATGATGCCTTTGTATTTGCCCAATTTGGTCAAAAAGATCTGGTCATCCATGTCGATACGCGCAATCGGTCGGTGCGTTGGGATAATAACGACATCAAGATCATAAGTCGATTTGAATTCTGCCGCTTCGGTATCGGCAGTACCTGTCATGCCTGACAGCTTGTCATACAGACGGAAATAGTTCTGGAAAGTGGTGGTCGCCAGCGTCTGGTTTTCGGCTTGAATATCCACGCCTTCTTTGGCCTCAATCGCTTGGTGCAAGCCCTCTGACCAGCGGCGGCCTGGCATGGTGCGACCTGTATTTTCATCGACGATGACGATTTCGCCCTCATTGACGATGTAATGGACGTTTTTAACAAAGATATGGTGCGCACGGATGGCGGCTTGTACGTGGGCAAGTAGCGGCAAACGACTTGGACTATATAGGCTTTCGTTTTCGCCCAGCTCACCAACTTCGGTTAAGAAGTGCTCGATTTTTTCATAGCCTTTTTCGCTAATCTCAATCTGACGGTTCTTTTCATCAATCCAAAAATCTTCGTCTTCGTTGTTCTTATTGGCTTCTTCGTCCTTTGAACGCACCAGACGCGGGATGATGGTATTAATGAGCGCGTACATGCGTGAGGAGTCTTCGGCCTGACCTGAGATAATCAGCGGGGTACGCGCTTCATCAATCAAGATGGAGTCAATTTCATCGATAATACAGTAGTTCAGCGGGCGCTGTTTTTTCTCTTCGAGCTTAAACACCATGTTGTCACGCAGGTAATCAAAGCCATATTCGTTATTGGTGCCGTAGGTGATATCCGCTTGATAGGCATTGACTTTGTCTTGGGGCGGCTGCTGTGAATAAATCACGCCGACGCTTAAACCCAAAAAAGCAAATAGCGGACGGTTCAGCTCAGCATCACGCGACGCCAAGTAATCGTTGACCGTTACCACGTGCACGCCTTTGCCGCTAATGGCATTCAGATAAATGGCAAGGGTCGCCATCAAGGTTTTACCCTCACCCGTTTTCATCTCGGCGATTTTGCCTTCGTGCAGGGTGATACCACCGATAAGCTGCACGTCATAGTGGCGCATGCCCATCACGCGTAAAGAGGCTTCGCGGCAGACGGCGAAGGCTTCGGGCAATAGCGCGTCCAGGCTCTCACCCTTTTCAAAGCGAGCCTTAAATTCTTGTGTTTTTTGTTTCAACTGCTCGTCAGACAGCGCTTGTACGCTTTGTTCTTGTGCATTGACTTTGCTAACGATACGGCGCATCCGCTTGAGTTCGCGGTCATTTTTGGTACCGACCACACTGCCTACAATCTTTGATAACATAATTTTTTAACCTATGGAAATATTTGACATCTGCACATGTCGCCTTTGGCATTATTATCGCCGAGCGCTCTCTGGCATCATGTCACCCAATAAAGTGTGCCTCATTATATATGGTTATGATGGCGATGGATACAAGGGGCGTGGGGCGATATTTGCCGCCGCATCATGCGCATACTCGTGGTAAAATAGCAGGCGGACGATGTTGTCATCGTTTCAGCGCATCATTTGATAAGGCATCATAGCATCGCCATTATCCATACACCACTTTGCAAGCGCTACGTGACGCGCTTGTTTTTTCTTGGTAGTCACCCATATTTACGACTATATATACCACACGCAGCTTTAATCACCGCTGCTCGCACTATTGACGCTATTTTCTGAGGCGTTTACTAAGCTATTTTTAAGCGACCTGTTTTTGTTTTATCCATTATGAGGGCATCCATGAGTCTTACCCCTGCATCGACTGAACTGACCATTGGCGATAGCGTCTATGACCTCGCGCACCACACGCCGATGATGGTGCAATATCTGAACCTAAAAGCGCAGTATCCAAGCGCGCTTTTGCTGTATCGCATGGGCGATTTTTACGAGCTGTTTTTTAGCGATGCCGAGCGTGCGGCAGAGATTTTGGACATTACTCTTACCCGCCGTGGTACGGATAAAGCAGGCAATACCATCGCCATGGCAGGTGTGCCGTTTCACGCCGCTGACAGCTATATGGCGCGCCTGATTGCCGCAGGGCAAACCGTGGTCGTCTGCGAGCAAGTCGAAGACAATAATAAAGACGACGCTGATAATGTCTCTGATGATAAGAACAAAAACAACGATGCCAAGGCTAAAGACAAGCCAGCCATAGGCGGCATCATGCGCCGCGAAGTGGTCAAAACCTTAACCGCAGGCACCATCACCGATGATGCGCTGATTGCGCCCAATGCCACGCCAACGGTCGCCGCGCTGGATGTAAAATTGCCGCGCGCGGGCAGCAATCAGCCGATTGGCGTTGCGGTCAGTCAATTGAACCTTGCTGCGGGCACCATCACCACCCAAGAAGTGCACGGCACGGATAAGGCGCTGGATGCGTTGCGTACCGAGGTGCAAACCGTTTTAGCGCGCTTTGCCCCCAGCGAATGTATCGTCAGTGAACGTATCGACGAGCACTGGCTGGCGTGGCTGCGTAGTGTGATTGACTGCCCCGTTATCGAAGTGGCGGCAGCGGACTTTCACCCTGAGCACGCGCCTATGACTTTGTGCCAACAGTTTGCCGTCGAGCGTTTGGACGGTTTGGGCATTCAGGACAAGCCCCTCGCGCAAACCAGCAGCGCAGCACTAATACACTACGCGCGCCAAACCCAGCAGTGCCAAGTGCCGCAGGTCAATCAACTGCTGGTTGAGGACAATAACGACTATCTGATTATGGACGCCAGCAGCCAGCAAAACCTAGAGCTGTTCGCGCCCGTTACGCCGAGCGGCACCGCGCTCACCCACGTGGTCAATCACTGCAAAACGCCGATGGGTCGCCGACTGCTGGTACAACAAATGAAGCGCCCATTGCGCAGCCGCACGTTAATCAACCAGCGCCTTGATGCGATTGCGCACTTATTGAACCCAGTAGACGATACCGCCGCCAGCGCTATCGACCGCTTACAAAATGTGCTGGCAGAAATTGGCGACGTTGAGCGTATCAGTAGCCGCATTGCGCTCATGAGTGCTAAGCCGCGTGATTTGCGTAAATTGGCAGACGCCATTCACAACAGTGCGCGTCTGCAAGAGACGCTGACGCAACAAGGCATCAATCTTAATGACAGCGGACTGCTGCCGATTTTGTTACAAAGCTTCCCTGCCGAGCTGCCTACCATCCAAGAGACTGCCGCACTGATCGACCGCGCTATCGTCGATGAGCCGCCCGCGCATATTCGTGATGGCGGTATGCTGGCAACAGGCTATGATGAGGAATTCGACAAACTGACCCATCTGCACGACAACGTCCAAAGCACCCTCGATGAAATGGCAGAAGAAGCAAGGCAAACGCATAAACTGCCGAGCCTTAAAGTCGGCTTTAACAAAGTCAGTGGTTTTTATTTTGAATTGCCTAAAGTGCAAGCCCAAAGCGCACCCGCGCACTTTATCCGCAGACAAACGCTTAAGAACAGCGAGCGCTTTATCACTGAAGAACTAAAGACGCTAGAGACCGACTATCTGAGCGCGCAGACTCGTGCCCTCGCCCGCGAAAAGATGCTGTATAACGAACTGCTGGAAACGCTTGGCGAACAGCTGTCTGCCTTACAACAGTTTAGCGCAGCGGTCGCGCACCTTGATGTACTCATCAATTGGGCGCAGCTCGCGGACAGTTATCAGTGGCAGCGACCCATCATGACCGACACCGCTGATAGCAGCATTGACATTCGCGGCGGACGACACTTAGTCGTCGAGTCAGCGCTACGCAATCATGCGCGCATGGATGCCAGCACGCCGCCAAACTTTGTCGCTAATGATTGCGCACTTGGCAGTGATGAGCATCCTGAGCGTCTACTACTCATCACAGGTCCGAACATGGGCGGCAAATCGACCTTTATGCGCCAGACCGCGCTGATTGTCCTGCTCGCGCATTGCGGCAGCTTTGTCCCCGCAGAATACGCCAGCATCGGTAATATCGACCGTATCTTTACCCGTATTGGCTCGGCGGACGACCTTGCAGGCGGTAAGTCAACCTTTATGGTGGAGATGATTGAGACCGCGACCATCCTAAATTTGGCAAGCGCGCAGTCGTTGGTACTCATGGATGAGGTCGGGCGCGGCACCTCAACCACAGACGGGCTAGCTATCGCGCACGCGTGCGTTGGGCGCTTACAAGCGATGGGCTGCTTAACATTATTCGCGACCCACTATTTTGAACTGACTCAGCTTGCCGAAGCCAGTGACGGCGTGCGCAACGTACACGTCGCTGCCAGTGAAGTCGATGGACAGTTATTACTGCTGCATAAAATCCGTACAGGCGCGGCAAGCTCTAGCTTTGGCTTGCATGTGGCGAAAATGGCGGGCATTCCAAATGACGTGGTAGAAGATGCCAAGCAGTATTTGCAAAGCTTGGTGCAGTACACCCAAATGCCAAATCATGACAAAACTGACTTAGCTAATTCACAAGCTGACAAAAGCGTGGCAGCGAGCATGACCGATATGCGCTATGAGCAGGACTTGTTTACGAGCCTCGATGACAGTAGTGATGATAAATCCACACAAAATCAACAGCTTGCTGCCTGTCAGCTGCTAAGTGATAGTGACCCTGATGCCTTAACGCCTAAGCAAGCGCATGATCTGTTGTATCAGCTCAAACAGTTGCTAGAGTGTTAAAGAGGTTTGTTTAATCGCTATAAAAGCGCTAAAATATACTTTATTTTTTATTCGCAACATCAACAGTAGGTAGCCACCGCCATGACCTTTGTCGTTACAGAAAACTGCATCCTTTGCAAATACACCGATTGTGTAGAAGTCTGTCCTGTAGACTGTTTTTATGAAGGACCAAACTTTCTGGTCATCGACCCTGATGAGTGCATCGACTGCGCCCTATGCGAGCCTGAATGTCCTGCCAATGCCATCTTCTCAGAAGACGAAGTGCCAAAAGGTCAAGAAGTCTTTATTGAATTGAATGAAGAGCTGGCGCAGACGTGGCCGAACATCACTGAGATGAAAGACAAAATGCCTGAAGCGGACAAGTGGGACGGCGCAGAAGGTAAATTGCAGTATTTGGAGAAATAAAATTCTCGCTAGCCGAATAAAAAAGCCACCGTTTAGGTGGCTTTCTTAATTTAATCCATTTGTAAATTTTTTTAAAATAAACTATATCCATTTATCCAAAAGCGCGGAGGCATGGACATAGTAAGATCCTCAAGAGCAGAGGTAGTTATAAATAAGAATAAGTAAACTATAGATATTATTAAATAAACTGTCAAAGACAAATATTTCTTAAAATATTCTTCAGATGCTTCTGAATAACAAAAATATTGAGAGTGAAAAAAGTGTGGGCTTTTCAGTAAGAATATGAGTAACCACAGCAATGCTATTTGAGTTACTGGATACACATGTACACCCGAAAATGCTAAATCAATACCTATAGCAATTAGAGCGGAGATAGCAAAGTAGCTACTTCTATAGTGCCAATTAATACGACTAATAATAGTAGATATTGCGAAAACTAAGAAGCTAAAACCTATTAATCCTGTTTCACTTAATATTTGGATATAAAAATTGTGTGGGTGAGCTGACAAGTTTTTATAGTAATCTAATTGATAGAAACCGCATCCTATAATAGGATGTTGCGTCCAACAATAATATGCATTTGTCCATAAGTCTAAACGGCCAGAAGATGACTCTCTCAGTACTCGTAATACAGATGTCTTTGAGCTCGATACACTATAGTTTATAAGTAAATACACTAACCAAGAAGACATATATACTGCTGTTAGTCGCCAACGAATACTACGATATATGATACTAACGAATATTATAAATATAGTATAAGCGATTGTTACTGAACGTGCCCCATCTAATAAGACCGCTAACAATGCTAAAAATACAAATAGTAAATAGCAAAATTTATATTTCTTCTCGTTTATGTAGAACCAAACTGAAAAAACAGACATTATAAAGAAGTAACTATCATATACTCTAATGTTTAAAGAAAAATGATACCAGAGAGGATGATATTTGCCTGTATTCAAATAATCCCAAATAGAAAGAGGTAACAGTAGGAACATTGATAAACTTAGCAATACAATCGATTTTGCAACTGTATTTTGATATTTTAATATTTGAAAAGTTTTATAAAGTAAATATATTAATAGTAAGTCCACTACTATAAAATAGTGATGCTGCCAAAATAGAGTGCCAATAGTAATGAAAATTAAGAATATAGCATCAGAGGTAGCAATAATGACGGGCTTCGTTACAGAATTCCATATACATAGCGATAGTATTAATAAAACCTGAAAAACTCGGAAATCATTATAGGACTGGTAAGCAAAACCAATAGCAATTCCTAAAATGAATAATATTAAGAATAAACCTAAAAGTAACTCTTTATTAAATAAAGAAAGTCGACAACTCTGATTAATATACTTTATTAGACTCATATAGTTGCAACAAAAAAATAATGAAAAAGCCAAACTTAAAGTTTGGCTTTGACCTTTAAATAGTTGAGCTTTAACTACAAACTACTTTATTATGATTGAGCACAAGAGCTTGGTGCTAAATCTTTATTACCAGTAGCCAATCCAGTAGTTTCACAAGTCCACTGACCAGTTCCTGTACGTGTCCAAGTTAGTACAGCGCCTCGTGCCTGTGAAGGCGCATTTTGAATCTCACAAGAGATAGTACCAGCACCATCTGTAGTAGAAGCAGTTATATTGCAATTATTAGTAGTAGGTTGTAATCCGATAGATGCAGCATCAGTCACTTCCTTACCATCATTTATTAGTTGCTCTGCAGCAGTTTTGCCCGCAGAAATTTCAGAAAGGCCTGCAGTTAGCTTCGATTTCGCTTGATAACTACTATAAGCAGGAATAGCGATCGCAGCTAGAATACCGATAATAGCAACAACGATCATTAGTTCGATTAGGGTAAAACCTTTTTGAGCGTTCATAATAACTCCCTATGAGTATATATGGCAGTAGCATGATGCTATATCTTAGCTGCCTACAAAAATTATTTAGGATGACTAATGTATTTAGTCTATCCTTCTTACTCATAATGTTGCAGGTAGTGTGCCAACTTTCTGGTAACTATTAGATATTTTAAATTTATTCTTCATTGTTAACCCTATACAAGGTAACGAAGATTTTCTAACGCTTGTATTGATAATAACAGTCATTAAAACGCTCTTTATCAGCTAAAAATTATTCTTTTTAGACTCATTTAATTATTTTAGACAATTTTTGTCCATTGTATATTGCTAAACTCTGTCGCTCCACACTAAAAATTTTTGATATGTCAAAGTAGTGACGATTTTTGTCAAAAAATGTTATTGCTTCCACTCGTCACCAGAGCCACACACGTCAGCTCTACATTTGACACCCATACTGTTTAAAGTAAGTACGCCGTCACTAGCCATCTGCGTGCCTGTCTTTGGCGTGGCTGTGATTGTCCAGCTGTTCGTTAAAGGGTTTGGTAAAGATACCGTATATAGCGCTGTTCCTTGACGCGGATAATCACCTGTCATGCCAGTCGTTGATACCTTGGTGTATGTACCCGCTGACAATTTTTGTCGCTCAATTTGTTGCGCGATATTTTGCATTTCACTCATCATATCGGCACGATTACTTTTTATGACATACTGCTGGTAGCTTGGATAGGCTATCGCCGCCAATATGCCGATGATCGCGACGACAATCATCATTTCAATAAGCGTGAATCCTGCTGATTTTTTGTGATATGTACTTATTACCATGTCTGCTGCCCTGCTCCACAGTTGGTTGATGTCACCGTTATACTTCTATCTTTACTTTGACAGCGTAAACCACGACTGGTCATCATAAATATATGGCCAGTACTCGCAGTACCATTGCTGTTCGGCGTCGCAAACATCTTCCACGCTCGTCCTGTTGTGGTGTCTACATTGGTAGCTGTATTGGTGGTAGACATTAATGAATTGGCGGGTGCTGTCCCATCTACTAATGTAATTTTATAGCGATAATTATTGGCATTACTACCACTAGGGACGTATATGGTTTTATTGTCAGTCCCATCATAAGCATAACTGACGGTACTGCTACCATTTACCTGTCTTGGTTGAAAACCTCGATACGTTAATGCTTTAGCGCGCCATTGCTCCAGCTGTATTTGTAAGTCCAGCATTTTCGCTTGGGCTTCACGCTCGGCATTTTGTATCACATATTGACGATAGCTCGGTATGGCAATAGCTACAAGGATAGACAATATGAAAACCGTCACCATCAGCTCTATTAAGGTAAAGCCCTTTTGATCATCGCATGAATGGCATATAGGCTGCGTATGCATATAAGATTCCCTATTGAGAGTATTTATCACTATGTCTTTAACCTTACTTCTTCTCATACCATTTCTTTGGCTGTAAGGTATAACGCTCATTAAATAAATACTCTACCGCTGAACCGTCACCGCCTGTTTGGGTCACTTGACCACTATCATATTTGATATCTTTTATATTGGTATCATTTTTTCCAGTATCCGTACCGTACTTTGTTCGATTCGCTGAATCAGCGCGCTCATTTATGGTTGTGGTTCCTATAAGTACTTTAATATCCGTATTGTTTTCATTATACGCACCTAACGTTAGCTCTTGGATACCTTGACCTGCAGGTACATAGCCGCCTGTACCAGTAATAGATGATTCATCAGTACAGATACCATAAGGTAGGCAATACAACTGGCGCTCTGAACCCCCTTGAATTTTTGCGCTACACGAATTTGTGGCGCCATATAATTTATCAGGGTTATATACTGTAGTGTATAACAGACTATTGATAACTACACTGTCCCCTACACCTTTGTTATATTTGACGTTTTGATAACCGTCAAAACGTGTCAACGGATAGTACCAACCTCGCTTCGTTCCGCGAATCAATGTATTTTTAGTCGTTTGCTTGGTTTGTGCAGTTGGGGTATCACCTAACGTTGAGGTTAGATTAACTAGGTCACTTTCGGTTAAGTTTGATACCGTGGTTGAAAAACTACTGTCATACAGTGTTCTTTGAGTGATGTCGTTATCGATAATACCGTAGACGCGGTTAGCATAACTGTTGTTTGTACGTACTCTTGATAGTGGTGCACTTCGATTGCCTGAAATAACATTAACCATTGCAAAGATTTGTCCCGCATTACCTACTGTTTCGCCAGCAATACCTTCATTACGATAAAAACTAATGACTGGTCGCTCATAAAAACGATAAGGTAGGGTATTTGCATTAGAGTTCGTATTTAAAATACGAACAACGCGAGTGTTAGAGAAATTATTGACTTCAGTAAAACCAAACTCAGCAGGCCGTGCATTTTTAAAGTCTGCTCGGAACACCTGACCACCCAAGTCTGCGGCATATAAGTGATCCATCAAACCATCATTGTCTCTATCAAGAACTGTGATACCACCAACAATACTATTAATCATGGTGTCGGTTTTTTTATTTTTATTACCCCCAGCTTCACCACTCGTAGACCATATCAGCTCACCTGTACGAGCATTAATCATATAAACAGCATTGCCTTTAGCAGGTGCCGCTGAAGTTGCCTTGTAGCTGTCATTTTCGTACTGCATATCGTAGCCACCACCGAACACCAATACGTCAATAGGGTCAGCATCTGCTGATAGACGGACTTTAGCAGCAGTTGGTTTACTCCAAATCTGTCCCATACGGCTAAAGTCTGTTGAGGGACTATAATTCAAGCCACTTGGCGTAATGGTAAATAACATTCTTGGCGTAGCAGCATCACTGATATCCATGCCATAAAATGCATTACCACCCATACGTAAGCCGCCATACGCAAACATACCATTATTCGATGAGGTGTCTACTGTGACTCTACTATTTTCCAAATCATAGCTATAGTCTGTCGTTACTAGCCAAGGCGCGTCAACACCAAAATATGGTTGACCTATTTTATCAACGGTAGAATCTTTTACTAAAGCTTTTGGCTGTTGCTCTAGCATGTACTTAGGAATAATGGCTGTTGTTTCACTACCATCATCTGCGTCTACCAAATGAAGCGCGCCATCCATAGAACCAAAGAGTACGTAATCGTCACGCGTGTTTGTAATTCTACCGTTTTCATCTAAAGTAGCACTGTATGAAATAGCTGTTGGCTTTGAATGTACGACACCGCCCAGTATTCGGATGTCAGTCGTTGGACGACTCAAGGTCAATTCACTGACTCTCGTATTAGATGACGCAAGACCATCGGCACTCACCAAACCATCAAAGCCTAAAAAGCTCAGTAAGCGCCGCTTGTTTAACTCTGTATAAGTCGCGGTATCAACAAGTGCGTCAAATCCACTCGGCGTACCTGAAGCGGATACGCCTACCCTACGCAATATAGGCGTTTTATCGTTAGCCGAGGTATAATCTTCAACATATAAGCTACGTACACTCGCAAGCCCTGAGCGTGGTGTTGCCAATTGAGCGTAGACACCGCCTGCCTGTACACTATCATTTGCAGTTGTTCCATTTTCTGAAAAGCTGGTGTTTTGCCACAAATCTTGAGTACTCGATCTTAAATCACCAGCTGCACTTTTGAACAGTAAGCTATTATTTTTACCGTATAAAGTACCTTGGTTAAGTGAATACTTTTTTAGATTACCATCCCAAATACTAAGGTTTGACGCAACATCAGCAGCTAGCATAGGTAAATAGGCAAATGGCAGCTGTTGTGCTACTTGATAAGGGTTATCAGGCACAGTAATGGTACCTGAAGGCGCAGCAGGTAAAGTCTGATCTAAATCGTTGACGAATGTTGTAATGCTATTAACAATATCATTAGTAGACTGCGCGGAATAAAAGCCACCTTCACCAAAGCCACCTACACCTGGTAAAGAAGGATGCGTTTTTTCTCCCCAATTACACGCATTTCTTGCGTCAACATTCGCAAAATTTTTACAGTTATAAAAATCACGGTTGGTTGTCGCACCCGTGTTTGGATTGGTATACGATAAGGTACGAATCAGCTGTTTATCTACACTCTTTTTCGCATCTTCTACTCTATCTACGTTAAAGTCTGAGCCAAATCCGACAACAGCAGTGTATACCTTCCTATCAGCACCTAATAGGTTTTTTGTTGGGTCGCGCAAAACTCTAGCAAACGCACCGACTGCAGGCATACCATTGTTACCTTCACTACCACTTGGCAACGAGTCTGAAGGGATTGAAAAGCTGTTATCTTTTAAAACAGTGCGCATTATTCTTGCAGGATCAGGAGAGCTATTAGGGTTACCATCTGTTAAGAAATATATCCCACGCCCATCACAAGAAGATGGGGATGATAATGGACTAATATAGTTCCCATTCTTTTTTGACGTATTTACAGATTCATCGAAGCCACTATAATTACCAGAACCATTTAGATACACGGTATTCGTGCCCAACATATAAGCGCCCGCTTCTGCGTAAGCATTGGCCGTAGGCGTACCGTTTGAGCCTATTAAGCCTGCTACTTCTGTTTTGATTAGCCGACGCTGTGTATCTGTCAATAACGCTGCTGGTACCAATATTTTACCGCTTCTACCATTGGCTCCTATAAACTGATTATTACTATTACTTTGTGTAGAAAACTGACCAATACCAATAGCAACTTTTTCACTATCTAACTGAGTGTTATCCATTAAGTCAAAAATTGCATCTTTTAGCCGAGTAAGGCGATCATAAGTCTTGCTATCAAATTTATAAAAATACGTATTATTACTATTAGAAGTTATACTCCCAAACCCAGCAACAGACACAGCAGATATCTCGGCACCACAGTCTGAAAAACCATAGTCCGTGGAACCAGAACCGTTACTAGGCCCACAGCGATACCATCTATTATTGTTATTATTCAGACGATAATAATATCTTCTACCTGTTTCACAGTAATTTTTTATATATGAAGGATTAGTATTAGATGCTTCTGAGCCTTTAATGTAATATGTCCCTGATGGTAAATCACAAGCATAGTTTACCTGATCCAAACTCATACTACCGGAGGTATCTAACATCATCATGATGGTGACTTTACCGCCCTCAGCAGCCTTATAAATTTCTAAATCCCCAATAGGCTTTCTGTCTGCCATAGCAGGAGTTGATAAGGTACTTAGACTCATTAAAATAGCTGTGATTAACGCTGTTTTTTGCCCTAGTGGGACAGAACGCTTATTTGATAGCTTCATGAATCTACTCCTTTAAAGGTTATCAGGACGATCCGCCATAGGGTCATGATGTCTTGAGTCTGCTTACAATAACAATTTAATTTGAAGGTAAAGTACATAACAGGCCACTACCCTTACCATAATTCACGCATTTGACTCTTTGCGACTGGTTTTCAATATCAACTTGTTGATATACAGTCGTATTCGGTATGCCTGCTCGAGACATGCAGCCTGATAATGTATCAGTCACTTTCGTAGCGATAATCGGCCTTGTCGTTTGTGCAAAGCAGTTGGTATTCCCAACTTTAGTGTCACCATAAGCAGGTAGTACCGCGGTACTATTCACATCAAAACTATAAGCCACACTTGAAACTTTGTCAGTATCTTGACCCAAAGTCACGTTAGGAAACGTAGGATCAGAGGCGGTAGTCGGTGTTAACGATACATTGACTTGTGTCATACTCGTATTGCGACTACTTATATAGTCTTCTGACTTGCTCGGATTACAGTAGCCGGTCGTGTTAGGCACAACGCTACCCCCGTCAGCTGTACGAATAGTCGTTTTATTGATATCAAAAAATCGTCCACGTGGTCTTAAGCAAAATACGTATTCATTGCTTTGCGCTGATTTGTCTAAAATAAAATAGCCAAAAGGTCCTGAACGTGACAGCATTTCTGTATAGATATCACTACGACTATCACCGTTTATTGATTGTTCAATGTTTTTATTGGTTTTGTCAGCTGATTGCAAAAGTAGCGTATTAATCTGGTCACTGGTAGATAGCTTTAGGTCAGTGGTACTTTGGCGTACTGCTAACGCTCCTGCCAGTACAATAAGGATTAAAAATAAAAGCACCACAATCAATACTGCACCTTGCTGCTGCATGGGCTTTGAGAGCATCTGTGTAGATAATTTGGTAGACATAATGACCTCGATTGATTATGAGCTGCTAATAGGGCTCGCTACTACAGACATTACGCGTGCATTACGCAGTAATACGGTCGTTTCATAAGCACGGCGATAATACTTTCTTCGTGTTGTATCAGTTTTGAGCGTATTTTTTGCATCTAATAACGTAAACTCATTGCTGTCTGTAGACTCTAGTAGCGGGGTATTACTTCTAATAATGACACCTAATTTTAGTGTGGTGATATCAGGTTTATCCGTCAGTGTTAAATAAGTTTGAGCGGGTAGATAAGTAACGTTTGTAACATCACTACGCACACCCAAAAGTACTTTGAACTGATCGACTGCAGGTATCAGTACCTCTCCTGCACCACCGAAACCTGAAACCACACCTGCATCCGTGACTCGGCCTGCATCGCACGCAAGTCCAAGCTCTTTGACTGTCGCTGTCTGATTGGTCGCCGTTTCACGGATAAAATAGCGCTCAACCACCCAATCGCTACTACCTGCCGCAACTTCTGTGCCTTCACAATCATACATGACGCTATTGGTTATATTTTTATACTGAATCGTAAGTTGGTCACTGGCTTTGTCTGTATTTGAAATACCTGTCCAGCTATTCGCCCCTTTTACGACCGATTGCCCAGCGCTGATCGTAAAGTCGCCTGTATTTTTATAGCTGGCATTATTAATATTATTGCCTGTCAATACGATACCGCCATGAGGCGTTATACTCGTAATATTAGTAATATCATTACCTAAATTGGCAAGTCGAATATTCTTCTCTAATGCTTGCATAGCAAATATGGTGCTGTCTTGAACTTCAGACGCACTTTGTTGTACGGTGACGGTACGTGTACTGATAAGATATACTTGCATGACGGCAGCAGAGATCAAAAGTCCAAGAACTAACGAAATCATTAGCTCAATTAAGGTAAAGCCCAGCTCACTATTCAATACGCTATGATTAATATTACGCATCAGTAAGCCTCCGATATGAGGCATTGGCTGCCAATCTTGTATGTCCCACTAGCAGTTGCGCAGGCCTTACTGTCGTTATCACTAAGTAGGGCTTTAGTATCTTTCCAAGCAATAATAATACACATTTGCGTTTGAATCGCTTGAGTGGTCGTTCCAGGACAAGTGACCACATTGACCGCTAGGCCCTCATCGGTCGCTTGTTTTTTAAATACCATTGCATCGCGTGCCGCCAATTGATTCATATTACAATTTTGCGCTGGTACCGTTTTTTTCACGCTATTTTCAGTAACCTCTATAGTACCTGTAGATAAACAGCCGTCAGTATTATTGGTAATATCTACTTTTTTTCCATCGACAGTAGCTGAGGTAGTCGCACTACTACTAACGATGGCCTGGACCGTTGGTAGCGCCCCTGTTTCTGATGGCGTCGCTTTGGTAAACGATGTGCCACTGCCTGTGACATAGGCTTCAGGATAAGCGCGCATAATTTCTGATAAATTACGCACCAAAGTGAGCGATTTGGTACGCATCATACTCTCATCAGTAGCGCCAACGGCGCGTACTTGTAAAGCGCTGAACCCAAGTACGGCAATTGATAGCAACAATACAGCGACCATCACTTCAACCAGACCAACCCCTTGCTGTGAGTCGTAAGTTCTCATTAGCATACTCCTCCAGGCTTACTACTAATGAGGCCTTTGCTACTCACAACTACCTGAATAGGTGATGCAGACTTGTTGCTGTCGCAAATCGTGTAAGTAACTGCTTGATTCACAGTACCATTAGGTTTAAAAACAATCTTATTAGTACTTACTGAAGACTTTATGGTACTTTTTTCATCATAATTATAAGTTTGAATAATAACTAGGTTTTCTCCAGTAGGAGTACTGCTTCCTGTTCCTCCATTACTTTCGCCAGAATTATTACCGCTTCCACCACTATTGCCACTACCGCTATTGCCACCACCGTTGTTACCGCTATTGCCGCCACCGTTGTTACCGCTATTGCCGCCACCGTTGTTACCGCTATTACCACCACCGTTATTACTGCTATTGCCACCACCGTTATTAC
>NZ_JACDXT010000051.1 GCF_016464015.1 Psychrobacter sp. bablab_jr014
GTGTACGAAATGTTTACGACGGGCATAAGTTTAGCATTATAGGACTAAAATCTATTTAAAGGATTTCCCTTGCGCCACTAAAATTGACATGCAATTTTTTAACGTGGCTCAAGCCACCTGTGCGGTGGATAAGAGGAAAGAATCTTCAAAAACTTAGTGCAGAATAATTTTAAAATCACGAAATTTTACGCAAAAAAAAATTCCAGTTATCGAAATAACTGGAATTTTTAAATTTGGCGGAGACGGAGAGATTCGAACTCTCGAAGGGCTATGAACCCTTGCCGGTTTTCAAGACCGGTGCATTCAACCGCTCTGCCACGTCTCCATTGGTGCATCATTATATAGATATATTTTTTTTGTGCAAGCCCTTTTTTCAATTAATTTAATTATTTTTTCAGCCCCTTATTTTTGTGGCTTACAGACAGATGCAGGCACATATCTAGCAAGCGGTTGGCATAGCCCCACTCGTTGTCATACCACGCAAAGACCTTGTACTGATTGCCCACTTGCATGAGCTGTAGCCCGTCGACGATTAAGGACTCGGTCTGATGCACAAAGTCGCTAGAGACAAGCGGCAACTCGGTATAGCTCATGATACCTGAGAGCTGATTATCACTTGCGGTGATTAAGGCGTCTTTAATAGCATCAATATCACTTGGTGGCTCGCTAAAGACAAAGGTCACGTCTATCGCAGCGACGTCGATGGTCGGGACGCGGATAGAGTGACCATTGATTTTGCCTGTTATCGCAGGCAACACATGCTCAGTAGCAGCGAT
Organism: Psychrobacter sp. bablab_jr014; assembly: GCF_016464015.1. Taxonomy (GTDB): domain Bacteria; phylum Pseudomonadota; class Gammaproteobacteria; order Pseudomonadales; family Moraxellaceae; genus Psychrobacter. The sequence goes on from NZ_JACDXT010000051.1 coordinate 777, forward strand.
ACTGCTGGATGTGGTAGGAATGATGTTGTGCCCTGAAGCGCGGGCGCGTCTGGGGTCACGATGCACTTGGTCGAGGACGTTTTGGTCAGCGGTCACGGCGTGTATCTCGGTCATCATCGCCGATTCAACGCCAAAGCTTGCGTCTAGCGTGGCAATCAGCGGTACGAGCGCTTGAGTGGTACAAGAGACGCTGGAGACAATGGGTAGCTCTGGACGCAGTGCGTCGGTATTGACGCCCATGACGATACAGGCATCGACATTATCAAAAGGGGCAGCGCCGATGATGACTTGCTGCGCCCCTGCTGTAATGTGTCGATAGGCTTGGTCATAAGCGCGGAAAAATCCTGTACACTCCAGCACGACATCGACACCAAGCGTTTGCCACGGCAACGACTCTGGCTCAGGCTGTGATAGCAGACGGATACAGTAAGTGTGCTCGTTTTTGCTAAGACACAGCTGCGTTTCACCGTCGTCACTGACGATATGCGCGTCAATGCCCAGACGGCTGAGGCGTCCATGCGCGCTGTCAAACTTGAGCAAGTGCAGCAAGATATCCGCACCTGCTACGTCATTGATGGCGACGATATGTATCGCCCGCCCCAGCATTTCAAAGCGCTCTAGCAAGGCACGTAATACATTGCGTCCAATGCGCCCAAAGCCATTGATGGCGACACGTAGCGGGCGGTAGCCTTCATTGGTGATATAAGTGGAGGTGTTGGCGGCGCTTGAGGCTCTATAGGTGGTGCTGGTAAAACTTGGCATAATCGGTATTCGCTATTGCTCGCCATCGATTGATGATAGCCTACATAAAGAAAGTATAAAGGTAACGCCCTAATCGTTAATAAAAATCAGCGCCAAACGGATGGTGTTGTAATCAATGCGTCCTTCTAAATATTCATGCAACGGGCGCAACTTAATTTGCCCATCATCGGTAGTATTGTTTGGATCGTTTTCTGCCTGTACGCTGGTATAAGCGCTGTAAACCGCATCAATGATGTCATCATCAGGGCGCAGATGCTCACAAGCAAGGCTGGGGTCGCGGCGCTTTAGCTCGCTGATATGGCGCATGATGGTCGATTGTGCCAGCTCGCGGGCTTCGGCAATCTCGGCGATGCTAAAGCTTTCTTCTAACAATAGGCGCGTGGTTTCTAGCGTGGTTTCGGACTTATCGGCGACTTGGTTGCTTTGTTTTTGCTGCTTTTTTTGTAGCTCGCGGCGTTTTTTTTGTAGGCGCTCGTAGCTGTCGATGACCGTTTGGCTGAGTGTGCCGCCTGATTTAAGCACAAAATTGGCATGCGCCTGTGTCATGCTTTTTGCATCGAGCATGGCGTAATTGGTGTCCGCTTCTTGTGAAAGTTCCAAAAACCGCTTGTCCGCACCACGCGCTAAAGGATCGAGTTGCAGACTCATGGTATTCATACCGAGTAATTTCAGTCCTGAGAGTGACTTAAGGCGCGATAGTGCCACATAGCCCTGCCCCAGCTCAAAAGTGCGCGATAGGTCAATCTCGGCGGCGTCTAGAGTCATGCCTTGGGATTTATGAATGGTAATCGCCCATGCCAGACACAAGGGCACTTGTGAATAACTTGCCAGCACTTCCCCGCTTTCGTCTTCAATGCTCCATTCTTCAGGCTCGGCGATGACTTCTTTGCCTGTATTTAGACGCACGACAGGGTATTTGATGCTCGTTTTTTTATCACTTTTTTTGCTGTCTTTATTGTCGGCATCCGCATCGTCTTGCTTATCATTATGTTGGTCATCGTCCGCTGCGTCTGGCTCATTGCGTTTGTTCTTATTGTCCAGTCGATTGTCCGCCTTAAGACTGACGGCACGAAAACCCACCAGCTCGCCCATCGTGCCGTTTGACACGCCCAGCTCAGCATTGTTTTTAATAAACATCACCTTGGCACCCACGGTGAGCGTCAGTTGCTCTTGGGTGCGGACGCTTTTCTTTAGCGTTTCGACCAGCTTTTCATCGCCATTACCGACCGCTTCAAAACAATGCGTCTCGCCGTCCAGCTTGACCAGTTCATTGTCATTAATTTTATTGACGTTTTGATTGTGCGTATATAGGCGCGTGCGGCTAATATGAATGTCTTGCACAGCGGTTTCTTCGAGCGCGGCAATGGCGTCAAAGCTCACGTCTTGGCGGCGGATTTGATTAAGAATGTCATCGAGTCCGAGCGTATCATCTTGCGCCGCGTCATTTTGGCGGTGCTGCTCGCTCAGATAGCAAATGTGAAACTTGGCATCGAGCCACGCTTCAGACATAAAAGCAAACTTATCTCGGTTGCTTTCACCGCGCTGACCGATGGGCGGCAACTGAAAAAAGTCGCCCGCGACCACCACTTGGATACCGCCAAAGGGCGCATCGTCTTTACGCAAGTGCTTTAGGACTTGATTGACGGCATTTAATTGCTTGGCGTGTAGCATAGATATTTCATCAATAATCAGCACAGAGGTTTCTTTGACGCGCTCGACCAAGGGCTTTTTGCGCGCCAAGATACCCAAGTCCTTTTCGCTTAGCGTGTCTTTGATACCAATGCCCGACCAGCTGTGAATGGTCGTACCGTTCATATGCGTGGCAGCAATCCCTGTACTGGCGGTCACGGCGACGGGCACACGCCGCGCGCGCAGATAATGAATGTATTGATTGAGGGTATAAGTTTTGCCCGAACCTGCTGAACCTGTCAAAAATACATTTTGACCCGTTTTTAAGATATCTAAAGCTGAAGACTGACGCATATAAAGAACCAAGCAAATAAAAATAACGGCGCAAAACGCCAATCTCGTTACTAAAAGAGTCTAATACTTAAGCCAAGTATAGCCCCGCCATACGAAAACCTTTACTTATATATGGTTCATAAGATAAAAATACACACATAACAAAAGGTTTTCTCTAGTGATAGTAAACAATAGAAAATATTATTATTACTCTAGGCAAAAGCCGAGTAGGATAGAACAAGCACCAAACAAGGATATAAAGTCATGGTGACGGATGCGCGCTTTTTTGTCAAAAAAGGCCGTCTGTATTATGTGATAAAACCAATAACACAACAAGGAGTGGTTAATGTTATACGCTTATCCCAACACTGAAAACAGTCCGGTCCAATTCCGCGAAAAATACGATAACTTTATTAATGGTGAGTGGACCGCTCCTGTCGATGGAGAGTATTTTGATAACACAAGCCCCATCGATGGTAAAACTATTTGCCAAGTCGCCCGCTCAAAAGAAGCCGATATCGAAAAAGCCCTAGACGCGGCGCATGCTGCCAAAGACGCATGGGGCAAAACCAGTGTTACTGAACGTGCCAACTTGTTACTCAAAATAGCTGACAGCATGGAAGCCAACCTAGAAGCGATTGCGATTGCCGAATGTTACGAAAACGGCAAGCCTGTTCGTGAGACACTCGCAGCCGACATCCCTCTAGCCATTGATCACTTCCGTTATTTTGCCAGCGCCATTCGCGCACAAGAAGGCGGTATCAGTCAGATTGACGAAGACACTGTGGCTTATCATTTTCATGAGCCACTTGGTGTCGTCGGTCAAATCATTCCTTGGAACTTTCCTATCCTAATGGCCGTATGGAAGCTAGCACCTGCCCTTGCTGCTGGTAACTGCATTGTCCTAAAACCTGCCGAGCAAACCCCCGCCTCTATCCTATTTATGCTAGAGACCATTGGCATTGCCGATATCTTGCCAAAAGGCGTGCTAAACGTCGTCAATGGCTTTGGTGTCGAAGCGGGTAAACCACTTGCCTCAAACCCTCGTATCAATAAAGTTGCCTTTACAGGTGAGACTACCACTGGCCGCCTCATTATGCAGTACGCGAGCGAAAACATCATTCCAGTGACGTTAGAGCTTGGTGGCAAAAGCCCTAACATCTTCTTTGCCGATGTTATGGATGAGGACGATGACTTCTTGGACAAAGCTGTCGAAGGTCTAGTGATGTTTGCACTGAACCAAGGTGAAATCTGCACCTGTCCATCGCGGGCACTCGTTCATGAGAGCATCTATGATGAGTTCATCAAACGCTGTATCGCCCGCGTTGAAGCCATCAAGATGGGTAACCCATTAGATACCGAAACCATGATTGGCGCGCAAGCCAGCTCAGATCAATTAGAGAAAATCCTATCTTATCTTGATATCGGTAAAAAAGAAGGCGCAAAAGTGCTCGTCGGCGGCGAACAAGCTAAGCACGATGGCGACTTGACAGACGGTTACTACGTCAAACCAACTATCTTTAAAGGCACCAACGATATGCGCGTGTTCCAAGAAGAGATCTTTGGACCTGTCCTTGCCGTAACTACTTTTAAAGACGATGACGAAGCCATGCAGATTGCCAATGACACCTTGTATGGTTTAGGCGCGGGCGTTTGGACGCGTAGTGTACACAAAGCTTACCGCTTCGGACGTGGTATTCAAGCTGGACGCGTATGGACCAACTGCTATCACATCTACCCTGCGCATTCTGCATTCGGCGGTTATAAGCAATCCGGTATTGGACGCGAAAACCACTTAATGATGCTCGACCATTATCAGCAAACCAAAAACATGCTGGTGTCGTACAGCCCTAAAAAAATGGGCTTCTTCTAAACCATCATTTCTAATCATGGAGCGGGTTATCACAAGTGTTACATAACCCGCTCGCTACAACGATCTAAATAAAAAAACTGAAACGAATTTTTATATCCTCTAATGCGCTTAGGCGCACAGCAGGAAAAATTTGTAGCAGTCTTGCGTTCAAAATACGGTGTTTGCATATTTTGAATGCAACATCGCAACAACTTTTTATATCAACATTTATCAATCACCCATAAAAGAGAGCTTATTATGACTAACAAAATGAAAGCCGCTGTATTACATGAGTTCGGTCAAGACTTAAAAATCGAAGAAGTCGACATCCCAACCGTAGGTGCCGGTCAGATTTTAGTAAAAATGGAGGCCTCAGGCGTCTGTCACACGGACCTTCATGCCGTTGAAGGAGATTGGCCAGTCAAACCAAGTCCACCATTTATCCCTGGACACGAAGGCGTCGGTATCATCACCTCTGTCGGCGACAACGTCCATCACGTCAAAGAAGGCGACCGAGTCGGTGTGCCTTGGCTCTACTCTGCTTGCGGACACTGTACGCATTGTTTAGGTGGCTGGGAAACCTTATGTAAAAAGCAAGAAAACTCTGGTTACTCAGTGAACGGTAGCTTTGCAGAATACGTCCTTGCAGATGCCGACTATGTCGGTATCATCCCTGAAGGCGTCGACTCTGTAGAGATTGCCCCTGTCTTATGCGCAGGTGTCACTGTCTATAAAGGCCTAAAAATGACGGATACCAAGCCTGGTGATTGGGTAGTGATTTCAGGTATCGGCGGACTTGGGCACATGGCCGTTCAGTACGCCATTGCCATGGGCCTTAATGTCGCGGCGGTCGATATCGACGATGAGAAGCTTGAATTCGCCAAAAAGCTGGGCGCCAAAGTCATCGTCAACGCAAAAGACACCGATCCTGGCGAGTATCTCCAAGAGCAGATCGGCGGTGCTCATGGCGTGTTAGTCACTGCAGTATCATCAAAAGCTTTTGATCAAGCCTTAACCATGTTACGTCGCGGTGGTACTTTAGTATGTAACGGCCTCCCCACTGGCGACTTCCCGGTGTCAATCTTTGATACTGTACTCAACGGTATCACTATACGCGGCTCTATCGTTGGCACACGTCTTGACTTACAAGAGTCGCTAGATATGGCAGCAGCAGGCAAAGTCAAAGCGACCGTCAAAGCCGAGCCGCTTGAGAACATCAATGACATCTTTGAGCGTATGCGTAACGGTAAGATTGAAGGGCGTATCGTCATCGACTATAATCAATAACGGATAGTAAAATGACAGTGTTATAAGCTTATTGCATAGTTATTCCAACTGTCAATTATCAGCCGAAGGTCGTATCTTTTTAGTCATATGCCAGTTGTGATGTGTCTGAAGATGATGCGACCTTTTTGATTTGACTGTGGCATACTGATACTAGAGAGCAATTATATAAACCATGGATGGGCCATAAGAAGGAGTACGATATGAAACTGGCAGCAACAGAGTCGTGTAAGGCGTTGATTGAGCTACTAAAGTCCAAGCATGGTGATTTAATGTTCCATCAGTCTGGCGGCTGCTGTGATGGCAGCTCACCCATGTGCTATCCGCTGGACGAATTCAAGGTCGGCGCTCAAGACGTGCTGGTCGGCGAGCTGGCGGGCTGTCCGTTTTATATGGGGCGCGCGCAGTATAAATTGTGGGAGCATACCGACTTGACCATTGATGTGGTCAATGGACGCGGCGCGAGCTTTTCTTTAGAAATCCCTGAGGGCAAACGCTTTATCGTACGCTCGGATGTGTGCGCTATAGATTGACCACACCACGGCATTTGGGGAGCTGTGCGCAGCCATAAAACGCTTGCCCTGCCCGCGTGCCTGTCTTTGCCATCCGCTTGACCATCGCGCCCATTTTTGTTATTTAAACCACTACCCTAGCCATTAAGCGCGGTCAAGCAGTGCCAAAAAACGCGCCAAACCGACCACAAAAAAATATGTAGCAAATGTACGTCCTTCACGCTCTCCTTTTTTTGCGTTATTATGAACAATAATCGAGATAAAGGCACGGGGTTTAGTGGGTGTTATTTAATTGGGTGCTGTATTTTTTTGCCCTCATACGCTAGCAAATTTAATTTGCTATTTTTTATCGCACTATCGTTTTTATCCGTAAATATGGGTATATTAGAGGACAAAAGTACGCCATATAGATTAACTATGATGAAGAGCTTATGTCACTTATTATCCAAAGCTGTTTTTATGACCTGTGGTCTTACCGCCACTGTTCTACTACCTATCACAGTCCAAGCCAATGATTCTGCAGGCTATGTGGCAACGGGCGGTGTTGAATATATTAAAAACAAAAATATCAGTATGCACAGCGAAGACTTGTACATCTCAAAAGATGAAATTCGCGTCAATTACGAGTTTAAAAACCTCAGCAATAAGGACATAACCGAGACGATTTTGTTTCCTATGCCTGCCATACCCAGCTTTATCGACTCAGATTATGCTGACATAGATGCAACTTATGATAGCTTTAAAATATGGGTCAATGGACGCGCCATTCAGCCGAAATTACATGTACGCACCTTTATGAGTCCTCTTGTTATAGAAGATGGCTACACTACCCATGCAGATGAAGCAGTGGATACGACTGATATATTTACGTCCTGTGGTATCAATAAAGCGGAAATGCTCGTTCCTTGGACATATCAAGTAGATGCAGAATATGTGAATCGAAAACTGTTGGCTTGTGATAATCCGAAACTGACTCGGTTTATTGATGATAGAACAGATCCTTATATTTTTTGGGATTCACAAATCATCTATAGCTGGCAGCAAACTTTTAAAGCCAATAGCACAACCACCGTTAAGCATACCTATGCCCCACTCGTAGGCGGATCCGTACATTTAGGAGAAGAAGAATTTGGGGATTTTTGCGTAGATGACTATACGCGACGTGGGTTTCATGAAAGTGGCGCACGCCCCTATGAAGCGCTGAGCTATATTCTAACAACAGGTGCAAACTGGGCAAAACCCATCAAGGATTTTACCTTAACCGTCGAGCGTGATAACAATGAGCTGGTATCGTTTTGTTGGCAGGGTAAAGGTAAGGTGAAAAAGATTGCGCCCAACACGTTTCAAATCAAAGAGTCTGATTTTGTACCGACTCATGATTTTAACGTGATATTTATTCATAATAAGTTTTGATGGTGTGGATTGGGTGGCCATGTTTTATCTAGCCTAAAATTTACGCGCGACCCAGTCTATCGACGTGATTGACCATAGTAGGTATGCGATGGTTACCATCCATGGTTTTAACCCAAGTTTTTGCTTGTTCATTATCTAGACCCACGCTGGTCACATATAGCGGGTGTTTACTGATACCTCGCCATACCGCGTAGTCCTCGGTAATGTCAGCAAAACGATTCTTAGCAATGCCAATGATGGGTTTTTGATCCGCCAAATGATCATAAAGATATTTGCCCAATCCTGCTTGATTGATACCATCTAAAAAAACATAGCCATCAATGATAATGACATCAAAAGGCGCTTGTATCTGCTCAATGATCGCCAATAAGCAAGGCATTTCACGCTTGTAGAACTGCCCAGATTGATAAGGAGCAACATCATTCACTTCAACAATATGCTCACTTAATACCGTTGCGCGCTCAATCCCTGAAAATCGTACCCCTGTCACTATGGCTGTCGTGTTATTGGCACTTTCATTATCTTGATAATGTACGTCTAGTATGAGGTAAATCAATGTGTGATTGCCTTTTTTTGGGTGGCGTGGGAGCTGGATATCTTATTCTATGCCCAGCCTATATTTTTGATTATCAAATATGAGTAAATTAGGAGAAGCTTGTAACTCCCAAAGAATATGTATTTATAAAAATATTCTACCTAAAAACATATTTTGATTGTTAATTTTTAGAATAATAAAACAACCCACAAAAAAAAGCTGCCAGATCACTCCAGCAGCTTTTTTTGGTTTTGAGTTTGATTAAAGGATTACACCAAACTATTTACCGCTTCAACCACAGCGTCAGTCGTAATACCAAACTCTTTATACAAGTCACTTGCAGGTGCAGATTCGCCATAAGTGGTCATACCGATGACTTTGCCATCGAGACCGACAAACTTAAACCAGTAGTCCACGTGCGCTGCTTCGACGGCAACACGGGCGCGGATATTCGCTGGCAATACCGACTCGCGGTAGTCTGCATCTTGTTTGCTAAACACTTCAGCACAAGGCATAGACACAACACGCACGCCAACGCCGTTATTGCTTAGCGTCTCGTACGCTTCCATCGCTAGACCCACTTCTGAGCCTGTCGCGATAATGATGGCTTGTAGCTCGCCCTGCTCTTTGGCCAGCACATAACCGCCTTTTGCGATGTTCGCGACTTGCTCAGCGTCACGGTCTTGGTGCGGCAGACCTTGACGGCTAAAGATAAGCGCTGATGGCGTGCTGGTCGCTTTAATCGCTTCGATCCACGCGCTGGCAGATTCGGTGGTGTCACATGGACGCCATGTGTTTAGGTTTGGCGTGCTGCGTAGGCTGGTCAACTGCTCGACAGGCTGGTGCGTCGGACCGTCTTCGCCCAGACCGATTGAGTCGTGGGTATAAACGTGGATGACGCGCTGCTTCATGAGTGCGCCCATGCGTACGGCGTTGCGTGCGTATTCCATAAACATCAGGAACGTCGCCACATAAGGGATAAAGCCGCCATGCAAGGCAATACCGTTGGCAATCGCGGTCATGCCAAATTCACGCACACCGTAAAAGATATAGTTACCTGCGGCGTCTTCTTGGATGCCTTTTGCGCCTTTGAACAAGGTTAGGTTCGAGCCTGCCAAGTCTGCTGAGCCGCCCATGATTTCTGGAAGTAGTGGCTGCAAGGCATTAATGGCGTTTTGGCTGGCTTTACGGCTCGCGACGTTGTCACCTGCTTGTTGGCATGACTGTAGGTACTCTTCTGCCTGAGCCGCAAAGTCCGCTGGCAGCTCGCCTTCTAGGCGGCGTTTTAGCTCTGCCGCCAGCTCTGGGTACGCTTGCTCGTAGCGTTCAAAGTCCGCTTGCCAGTTGTTTTGTAGCGTTTCGCCTTTGGCTTTGCCGTCCCACGCTTCGTAGATTTCGTCATCCAGCTCAAATGGTGCATGTTTCCAAGCCAGCGCGTCACGCGTTAGCGCAATTTCGTCATCACCAAGTGGTGCGCCGTGGCTGGCTGCCAGACCTTGCTTGTTCGGGCTGCCTGCACCGATGGTGGTTTTACAGATGATAAGGCTTGGCTTATTCGTTTCAGCAATCGCGGCTTTGGTCGCGTCAGTAATCACGTCCATATCGTGACCGTCAATACTGATGACTTGCCAGCCATAGCTTTCAAAGCGTGCTTTGGTGTCGTCAGTAAACCAGCCTTCGACATTACCATCGATTGAGATGCCGTTGTCGTCATAATAAAAGACCAGCTTGCCGAGACCCAGCGTACCTGCAAGCGAGCATACTTCGTGGCTGATGCCTTCCATCAAGCAGCCATCGCCCAAGAATGCATAGGTGTGATGGTCAATGATGTTGTGCCCGTCGCGGTTAAACTGCGCGGCAAGGGTCTTTTCAGCGATAGCAAAGCCCACCGCGTTGGCGATACCTTGACCCAGCGGACCTGTGGTGGTCTCTACGCCTGGCGTGTAGCCGTACTCTGGGTGACCTGGGGTCTTAGAGTGCAACTGGCGAAAGCCCTTTAGATCGTCCACACTGACATCGTAGCCTGATAGGTGCAATAGAGAATAAATCAGCATTGAGCCGTGTCCGTTTGAGAGAACAAAACGGTCGCGGTTGTGCCAATTTGGATCTGCTGGGTTGTGTTTTAAAAACTTGCGCCACAGTACTTCCGCAATGTCCGCCATGCCCATGGGCGCACCAGGGTGTCCTGAATTGGCTTTTTGTACCGCATCGAATGACAGTACACGGATGGCATTGGCTAGTTTACGTTCGCTAATTGGAGCTGGCATAGAGTGTCCTAATATGGAGGATAAGAGGAGAGTTTACTCATAGGTCATCCATCAAGTGCGCATGACGCGTCCTTGATGGATAGGCGATAAAATAAAAATGCAATATTAACATATTTGCGCCGCGTCACGCCAAAAAATGGCAACGATGACTTAGGATAAGTGTACTCCTTACCCCAATTCATCATTGCCATAAGTCTAACTTACACATGCAGGCGCAAAAAATTACGCTTCAATACGCTCAGCACCGCCCATAAATGGACGCAGCACTTCAGGAATGGTCACGCTGCCATCAGCGTTTTGATGGTTTTCCATGACCGCCAGCAGCGTACGTCCGACCGCCAAGCCTGAACCGTTTAGCGTGTGTGCCAATGTGGTTTTTTTGCCGTCTTTGATGCGTGTACCCATACGACGCGCTTGAAAATCGCCACAGTTTGAGCAGCTAGAGATTTCACGGTACGTGTCTTGGCTCGGTAGCCACACTTCGATGTCGTAGGTTTTTTGTGCGCTAAAGCCCATATCACCCGTACACAACTGCACCACGCGATACGGCAAGTCCAGCTGCTGCAAGATGTATTCAGCCTGTCCCGTCATCGCCTCTAGCAGATCGTCTGATTGTTCAGGCGTACCGATATTAACCATCTCCACCTTTTCAAACTGATGCTGGCGAATCAGACCGCGCGTGTCGCGACCATGTGAGCCTGCCTCACTGCGAAAGCATGGCGTATGTGCAGTGAATTTTAATGGCAGCTCTTTAATGTCCAAACGCTCACCGCGTACCAGATTGGTCATCGGCACTTCAGCGGTTGGAATTAAGTAAAAATCCATCCCGTCATTGTTGGTGTGATTGCCGAGCTTAAACAAGTCATCTTCAAACTTTGGCAGCTGACCTGTGCCTTTTAGGCTGTCTGAATTGACGATATACGGCACATAAGTCTCAAGATAACCGTATTTTACAGTGTGCGTGTTTAGCATAAATTGAATCAAGGCACGGTGCAGTTGCGCCAACTGACCTTTTAGGACGTTAAAGCGGCTGCCTGTCAGTTTGCTTGCGGCTTCAAAGTCGAGCAAGCCCAACGCCTCGCCAAGGTCGCTATGGTCTTTAACATCAAAATCAAAGCTGCGCGGCGTGCCCCATTTGCGCATCTCGACATTATCGTCTTCAGACTCGCCCACAGGTACGCCATCAGCAGGTAGGTTTGGCAGCTGTAGCGCGGCATTGGTTATGCGCTCTTGTAAGTCACGCAAGGCATCTTCTGCCGCCTTAATCTCACCGCTGATGCTTTGCATTTCTGCCAGTAGCTCGCTGGCATCTTCGCCCGACTTTTTGAGTACCCCGACTTGTTTTGCGCCTGCGTTACGGCGTGCTTGCAACGCTTCTGTTTTGACTTGCAATGATTTGCGCTCTTCTTCGACCGCTTGCCAAAAGTCCACATCCAGCGCGTAGCCGCGTGTCGCTAGGCGCTCTTGTAGCGCGTCCAAATCACCGCGTAAAAGTTTAGGGTCAATCATAGTCTCTGCCTGTCATGCCAAAAATAAGGAAAACCACCCAGCCTCACGCGTCTGTGCGCGCCTTTTGCCAAAGTGTCGTTACGTCTGTAACCAAGCCTATCAAAACCGCTATCATAACAAGACCCAGTACATTTGACCACGACTACGCGCACGTACAATGGTCAAATGCATTTTTATCACCTTGCGCTTTTGTTACCCTGCGCGCGCTTTTTTACTTTTATCGCCCCTGTATGCGCCAGATGTGGCAGGGATGTTTCTTTTACCCACACTTTTCGGTAAGATAAGTGCCTGTCTTATCATTTGCGGCACAGCCGTCTGCGCCACTGCCCAACCTTGTGTATTTGAGAACCCTTTATGGCACTGTATCCCTACACCTTGCAACCTGTTGCATTAAACCTATCTGAAGCAGAATTTAAACAAGCGCAGTACGAGCTGTTTAACAACACCAGCCAAACCTTTGGGCTATCAAGTATCAAAACCAAAGAGTGGGCAATCATGGCGGTGGTGGTGGTGCTGGCGATTGCAGGCTTAGTGTTTGTGACGGGCTACTCAACCATCTTGTTTTGGTTGATGCTGGTGCTCGTCGTGCTGTATGTGGTCGTGCGTACCTTGGGTTTTAAATGGTACGTCAAAAAAGAATTTGAAAAACAAATTGCTGAGCAAGAAATGCCTGATGAGATGCGCAATCTAAAGCTGGGCGTCCAAAAGCACGGTCTTATTATGACCATCCCAACCGAGCAACCTGACAGCCTCAAAGCCTCGCAAGTGCGCGGTATGCAGATGCGCGCCGCCATGTCGCAACAAGCGGTCATCCCGTGGACAGCGGTCAAAAGCTGGGAAGAAACTGACGACTATATCTTTGTACTGTTTGAGATGCAGGGACAGCAAGGCAGCCAAATCATTCCAAAACGCATCAAGGCGCAAAAGTTCCCTATCGACACTGTGCGTAAACATTTACAAGAAGTCATTCCTGAGCCAGGTCTCAAGCCTGAGCAAGTCCAAGCGCCAAAATAGGTATCAGCAGGCGGGCAAGTAGGCCAGTAAATCAAGCTTAAGGCGACACTGTATAACCATAATGGGTGTTCAAATACACCCATAATGGTGTATCAAAATATAGTGCTAAGATTATTTTCTATTCATATACATTTAAGCATAAGTATATATTTACAAGGCAATAACAAACGGTATTTTTTTCGTCATAATAAGCTCTTCTGATTACCCATTAAAGTAGAGGTTATAGTGAATACCGAAACATTATCGAAACTGGTCGTATTGTCGTTACCACTTATCGCCCTACCCGCTTGTGTCGTAAATTCAGACCCTATAGAAAGTACCACCAATACCAAACAATCCACCGCGCTGACACAGCATAGTAAATCCATAGGATTTGGTCCTCAGTCTCCCCGTAATATCGACAGTAAGCTTGGGCATCATCGCTTAATATTTAGCCCTGCCCCAAGCGCTAACAGTATGAACCTATGTAACATTCACCTACATAAAAATGCTGAACACAAAGGCGGAGAATTTACCACTTATGCGGGCAATGGCGATGGGTACAAGACAGGCTACAAATACTCAGGCCAGCTCACAGCTGCAGAGCGCAAACCTTTGCCAGAAGCTGTATGTATCGGTGAGCACAGTGCTATACAATCGGGTGATACCCTAGAAGTGCATTATGTCTACTCAACTTCTCAAGTCAAACCTGGTGTCTCTTTGGGCGCTTGTGTGGCAAATCCTATCCGAAACCCGCAATTGCGCGTAGAGGGACAAGTCATCGTAGCTGTTAATGATGATAATGCCGCGAACTTCATGGAAATGGCAGAATATGCAGTGCGTGACCAATATACTCAAGCCATCAACATCCCGACCGATACAGGCACACCTATTCAGTATGCAGGCTCCACCACAGGCCCGAGCTACAATGAAAAAGACTCCCCTTATCAAGTGACGTGGAGCGTACGACCCAAAGTCAAAAAGGTAAATATCAAGTCTTTAGGCAAATGGTGTGAGCGCAATGTATTTGAAGAAGATCATGCGCATGGGGTTCGCAATCTTGTGACCGATCCTAAGTCATTGTCACCCATTCTGTAATGACTGTCACAGCGTGAATACATCTTTGCTGTGCGCATCAAGAGACCATAAGCAGCTCTTAGTTTTATAAAACATAACAATATCTTTATTTATATTAATTTAACTTATCGCTGGTTGTTAGGTATCATAACCATAAATCGATAGGCCAAGGCGCTTTGCCCTGTTAATACATTTAGTTGTTAACAGGTTTAATAAAGACAGTATATTGGTCCATCCGCTATGATACTTCGTGCGCCTTTTTGTTCATAGGCGTATAGCGACAGATAAATGAATGACTAACCATACAATAAATGATAAGAGGACAGCTTTATGAGCACTGACAATACCAACCAAATCGGCCTAGAAAAAGCAGACATGAGCGAAGTTATCGCACAATTGAACAGCTTGTTGTCTACTTACCATGTGTTCTATTTAAATGTACGCGGCTATCACTGGAATGTAAAAGGTGAGCACTTCTTTACCTTGCATCCAAAGTTTGAAGAATTATATACAGCGCTACAGTTACAGATTGATGAGATTGCTGAGCGTATCTTGACGCTCGGTGGCACACCGCTACACGCGTATAGCGACTTTGCGCAGCACACCAGTATTAAAGAGGACAAAAACGTCCATCAAGGCAATGCGTGCGTTAAAGGCGTGGTATCAGGCTTACAAACCTTGATTGAAGAGCAGCGTCAAGTCTCAGCGCTTGCCGCAGATAGCGACGACCAAGGCTCAGCCGACCTTGTAGACGCCTATGTACAAGAGCAAGAAAAGCTGGTCTGGATGTATAACGCATTTTTAGGCTAATACGCCAACATTGTAATAAGATAAAAAAAGCACCCACAGTTGAACTGCGGGTGCTTTTTCATGACTGCCTTTTGGCAAAAGTAAACCACGTAGAAACAAGAGGTTGTGGTTTATTTTTCAATCCACTGGCGCATTTTTTCACGCTCAGAAGGTGTTGCTTGTAGCCACAGCTGCATAAAGCTGTCTAAGGTATTGGTGGTTTTTGCTGCTGCAAGTGGCGCAATAGGCTGCGTACCGTTGGATTCAAGCGAGGCAATGACGCTTTGGTTTTGCGCTTCGGCATCACCGCCACCATTGAACACCCCACCCAATGCTTTACCTAAGCCTGAAAACAGACCGCCGTCACTCTTGGTACTTTGCTGACTGGCGATAATGGTATTGCCCTGCTGCACCGCAAGCGTGGGCTGCTCAGCATATTCTTTTGCCGCCTCATACGCTTCAGGTTGATTTGGCATGGTCAGACGATAGGTTTGATTGTCCATCAGCTCTGCTGCCACACTGATATTGCCTGAACGTAAGTAATCATGCTCATCATGACCGAGGTTATATAGACGGTCATACTTTGCTGTGACCACATGCTGCCCTGGCTTTAGGTTGAACTTTTTGGGCGAGGACTGGAAAATGCTTTGCTTTAGCTCTTGTCCGTTAATGGCAGTGACCTTGATGTGGTCATCAACAAGCAACGTTGCATCAGCGTGCGACAGTGCAGAGACGCTGACGCCTGAGAGCAATACGGCAGCTACAGACATTCCTTTAAACCAAGATGAAGCGTGAGTCATGACATATCCTATGTGTAATCAATAAAACAATGAAAAAAAGTGGCTTACTGCCGTCGATGGCTATCAATATACCATTATCATAGCGCCGCATCATTACCAAAAATTGTTCTTAGTAACGCTATACCCTTGGATAAAAACAGTAATCAATAAGTAGTCAGAAATCGAGCGGAATAGTGTGGTTGTCTTGATCGTTGTCAAAATCATCATTTTTTTGAGCGCTGGTAATATCCGCAAGCTCAGCCGCCAGTGTCTGCTCATCAATGGTGCGAATGGCATCATTAATTACCGCTTTTGAAATGTTGTTGCGACCTAGATTTGAAAACATGGGCTGAATATAATTTAAGACATCCATCATGCCACCAATACGGTGCGGACCATCGCTTAGTAAATGATTGATAATACGCTCATCAAACTGCCAGCCGCGGCGGCGCAAAATAGAGTCAATCAGCGCCTGTCTGTCAGCAAGATCGTGACCATTAGGTACTTTAAAAGAAGGGGCCTGCGCAAGACGCGTTAATAAGTCAGTCAAAGCAAATGGCAGTTCGCTCGCTGGACAGTTGGCTGCAAACAACAACTGACGCTGGCCTTCGCGGCTACGATTAATCAAGTGGAATAAGGCTTCTTGCCACTGACTGCTACGCTCTAACACTTCTAAATCATCGATAGCGATGACGTCGAAGTTTTCGATTGACGATAAGACATTGACATCGGTATGTATCAGCTCATCAAGTGACAGACAGATGGCTGACTTATTCATCTCAATAAATGATTCGCAAATGGCAGACAATAAGTGTGATTTGCCTGTTTCGGGGCTGCCAAATAAATACAGCTGCCCAATCAGACCCACGTGCAGCTGGCGCACCGCGTCAATGATGGACATCCAGCCAGGGCCACTAAAGTCACTAAGACTGGCGTCATGTCTGATATCTAAATTGAGACTTAGCTGTGCTTCTGCCATGAATCATCAACTCGTATTACATATACAATAAAAAGGCCGCATCACCGAATACCTATGATGCGTCTTGAAGTGACTGAGTGGTCTGGATGCCCGCGTTATTATACCTGATTATGGGGCAATAAGGGGGCGCTTTGTGTACCAAAGGCGCCCTAATACCGCGACTATATATACCACACTTACAAAATGACTGACAAGTTTTTTACACCATGGTTCAGTGCTATACGGCCTAAGCTAGTGCTTGTCAAACAAATCCAGCTGTCGCCGGTTCTTATAAAAATCGGTGCTGCGGTAATAGTCATATAAGTGATGAAACAGCACATTCAATACGGCCGATACAGGCAGCGCGATGAGCATACCCACAAAGCCAAGCAAGCTTGCGCCCGCCAATACCGCAAAAATAACCCAAAGCGGTGACAGACCAATCTTATCGCCAAGCAGTAACGGCTGGAGCACATAACCTTCGGCAGCTTGTCCCACCAAAAACGCGCCAACAATTAAAGATAAATACAACCAGTCAAAGCCAAATTGGAACAGTCCTGCGATAATCGCGGCTATAAAACCTAAGCCAAAGCCTAAATAAGGCACAAAGCTTGCGATACCTGCGCCCATACCAATAATCAAACCCAAATCTAGGCCAATCAGCTGTAGCTGTACCGCATAAATCACGCCGAGCAGCACCATGACGAGCAGCTGTCCTTTAATAAACGCCATCAAAGCGTGGTCGCAGTCTTTAGCAATTTCGATGACCTTTTTGCTATATCCTGCTGGAATGGCCATTTTCCATTTATGCAAACGTCTGTCCCAATTGAACAGAAAATAAAAAGTCAAAATAGGCACCAACACAATCAAGCCAGCGTTGTTAATAAATACCATGCTTGAGGTTAATATCTGACTCATCATGCTGCTGGCGTCAGAAAAATTATAGTTGCGCTGCATATATTGTACGAGCGTCTCTGACAGTCCTTTTACCTCCATTTCAGGCAGGCGCAGACGGCTGTTTTCTGTTACCCAAGCACGTAGGCCATCGTTGTACCAATCGAGCACTTTGGGCAGATACGCCCACGCCGACTGCAACTGATACCACATCGTTGGCACCAACCACCACAAGAGCAGTACCATACCCACAGTAATCGCCGCATAGACGATGACAATCGCAATCCAGCGACGCATAAAGCGCGATAGCTTTTTAACCAGTGGATTGAACAAATAAGCAAGGACAAAGGCCACCAAAAAAGGAACGATAACCGGCAACAAGATATACAGCAGCAACAGCGAAATAACGATCGCAGTCACGATAAATAAACGCCGAAAAAAAGGATCTATCGAGCGATGCATCATAGGTAGGCAATCCTAAAAATAAAGGGCTAAAGGTTGTTATTGTTTGGTTTTCATTATCGCAGAGCCATTAAAAAAAGCAGTCATTTTTTGTGTCTGTGCTGTTTTATCGTGTTTTTTGCAGATTTGCCAGTTTATCTGCCAATATGGCGAAGTTGTTTTGCGGGGACGGTCATTTTTTGGGTATAATGCGCGCATTATTTTCTTATTTATGTCATTGCCTACAATGACCCACCTCCTAAATCTGTGAGATGACCATGAGTGACAAGCCTTCGTTAAGCTATAAAGATGCTGGTGTTGATATTGATGCTGGTGACGCGTTGGTACAACGCATCAAATCAGTAGCAAAAGCCACCACGCGCCCTGAAGTGGTGGGTGGTTTGGGTGGCTTTGGCGCCCTTTGCCGTATTCCAACAGGCTATAAGTCGCCGTTATTGGTTTCAGGTACTGATGGTGTGGGCACGAAGCTCAAGCTGGCATTGCAGCTAAATCGTCACGACACTATCGGTATCGATTTGGTCGCGATGTGCGTTAACGATTTGCTGGTCTGTGGTGCAGAGCCATTGTTCTTCTTAGACTACTACGCGACGGGCAAGCTGGATGTCGATACCGCAGCGACAGTGGTTAGCGGTATTGGTGATGGCTGTAAATTGGCCAACTGTGCGCTTATCGGTGGCGAAACGGCTGAAATGCCAGGCATGTACCAAGACGAAGACTATGACCTTGCAGGTTTTTGTGTAGGCGTGGTTGAAGAAGAAGACGTCATCACTGGCGCAAATGTTGCCGAAGGCGATGCGCTGATTGCGCTAGGTTCAGCAGGCGCGCATTCAAACGGCTACTCGCTCGTGCGTAAAGTCATCGAAGTCAGCGGCGTTGATGTGACCAGTAGCGATAAAACGCTAGACGGCATGCCGATTCAAGACGCCCTGATGGCACCGACGCGCATCTATGTACAAGCAGTACAAGCACTACAAAAAGCGCTTGGCAATGAGCATCTACACGCCATGTCACACATCACAGGTGGCGGCTTGACCGACAATCTACCGCGCGTCTTACCAGAAAATCTGGCTGCGAGCATCGACACCCAAAGCTGGCAGTTCTCAGAGCTGTTCACATGGCTACAAGAAAACGGTAACATCGACACCCGTGAGATGTACCGCACCTTTAACTGCGGCGTAGGCTTTGTGATTGTCGTGCCTCAAGACAAAGCAGAACAAGCGATTGACGTCTTAACTGCTGCTGGCGAAAACGCATGGCAAATCGGTACTATGGTCAGCCGTGACGAAGACGCAGTGGTATATCGCTAATGTGTGACGCACCCCTATCAAACGCTGCCACTGCTAATACAAGCGCTCAGCCCCCACTACGTGTGGCGGTCTTGGTCTCAGGCAGTGGCAGCAATCTACAAGTATTAATCGACGCGGTGCAGCAAAAGGCACTGCCGATTGATATCGTCGGCGTTATTAGCAATCGCGAAGACGCCTATGCCATCACCCGCGCCAAAGACGCAGGCATCGAGGTCGCCGTACTCTCGCACGTGGAGAGCGGCAAACGCATGGGCATCAAAACCTTTGAAAAGCACGCCACCGCACAGCTTGAAGCGTGGCAGCCTGACTTGGTCGTTTTGGCAGGTTTTATGCGGGTATTGAGTGCAGACTTTATTGATAACGCGCCTGCACCGATGATTAACCTGCACCCATCGCTACTCCCCGCCTATAAAGGGCTAGACACGCATACCCGTGTACTCTGCTCAGGTGAGCGTGAGCACGGCTGTAGTATCCATGTGGTCACCGCCGAGCTGGATGCAGGACAAGTGTTAAGCCAAGCGGTCTTGCCGATTCGTCATACCGATACGCCTGATAGTTTGCAAAAGCGCGTACAAGTGCTGGAGCATCAACTATTGCCGTGGACGATATTACAAATCGCTATTGGCGGCGTGTCATTAACGCCAAGTGAGCAAGCCTCTAGCATCTTGCCTGCCCTGCCCTTACGTCTATTGATTGACGCTTAGTTGTTTTAAGACATTATTTTTACCCACACAAAAAAACCCAGCTATTAAATAGCTGGGTTTTTCTTTTTAATCTTTAACAGTTTTACGTGTTATTCACTGTTATTTTCCAAATACGTGTACTGCTTTAATGTTGACAAACTCTTTAATACCAAAGCCGCCATGCTCGCGACCATAGCCTGAGTTCTTCACACCACCAAATGGCAGTGCAGGATTGGCAAGACCGTAACCATTGATATAGACCATACCCGTATCGAATTGCTCACTGGCTAAGCGAATGGCTTTTTCTTCATCTTTTGAGAAGATAGCGCCGCCTAGGCCGTAACGACTGTCATTTGCAATGCGCATTGCATCGTCGTCATCTTTGGCGCGGATCAATGACGCCACTGGGCCAAACAATTCGTCGTCGTAGGCAGGTTGACCTTTCTCGACATTTTCTAAGATAGTTGCTGGATAGAAACTGCCTTTACCTTCTGGTACTTTACCGCCAACAGCAATCGTTGCACCTTTTGCTACGCTTTGTTCTACTTGCTCATGCAACTGATCTCGCAAGTCTGCACGCGCTAATGGACCGATGTCTGAGCTGTCGTCCATTGGGTCGCCAGATTTTGTACCTTCAAACTTCTCTACGATACGCTTGCGGAATTCGTCATACACGCTATCGACCACGATAAAGCGTTTCGCTGCTACGCAAGTTTCACCGTTATTGACTAAACGGGCTTGGGTACAGGTCTCTACAGCGGTTTCTATATCGGCGTCTTCTAGTACGATAAAGGCGTCATTTGAACCGAGCTCTAATACTGATTTTTTGATTGCTTTGGCCGCTTGTTGACCAACGATACGACCAGCAGCATCACTACCTGTGAGCGTTACGCCACGTACTTTGTCATTTTCAATCAATTTTTCTGATTGGTCATGATCAATCAAAATCGTACGGAACAAATCATTTGGCAGTTCAGACTCATGGAATATTTTTTCGATCAATAAGCCAGAACCTGTGACGTTTGCTGCATGTTTAAGCAGAACGCTGTTACCTGCCATCAAGTTAGCAATGGCATAACGGAATACTTGATACGCTGGGAAGTTCCAAGGTTGCATACCATAGATGACGCCGATTGGTTGATAAGTCACGATACCTTTTTTCATGCTTTCGATATCTCGCTCATCATCTGCAAGCGCAGCGACACCATTTTCAGCAGTGTAATCACAAATTGCTTTACAGAGATCTACTTCTTGCTGACTTTGACCATAGAGCTTACCGCGCTCTTCGGTCATAAGCTTAGATAGCTCCTCCTTATACTCCATCAATTTGTCACCGATGGACTTGATGACACGTCCACGTTCTTCATGGCTCACAGTACGCCATTCTAAGAATGCATTATGTGACGCATCGACAATCTTGTTAACTTCGTCGTTGCTCATGTAATCATAATTTTTAATGTCTTCGCCCGTTGCTGGGTTAACAGTAGTAATATCTGCCATGAGAATGGTCCTTTTTATTTGTTGTCATTGGTTATTGGTATGATGAAGTTATAAAGCCTATGATTTATAACGTTTACGTTGTTCGTATTACTGCTAAATAAATGAGGAAAATACATTAGCTTACTGCATACTGTAAAAACAGATTATTAAATATAATTTAATAATTAATCTTAAATATGTAAATTTTCTTTTTTATTTAACGTTTAGCCATCATAGCAAAATCGCTGGAAAATTCGTTTACAAGATATTGTAAAGTGTGTTTAAGATGTTAAGAATGTGACCAAGCCGACAATAAAACATACAAACGCAAAAAAGCCAGCAGTGACGCTGGCTTATTTTATATGGACTAAAAGCTGCAAGGACTAAGCACTGTAGGCAGTAGAAAACATGTATAAAGGTACAGACAGAAGCCACTATTGGCTACATACCGTCCTTAATCGATTACAAGATATACGAGCTGTTAAAACAGATGATTAATCGTTGGCTCTTGCTCGGCTTCGCCTTCTTCTTCAGCGACCACTTGACGAGCCACATGCATAATTAATTGACGCAGCCAGCGGTGCGCAGGATGGTGCTGTAAGAGCGGCGACCATGCCATGGTCAACTCAAACTCTGGAATAAAAAATGGCGGCTCACGCATCACAATACTGTCATTGGTCGCTTGCATTCTTGCCACACGTGTCGGCAAGGTGGCGACCAAGTCTTTATTGGCCGCGAGCATGGCAGGCATTTGATAATGACGGGTAAATACGCTGATTTGGCGCTTTTGTCCCAAACGCTGTAAGGCTTGATCAATCGAGCCTAGACCACCTGATTTTTCAGGATTGACCCCAAAACCAACGCCCATACCTGTTTTTGATACCCAAACATGCTGGGCTTTTAGATAACTTTTTAAGTTAAAGCGGTTAACATAAGGGCTGTCCGCTGACAGTAAGCAGCTAAAGGTATCGCGCCAAACGAGCACTTGGTGGAAGCTTTGTGGAATCTCGTTAAAACGGTTAATCGCTAAGTCTACGCGCCCCTGCTCCATATCACGATACGACACGTCTGATGGCGTCAAAAAGTCCAAGATGACATTAGGCGCTTCGGAGCGCAAGGCTTTAACAAGCTTAGGCACCAAAGTGGCTTCGGCATAATCAGAAGTCATAATGCGGAAGACGCGTGAGGTGCTGTACGGACGAAACTCAGTACGCGGCTCTAATACTTGGGTCAAGTCCGCCAAAATCTCACGAATACGCGGCTGTAGCTCTAACGCACGCTCAGTTGGCGTCATACCTTCTGATGAGCGTACGAGCAAAGGGTCATTAAATAATTTGCGCAGGCGACGCAAGATATTACTCATGGCAGGCTGCGTGATACCCAACTGCTCAGCAGCACGCGTAACGTTTTTTTCTCGAAGCAATACATCTAAATGTACCAGTAAATTTAAATCTACCCGCTGCAAATTCATACTTATATCTCTTTATCTCAATCTACGCATCTGTATATGGTCTATGTCGTCATTATCCCAGTTATGGCACATTCATTCTCTGTTGTCATTAAGTTTCGGTAACCTCTACGCCTAGAAATATCGTTCTTCTAACAATTTTACGCAAGCAAACCTTACTTAAATATTTGTTTTTATTATACTATAATCAATATAAATACCAAGGATAACTATCATAAACTGGCTAAATCTTATTTCGCTCGATATAGTGAATGCCATAGACACCTGGAATAACAAACACCAAATACCTACATTTTTGGTAAAAAACACACTCAATATTGCATGCTAATATAAACTTTTGTGTGTTCTAAATTATTCCATAGTGATTGTTGTTGCTGTAATCACTCACTTATGACGCGCTCTATTGTAGCATTTCTCACGCAGTCGTAGTGACGACCATAGACAACAATGATAGGACAATCCACATATTGTAATCATCCTTTTTGATAACTGGCAAGGAGCGCTTTTATGTCAACCTATACTTCAGCAATCGACCATATCCGCCAACTAAAACAGCAATACGGCAACTGGCAAAATATCAGTGAAACCGATGCCGCCCGTATGATGATGCAGAACCGTTTTAAAACAGGTTTAGACATTGCTCAATATACCGCCGATATCATGCGCCAAGACATGGCTGACTATGACAAAGACAGCTCACAGTATACGCAGTCTTTGGGCGCTTGGCATGGCTTTGTCGCTCAGCAAACCATGTATGCCAATAAAAAATACTTCAACACCACCGCCAAACGCTATATCTACTTATCAGGTTGGATGGTTGCGGCACTACGCTCTGAATTTGGCCCGCTACCTGACCAATCTATGCACGAAAAAACGGCTGTACCTAAGCTGATTGCTGAGATTTATACCTTTTTGCGTCAGGCGGATGCCAAAGTATTGAACGATTACTTCCGCGAGCTCAATCGTGCTAAAGAAGCAGGTGAAGATACCAGTGCTATCGAGGACAAAATCAATAACTTTGAATCACACGTCGTGCCTATCATCGCTGATATCGATGCAGGCTTTGGTAACGAAGAGGCCACTTATCTGTTGGCAAAGCAGATGATTGAAGCAGGCGCTTGTGCCATTCAGATTGAAAACCAAGTGTCGGATGCCAAGCAGTGTGGGCACCAAGCGGGTAAAGTGACCGTACCTCACGAAGATTTTATTTCCAAATTAAATGCCATTCGCTACGCCTTTTTAGAGCTGGGTATTGATAATGGCGTCATCGTAGCACGTACGGATTCTGAGGGCGCATCACTCACACAAAAAATCCCTGTCTCACAAGAAAAAGGCGACTTGGCATCACAATATATTGATTTTCTTGAAGTAGAAGAAATCGATATCAACGATGCTAACGAAAATGATATGCTGCTCAAACGTGATGGCAAACTGGTGCGCCCAACGCGTACCGCAAACGGTCTGTATAGCTTCCGCGAAGACACCAATATTGACCGCGTCGTACTCGACTGTGTGACTGCGCTTGATAACGGTGCTGACCTGCTGTGGATTGAGACGCCGACCCCTGATGTCGAACACATCAAAACGATGGTTGATCGTATCAAAGAGACACACGCTGATGCGAAATTGGTTTATAACAATAGCCCTTCGTTCAACTGGACGCTCAACTTCCGCAAACAAGTTATCGCGCTATGGGAAGCCAATGGCAAAGATGTCTCAGCGTATGATAAGAACAACCTCATGAGCAGCGAATACGACAACACTGAGCTGAATGAAGCAGCGGATGAGCGCGCACGCAACTTCCAAAAAGAAGCTTCAAAAGAAGCAGGCGTGTTCCATCACTTAATCACCTTACCGACCTACCACACCACCGCGCTACACATGCACGAGCTGTCAAAAGGTTACTTTGGTGAAGAAGGTATGCTCGCTTATGTCGCAGGTGTACAGCGTAAAGAAATTCGCGAAGGCGTTTCTTGTGTCAAACACCAAGCGATGGCTGGCTCTGATTTGGGCGATGATCACAAAGAAATCTTCTCAGGTGATAACGCACTAAAAGCAGGTGGCGGCAAAAACACCATGAATCAGTTTTAAGATTTAGTACCTGAGGTGCGCTCGCACCTCTTTAATAACTAAAAAGTAACGACATATCCCTGTTTTATCTGCTTAACTTATCCTTTTACCCCTTTAGCCGCCGACGTCCTATAGGCGGCTTTTTTTTATGGGAGGTTATCGGGGCATTTTCGTTACTTCGACTTAAGGCTTGTCTTTATCATCACTGTCGTTTAAAAATACCTTTTGTTGTGGTGGGTTTTCTTTGGTTAGTGATGGTGTTTGCGCCGCGTTAGAAGATTTAGTGTATTGAGTCACTGTGAGAATAACGGCCTTTAGCACGCGATAAATGAGATATAAAACCCCTGCAAAGACGAGCAGCCACCAGCCTTGCGCCAATACCAGCAGCGCCGTTCTGAGCGTCTCCCACCCTTTATACAGCTGATTGCTAAGCTGACTGCCAAAACTTGGACGCTCATCAATGATAAGCTGCGTCATACTGGGGGTGACTTCTTTATAGCTGCTGACAGGCTGATTAAACTGTAGCTCAATGGTGCTATATTTAACCTTGGTCTTCGATTTCCATTCTTTGCAATTTGGCATAATCCGCGCGGGCACGCGCATAGTAAGTACGATCGATGGTGTGAATATTGCCGCGCTGCGTCTTAGTATCTTCGTTGTCTAATTGCTGCTCGGACAGCTCGGTGCTGATATCGGTATTGAGCGCTGCGGCCAATTGCTCGCGGTAAATGTCCAAGGTCACGTCTTTTGCGGTAAATGCCTGCTCATTTAAAAATACCACTTCTTTACGCATCGCCGTTAAGAAGGTATTGACGTTTTCTTTGGGCACACGCACGGTCATGGTCGCTTGCCTATAATAAGTGGTTAGGCGTATGTGCTTGCCATCCGCCTCGTATTCTCGGCTGCCCTGCTCCACATTATTAATCAGGCTGTCCGCCACATAGCCGCCTTGCTGCTGCGTCAAAGTTTCAATGGCGATGCTGCTCTTGACCACATCTTTGACCTGAAAATCAGCGCGCATATTGACCATCAGGGTCTTGCCTGCCACATTTTGATTGACACTTTGATTGCCAAGCGTCATCTCACTGCTACCACCAACCTCAGTAACCGTATCCGTTACGTCGCCTGATTGGTCGGCAACGGCTTCTAAATCAGCCAGCGCTTGCACGTCTTCTGTAGCACGCTCCTCATAGCTGTCCTCTGTTGCCATTTCTTGATCTGGCGCACTACAGCCTGCTAAGAGCGTTACCAGTAATGCACTACTCATAACCGCTTGCCAGCGAATACTGCGCCCATTTTGCACTTGTTTGACAGTCAATAACGATGACGACATAAACAATGACCTTTTTTCGTATTTATTTTAATGTTTTATAAATGCTTGAAGCCCTAATACTTTCCTTCTGGAATCTCAGCATCCATAAGTCCGCTAATGTTGCGGCTGCTTTCACGATAGACGCCTGCCATCTGGCGGAAGGTCAGCTCAATATCACTATAGCTGCCGTTAGCCGCCCGTATATCAATACTGGCGGGTGCACTGCCTTCTGAAGCATTATCGGCGGCGTTGGCACTGTCTGTCGTGTTCGACGGCGCCGTTTCGCGCGCCGCGCTACCCTCAGAGGCAATTGCTGCATCTTCCAACAGCGGCTGGTCGCTTGGGCGATCCTCGATACCAAAGGCTTGCGCGTTTAATAACAGCACTTGCTTTTGTACTTGTGCCAAAAAGGCTTTGGTCTGCGCTTTAGGTACACGTACGGTCATGCTGGCTTCGCGCTGATAGCTGATGAGCGCGATGTTTTGCGCGTCTTTATCGGCACTTCTCATATCGTTACGCACATTGCTGATGCTGTGACTGGCGACATAGCCATTCAGATTTTGCGCGGCGCTAGCAATCGCACGGCTGCTTTTTAAGACATCCGCCACCTGAAAATCCGCCTGCACCCACACTTTTGGCGCACTTACCAAGATGGCAGGGTCGATAAACAAATCTTCAAGCCGCTGCGGCACTTCACCTGTGACGTTGTTGACTTGATAGCTGACCGCAAGGTTTTGCTGCGGATTGGTTTGGCGCGGCGCGGTACTGCTGATATTTTCGCTCACATCTTCCATCAGCGGCACAGTTGGGTCACTCGCAACAGGTTCGCTGGGCGCTCGCTCGCCGCAGCCTGTGAGTAGCGCGGTCAATAAGACACTACTGACCATCAGTTGCGCTGGGGTTACTCGCGCAGGTGACAGGCGATTAAGCAATAACGATGCGTCCATAAGTCTATACCTTTTTATCAATTAAGCGCAGCCATCAGCATGTGTGCGGGCATAAGCAAAACACCCTACCATACCCTAAAAACCTTCATTATAAAAACTTTTGTTTATTTTTGCCGTATAAATTGTGCAGAATGCCTGATGTATGACAGGCAGACACGCTTTCGCGCTTGTCTTTTTATGATGAGGCTCATACGATGGGGCTATCTGCTATGCGCATTGATAACAAATAACAATTAGGAGCTGCCATGCAAGAAGTCGAACTCAAATTCTTAGTACCCGCATCACGATTAAAAGGCTTGATGCGTCAAGTCGATGTCAAAGCGGCCAAGCACACTACGATGCGCGCGCATTATTTTGACACGCCTGACCAACAACTGGCAAAAACAGGCATCGGACTGCGTATTCGCCAAGAGGGCGACACATGGGTACAGACGATTAAGGCAGGCGGCGCAGGCGTGATTGCGCGTACTGAACACAATGCGGTGCTTGATAGCGAACAGGTTGAGGCAATGATTGCCGCTGATAACCTAAAACCCAACCTAAAAATGTATAAGCACACTGACATTGCGCCTGCGCTTGCGCCCTTTAAACGTAAGGCATTAGAAAAAGACCTTGTGCGCCAATATGTGACGGATATCGAGCGCACCACACGCCTCTTAAAAGACGGACACAGCAGCATTGAGCTGGCATATGACACGGGCAGCATCATTCATGGACAAGAGGACAATAAACGCAGTGAGATTCAAGAGATTGAATTTGAGCTGGTATCAGGTACGCCTGTTTATCTCTTTGACATTGCAAAAAAATGGTGCAAGCGCTACAAGCTGTGCCTATCGACCGTGACCAAGGCTGAGCGCGGCAGCTTATTATTAAATGACAAAGCACACAGTCCAGCGCGGCATTTGAGTCTTAGGAACTTGGATGCGGGCGCGTTTGAGATTGACAAAGATTTGTCCTTACCCGTCTATATTCAGGCACTGGTACAGCATTGCTTATTACAAATTCTACCGAGCAGCAGCGCGATTGTCGAAGGCAGCTTGGACGCCGAGCACAGCTGGCAGCTGTATTTAGGTTTGCGCCGCCTGCAAGCAGTTTACAGCGCCTATCAGCCAATGTGGTCAGCGCTCTCAAAGGACGCTCTGCCCATCATCAGTCAAACTGCCAATATCCTAAAAGAGTACCATGATGCCGTGCAGCTGCGTGATGATGTCGAGCCGCAAATGGTCGCACAAGGCGCGCCCGCGACCGATTGGCAAGCCCATATTGACGCCATCAACATCACACCTGTCGATGCCGTGCAAGCCAATGATTTTCAATGTTTGCTGCTTGATTTGCTAGCATTGACCATGCAAACACCCGATGAGGATGACAGTGAAGACACTCTTAGTCTGCGCGATGCAACTGCACAAGCGCTGGGGCAGCAATACACGCTGGTGCGCGAGCATCTAGACGCGATGACCTCTACAGAGCAAGATACCGATGTTGATTTAGTAGATAAATTAGCGCAGTATCAACAAAGCGCAGCTGCCGTCACAGACCTATATTATCTGACGGCCTTTGCAGCGCCCATATTGCCCAAAAAAGCCAAACACTGGCAAAAAATAATCAAAAAGGCAAACAAGCACATGCAGCGTCATCTGATTGGGCGCGAGCAACAAGCCGCTTATCAGCACTATGCTAATACTGAACCGAACGCATTATTTGCCGCAGGTTGGCTGCTTGCTAACCTACCAAACAGCGCGCATAAGTGGCAAAAACATGCCGAGGCACTGCAAGATAATGAGCCAAAATGGTTATAAAATACCTTAAAATAAGCATAAAAAAAGACAGCGCCAACAACGCTGTCTTTTTTATTTTGGTCAAGTTAGGGCGTATCCCTAACCTTTGCGCCAAATACATGCTTTTAGCGCATATTTTAGCAAAGGCTTATAGACCATGTACGCGCATACGCTTGTCTAGTGATTCAAATTCTTTGTCGCCTGCTGGCGCTTCGATGCTACCAAATGGCATCTGTGCGATTAGGTCCCAGCTCTCTGGAATATCAAAGGCCGCCGCTACATCTTCATCAATGAGTGGGTTGTAATGCTGTAAATTAGCACCGACATTAAGCGCACGTAGCTCAGTCCACATGGCGTACTGGTGCATCGCTGAAGTGTGCTCTGCCCATACTGGGAACTTGTCTGCATATAGCGCAAACTGCTCTTGCAATGATTTCACCACATCTTGGTCTTCATAATATAAAACCGTACCTGCCGCTGCGCGGAAACCATCTAGCTTTTGCTTGGTGCTTGAAAAGTCACCATCGCCTACCGCTTCACGTAGCTTTTCTTCTGCGATGTCCCAGACTTTTTTATGCGCATCGCCGAACAATACGACAAGACGTGATGACTGAGAATTAAACGATGAAGGGGTATGTAATACCACACGCTCTGCCACATTAACAATCGCTTGTGGCTCAACAGGCAAATTATCGCCTAAGTTATAGATAGAACGGCGTTCGGTAAAGGCTTCTTGCAAAGTAGCTAGGGTTTCGTTACTCATAGTCGGTGCTCTCTTTTTATCGGTGTGTGAAGATTCAAATCTATATAGCTTCTTAAAACACAAAAAAGTATCGCACAGCATGATGTTATTGTGTGCTGTGCTTTTAATGCTTTTTATTATAAGCGTGTTTCTAAAAAGCATTATAGCATTTATCTTAATATATGTTAATAATTGTTAATCTTAATTTATCAATACTAGATATTGCTAGTGCTCATGACAGCAAACAATATGCAGGCTATATCTGTTTTTATTGTTTAATCAATGGTCTAACTACGCTATTATTTACTAAAATTAAAAGCGCTATTTATCGTTGTTGGTAATATCAACCACAGTACCCTCTTGTACGGTATTAAACAGCGCCAGTATATCGGTATTACGCATACGGATGCAGCCGTGTGACATGGGCACGCCCATCGGTTCGCTATCGGGTGTGCCATGAATATAAATATAACGCTGATAGCTGTCGCAGCAGCCGTGCGCGTTACTGCCCTTATTAACCCCCGCTTCTTCACCCGCCAGCCAAAAGATACGCGTCAATATCCAGTCACGCTCAGGATGCGCTGCGCCCAGCTCGGGGGTGTAGATTTCGCCTGTGGGTACGCGCCCGATAAAGACACTGTTTATCGGTGTGTCCGCGCCAATCTTGGCTGCGATACGGTGGCGACCCAGTGGTGTACAGCCGCTGTTTTCTTGGCTGCCAATGCCGTTTTTGGCGCTGGAGATGATATAGCGCTGTTGCACGTCGCCGTCTTTATAAACGCTCAACGTTTGATGGGCGATATCGATGGACAAATACAGGTTGCTGGATAAAGGGGTACTCGGGAGCGACTGTGGCATAACAAACATCCAAACTGCCAAGCGCGGCATACACATACCGTGGCAGAATTTTCTAAGGGTTAGGGATTGTATCGTGGCAATATGCACCGTAAGATAGGGGCATATTTTTTGATGCTAGCAGATTATGACGTATATTTCACCGACACGTGTGTCGATGTATGATTTTTTATATCAAGATACTCAGCCGATGGTGTCGCTACTGGCGGACATCACTCAGCTGTCGTTGCCACAAACACGTTTGGTCATGGATGAGGCACTGCAAGCGATTATCAGCGCTCTTCTCGCCTATCATCAGCGTCATGGGGCACAAGGCGTATGTAAAAAGCTGTTCGCTCGCGGTGCGATTAAGGAGCTACGTGAGTACAACTCCATGAACTTCACAACGATAAATGCCGCGTTTTATCATGGTCAAGACATTACCGATACGCTGTTTGGCGACAATGCCCGCCTACAAAAAGTGTGTGAGCTGATTTGCGCACGTACAGAGGTCAGTATTGCACGCGTACAGTCTTTGCTGTCTACGCTTTGTGCCATTGCGATACGTGAGCTGGCAATTTTGGCGCATCATAGCCGTGTTGATTTTGATGAAGTGGATACGTGGTTTGCTTTGCAGCCACAGTTTTTATCCAGTAAGCATCGCGGTATCGAAGCGCTACACGACGAAGTACACGCCCTACCGACGATTACTTGCATTGTCTCTGAAGACATTAAGCCACCAGCGTTTGACACTCAGTGGTATACACTTACCCAGTACGAGCCGCCGAGCCAGCCGCTACGCGAAACCCATACGTCCAACAGTACCTATATGACCGCAATCGGCCGTTCGCCAAGTAGTCATTTGCAGAACAATCAAAGCGATATGCTGATATTTTTGGACATGCCGCACATTACTATACCGCATCAGCGCTGGTTGCTACAGCTGGCCAAGGTATCTGACATTTATCTTAGCCGCAACCGTTTGCGTATCAATTCTGAGCCTGCCACACCGCCTGCACCACCCCTTGTCAGCCTCGCGCTACTGAGTGGTTTGAGCAATAACACACCCAGTGAATCAGTCGCGCATCATGACGAAAAAGACACACCGTTATGGCGCAATCCTGTGATTTTATTGGTCATTATCGTCATTGGCAGCTTGGGTGCATTGGCAACCATTAAATATAAGATGAAAAACGATCACATTCAGCCACAACCTAGCGCTCGTGATATAGCAGCGACGGCTGAACATTAACGTCTAAATGGGTTGCGTTTGACTTAACGCATCATCACACGTGACGTATTTTAAGCATAAAAAAAGCAGAAGCGTGATGCCTCTGCTTTTTTCTTAAACGCGTTGTCACTTGGTCAGTATCTTACTTTGACAAGTCGCGACCACGGCTCGCTTCAATCGCCAAACGCAGACCGTTTAGACGGATAAAGCCTTCGGCGTCTTTTTGATCGTATGCGCCTGCATCGTCTTCAAAGGTAGCAATTTTTTCATCGAACAGTGAATCGTCAGACTTACGACCGACCACGCTGACCGCGCCTTTGTACAGCTTCACACGTACGGTGCCGTTGACATATTCTTGAGATTTGTCAATCATGGCTTGTAGCATTTCACGCTCTGGGCTGAACCAGTAGCCGTTATAGATGATTTTTGCGTAGCGTGGCATCAGCTCGTCTTTTAGGTGCGCCGCTTCACGGTCAAGAGTCAATGACTCGATGCCGCGGTGCGCTTTTAGCATAATCGTGCCCGCTGGCGTCTCGTAGCAGCCGCGTGACTTCATGCCCACGTAGCGGTTTTCTACGATGTCCAAACGACCGATGCCGTGCTTGCCGCCCAGCTCGTTCAGCTTAATCATCACTTCATACGGCTTTAATGCTTCGCCGTCAATCGCTACGATGTCGCCCTTTTTGTATTCTAGCTCAATATATTCTGGCTCATTGGGCGCTTCTTCTGGGCTAACTGACCAGCGCCACATGTCTTCTTCAGCTTCGGCGTACGGGTCTTCTAGCATGCCACCTTCGTATGAGATGTGCAGTAGGTTGGCATCCATTGAGTAAGGCGACTTTTTCTTCTTATTCGCAAAGTCTATAGGAATGTCATGCTCAGCCGCATAGTTCATTAGGCTCTCACGACTTGATAAATCCCACTCACGCCAAGGGGCGATGGTTTTAACGTCTGGTGCTAAGGCAATCGCGCCCAGCTCAAAACGTACTTGGTCGTTACCTTTACCCGTTGCGCCGTGGCTGATAGCGTCTGCGCCGTGCTCTTTTGCAATTTCAATCAAGCGCTTTGAGATCAGTGGACGCGCGATTGACGTGCCCAGTAAGTATTCGCCTTCATAGATGGCATTGGCGCGGAACATTGGGAACACATAGTCACGCGCAAACTCTTCGCGCAAGTCTTCAATATGAATGTGCTTGACGCCCATGGCTTCAGCTTTGGCGCGTGCTGGCTCGACTTCTTCACCCTGACCGATATCAGCGGTGAACGTGATGACTTCCGCATCATAGGTTTCTTGTAGCCAGCGTACGATAATTGAGGTGTCTAGACCTCCTGAATACGCCAAAACGATTTTATTAATATTCTTTGGATCAAGCTTAGCCATGCAAAACTCCTAATGATCAGCAGTCGATTGTTGAAAACTGTGGTTGCGTTAATAAAAAATAAATAGAGTCATCTTATCGTATATATAGACAGCGTATATGCAAATGGCGCATATAATCGTGTCAAAAAAAATAGGTCGAGCATAAGTGCGCTCGACTGCTTGAACAGTGTACATCATATTACCAGTAGGCAAAAGTAGCAGCAGCGTTTGCGCCCTTTTTTGCGGCGATTTTGTCACCAGAGTTGCACTTTTACGCGCTTTATCCTTGCCAGATTTTATCCGCTTGATGCGGTGCCTGTGTTTAGCCCTTTGGGCAAACCTGTTATCATAGCGCATCCTTTTTATTTTCTGATGTGACGACTGCCATGACTGCAAATTCTGCTGCCCCAAACGAAATCACTATCTTACAACCTGATGACTGGCACATTCATCTGCGCGATGATGGCGCACTTGCCACTACCGTGCCGCACGCGGCAAAGCGCTTTAACCGCGTGATTTGCATGCCCAATCTCGTGCCGCCCGTCAAAAATACCACTGACGCGCGCGCGTATCGCGAACGTATTTTAGAAGCCTTGGTCGCAAGCGACATCGACGTCAGCCGCAAAGATGCCTTTGACCCGCGCATGACGCTGTATATGACCAATCAAACCAGCGCCAATGACATTCAAGAAGCGGCAGAATCAGGCATCGTACAAGCGGTCAAGCTTTATCCTGCAGGCGCAACGACCAATTCAGCGGACGGCGTAACCGATATCATGGCGTGCGCTGACGTGTTTGCGGCAATGGAAAAATACAACCTGCCGCTACTCATTCATGGCGAAGTCACGCATGACCATGTCGATATTTTTGACCGTGAAAAGCGCTTTTTAGATGAAGTCATGAGCCGCATTATTCGTGAGTTTCCCACTCTGAAAGTGGTCATGGAACACATCACCACAGGCGATGCTGCCCAGTTTGTACAGGCGCAAGGCAACAATGTTGCTGCAACCATTACCCCGCAGCATCTGTTGTTTAATCGCAACCACATGCTGGTCGGCGGTATCCGTCCGCATTTTTATTGCTTGCCGATTCTAAAGCGTCAGTCGCACCAACAAGTGCTGCTTGACGTTGCTACCAGTGGCAGCCCTAAATTCTTCTTAGGCACGGATTCTGCACCACACCCAACGCATAAAAAAGAGACGGCATGCGGCTGCGCGGGCTGCTATAGCGCTGATATCGCCTTGCCGCTCTACGCCACTGCGTTTGAAAGCGTGGGCAAAATTGAAATGCTTGAAGGCTTTGCCAGCCGTTTTGGCGCGGCATTCTATGGCCTGCCTGAAAATACCAGCACCATCACCCTAACCCGTACGCCGATGCAAGTGCCTAGCCACTATCCGTACTTTGATGGCAACCAGCTGACCCCACTCATGGCAGGTGAAACGCTACCGTGGTCACTCAAAGCATAATGATGGCTACGGCGCGTTATTAGGCACTACCCAAACTCACGCGTACTAACTCACACTGCGGCGCGCTTGGCTGATTGGCTAGGCGCGCTATACTTGATGCGCTACTGACTATGTTACCTATGCTATATGCAGGTCAACCGCACAGCGACTCTTCTTTTTAAACCGTTTTTATATTTTCATATTATTTTTTTATATTAATACCTTGTTAATAACAGTGATGTGACCGATTATGACCACTCAGCCGCAACCGAATCCTGAGACCGCCACCAATACAGACAATACTGACACCGCCCTTGCATTAAAAGACCGCTTTCGCAAGTTTATGCCCGTCATCGTCGATGTCGAGACCGCAGGCTTTAACGCGCAGACCGATGCGCTACTTGAGATTGCATGTATTCCTATCTTGATGGATGAGTCAGGCACTTTTTATGCAGGCGACGCCCTAAATGCGCATATCGAGCCGTTTGAAGGCGCAAACCTTGAGCCGCGAGCGCTCGAATTTACAGGCATTGACCCCAAAAACCCATTGCGTAAAGCCATCGCCGAAGACGAAAAAACTGCATTGCGCCGTATTTTTAAAGCGCTAAAAGAAGTGCGCCGTGATGCTGAATGTCGTCAGTGTGTGCTGGTTGGACACAATGCGCATTTTGATTTGAATTTTTTAAATGCTGCGGTCGCCCGTACCAACAGTAAAAATCACAACCCATTCCATCAGTTTTCGGTATTGGATACGGTCAGCTTATCTGCGCTGGCTTTTGGGCAAACCGTACTTGCCCGCGCATGTAAAGCCGCTGGCCTTGAGTTTGATGGCAATAATGCGCACTCAGCACTATACGACACGCAAAAGACTGCTGAATTGTTTTGTCATATTTTAAACCGTTACCCTATGTTGCCCAACGCTTTACATATTGAGCAAACAAAGGTAGAGTTAAAAGACGACGACACGGTATAGTATGCCTAATCCGCCCACATTGCTCGTCACATCACTTGCTGTGGGCTAAAATCAGTAAAAGAAAAGGAAAAATTATGAGTAGGTACTGACGCTTGATGCCAAAGATGCCCATTTAATCTATAAGGCACAGCGAGCGCGTTACTCTTATCTTGTCTGTCATAAGCGTTTAGGCAAATTAAGGAGGACACCTTATGGAACCGCATCATGTCGTATGGTCAACCATCATTGGCTATATGGTACTGGCCATCAGTATCAGCATCATCACCTCGATATGGATACGCTATCATTTGAGACGTAAAGACCTAAAACCACGTCGCGCCCTCAAAAAACGCTACCTAACCTTAAAGAAAAAACGCCGAGCAAAAAGATATCAAAAAAATAGTGAAAAAAGTGAAAAACATGCTTGACACCCTCAAGTGCTCCCCCTATAATACGCACCACTTCGACACAAATGGTGAAAGCAGTTGAAGTGAAGTCCAGTCCCCATCGTCTAGAGGCCTAGGACATCGCCCTTTCACGGCGGTAACCGGGGTTCGAATCCCCGTGGGGACGCCACATTCGATATCGTCAGATATCACCAAAAACGCTCAAAGCTATCTTGGCTTTGAGCGTTTTTTTATGCTTGTAGTCAAGCGACCTTGCCACTCCCTCATTTTTTAAATGTTTTGTCTTTTAACGTACATATCCCTTATTTTAAAAATAGAGGCACAAAAAAACCAGCCGAACAAGGCTGGATTTTTTCTACAAATAACACTTAAAACGTTGTCGATAATAGGAACCACAGGACGGCAATCACAACCAGCGCCCCAAGGACAGCTTGAATAAGTAAAAACGCCTGATGCTCGCCAACGACTTTATCTAGCGTCATACCAAGCGCACTGTACTTGATAGGCTGGGTATCATCGACGTTCACATCTTCTTGCTTGTCATAGTATTGATGCAACAGCGATAAGAACTTTTCACTCTCATACGCTGTCCACTCGTAGGGCTTAAACGGCATCATTTTTTTGATACGATCTTCTTTAAACAGCCAGCGCTCAAGTACGATAGAGCGTAATGACCAGCTGTGAAAACGACGGTCGTCAATCGGTGAAAAATCAAGAATTGTAAAGTCTTTATGACGATCATCTTTTAATAGATTGTTTTTAAGGTTCGTCAGTGTTTGTTCAGTGCCTTCGACACACTGAAAAAAGCAACCATTGCCATAACACAAGATACCTGTAACGTCGTGTTTTTTGTTGGCATGTACTGCAATCTCTGCAATATCATTCAACGTACTTGAGCCTGATAGACCCATCGAAGTGATGTGACTGATATACACCAATTGGTAAAGGTCGTCTACGCTATCGAGTAGTGGGTCATTATAAGAAGACACCGTGTTTCTCCTTTGAGTTGGTAGAACGGTGACAGACGATTAACCCTTTAGTAGGCAATCTGAATACTGCATGTCACGATAGACTGAGTAAAAGGGAATTTTAACAATTATATAGCAATATATATAAATTTGGTTACATCATAGGACAGTTAGTTATACAAAGCAACCCATACCAGTAAAACAGGTAAATTACTGACGTACAGGATTCCTATCGTCCGAAAAACCTAATATTTCGTACAATAACAAAGATTTAGTCTTTTAAAATTATTTGTGAGTGTTAAGAATAGCAGTAAGTAACATTAAGTCTTCTGGGTAGGTCAGTTTGATATTTTGACGACTGCCATTTACCAAACGAATGGGAAGCTGTAAGTATTCAAAGGCGCTGGCCTCATCTGTGACATGATATTTATGCGCAATGACATGGTCAAGGACTTTTTTCAAGGCACCCATACGAAACACTTGTGGGGTAAATGCTTGCCACAGGTTATTGCGATCAATAGTGCAATCGATACTTTGATGATTGTCACTTTTTTTGAGGGTATCGGCAACGGGCGCTGCCAATATGGCGCCGTAGGGTTCGTTTGCTGCAGCATCAATCACGGCAGTAATGTCATTGCTACTAACCGCAGGACGTGCTGCATCATGAATAAGAATTAAATCGTCTGCTGCTGCGCCTGAATCTATGATATGCGTGAGACCTGCGACAACCGATTGCCAACGCTCCTCGCCTCCAATGGCATAATCAACAGGCAAAGCAAAATTAAGCAAACGTGCCCTATCATCATCGCTTGCAATGACCAGTAAACACCGTTCAATATAAGTACAAGTCGATAAGGCAGCAACGCTATGCTCAAGCAAGGTTTTATCTAACAGGCGGGTATATTGTTTGGGTATCGTAGCCCCAAAGCGGCTGCCGCGACCTGCCGCAACAATCATAGGATAAATGGTGGGTAATTGCGTATCCATAGCCAAGTGCTGACACTTCCTTTAACGGCTGCTGTGGGTGGTCGGTGCTGTGGTCATCTGTACAAAGGTTTCGCCAGGCTTAATCAGACCCAAGTCCAAGCGCGCATGCTCTTCAACCGCTTCAAGACCCGTCTTTAAGTCATGGACATCGGTACGCAGCAGCTCATTGGCTGCAATTTGCTTATCATTCGCCAGCTGCTGCGCGTCTATTTCTTTACGCAGCTCTTTGTGCGCAAAATGGCCATTTTCACCCAGCCAATACTGGTATTGCAGCCCAGCGAGCACGATAAGAGCAAAAACAATCAGGCTAAACTGGCTTACGTATTTCATAGATAACCGTGTTTAATGTGGGTAGTGTCAGTAGCGAACCGACGACAGCATGAATAATATGGGACTTGGCAAACGACTTAGATAATGACAGCGCCATTATCTAAACGGTCTATAAATCCTCACTGTTTGCTAAAATATTTGCCTTTAAAAACAACAAGCGCGCAACGGTGACGCGCTTATTGTTTTGCTATTTATGCCTATCAAACCCTTATTGCCCAAGGCGTAGTATATATACGCACTTGGGACAACAGGTTCGTATTTAGCCGCGTAGACCGATGAACTCTTCACGGCCACGGTAGCTTGCGCGTACTTGTTGCTCAATACGTAGCAGTTGGTTGTACTTAGCGACGCGGTCTGAGCGGCATAGTGAGCCTGTTTTAATTTGACCTGCCGCAGTACCGACCGCCAAATCAGCAATCGTGCTGTCTTCAGTTTCGCCTGAACGGTGCGAGATGATGGTCGCGTAGCCGTTTTTCTTCGCAAGATAAATGGCATCTAGCGTTTCAGACAGCGTGCCGATTTGGTTAAATTTAATCAAAATGGCGTTCGCAATCTTCTTATCAATACCTTCTTGTAAGATGCTTGGATTGGTCACGAATAAATCATCACCGACCAGCTGTACTTTGTCACCGATTTGCTCAGTCAAGTACGCCCAGCCATCCCAATCTGACTCATCAAGACCATCTTCGATAGAGATGATTGGGTATTGACGGGTCAAGCCCACCAAGTAATCTGAGAAACCTTGGCTGTCAAAGGCCTTGTTGCCCTCGCCTGCCAATACGTACTGACCGTTTTTGTAAAACTCGCTGGCCGCACAGTCTAGCGCAAGATGGATGTCTTGGCCTGGCTTATAGCCCACTTGCTCAATCGCTTTCATGATAACGGTAATAGCTTCTTCGTTGCTACGCAAGTCAGGGGCAAAGCCGCCTTCGTCACCAACAGCAGTATTTAAGCCTTGGGCGCGAAGTACTGATTTTAGGCTGTGGAAAATCTCAGTGCCTGCACGTAGCGCTTCAGAAAAGCTACTAAAGCCAACGGGCTCAATCATGAATTCTTGAATATCAACGGTATTGTCCGCGTGCTCACCACCATTTAGGATGTTCATCATTGGCACAGGCATGGTCAATGAGGTTTGATTACGCAAGTTGGCGATGTACTGGTGCAGCGGCAGATTTTGAGACTTAGCAGCGGCTTTCGCAGCAGCAAGTGATACGGCCAACATGGCGTTTGCGCCTAGGTTGTCTTTATTGTCGGTACCGTCTAGCGCAATCATTGCATCATCAATGCGCTGCTGCTCATTCACGTCAATCTCTACAAGCGCGCTACGGATATGACTGTTGACGTTCGCTACCGCTTTTTTAACGCCTTTGCCCATGTAGCGGTCTTTGTCGCCGTCACGCAGCTCTAACGCTTCACGTGAACCTGTAGAGGCACCACTTGGCGCGGCAGCACGACCAACCGTACCATCAGCCAAGATAACATCGGCTTCGATGGTTGGGTTGCCGCGTGAATCTAGGATTTCGCGGGCACGGATGTCGGTAATTTCAGTAACGTTGTTGGTGTTTTCAGCGTACATGATGTCTACTAATTCCTTTGGTCATGCCAAGTTAAGGGATAAAAAGGGATAACGCATGCAAAAATACGATTGGGTGATATTTTACTATTAATATCAAGTCAATGTATAGCAGCTATCGGCGCACATTTCCAAGCACAAGGCATCATAGCACAAGT
This sequence comes from Psychrobacter sp. bablab_jr014, assembly GCF_016464015.1. Classification (GTDB taxonomy): domain Bacteria; phylum Pseudomonadota; class Gammaproteobacteria; order Pseudomonadales; family Moraxellaceae; genus Psychrobacter. The sequence continues at coordinate 40,856 of NZ_JACDXT010000051.1, forward strand.
TACCTAAAACATCGCGCCTCACAAGACCACGCTCTAATGCTTAGGCGCTTTTTTGTTCTGCGGCTTCAGGGTCTGTCTTGGGTGCGGTGTCATGGTCTTTTATAGCTTTATCATCCGCGCTGGCGTTTTCGGGCAGCGTGTCAGGCAGCTCAATCGGACTTGAAAAGCGCGTTAAGCGCAAGGCATTCATAAGTACAGAAACGGAGCTGAGCGCCATGGCCGCCGCCGCAATCATTGGGTTTAAAAAGCCCAGTGCTGCTAATGGAATCCCTAAGCAGTTATAGATAAAGGCAAAAAATAGATTTTGCTTAATATTTTTCACGGTAGCGTGGGCGATTTTTTGTGCGGCGTTAATGTGCATCAGTGATTCGCCCATTAGGCGCGCCGAGGCACTATGCTGCGCGACATCCGTACCTTCAAACATGGCAAAGCTGGCATCGGCAGTGGCCATTGCAGGTGCGTCATTCACGCCATCACCCGCCATGGCAACTTTGCGCCCAGCGGCTTGCAATTCGGCAATTTGATTGGCTTTGTCACGCGGACTCATTTCACCTAACGCCGCATCAATGCCTAGCGTGTCCGCCACATGATTGGCGACCGATTGCTTGTCGCCACTCATCAAAATAACGTCAATGCCCGCAGCTTGTAATGCTTTAATTGCCGCTGGTGTGTCGGCCTTGATATCGTCCGCTAAGGCAAATGCGCCAAGTGGCTCATCATTAATACTGACCGCGACCGTACTGGCCACTTGCCATACTTTTGGCATGTGCTTGGGTAAAGATAAGTGCGCAAAGTCAGGCGTACCGACTTTGATAACGCCCAAATCAGGCAATGTAGCGGCGATGCCTTTGCCTTGTACCACTTCAATATCGGTAACGGATAGCAGCTCAAGACGACGCGCTTTTGCGGTACGTACGATGGCAGACGCTAATGGATGACTGGCGTGGACTTCAACACTGGCGGCAAGCTGCAAAACGTCATTGCTGTCGATACTGCTATCGACCATGACGCTATCGACGACGCTGGGTTTACCAACCGTCAAGGTGCCTGTTTTATCAAGCACCACGGTGTCAATATCGCCTGCTGCCTCTAGACTTTGTGCGTCTTTAAACCACACACCATGACGCGCTGCCACACCCATACCTGCCATGATTGCTGCAGGTGTGGCGAGTCCCAGTGCGCAAGGGCAAGCAATGACCAAGACAGAGACCGCGTGCATCAGAGCGGTATCCACTTGCTGTGTCAGCCACCACGTTATGACAAAGGTCAGTAAGGCAATCACCACCACTACAGGAACGAATATCGCTGTCACTCTATCCGCAAGACGCGCCAATGCAGCCTTTGAGCCTTGTGCGTCATTAAGTGCCTTAACCATATCCCCAAGCTTGGTGTCGCTACCTTTTGCATTTACGCGATACAGTAGGCTGCCGTTTTCGACCAAGGCGCCTGCCAGCACCGTATCACCGACGTGCTTTTCTAAAGGCACGGACTCGCCTGTCAAATGACTCTCTTCACACCAGCCTGCCCCCTCAATCACCGTGCCATCGGTTGCGATACGGCTGCCTTGCTTGGCACGTAGAACGTCGCCTTTTTCGACCAGCTTCACATCCATATCTTGAAATGAGCCATCAGCCTGCTGCTGCTCGACCGTCTCAGGGGTTAAGGACAACAATAAATCAATACTGTTTAAGCTGTGTTTTTTGGTGCGCGCTTCTAAATACTTACCCAAACGTACAAAGGCAATCACCATCACGCCTGCCTCAAAGTACACAGGTGCGCCGTGGTGCATGGCAAATAGGCTCTCTAAACTGCCATCACCATGACTGAGCCACACATAGGTGGAGTATGCCCAAATAGTCACCGTACCAATAACCACCAGCACGTCCATGTTAGCAAGACCGCCTTTAATAGACGCCCAAGCGCTTTGATAAAAAGGTAAGGCCAAGCCAAACTGAACCACAGTCGCAATCACAAACTGTAGCCAAATCGGTAGCATCCACGCCATGCCTTGACCCAGCAGCATACCCAGCATGCCCACCAAAAATGGCAGCAAGCACACCAATAGCGCCAGTAAGCGCCACGGTGGCGGTGTTTTGTCCTGTTCGGTTTGGGTAAATAAGTCTTCGTCCGCCTGAATATTGGCGACATAGCCTGTTTTGTTCACCCACTCGACAATTTGTTCTTCATTGGTTTGACTGGCGTCATAATCAATATTTGCTGTCTCACCTGCATAGTTGACGCTTGCCTGATGAATAGCAGGCTTTTTGTTCAATACTTTTTCAATGCGGGTGGCGCAGGCCTGACAAGACATCCCTTCAATCGACAATTGCAAATGCGTCCCTTGTTCAGGCACTGTTGTTTTTTGCTCAACATCGGCATCTACTTGATAAGGGTGTGCTTGGTCATCACTCATAGTCAACTCAGTACGCTTGTCATAAAAACAAGATTAAAAAAACTAGGAAATATGGCTGCTTTATCTGTGCTCATCAATGATAAACGCAGCGCTCATAAAGGTATTAAGGTTACTTGCCTTTGGAACAGATTTCAAACGCATTTTGAACCATTTTAAAACGATAAGCCAAGGCAATATGCTATCTGCCAAAACAAAAAACCAGCGATAAACGCTGGTTATGAATTGTATTGCCAAATTATGCGTTGGCGACGCGGGCATCAAACCCTGCGTCACTAATGGCCTCAGCAATCGCTTCGGCGCTGGTTTGCGCGTCATCAAAAGTCGCTGTTGCCTGATTGTCTGACAGCTCTACGGTTAGCGTGTGTAGACCATCAATGTCCGCAGTCGCTGTATGCACGCTGGCCACACAGCCACCACAGGTCATGCCATCGATATGGATAATACGGGTTTGATCACTCATTGATTACTCCTTATTATTTTTTATTTACGCTTTAGGATTTTGCGGGGCATCTACTGGATATGGCTGCGTCACATAGTCCACCATGCTAACAGCCGCAGTCAGGGCGTGGATACTCGTCTGCGTATCATCATAATGCACTCTTGCTGCATTGCCTGATTGAACCAAAGCGACCTCAATAACGCCAGTGATGTTATATAGCGCGGTCAAGACACTTTGCCTTCCTTCCTCATCGTCAATATTATGAATATCAACTTGGGCATGCTGTATCGTCATTTTATGCTCCTAAAGCTATCTAATTGTTATATGAAATAAGCATAACAACAATGCTCCAAACCCATACTACGCTTTAAATACGCTGACTGTGTATCAATGCGTATCTAAAATTTCAAAACCTTTTACCAAATCGTCAATCTGTTTTAACTGCTTTAAGAACGGCTCAAGCTGACTCATGCGTAGCGCACATGGGCCATCGCACTTGGCCGCTTCAGGATTGGGATGCGCTTCTAAAAATAGACCCGCCAGTCCTGTTGCCATACCTGCACGCGCCAAGGTGCTGATTTGCTCACGGCGTCCGCCTGCGCTATCACTGCGCGCGCCTGGCTGCTGCAAGCTGTGCGTGACATCAAAGAATACCGGTACATCCATCTGCTTCATCGTATCAAAACCAAGCATATCCACAATCAGATTGTTATACCCAAAGGCACTACCGCGCTCGCACAGAATAATCTTATCATTACCCGCCTCTAAGCATTTATTGATAATATGACGCATCTCATGCGGTGCTAAAAACTGCGCTTTTTTGATATTAATAATAGCGCCTGTTGCTGCCATCGCCTGCACAAGGTCAGTTTGGCGCGACAAAAACGCGGGTAGCTGGATAATATCTGCCACTTCAGCAACAGGCGCTGCTTGATAGGGCTCGTGCACGTCCGTGATGATGGGTACATCAAAATGCTCTTTAATCTGCCCCAGCCAATCAACGCCTTGCTCAAGACCTGGCCCACGAAATGAATATAGGCTTGAGCGGTTGGCCTTATCAAAGCTTGCCTTAAACACATAGCCGATGCCAAGACGATTGCAAATATCAATATATTGCTCAGCAATGTCGAACGCCATGTCCTTTGATTCCAGCACATTCATACCGCCAAACAATACAAAAGGCTGATCATTACCGATCGTGATATCGTTTAAGGTAATGTGTGATTGGGCAGCAGGTAATTTGTCCATGCTTAGTATCCTATAAAAGCCAATAAATACCACATTGTAACCGATAGCCGCACAAAAAAAAGACCAATCTGGCGACTGGTCTTTTCGATCATTAAGCTTTTATAACGCTATAGTTAATACCAATTACAAAGCGGCGTGATGGTCTTTTGCCGCTTTAACAAAGCTGTTAAACAGTGGATGACCGCCACGTGGTGAGCTGGTGAACTCTGGGTGGAACTGTACCGCCACAAACCAAGGATGCTCACTAATCTCGACCGACTCAACCAAATGCTGCTTGGCAGAGTAGCCTGAGATTTTCATGCCGTGTTGCTCAAGCGGCTCAATATAGCGGTTGTTCATCTCATAACGATGGCGATGACGCTCACTGATACGTGTTGCGCCATAAATTTGGCTCAATTTGCTGCCCGCAACCAACTCTGCTTGCTGCGCGCCAAGGCGCATGGTGCCGCCAAGATCTGAATCATCGCTACGAATCTGTAGCTCGCCGCGCTCATCCAACCATTCGGTAATCAGACCAATAATCGGCTCAGCGGTTTTGCGGTCAAATTCAGATGAATTGGCATCTATTTTTAGCACGTTACGGGCATATTCAATGACTGCCAGCTGCATACCTAAGCAAATACCCAAGTACGGTACGTTGTTCTCACGCGCATAGGTGACGGCTTTTAGCTTACCGACTGTGCCACGCTCACCAAAACCACCTGGAACCAAGATAGCATCGGCTTGCTTTAAGCGCGCAAACAGGCTGTCATCTGTTTCTAGACGTTCAGCATCAATATAGTCGATGTCGACAGACACCTGATGGGTAAAGCCAGCATGCAATAATGCTTCGTTGATGGATTTATACGCATCAGGCAGCTCAACGTATTTACCAACCATAGCTACGGTAACGCTCGACTCAGGGTTCAGCTGTGCCTCAACCACTTTGTCCCAATCGCTTAAATCCGCTTCTGGCAAATCCATGCCAAAGCGTTCACAAATCAAATCGTCTAGGTCTTGCTCATAGAGTGCGCGCGGAATCTGATAGATGCTTTGAGCGTCTTGGCACATAATGACCGCACGCTCTTCAACGTTAGTAAATAGCGCAATCTTACGGCGGTTGTCTGGGGAAATATAATGCTCAGAACGGCAAATCAAGATATCAGGCTGCAAGCCGATTGAGCGCAGTTCTTTTACGGAGTGCTGTGTTGGCTTGGTTTTGGTTTCGCCAGCACTTGAGATATAAGGCACGAGCGTCAAGTGCATCAGCATCGCACGGTTGCGACCGAGCTCTACCTGCATCTGACGTACTGCTTCCATAAAGGGCAATGATTCGATGTCACCGACCGTACCGCCAATCTCAATAATGGCGATATCGTAACCTTCGCCACTGGCAAGGATTTTATTTTTGATTTCGTCAGTGATGTGCGGAATCACCTGTACTGTGCCGCCCAAATATTCACCACGGCGTTCTTTATTCAGTACGGTTTGATAAATGCGCCCACTGGTAAAGTTATTGCTTTTACTCATTTTTGAATGACGTAAAAAGCGCTCGTAATATCCCAAATCCAAATCGGTCTCCGCACCATCGTCGGTCACGAACACTTCACCGTGCTGGAAGGGGCTCATCGTACCTGGATCTACGTTAATGTACGGATCCATTTTGGTCATGGTCACTTTTACGCCACGGGCTTCGAGTACCGCAGCTAATGAAGCGGCGGTAATACCTTTTCCTAGTGAGGACACTACCCCACCGGTCACAAAAATAAACTTGGTCATAGTACTCTGTCGGTCATTGGTAAAAGAGGATTTTACTAAAAATGCGCTGCAAAATATAGGGTAAAACGCCAACTCTAGCAAACTTTATATAGACAGCTCAAAATGGCTGACTACATATAACAAAAAACTCACCCCGAAGGATGAGTTTTTTTAACTACATGGTAGCGTTGGTATTAGAATTTGTATTCTAGACCAGTACCAACTACTACAACTTCAGCGTCACCGCGGGTAGATACCACACCGGTGTCTGTGTTAAGCGTTTTAAGATCATCAGCACTGTTAATACCAGCATAAGCATGAGCAATGATGTTGTCTTTAAAGAAGTATTGACCACCTACAACGATTTGGTCTGAATCTGAGCCATCCCAGCCATTTAGGTTATCGGTCTTGTTGTACTGTGCATATACAGTAGCTGGACGAGCAAAGTTATTTAGGCCCATTGAAGCACTTAAGATTAGACCTTTTTCTTTCTCAGTATCACGAGCATAATCGTAATCAGCGACTTGGTATAGTGCACCTAGAGTCAAAGGAGCAGCCATGTATTTGCCAAGATCCACAGTCGCGGTACCACGAATGATATCACCAGAGATATTTTGATCTTTGTCATAAGCAACACCTGCAGTGAAGCCAGTACCTTGATCAAACATAGCCGCAACACCGAAACCAGAATCGTTGTTATAGTTTTGATCGTCAGAGCTATACATCGCAGTCAACTGCAATGGAAGACCGTCGTACTGTGGTGCAGTCCAAATCACTGAGCTATTGATACGGCTACTATCAGCCATATTCAACGCTTCAACAACTTGGTTTTCAGTATCGTTATTACCTAGGTTATCCCAGTAACCTTGGTTAACGATAACGTTGTTGATTTTATCTAGGCTAGATTGGTTTTTACCAACACGGAATTCACCAAACTGTTTGTTTTTAAGACCTAGATAAGTATCACGGTTAGAAAAAGTAGCTTTGTCACCATCAATACTTGTGCCGTATTCCAACTGATAGATAACATCAGTATTGGCAGTCATGGCTTCAGAACCTTTAAAACCTAAACGAGAAGAGTGAGAATTAATCTCTAATGTATCTTCATCAAAATCGCCACCAGCAACGCGCGAATCAAAATCAGCGTTTACGTAGTCAGCAGCTAAGAAAGCTTTACCGTAGATAGTAGGAGCTGCTTGCGCTGCAGATACAGATAGAGCAGCAACGGCAGAAGCTAAAAGTAGTTTTTTCATGGGGAATCTCTCCACTTTACAATTTTAAAAAAAGGCTGGCTGGTATTAGCTGGTGCCCTCAGCGGTATTGTTACAAATCCTTGAACATAACGTCTTATGTAACCGGCTACCGAAATCCACTAGAGTTTAGTATAGGACTGTTATATTACTGTAAGATGAAAAAATAAATCAATGCAAAGCTGTTGGTTATCTGCAAGACTAATATTCTTATCTCGTTCTGCGTAACATCAGTTACTAAACTCATACTTCGGATACAAGCATAACAACTTTGTCATAATTTGCAACATTTTTTTTAGAATTTTAATTGGGGTCTTTCAATAACATATCTCACTGTTTTGAATGATAATTATTCTTATTTAATAGTTAGATATTGCGACAAAAATGCACGAAAAAAAGCGCTATAGCTGATTGTTTCTAAAGCTATAACGCTACACTTGAGTAATATTTTAGGCTAACAAGTACACTATAAAGGACAATCAGGTGTCTGTTTTTAAGGCTAAGCGAGCCTTGTGTAATAAGGGTTCAGTATAGCCATTGGGCTGTGTCTTTCCTTCGAATACCAAATCACACGCCGCCTTAAAAGCAGCAGAATGCGTCAAATCATCAGTCATCGATAGGTAGCTGTCATCATCTTTATTTTGATTATCAACTACGGCAGCCATACGTTCTAGTGTATTCATTACTTGCTCACGACTGACGATGCCATGATGTAGCCAATTAGCAACATGCTGGCTGGAGATACGCAGCGTTGCACGGTCTTCCATTAAGCCCACATCGTTAATATCAGGCACTTTTGAGCAGCCGACCCCTTGATTGACCCAGCGCACGACATAGCCCAAGATACCTTGAATATTGTTGTCCAGCTCTTGTTGCTTTTCGTCATCGCTCCAATCGGTACGCTTAGCCAAAGGAATGGTCAGAATATCGTCAATACTGGCGCGTTCGCGCTGGCGCAGCTTATCTTGCACCTCAGGCACGTTCACGGCGTGATAGTGCATACTGTGCAGCGTCGCCCCTGTTGGTGACGGCACCCAAGCAGTCGTTGCCCCTGCTTGTGGGTGCGCCATTTTGGTATCCAGCATCTCTTTCATTTCATCAGGCTTTGCCCACATGCCTTTACCGATTTGCCCATGTCCAGGCAAGCCCGTCGCTAGCCCAATATCCACGTTCCATGCTTCATACGCTGGCTGCCATGCTTGCGACTTCATATCGCCTTTACGCACGAACGCGCCTGCCAGCATGCTGGTATGCATCTCATCGCCTGTGCGATCCAAAAAGCCTGTATTAATAAAAATAATGCGATGGCGCGCTTCATAAATACAGGCTTTTAGATTAACAGTAGTACGCCGCTCTTCATCCATCACGCCCATTTTGATGCTGTAACGCGGCAAGTCTAATAAGTCCTCAACCGCATTAAACACGTCATTGGTAAATTTAACTTCGTCAGGGCCGTGCATTTTTGGCTTAACGATATACATGCTGCCTGTGCGCGAGTTGGGCAACGGATTATTACCACGAATATCAGGCAGGCTGAGCAGCGGCGTAATGAGCGCATCCATCAGCCCTTCAAATATTGCTTCTTGCCCCGCGTCGGTTTTAACCAAGATTGCAGGGTTACGCATCAGATGCCCAACATTACGAATGAGCAGCAGCGAGCGCCCAGACAAGCTAAACGGCTGCCCATTAGGGGCAATATAATCGCGGTCAGGATGCATGCGCCGTGTTTGCACCTTGCCGCCTTTATTAAACGTTTCGCTCAGCGTGCCAGTCATTAAACCAAACCAATTGCGGTACACCATCAGCTTGTCTTCAGCATCAACCGCAGCGACCGAATCTTCACAATCTTGAATGGTGGTGACTGCCGCCTCCAGCAGCATGTCCTTGATATGCGCGGGATCGTCTTGCCCGATCGGATGATTGGCATCGATTTGTATCTCAACGTGCAGCTGATTGTTTTTTAATAAAATAGATTGCGGCGCATCAATATTGCCTGTGTAGCCCACAAACTGCGCGCTATTTTGTAGCGAGGTGGTAGCGCTGTCCTGCTGAATCTGTAGCGCACCGTCTGCCACTTTAAAGCCTGTCACCGTTTTATAGCTGCCGTCTTGCAACGCAAAATGCTGGTCTAAAAAATCTTTGGCATACGCCACGACCGCCGCGCCGCGTTTGGGGTTATAGCCTTGCCCGCCCTCTTTACCATCGGCATCATCAATCACATCTGTACCGTATAGCGCGTCATAAAGGCTGCCCCAGCGCGCGTTGGTCGCGTTTAGTGCATAGCGGGCATTTTTGACAGGGACGACCAACTGAGGGCCTGCCATCTGTGCAATCTCGGCATCGACATTGTCCGTTGTGACGCTAAAGTCTTCAGGCTCAGGCAACAGATAGCCAATCTCTTGTAAAAAATTTTTATAAGTCGGATAGTCAATCTGTCCATCAGCAGCGGGGTGGTTACGGTGCCAATCATCAATCTGCGCTTGCATCGTATCACGGATATCTAGTAGCGCCTGATTGCGCGGGGTAAGTTGTTGTATTATCGCCTCAAACCCTGACCAGTAAGTGTCGCTGTCTATCCCCACAGTCGGTAAGACTTCATTGGTAATAAACTGATATAGCGCAGCATCAATAGCAAGACTGCCATGTTGAATACGATCAGGATGCGTAGAGCGTGTCATAATGATGTCCTTATCTGTTATCGTTATTGGTAAAATACAAAATATCGTAGAGTTTTATCCTACTATCAAACAACAAAATAAACAATAAAATATCATTTATTATAAAAATGTTAGTTTTTTCTTGGCATGATGACCTATATACCATCTGCCCCAGACGTTATAATAACGCGCATAGTTTACGGTGACGTGACCGTTCATTAAGACGCTATTTTGTGCATTTGCACCCAAAACTCCGTATCAGCAACCGATTAGGCAAGCAAAAATGAGTTATCAAGAAGACAGTACCGATATTGCCAAGTTACAGCCCGCCGCCAAGGTAGACTTGAGCGCGATTGATGCTTTTTTGGGTGGCGCAACGCCCAAAGCGTGGGTTGATGCGGCACTTGCGCATTTACCCATCATCATTCAAGACCACGCCAACTGTGAAAAAAAGGCAGCAGGCACGGCGATGAACCTGATGTTTCGCTACGAGTTTTCTTATGATTTACAGCAAAAACTCGCGCAGTTGGTGCGTGAAGAGATGCTGCATTACGAGCAGGTGCTTGGCATTATGAAAGAGCGCGGGCAGACGTGGGTACACTTGGGTGCAGGACGCTACGCCAAAGGTATGCTCAAGCACAAACGCACCTATGAGCCTGCGGCAATGGTGGATGTGCTGATTATTGGCGCGTTTATCGAAGCGCGCTCGTGTGAGCGTTTTGCCGCCTTGTCCGTAGCGATTGATGATGAACGCTTGGCGCGTTATTACCGCTATTTACTCAAGTCAGAAAGCCGTCATTTTGAGGATTACTTGCAGCTTGCGCAATCGCTGTCTGATACCGATATCAGCGAGCGTGTGGCGTTCTTTAAGGCGGTAGAGTGGGAGTTGATTCAAACGCCTGATACCGAGCTGCGCTTTCATAGCGGCGTGCCTGCCCTACCCTTAGATGACAAAACATTGTCAGCGCTAGAAACCGCAACCGCTGAGCAAGCATAATATAAATTATAAAAAAGGCGACCACACATTAAATGCCGTCGCCTTTTATTTATGATTCATATAAAAATTAATAATCTTTGTCGTTTTTGACCACACCGTGCGGGTCATGGTCAGGCGTTTTGCGTGCTGCTGCCGCTGGATTGACTTTTTCTAATGCATTATCAGGAACGACGCCGTGATTGTCATCGGCATCTTGTAGCGTGTAGCCGTCGTCTGTCACAGCCTCTTCGTCATCGTGTTTATCGTTGCTCATTATCGTATCCTTATTATCATCTCAATAGTATGGTTGCCTCTTGACGATTAATTGTCTTTTTCATCTACATTTAGTGTACGACTTTGGGCATTATCGATATTGGCATAACGGTTTTGATTCGTAATGGCATCGCTTTCTTGATGGTCTTCACGCACATTGTTTTCGTTGATGTTGTCATCAAAAGCATTGCCCTTTTGATCGCGGCGATCAGGCTGGCGTGCAGGATTGTCATTGTCGTTGACGTGCTCGCTCTCAACCACGCCTTCTTCAAAAGTATCTGTGCCTTTATTCACGCTAGTATTGTCTTCTAACTCGTCATGCTCTGCAGGATTGGGATTGCTGACCAGAGCTTCGTCTGTATACGCTTCATCCGTTGCTACACGCTCATCAGTACGGCGGTATTGGTTTTCAGTTGTCTGCATCATAGGTCCTTATTTATCATTACTGTTTTTAAAAAATTTACTTTGAATAATTGAGTTACCAAGCTTAAAAATGCGCTCTTAGACGGCAGTTTTATTATTTTGATATTGAGGCGTTATTTAGGCTGGTTTTGTTCTTTGCTTAAATCATGCGCGTTTAAATCCGCAATGTTTTTGCCGCCAACAGGCAAGTCCTCAGCTTGGCGTGGGTCAGCATAGACTTCATCGGTCTCTTGAGAATCTTGCTCAGGCCCGTCAATTTCAGGCTGATATTTGCGCCCTTCGTAGCTGTCTTTTGGATTGGTCGTATCTTCATTTACCGCGCTGGCTAATGGCTCTTTGTGCGTCGTATCGCTATCATCTGTATGGTGTGTCATCGCTGTCGTCCTTTATTCCATTATTATTTTTGGTAATCATGTTTCTTAGTATAAGGGCGCAAAAACGCTGCTTGCCAGTAGCACGCGGTATCAATATGTATAAAAATGTGAGGTTAGGCGGTGGTTTGTAACTTTGCCTTAAATTTTGCCTTAAATGATGCTTTAAAGGCTTTGCGATAATAAAAAAGCCAAACGCAGCAGGTACGTTTGGCTTTTGTTGTCTGGCTGGGTTTAGCTGCCGCGTTTACAGCTCGCCATTGCTATCGACATTGTTAATCCGTGCCAGCAAATACTCTTGAGCGCTGTGCAATGGCGCATCGGGCGCACGGCGGACACGCGACCACGTGCCATCACCTGCCAGCGTCCATGCTTGCACATTGTCTTGTAAATAGTTCATCAATCCTTCTTCAAAAATCTGCTTAAACAATTTTTTGTCCTCAATAGGAAATGCCACTTCGACACGGTGAAACAAATTGCGATCCATCCAATCAGCGCTGCCGCAGTACAGACGCTCATCACCGTTATTATAAAAATAATAGATGCGCGTGTGCTCTAAGAAACGCCCAACGACTGAGCGCACGTGGATATTTTCGGACAATCCCGCCACTTGCGGACGCAAACAGCAAATCGAGCGTAGTATCAGCTCAATCTTAACGCCCGCTTGTGAGGCATCGTACAGCTTGTCCATCAGGCGACGCTCGGTTAAGGCGTTGGCTTTGATAATAATGCGTGCCTCTTTTCCTGCTTTAGCATGAGCAATTTCATCGTCAATAAATCGCATCAAACTGTCATGTAAAGTAAACGGCGCATGCAATATTTTTTTGAGGTTGGCAGGTTTGCCCATACCCGTCAGCTCTTGGAAAATCTTATGCACGTCTTCTGAGATATCAGGGTCGGCAGTGAACAGCCCGTAATCGGTATAGACCTTGGCGTTGCTCGCGTGATAGTTACCCGTACCCAAATGTACATAGCGACGGATTTTTTCGTCTTCGCGGCGCACAATCAGCATCAGCTTGGCGTGGGTTTTATAACCGACGATACCGTATACCACCACCGCGCCCGCTTCTTGTAAAAAGTTAGCAACAGCGATGTTTGATGCTTCATCAAAACGCGCACGCAGCTCGATAATGGCGGTGACTTCTTTGCCATTACGCGCGGCAGCCGCAAGGGCTTTGACGATTTCGGAGTTGGTGCCAGAGCGGTACAAGGTCTGCTTAATCGCCAAAACCTTGGGGTCATACGCCGCTTGCCAGAGTAAGTTAATAATGGGTGAAAACGCATGAAACGGATGATGCACCAGCACATCGCGCTTACGAATCGCAGAAAACATACTGGTACTGCGCTGTGGCGGCTGCGGGTCACGGCGGAACGGCTTGGGCACGACGTGGGTAAACGGCTGATAACGTAGCGCTGGAATATTGAAATCAAACAATAAGCGCGTGAGGTTCACAGGGCCATTGACGCGGTACAGCTGATTGGGGTGCAGCTCAAACTCGTTGAGCAAATAATCGCTAATCGGCGCGGGACAATCGGTGGTGACTTCGAGGCGCACTTTATCACCAAAGCGGCGGTTTTCCAACTCGCCCTCAAGTGCCTTGGCAATATCATCCACATCTTCGGCCAAGTCCAAATCAGCATTACGCGTCAGGCGGAACTGATGGCAACCTGTCACGTTCATGCCAGGGAACAGCTCGCCAATGTGCTCATGAATGACAGCGGACAGCATGACGTGGTGCTCTTTACCGCCCGTCAATTCATCAGGCAAGCGAATCACACGTGGCAAGCTGCGCGGCGCAGGCACAATCGCCAGATTAATATCTCGCCCAAAAGCGTCTTTACCCTCTAAAGTCACGATAAAGTTGAGGCTCTTATTCACCAGACGCGGGAATGGATGCGCGGGGTCAATGCTAATCGGCGTTAATACAGGCGAGACTTGCTCAGTAAAGTACTGCTTCATCCATGCCGACTGCTCGGCGTTTAGCTCATCGCGTTTAAGATAGCGGATGTCTTGCTCAGCAAGCGCAGGTAAAATATCTTCATTTAACAGCTGATACTGGGTATCAATCGCCGCGTGTGCCGTCTGCGCAATCTCATGCAAAATCTCGCTCGGGCGCATGCCGCTCGGCGCGGTACGCTCATCGCTGATGTTTAGCTTTTGCATGAGCCCAGCCACGCGGATTTCAAAAAACTCATCCATGTTCGATGAAAAAATCATCAAAAAGAACAAACGCTCTAATAACGGGTGACGCTCGTCCGCCGCTTGGGCGAGTACACGCCTATTAAAGGCAAGGAGCGACATTTCGCGATTGATATAGCAGCTCGGTGAGTAGCTGCCGTCATCATGGCGCTGCCAATCGATTTCCATTAACTCACTTTTTGGTTCGTCTGGCGGCACTTCTGCCTGTATAGCAGGTGTGGCGGTTTCGGTGCTGGTACTGCTTTGGGTATCGCCCGCATTGTCTTGTGGTGCTTTGTCTTGGGTTATATGGCCTTTATTTGAGGTGTCCACGCTTGGTTCGGTAGAAGTCGGTTCATCAATGGGGCTGGGCGTTTGGTCAGCGGGTCTCATACGGTGTCCTTTGTCCTTATTCATTTTTGATTATCATCGGTGCAGGCTTTTATGATGCCTTTAGTTGTCTGTTTTCGTGCCCAAGAAAATCCTTTGATTTATACCTTGGCACGAGCATCACCTACTGTATACCTTAGCTCCTAGTGATGACAATATCCAGACAACACAAAAGCAAAATAACCAGCCACAAAAAAAGCGCGACCCCAATTGGCAGTCGCGCTTTTTTCATGTTTGCCTTTCTTTATAAAAGGTATAAAAGAAAAACTAAGCCGCGTCAGGCGCTTTGGGCAACACGGCGTTGTTCATACGGCGCTTAACGATGCGCTGTTTGTTACGCAGACGGCGGTCACTGCGGTTGTCTTCGTAGTATTTTGGATTGGTCAAGGTGCTGATAAGAAGTGCCGACTGGTCACGGGTCAACTTGCTCGCAGGCTTGTCATAATAATGCTGCGCCGCCGCTTCGATACCATAGATGCCTTCGCCAAACTCCGCCACGTTTAAGTAAGCCGCTAAGATGCGCTGCTTGTCCCACATGCTCTCAATCATCACGGTGATAATCGCCTCTTCGCCTTTACGCAAATAGGAGCGGTGCGAGGTCAAGAATAGATTTTTTGCCAGCTGCTGAGTGATGGTCGAGCCGCCCGCAGTGGCTTTACCCGAAGCTTCGTTCTTTTTCATCGCCGCTTCAATACCATCCAAATCAAAGCCATTGTGCTGACTGAACTTAGAATCTTCACTGACAATCGCCGCCTGCTTGGCCGACTTGGCAATATCATCATAATCCACCCACGTTTGCGTGACTGTGCCGCCTGAAAGCTGGTGGCTTAGCATAAACATGCTGTGGTTAATCGGCTGGGTTTTCCATATCAAGAGCAGCCCTGCGACCAAGACATGAAAAGCGACGACCAATAGCATAGCAGCTAAAAACAGTCGTTTGATAAATTTGCCAAAAGTCATGCGTTGCCATCCCGATATAAAAAAACGAAGTATAAAAGAGCACACTGTAAAAAAGTGACTATAGTTAACTCTAAATAAAAACGATACAGGACAATAAATTCATTTGATTAAACGCTATTTTCCTTGCTTGCTGTGACTACGTCTCCAGAGGCTGCGAAAAATAGCGTTTAATCTCATCGTATCGATTTTATAGTGAACTGACTATATGATAAATCAGCTAAAATCATGCTGCGCTACCCAGTGAAATACACGCGCGTAGGCGCTATCTTACCCAATCTTAGAAACGCTGTCATTATTTGCCCCATATCCAAGCGATAATCTAAAAAATCAAAATAAAGATTGACAAAATAAACCAAAAAGGTTTTAAATCAGTACTTTTATTAAGGTATTATCACTTATATCGCGTGTTTGCGTCTAATAGAACGGTGTTTAGGTGAGTCTATATATAGCGCTCTTCAGAGTCTATGCGCCTAAAACACAAGACACGTAATAACCGATATGAAGGATAAATAATGAGCCATACCGCCAGCACCACCCAAGACATTCAGAGTCTGCGCGCGCAGATGATGGCAGCTAAGCCTGCGCTCAAAGACGCGGCGGCAGATTGGTGGCTGCTTGGCACAGTGGGCTGTCATTTATGCGACCATGCCGCAGGGGCGCTTGCGCAGCTGGCTGCTGTTTATCCGCAGACCTATACCGACGTGGATATTGCTGACTTTGACGAAGACCTAATGCTTATCTTTGCCGAGCAGATTCCCGTTATCTTAACCCCAAATGCACGTTTGGATTATCCTTTCTCGGTCATGGATTTACAATCCTTACTCGCGTAATCCAAAGCCACTCAAGGACGAGCTGTTATGAAATCGTTAGACAAAATCACCGATATCGAAGATTTGCGTCTGGTCGCCAAGCGCAAAGTGCCCAAGATGTTTTATGATTATGTGGACTCAGGCTCGTGGACGCAGACCACGTACCGTAATAACGAAACCGACTTTGACCGTATCAAATTGCGCCAGCGCGTACTCGTAGATATGGACAACCGCTCACTTGCCAGCACCATGATAGATACCCCCGTCAAAATGCCCGTCGCCATCGCGCCGACAGGCTTTACAGGCATGATGTGGGCAGATGGCGAGATAGAGGCAGCAAAAGCGGCAGAAAAATTTGGTGTGCCCTTTTCACTTTCCACCATGAGTATCTGCTCGATTGAAGATGTCGCCACGCATACCAGCGCGCCGTTTTGGTTTCAGCTATATGTGATGCGTGACAAGGCATTTATGCAAAACCTCATTAACCGCGCTAAGGCGGCAAATTGCTCTGCGCTGATTTTGACCGCTGATTTGCAGGTCTTAGGACAGCGCCATAAAGACATCAAAAACGGTCTGTCCGCACCGCCTAAGCCCACACTCGCCAATATCTTAAATCTGATGACCAAGCCTGAATGGTGCATGAACATGCTCGGCACCAAGCGCCGCACCTTTGGCAATATCGTTGGGCACGCGCAAGGCGTTGGTGATTTGTCTTCCTTGTCCTCATGGACAGCAGAACAGTTTGACCCCGCGCTCAGCTGGGACGATGTGGCGCGCATTAAAGAGCTGTGGGGCGGCAAGCTGATTATCAAAGGCATCATGGAGCCAGAAGACGCGGTACTCGCAGCAAAAAGTGGCGCAGATGCCCTCGTCGTCTCTAACCACGGTGGACGTCAGCTTGATGGCGCGCCCTCCTCCATCGCCGCACTCAGTGACATCGTGCAGGCAGTTAAAGCCGAACGTAGCGATATTGAAGTGTGGCTCGATAGCGGTATTCGCTCAGGTCAAGACGTACTCAAAGCCATCGCTATGGGCGCACAAGGTACGATGATCGGACGGGCGTTTTTGTATGGTTTGGGCGCGTATGGCGAAGATGGTGTACGTCGTGCGCTGGAGCTGATTTACAAAGAATGTGATGTGAGTATGGCGTTTTGTGGTCATACTGATGTGCAACAGGTAACCGATGATATTTTGGTCAAAGGCACATTTGAGCATCTCAAGTCAGGCATCCCGCATATCGCCCCGATGCCTTGGTAATCCCCATCTACTCATGCTTTTGTAATCATCTTTATCTATAATAATACGCTGTATTGATAAATGATTTAGGAAGTTATGACCATCTCTCAGTTGTTAAAAGTTGCTCCCGTCACCGTGATTTTGGTCGCGGTGTTCGTGGGTTTATACGCCTTGCAAATTATGAACGGTGTCGATGCCAATAACCCCAATACCGAAGCCTTGGTACGATGGGGCGCAAATGTTTTGCCACTGACCATGATGGAAGAGCCGTGGCGGATGATTAGCAGCGCCTTTTTGCACGTCGGCTTGATGCACTTATTATTCAATGCCTTTGCGATGGTCTTATTCGGACGTATTGCCGAGCCGCTGTTTGGCTCGCTCACCTTTGCCGCGCTGTTTTTCTTATCGGCCATTGGCGGCAACTTATTAAACAACTATGTGACGTGGCAAGGACTGCTCGAAGGCTCCATGCAGCCCAATATCGCTGCTGGCGCATCGGGCGGTATCATGGGTATTGGCGCGGCATTATTGGTCGCTGCCTTATTTAAACTGTCGATTGATGGGCGCGTATTGAGTCCCAAAAGCATGCTGCTGATTATGGGTATTAACCTTGTGTATGGCTTTGCCGTGCCTGGCATTGATAACGCCGCGCATATTGGCGGCGCGATTACAGGCGGCGTGATTGCTCTAGCGATTGCTATTGACTATAAGCAGCGCGGACGTACCGCAGGCGCATATCTTGCCGCCATGTACCAGCAGACCAGCAATGGCGTGCCTTATATTCCCGTGACCCCAACCAGCCCCAACCAAAAACGCGGTATCACCGAGGTTTTGCCTTGGCTTGTCATGCTGATACTCGGTGCAGGCTTTGTGTGGTGGTGGTATGATATTCATAACGAAATCATCAACTTTTTGACCACGGCAGCGATGAGTAAAGGCGAAACCTAATGCCCCTTTACCATCCGCTACGTTATTATTGACATGATTATTGATGTTTTATCCGCAGCTTACGATAAGCACTTTTATATAGGGAATGTACCAAATGACTTTATTTACCTCATCTGTGATGACGCGCTGTCTGGCTGCCACTGCTCTAATCGCCGCCGCAAGTAGCGTCTCTGCCGCCCCCTTTCAGAACCTACCTGTCGATCAAGACGCCCGCGTCAGTGTGGGCGCAAACGTCATGGGCACATGGTCCGCCTACGATACCGATAATGATGTAAAGGTCTTGCCCAGCCTGTTTTACGACAACAACCGCGTGTACGCGCGCGGCTCACAGCTCGGTGCCTATCTGATTAATGACGGCACGAGTGAGCTGTCAGTCTACGCACAGCCGATGGGCACAAGCTTTGACCCTGATGATGCCAATGGCAGCTTGCAGGGCTTGGATGAGCGTGATATCTCTGCGGCCGCTGGCGTCAGCTATCTGCGCCGTACACCGATCGGTGGCTTCCGTGGACAAGTCGCTACTGATATCTTAGGCAAAAGCGATGGCACGGTTGGTCGCCTGACTTACTTGGCAAAATATGACACCGATCGCCTAACCGTCTATCCTAGTGTCGGTCTTGAGTGGCGCAATAAAAACTACAACGACTACTACTACGGCGTGGACAGCAATGAATCGGCGCGCTCAGGCACCGCGAGCTACAGCCCAGACTCAAGCATCCATCCGTATGTCAGCGTCAGCGCCAACTATGAATTTAATGATAAGTGGTCAGGCTTTGCTAGCCAAAGCCTTGACTATCTGTCGGACGAAGCCTACGACAGCCCAATGGTTGACTCACGCACCGAAGCACGCACCACACTTGGGGTGTTGTATACGTTTTAATGGCGTTTAATATGTGAAGAAAAGCTAAGCGGTTTGCTTGGCTTTTTTTGTTTTTGCGTCAAATAAACTTTTTATCGTTCCATCTTATGTCAATGGGAGTACAGACCATGGCTTTGTTGCCTGTATACCGTAATGAAAAAATTTTGTGGCAACAGCTCGCCTACTCACCAGTACCATTTGACTCTGCCAATGACAGCGATAGAACGTATGACGCGCATGCAAAAGCCCGTTACACCTTATTGATTGAGCTTCAATATGACTTACAGACACAAGATGAAGCCTTGGTCAGATATTTGTTTACGCAAGAAATTTTGAATCATCAGGAGGGGTCTATATGGGGTGTGAGTGATGCTCTTGTTTTAAATGCTTACTTACTCGTCAGCTTTAAAAATCCAGACGATATCCCTTTGTTCTACGACGCTAAACATTCAAATTTTGATGCCAGTTTTGTCATAGATAACGAGTTTATATTTTATGCGCTAAAAGACAAAACAGCGCTGTTTATCAAAGATAATTTCCCAGATATTCATGATGATTTGTAAGAATTATATTGCCAATACAGTTGTGCTGGTGCGTTAGAAGAATGGTGGACGCAGCTATCGAGTAACTATCCCAAACAAGAGTCTGACGAGGATTTATATACTTTATATCAGCGCCATTTATACCTAGAGAATGACAAGCTCGCTAAAAACTATCTTAAAGCATGGAACGAAACAACCCCTGACTCAGTCAATAAAAAGAACACCTTAAAACATGCCTATATCGAGCTAAAGGAATATCAACAAGTCATCGAGTTAATAAAAGAGGAGTTGGCAAGCAGTGACTCACATTGGGATACTGTCAGTTGCTACAGAGCGCTGTTAGACCTTTATACGAAAACAAGGCAATCAGAAAATGCTTTAAATACCATTGACTGCATTGATAAGGAATTAAAACAATTTAGCGACTGGAAGAATGTGGGTTTGGGTCGTATGACGATTGAGCAAATCTTTGAATTTAGCTTACTCACTGATAATACTCATTTTGGGACTAATGCTTTTAACATAGCCTATAAGTGGCTAAGAAAAATTCAATACGGTATCTCGTACGTTGGCCTAAATACTGCACTAAAAGCTGCACATAAATACGACTTAACCATAGAAGCAAAGAAGTTAGTAAAATTACTTGTGGCCGAACACCATAGGATTGTAAAAAACTTTAAGCAAAATAGCTGGATAAGAACGCTTTTGAAACGCTTTTTCTAAATAATATTTTATTGATAAAACGCTTAACCTACTTTTAATACTTGCAAGTAAGCTAAGGTACGACATACATAGCATATCAACTATAGACTAAAAAAAGACCTTGCCACGTGACAAGGTCTTTTTACTATTCTAAAAACGATTAGATAACTTACTTAGGATGTACCATATCCGCTGGGATAACCCACTCATCAAACTGTGCTTCGGTCATCAAGTCCAGCTCAACCGCAACTTGCTTCAAAGTTTTGTTTTCTTTATACGCAGTTTTTGCGATTTTGGCAGCGTTTTCATAGCCCACGTGACGGTTTAGCGCCGTGACAAGCATCAATGAATTGTGCAAGAAGTCGTCGATTTTGTCTTTTACTGGCTCAATGCCGACCGCGCAGTTGTCGTTAAAGCTGTTGCACGCATCGCCAAGCAGCTTGATAGATTGCAATAGGTTGTAGGCAATCACAGGCTTGAATACGTTCAGCTCAAAGTTGCCTGACGCGCCAGCGACGTTGATGGTGGTATCGTTACCGAGTACTTGTGCGACAACCATGGTCATGGCTTCTGACTGGGTTGGGTTGACTTTACCTGGCATGATTGATGAGCCTGGCTCATTTTCAGGAATGGTCAATTCGCCAAGACCACAACGTGGACCAGAGGCCAGCCAGCGTACGTCGTTAGCGATTTTGTTTAGGCTGGTCGCCAGCGTTTTTAGGGCGCCTGAGGCAAATACTTCGGCATCACGGGCGGCAAGCGCTTCGAATTTGTTGGGTGCAGTCACAAATGGCAAGCCCGTCAATTCGGCCAACTGGTTTGCAGCTGTTACCGCGTAGTCTGGGTGGGCGTTTAGACCTGTACCAACTGCAGTGCCGCCTAGTGGCAATTCGTACAAGCCTTGTAGGGCGTTGTCGATGCGTACGAGCGCGTGGTCAAGCTGGCTAACGTAGCCGCTGAACTCTTGACCTAGAGTCAATGGGGTGGCGTCTTGCAAGTGGGTACGACCGATTTTTACGATATCAGCAAAGGCTTCGGCTTTTTGGTTTAGCGTCTCGCGCAGGGCTTTTACCGCTGGAATCAATAGACCGTTGATTTCACGCGCTGCCGCAACACGAATCGCGGTTGGGAAACTGTCATTGGTAGACTGGGCGTGGTTGACGTGGTCATTTGGATGGATAGGCTGATAGCTGCCACGCTCAGAGCCTGCGATTTCGTTGGCACGGTTTGCAAGCACTTCATTCATGTTCATGTTTGACTGCGTGCCTGAACCTGTCTGCCATACGACAAGTGGGAACTGGTCGGTCAGAACGCCGTTGATGACTTCGTCCGCAGCTTGGACAATAAGGTCACGCTTGTCAGCGTCGATACGCTCTAGGCTGGCATTGGTGATGGCGGCGGCTTTTTTGACCAGTGCCATCGCTTCAATCATCGGACGTGGTAGGGTCTCACCACCGATTTTGAAATTTTCGCGGCTGCGCTGAGTCTGTGCGCCCCAGTAGGCGTCATTTGGTACAGCCACGTTACCCATGGTGTCTTTTTCGGTACGGGTTGCCTGATCTTGTGTCGACATAACGGTCCTCTTTATATAGTTGTCCGTAAAAAATGCACGCTCGGTTGCATTTTGCAAAATAGGAGGTAAAGCGCGGTTATGATAGCATGACTTATCGCAAATTTCTCATCGTCTAGGGGATAACTGATGCCAAAATCGAGCGCCGCAGCAGGCAGCACGGACGCGCGGGCAGCCACGCCCAGCCAGCCGCCACGGCGATATTTTACCCGCCAGCGCCGTGCGTTAAGCAAGCAAAGAAGAGAGCAAGCCGCTACCCATGCCAGCCGTCATTTAAACGCGCTCAGCAGGCGCTTGCCCCGTCATGCCAAGGTTGGGCTGTATTACGATGGCTTTGGCGAAATGCCGACGCAGCCCATCGTCACATGGTGCATCAAACACGGCTATCAGGCGTATTTGCCCATCGTAGGTAGCCTTGGGGCAACTGACAAACGCTTACGCTTTGCGCCGCTGTCCCAGTATACACTTGCGACCGCACGCACGCGCAAACACGCGCTTGGGATGCAGCAGCCACAGCCGACTCATTTACTGTGGGCGCAGGCGCTTGATGTGCTGATTTGTCCACTGGTCGCAGCAGATAAGGCAGGCAACCGTATGGGTATGGGCGGCGGCTATTATGACCGCACCCTCGCCTATCGTCAGCGCGGCGGGCGCGGTAAGCCGCTGGTGATTGGCTGGTGCTATGACTTTCAGTTGGTTGCGCGTTTGCAGCGCCAGCCGTGGGACGTGCCGTTAGATGGCTTAATCACGCCAAGTAGGGTGCATTGGTTTTTGTAATAAAAGTTGTCAATTTAAAATGAAACAATAGGGCGTGTTGAACATTCGACCATGGCACTGACAGCGACTATTTTTTAGGCGATTCGAGGTTAAAAATAATAAGTTTAGTCATTCTAAGCGTTTATTTTTAACGATGAAGCGGCAAAAAAGAGTCCTGTCCCCTGCTTTTATCGTTGGGGCTGA
>NZ_JACDXT010000052.1 GCF_016464015.1 Psychrobacter sp. bablab_jr014
GACCAAATACGTCATCGTTTTTTGAAATGAAATTAGCAGCGTTTTTCATGTATAGTTAACTCTAAATAAAAACGATACAGGACAATAAATTCATTTGATTAAACGCTATTTTCCTTGCTTGCTGTGACTACGTCTTTTGATACTGCGAAAAATAGCGTTTAATCTCATCGTATCGATTTTATAGTGAACTGACTATACTTTTAGGCTTATTATCTATATTGACCTACTGACTGATTAAAGCCATTATCCAATCCATCAAACTTCAGCTCATCAAACCTCAGCCCAAACTTTAGCAGATACTTCCGCAGTCGGTCGCTGTCATTGTTACTTTTTAGCTGATTTCTGGAGTTGGCATACAGATAGCGCCCTGCCGCCGCTTGGCTACTGTGCTGATAGCAGACCTCAATCACATACGCCAGCTGCACCGCGTCAAAGGGGTCAAGCGCGTCTTTGTCGTCGCTGGATAGATGACGGCTCAGCACCGTATCCGCGTGCGCTTGCTGCTCGGTTAGGCTGGGTGCATACGCCTTGTCCGCCTGATACTGCGCGCTATTGGGCAATGCCCACAGATGCTTAAGGCGGGTGATTTCTGCCTTAACATCAGGCATACGAATCACTTTGCCTTCGCACAATGTCGTTAAGCGCGTCATGCTGGCGCTTAAATCACGAAAGTTGCCCTGCCACGTCGCCTCAGAACTTGTGGCAAAGGCTTCAAAGTATGCCCGCGCCTCAGGCTCAAAGCGGTATTGATACTGCTGCTCACTGCCGAGACGCGCCAGCTCGTAATCAATATTGGCGGGCAAGTCCTCGATACGGTCTTTTAACGACGGTAAAAAAAACGTCCACGTGTTCAGCCGCGCAAACAAGTCGGCACGAAACTCCCCATCCGCGACCGCTTGGCGCAAATCCTTATTCGTCCCTGCCATCAATTGAAATGACACGTCAATCGAGGTGTCACTCCCAAGCGGATAAAAGCGCTGCGCCTCAAGCGCGGTCAAGAGCATCGCCTGTTCGTCCAGCCCCAGCTCGCCGATTTCATCCAAAAACAGCAAGCCGCCGTCCGCCGATTTGAGCAGACCCTCACGGCTCGACGCCGCGCCTGTAAACGCGCCTTTGACATGACCGAACAGCACGCTCATGGCGGTATCGCCGCGCAAGGTGGCGCAGTTGACTTCGACGAACGCGCCGAGTGCCTGCTTGTTTTTGGCTTTGTTTTTCTTGAGCGCGTAGATTTGTGTTGCCAGTTGCGACTTGCCTGCCCCTGTCGCGCCCATCAGTAAAATCGGAGCGTTGGAGCGTGTGGCGACCTTTTCAATATCAGCAATCAGCTGTTGATAGGCAGCGTTTTGGGTGACGAGATTGGCTTGTAGGGTTTGCCAATGCTGGGCTTTTTCTGCCTCAAAACGCGCGCGCAAACTGTCATAACGCGACACGTCCAAGTCAATGATTTGGTAGCGCCCTTGTGGGTCGTATTGGTCAGGCTTGGGACACGGCGAGGTCTGAATCAAATCGGCAGGCAAAAACCCCGCCTCAACCAGCAAAAACCAGCAAATCTGCGCCACATGCGTACCCGTGGTCAGATGCAGCAGATAGTCGGTGTCCTCACGAAAGGCGAAGCCTGTGACAAAGTCATACAGCTCAGCATAGACATCAGCAAAATCCCACGGACTCGCCAGCGTCACCCGATGCCCAATGACTTTGGTATCGGCGCTGACCTGCGCCACATCATCAACGATGACGTTAAACAGCCGCTTATCGCGCTTGCTATAGAGGATATGCAGCTCATCGACCAGCAGGTCATCATGCAGGCACAGGCTGACGCTCGGACGCCAGCGCTGCCAACGCTTGTTATTAAAGCCATTGTCCAAGGTCGTTCCGAGAAAGCCGATGACGGCGGTTTTTTTACGCTGCACTTTATTAACCTCTATTTATCACACCTTTTCTAATCAGTTACCAATTTGCATTAATTGCTTACTGTCCAATTGATCTTCTATCTGACCTTCATTGATATGGTTATACCCCAACCCAATCGAACATTCAGGCAGCCCCACTACTTCGACCAACTTTTCGTGCGCTTCAATAGCAAATACGAAATCTTGCATCAGTACCTCAAGTAGCGCCTCTTTATTCACCTCATCACATGCCTCAGATAAGTAATCAACCATCACACGAGCTTGCTCTTCCTTTTGCTGTCCCTGCGGTTCATCTGCTTCTTCGTCCATATCTGGCAGCTCGTCATCATATTCAGCATACATTTCTTCAAAGCTCATGCCGCAGCTATAATCTGCTATGAGCTTGCCTTTATTACACAATATGGTAAGCAGCAAATCATCATCATGATTAAGCACGCCCAATGCGCTACAGTCCAGCTCAGATGTCAGCATTAGCAGCATCTCGTAGACGTGTGCTATATCTTGAGTATCACATTGCGCTTCATAAATAACACATTGCTGCTCACTGATTGGCATCACGTATGCGCTAGTAGCCTTACTCTTTAGATATTTAACCGCATCTTTGGCAGCAGTATTCGCTGTAATATTGACGTAAAAATTCCCTATTGTTCTCTCCTAAGCTTAATGATTGGCGTTTTTCATAGCACTGATAATGTTTGATAAGCCTGCATTGTACTGTACAAAACACTTTGTAATAAAGAACTATTGTTTAATTAAAAAATAAAGCATTCTAGCCAAATCTTAAAATTCTATAAGCGTCAGAATAGAATAAAAGCTATATTTATAGAATAAATTATAGCTTTGTTTACTTGATTAAAGTTCATTTTTTCATTAAAAAAGAATTTAAAATATTTTTTATCATTCAATATCAAATACTTATAAAAATAAAAACTATCTTTATCAAAAACTGGCACACCTTTAGCAACCTATAAAGTACAGACAACCGCACTACTACCAACAACGTAGCGAGAATCAAAGATATTTTTCGAAGCCTCTGTCGGCGTAGGCACAGCACGCGAGAAAAATACCTTTGAGTCGAGCGCTTCTATGTGACGGATTGTTTATTCATATACCGCTAAGGAGACACTATGCAGCCTATCAATCACAACATCATTCAAGACGGTGGCACCCCTATCCGACTATGGACCAAAGGCGTGCCTGTCGACCCAAAAGCCCACGACCAGCTGATTAAAGCCTCACAGATGCCTTTTATTTATAAATGGCTCGCGGTGATGCCTGATGTCCATGTCGGTATCGGCGCGACCATCGGGACGGTGCTGCCGACCAAAGAAGCAATTATCCCTGCGGCAGTCGGTGTGGATATCGGCTGCGGCATGATGGCGGTGCAAACTACGCTGACCGCAGATGATTTGCCCGACAACCTGCACGGCCTGCGCACCGAGCTGGAAAAAGCCATTCCGCATGGACGCAGCAAGACACGCGGTCGCGGCTCGCGTCGTGATGTGGGTGCGTGGGCGAACCCTGATGATACCGTCATGAATGGCTGGGGTACGCTGGTCGATGATTTTAATTATCTGACCCAAAAGCATCCCAAACTAAAAAACACCAACAATCTAAAGCATTTGGGCACTCTGGGTACAGGCAATCACTTTGTTGAGGTGTGCCTTGATGAGACCAATCAGGTGTGGATTATGCTGCATTCAGGCTCACGCGGCGTGGGCAATGCCATCGGGCGCTACTTTATTGAGCTGGCGCGTGAGGACATGCGCAAATGGTTTATTAACCTGCCTGATAAAGATTTGGCGTACTTTGCTGAGGGTACTGAACATTTTGACGACTATTGGTTTGCAGTTGGCTGGGCGCAGCGCTTTGCCTTTAAAAACCGCGAAATCATGATGGAAAAAGCCATCCAAGCGCTACGCACCATCATGCCAAAACCGTTCGATGCTGCAGTGAAAGCGGTCAACTGTCACCACAACTATGTGGCAAAAGAAGAGCACTATGGCGAGGAAGTCTTTGTCACGCGTAAAGGCGCGGTGCGCGCTGGCGTCGGAGAGTACGGTATCATTCCAGGGTCGATGGGCGCAAAATCCTTTATCGTCAAAGGTAAAGGCAATGAAGAGTCCTTTTGCTCTTGCTCGCATGGCGCAGGTCGCGTGATGTCACGTACTGAGGCGAAAAGAGTCTTTACTATTGATGACCAAATCGCCCAAACCAAAGGCGTAGAATGTCGTAAAGACAGCGACGTGATTGACGAAATCCCAGCGGCGTACAAAAATATTGAAGACGTGATGAGCGCCCAAAATGACTTGGTGGAAGTGGTACATACCTTGCGGCAGGTGGTTTGTGTGAAGGGGTGAGCAGCATTGCTTTATAATGTGTATAGCCACTTGAGGACAATACTGATAAACCACTATGTCTAAGCTACAATTAAAGAAAATAAGGACAAAAACAATGAAACTCGCAGAAGCCCTACTTATCCGCAGTGATATGCAAAAAAAGCTGGCACAGCTTAAAGGACGCATTCGCAATAATGTCAAAGTCCAAGACGGCGATACGCCAAACGAAGACCCCAATCAGCTATTGATGGACGCAAGCCAGCTGATTACTGAGCTGTCCGCGCTTATCGCCCGTATTCAGCGTACCAACGCGGTGGCGATGACAGACAACAATCAGTCGATGCTGGCGCTGCTCGTTGAGCGCGACACCCTTGAGATGCGCCACAAGCTATTGACCGAGTCGATAGCCGCGACCGAAACCGAGGTCGATCGCTATAGCCCGCGCGAGATTAAATGGCAAGTGATGGTGTCGGTCGGCGCATTGCAAAAGCAGGCGGACGATATCGCCATGAAGCTGCGTCAGCTTAACATTGTCATTCAAGCCAACAACTGGCAAATTGACCTTGTGGACTAGGCGCTTACCTAACTTGTTACACCCTTTTTTAGTTTTGTCTGTCTGATAATAGACAGACCACCCTTTTTGAAATCGACTGGGCGAGTGTCAGACCCCGCGACCCACAGCAGGGGGTTGAAAATATACTGTCGTGGCTGCTACGCGTTGTGGGCAGGCGCATTTTTTTACCACTTATGCCCCGCACATGGCACTTGGCACAATGCACCATTTAGACCTTACCACCAGACACTGACAGTCGGTTTCAATCTTATTTTAAATGCGACCCGAAAAGTATTGGGAAGCATTTTATTATGCCCATTAAAAACATCATCAATCAATAGTCATACAAATCATAAAGATATTTATCATGCCAGCATCAACACATAAAACCCTAAAAATCGACGGCAGCACAGGCGAAGGCGGCGGACAAATCGTGCGCAGCGCCCTCACCTTGTCGATGCTGACAGGCACGCCGATTCAGGTGCGCCGTATCCGCGCAGGTCGCGCCAAGTCGGGACTGATGCGGCAGCATTTGATGTGTGTGCAGGCGGCGCAGACGATTTGTAATGCTGAGGTTTCAGGCGCGGCGCTCGGTAGCGATGCCTTTAGCTTTACGCCGCAAGCGGTGCGCGCAGGCGATTATCATTTTGATATTGGTTCGGCGGGCAGCACCAGCTTGGTGCTACAAACCATTTTGCCTGCGCTGCTGTTTGCAGACAGCCGAGTTGTAGATAGTCAGGATGTTGAAAATAAAAAAAGCGATGCCTCATCGACCGTAACCATTATCGGCGGCACACACAATCCCTTAGCACCGACCACCGATTTTTTGCAGCACGCTTTTGTGCCGCTACTTGCCAAGCTCGGCATGCAGGTCGAGATTGAGTGCGTGCAAGCGGGCTTTGCTCCTATCGGCGGCGGCGTGATTAAGGCTCGTATCACGCCCTTTTTGCGCCGTGCGGGGATGCCGCGATTTGAGCTAACCGAGCGCGGCGCGTTACAAAGCATTGTACTGTGCGCGAGCGTTTTAAACTTAGACTACAGCATTTGTACGCGTGAGCTTACCAGCATAAAGGCATCATTACTCGAGGCGGATATTGATGAGGCGCTGATGAGCACCCAAAGCAAGCGGCTGGATGGCATTGGTGAAGGCAATACTTGCTTTGCCATCGTGACGCATCAGCTTGGCGATAAAAATGAGGCGAAGGCGACTGCTAAGACAAGCACCAAAACAAACACGCACCAAGAAGTCTTTAGCCTGCTTGGGGAAAAGCGTAGCTCGGCAGAAAATATCGGCAAGCGCTTGGCGGGACACATCAGGCGCTATCTGTATGACACCGATGCGCTGATTGATGAATATCTGACTGACCAGCTGCTATTGCCTTTGGCGCTCGCGGGTGGCGGTACGTTTACAGCGCGGATGATTAGCGAGCATAGCAAAACCCAAGCATGGCTCATTGAACAATTTTTACCCGTTGCGATCACGTTTGATGCTATAGACGATGAGCAAATATTAGTCAGAATCACCTGCTAAAATTTGCCAGCATTAGTATACTGTTACCCAATGATACCGACGTGGCGATAGTATCGGTGTATGATATACGCTACAAATTTGAGCGTCTTATCTATATTTACAATGACTATTGAGCGCTGCTATGCCCGAATCCCGTACCAATCTGCACCCTAAACCCAAAAAACCACTGCCTTATCATATCGGCTTACTATTGCGCTATAGTACCTTTGGTGCGGCCATCTGCCTTTCGATTGCAGGTGTGCTACTTGCGCACTGGTGGCTCATCATCATCGGCGGTTTTGCCACAGTGCTTGGTATCTATGACTTGATTCAAGTCAAACACTCCATTTTAAACAACTACCCTGTTGCAGGACATTTGCGTTTTTTGTTTGAGGACTTTCGTCCTGAGATTCGCCAGTATTTTTTAGAAGACGACAAAGAGCAAGTACCGTTTTCACGCCAACAACGGGCGCTGGTTTATCAGCGTGCTAAAAATGTCAGTGATACCAATGCCTTTGGTACACTCGATGACTTGTATAAACAGGGGACAGAGTGGTTTTTGCAATCAGCCGCCAGCCAGCCGCTTAAAAACAAAGACTTTCGTATTACCGTTGGTGGCAGCCGTTGTAAGCAGCCGCATGACATGTCGGTGTTTAATATCTCAGCGATGAGCTTTGGCAGTCTGTCTGCCAATGCGATTATGGCGCTCAATCAGGGCGCAAAGATGGGTAACTTTACCCACGATACGGGAGAAGGCGCGATTAGCCCCTATCATCGTAAGTTCGGCGGCGATTTAATTTGGGAGATTGGCACAGGCTATTTTGGTTGCCGTGATAAAGATGGCAATTTTGATGCTGATAGCTTTGCTAAAAAGGCGGTCGATGACCAAGTCAAAATGATTGAAATCAAGCTGTCGCAAGGGGCAAAACCCGGTAAAGGCGGCGTGCTTCCCTCCAGCAAAATCACCGATGAAATCTCTGAAACGCGCCAAGTACCAAAAGGTCAAGATTGCGTATCGCCCGCCTCACACAGTGCTTTTAATACGCCGCTTGAACTGGTCGAGTTTTGGCAAAAATTACGCGATTTATCAGGGGGCAAGCCTGTGGGCTTTAAGCTGTGTATCGGTCAGCCATGGCAGTTTATGGCGATTGTCAAAGCCATGATTGAGACCGACAATTATCCTGATTTTATTGTCGTTGATGGTGCAGAAGGCGGTACGGGCGCAGCACCTGTGGAGTTTATGGACAGTGTCGGCATGCCACTTATTGACGGCTTTTTGTTGGTACACAATACTTTGGTCGGCGCAGGCATCCGCGACAAAATCAAGGTCGGTGTCAGTGGCAAGATTGTCTCAGGCTTTGATGTGGCGCGCATGCTGGCGCTGGGCGCGGATTGGTGCAACTCGGCGCGCGGCTTTATGTTCGCGGTTGGCTGTATTCAATCACGCTCTTGCCATACCAATACGTGCCCAACGGGCGTCGCCACCCAAGACCCTTACCGACAGGCGGCACTTGATGTACCCACCAAGGCCGAACGCGTGGCGAGCTTTCACAAAAACACGCTCAAATCTCTGGGTAATATCGTCGGCGCGGTCGGTCTTAAACACCCTGATGATTTGATGCCTTATCATATCGCGCGCCGTATCAACGACGGACAAATCAAGCTATTATCGAAGTTTTATTACTTTGCCGATAGTGGTGCGCTCCTTAACCAAAGCGCACGCTCGGATGTGTTTAATCAGATGTGGGCGATGGCCACGCCAAACAGCTTTTTGGCAGACAATGACGCATTGATTGCGTATAATGTTGACGCGCGTGACCGCGGCAAAAGTACCAAAATCCCTGCCTTTGAGCTGCCATAAGCGCCTAAAATGACAAGACCTTTTGGTAAAACGCGCCAAAAGGTCTTGTTTTAGCTACTGCACCCCCGATGGCGTTTTTAACGTTATCAATAATCAAAAGATGTATCTTCATGTTTCGCTTTTCTTCTTTATTTTTTATCAGCACGTTAGGGCTTGGTCTTAGCGCGTGCAGTTTAGACAGCGCCGCTGGTGCTAAGCCTGCCGATAGCCCGCATTGGGAATGTTTTAAGCGCGAGCAGCCTTTTGCCTACAGCGCTTGCCAAGTGGATACCAGCGCGTTAGGCGGCAACCCTGATACCTTAGAGCTGTTTTGGCGCGGCGATAGTAGTAGCACGCCGTTATTGACCTTTGATACCTTGTTAGCACAAATACCCGAAGACAAAACGCTCGCCTTTGGTATGAATGCAGGTATGTATAATAAAGATTACGCGCCGATTGGCTACACCGTCATCAATGGCGAAGAAATCAAATCATTAAATTTAAAAGAAGGCGGCGGCAATTTTCACTTATTGCCAAACGGCGTGCTGTGGTCGGACAAGGCAGGCGCGGTACACATTGACGAAAGCCACGCACTTAAAGACAAGCTCAATAATGGCAGTGCCAAGCCATGGTACGCCACGCAATCAGGGCCGATGCTGGTCATTGATGGCAATATTCATCCCAAATTTGACCCAAACAGCAGCTCGCGCAAGATACGTAACGGTATTGGTATTTGCAGCGATGATACGGTGCTCATGGTCGCCAGCGACACACCTGTAACCTTTTATCAATTTGCTGAAGTGTTTAAAACAGATTTTGGTTGTGACAATGCGCTGTTTTTGGATGGCGGCATCGCCTCAGCCATGTACGCGCCCAGCATCGACAGACACGATAAAAAACAAATGGGTGTGATGGTCGGTGTTGTGCAGCCAGAAACCCAATAAGATACAAGATTTTATGATTCCTTATCAAAACGCGCGGGTAAAAACTTTGCAGAATAAGCCGCAGCGTTTTGGGCGAAATTTTGCTACAATACGCGCGATTTTATTTTATATCCTTGACTAATTGAGAGATGACTATGGGCTTTAATTGCGGCATCGTCGGTTTGCCTAACGTGGGCAAATCCACCTTATTCAACGCATTGACCAAGGCAGGTATTGCCGCGGAAAACTTCCCATTTTGTACCAAAGATCCCAACACGGGCATCGTTCCTGTACCTGATACGCGCCTAAAAGCGCTGGCAGACATTGTAAAACCTGAGCGCGTCATGCCAACCACCATGGAATTTGTCGACATCGCAGGCTTGGTCGCAGGCGCGTCACAAGGCGAAGGCATGGGCAACCAGTTCCTAGCCAACATCCGTGAGACGGACGCGATTGCGCATGTGGTACGCTGCTTTGATGATGACAACGTCGTCCACGTTGACGGTCGCGTCAGCCCGATTGATGACATCGAAACCATCAATACCGAATTGGCACTCGCTGACCTTGACGCCGTGACTCGCGCCATCACCAATCTCAACAAAAAAGCCAAAGGCGGCGACAAAGACGCCCAAGCCATGCTTGCCGTGTTTAACAAAATCGAGCCATTCTTAGCAGACGGCAAACCTGCACGCGCGGCCAATCTCGACGCTGAAGAAAAGCATCTGATTAAGAGCTACGGTCTGATTACTCTAAAGCCAACCATGTATATCGCCAACGTCGCCGAAGACGGTTTTAGTGACAACCCTTACCTAGACGCGGTACGCGACTATGCCAAAGGTGATGATGCCATCGTCATCGCACTGTGCAACCAAATCGAAGCCGAAATTGCCCAGCTCGACGAAGCCGACAAGCAAGACTTCTTAGAAGAAATGGGCATGGAAGAGGCAGGCCTTGACCAAGTGATTCGTGGCGGCTACGACCTACTCGATATGCAAACGTACTTTACCGCTGGCGTTAAAGAAGTGCGCGCATGGACGGTCAAAGTGGGCGCGACTGCCCCAGAAGCGGCAGGCGTAATTCACACCGATTTTGAGCGCGGCTTTATTCGTGCCGAAGTTATCGCCTATGATGACTTTATCGAATACAACGGTGAAAAAGGCGCTGCCGCTGCGGGTAAATCTCGACTAGAAGGCAAAACCTATATCGTTCAAGATGGCGATGTGATGCACTTTAGATTTAACGTGTAAGCTATTAAGCCAAAAAAACCCGTTGAATAACGGCTAATTTTGTCTTTTACGAATAAAAAACCAAGGTAACGCGCTTACTTTGGTTTTTTTTCGTTGATAGCTGTTATATTATAACATTCTTGTTGTCAGCCAATGCATGGTACTTAATCTCCGATGCCATGCGTCGGCTGATACTTTAATGTTTATTAATTTTAAAAGGGCTTGTCATGACCGCGTTTATTAACCTTAAAACTGCGACCGCTATCAGCATCTTAATTCTAGGTTTGGCAGGCTGTAGCCAGCCAAGTGACGAGGCGAGCGCTGCGCCAGATGCAGCGGCACAAACAGATACCGCGAGCGCTGATGCTCATGCAGAACATGAAGGTCATGAAGAACACGACCATGCAGGACAGGATCATGATGCTCACGATCACGACAGTCACGAAGGGCATGACCACCATGACCATGCTGATATGACCACCTATAACTGCCAGCCTGAGCAAAGCATCGGCGCACATTATGACGAACACGATGGCAACATGAGCGCGCATCTATTGATTGACGGTGTTGAATACGATTTGCTGGCGACCAGCGGCGAAAACACCGACCCTGCTATCGGCGGCATCTATGACACCGACATTGGTCTGACGGATGATGCGGTTATGCGCTGGGAAGTGACGGCGGACAAATCACAAGCCACATTGGTGAGCTTGCCTATAGACGCCCAAGGCAGCGATGAGAATGTCTTGTTTGAATGTGAAGTCACAAAGGGCTAAGAGTTTTTAACCACTCCCTGCTTCGCTTGATGCTGAAGTGTGCCGATGGCAATTACTGATAATGAGAAAGCGATAAACAGAAAAGACGGTTGCTGAGCGCTTGACTTACAACCTTCATCTGTTGTTTGCTATGCTAAGGATGCAAGCGTGTTGATACACGTTTGCCTTTTACTTCATTATCATAATAAGCATAGACACCATGACAATAACAACACCAATAAAGCAACCAATTTCCAGCACCGAGCACTGGCAACGCCTTCTTAGCCCGCAGCGTTTGGGCGCAAAACATCCGCCGAGCAGCAACCCTGCCAACCGCTCGCAGTTTCACAAAGACTATGACCGCTTGGTCTTTTCGCACTCCTTTCGCCAGCTCAATCAAAAAACCCAAGTCCATCCGCTCAGTAATCAAATGGGCATTCATACCCGCTTGACGCACTCGCTTGAGGTGTCCTGTATCGGGCGCTCGCTTGGCACCATGGCCGCCGAAAAGCTGCACGATACCTTGTCTGGTGGGTTGCCTGTGGGTATTGGCGCGGCGGATGTCGGCGTTATCATACAGGCGGCGTGTATCGCACACGATATCGGCAATCCGCCTTTTGGGCACGCGGGCGAATACGCCATTCGTGATTGGTTTATGCATCCCGCGCAGCAGCAGCGCCTCGGTCAGCTGAGCATCAATCAGCGCCTAGATATCCTCGCCTATGAGGGTAATGCGCAAGGCTTTCGCGTACTGACGCGCAACGAGCACCACCCCGACAAAGGCGGCATGCGCCTGACCTGCGCGACCCTCGGCGCTTTTATGAAATACCCTTGGCTCGCCAGCCATGCCAATCCCAGCGCGGTTGAGGCGCTGACAGGTGACGCGCACACGGATACCCCGCTATTGACTACGCAAACCGCCTTACGCAAATTTGGCTGCTTTGACAGCGAAGCGGCGCAATTAGAAGAATTAGCGCACGTCTTGGCATTGCCGCGCTCAAGCACGCACGATGGCTTTGCGCGCCACCCACTCGCCTACCTGCTCGAAGCCGCCGACGACATCTGCTACGCGCTGATTGATTTAGAAGACGGTATCAACCTTAATATGCTCAGCTACCCTGAGGTTGCCGAAATTTTATACACACTCATTGGCGATGTGCCCGAGACGATTGCCCTGCCGCATTACGCCTCGGTGCGTCAGCATTTGGCAGCACTGCGCGCCCGTGCCATGATGCGCTTGGTCAATACCGTGACCGATGCCTTTGCCGATAATGCCAAAGCGCTTTTGGCGGGCGAGCTGGAGGGCAGCTTATTCACGCACTGTGCGCCTGATATTCAAGCGGGCATTTATCACGCCAAAAAGCTTGCGCAAGACAAAATCTTTAATCACCCCAGTAAAGTACGTATGGAGCTGATGGCAAATCAATGTCTGCACCGTCTGCTAGACGCCTTAATGCCGCTGGCATGGCAATCACCAAGCGAGCACGCCCCGTTTGAGCAGCAACGCTTGCAAATGCTACTCCAGCCGCATCTTGCCGAGCATCGCCGCAGCTTAACCGACGACACCTACACCAATATTTTGACCATTTTGGACTTTATCACGGGCATGAATGACCACGAAGCCTATCGCCTTGCGCAAGAGCTGCAAGGGCACTGGAATACGATGGTATAACGCGTAGAGCCAACAAATGCAGCGCAAAGGACAAAAAATCGTGCGTTTTTATTCGTAATTTGCGGTCAAAATGCGTATGATAAAAGGTTTATGACTGATATAAAAACTCCTATGAGCAGCCGCGAACAAAAGAAACTCCAAACCCGTCATGCGTTTTTTAATGCCGTTTTAGACTTGGGCATGGCGGGGCAATCATTTAGCGCCATCAGCCTACGGCAAATCACGCGTGAAGTGGGCGTCGTGCCGACCGCGTTTTATCGTCATTTTGATGATATGGAAGCCCTCGGGCGCGCTTTGGTGGTCGAGGAATTGGGCAGCACCATGGCAATTTTGCAAGACCGCTTGCAAATCGGGCGCAAACGCAGCTTTGATCGGCAGATTGCCAAAAGTATTCAGCTGTTTTTGCACACCGTCAGTGCCCAGCCGCGCTATTGGCAGTTTTTGGTCAGTGAGCGCTTTGGTGGTTCAGAGGCGGTGCGCCGCGCTATCAGCAACCTTATCAAAAGCTCGGGCAAAGTCTTGGGCGATGACTTGGGCTTGCAGCCTGCCTTTGCCCATATCAGCGATTATGACCGCGTCTTGCTCGCTGAGGCGGGAATTAACCTGTTCTTTTCTTGGATTATCGATTGGCTGGAGCTGACGTATTCTGAAGACCACGACGACGAGGCGGATCTTGACGAGCTGGAACAAAAAAAGCAAATCATGCTGCACAACTGCACCCGTCAGGCACAGATGCTGTTTTATGGCGCGTACAACTGGAAATCGAGCGAAGAAACCCGCCTTGCCGATGATGCTACTGAAAGCCAGCAAAGCACTACAGACACCTAAAACGATAAACAAGGTTAAGACAAGCAAGCACCGTCCGCTTTAAAAACTAAAACGGCGGACGAAACGCCCACAAGCGCTGGGACACCACACTGACCACCCGCACTGCCTCGTCGTCATTGGCGCTCGGCGCATTCATGCCTGTGGCTTGTTGCGCAGGTTTTTGTTTGGCAAGCAGCACGGTAGCAAAACGCTGGCGGGCGCTGCTGGCTGCACTGTCCGCTTCACTCACCGTAATCAGCGCCATAAAGGCACTGCTCTCTACCGACAATAAAGGCGTAAGGGCTTTGCGCGCCTCCTCATTCATCCCCGCAAACATCGGCTGTGACCACAGCATATCGACCGACTCAAAGACAGTACGTGTGGCGGGCTGCATCAGCGTTGCTAAGGCGGTCGCGTCTGCGCCATCTGTCAGTGCGGCAAGCAGCTCGGGGCTGGCAGTATTGATATTAATCGGCACATAATACGGCACGGCGCTGATATACGGCTGTAAACGAGCAAAGCTGGCATCGTCCATCATCGGCAGCGCTTGCAGTTCGGTAATGTCAATAAAAGGCTGATTGGCTATCACATTCGCCACTGTACCGCCGTTACTACTGGCAACATTCGCCAGATATATCGCCTGCTCGTCGGCAGTGTCTTTATACACTTGGCTATCAAAGTCTTGATAATCAAGAACGACGGTAGCAAGCTCAGGGTCGATGTCTAGCTGCTGCAACAGTCGCTCAAATACCGCCAGCGCTGCCGTGTCTGCTTGCCCATCGTGATATAGATTGTTGATATTAAAACGGCTGCTCTCGTCACGAACCTGCACATTAACGCGGTGCGCGCCGAGCGGATAGTCACTGATTGGCTGCGCCCACACATCGGCGGGGCTGTCGGTTTGATTCAGCTCACTATCGGCACGTATTAAGGCACGCGCCAGCACACTACCTGCGCGCAGGTCGGCCTGCATCTGGTCTTGAGTAAATAATAAGGCACTGCGGCGAATGACGATTTTTTGACTGGCAAGCATCGCACCTGCCATGATGGTGATGCTGACGACCAGTAGTAAAATGGTCAGTAGCGCCATACCGCGCTGATTATGGGGCGCGTTCACAAGCCTGCTCCTTGTGCGCTTTGCTCGGGCACGATGCCGCCTGTATTGCTCATCGTGTTGGTGGCTGGTGGCACTGGGTCTGTACCACTAGCACCACCGTCATCATTGCCATTATTTTCGCTGACGCCGCCATTATCTGTCTTGGACGTATTGCTGGCGACTTTAGGCACTTGTACAGGTTGCGGCGCGAGCGCCCAGCGCCACGCTAAGGGTCGGTCTTGATAGCTGAAAGATACGCCAATACCTTTGGGTAATAGGATGCGTTCGTTATTATCATCATCTTGCGCGGTATTAGTATTACTGTCGTCAGGGAAGCGGTCGCTAACCTCAGGCAGATAGGCCTGCCAGCGTCCATCGCTGACAGCGGAAAGCAGCACACTGTCGATACTGACGTTATTGCTCGTATCCAAACTGACGTATTGATGCCGTATCAGCTGCGAGCCTGCGAACTCATACGCCACGCGCTGCAAGGTCGGGCTACTGCGATAGCGCGGGTCAGGGTCGGCAAAACGGATAAACTCAACGCGGGCAGTATCAAAGGTTAAAAACGGGGTGGGCGCTATTTGCTGCGCGGGATCAGACATGGTGTTGGTCGGTGCATCGGCAGCAGTTAAAGACTCATACGCCACCAGCTGCGCCATGTCCTGCTGAATCTGTAGATAGCTGTACTGCATATCAGCGAGGATGTCGGCTTGTATCTGTGCGCGCTCACGGGCTTTACTGACACCGTCAAATACCTGCCAGCCCGCCACCGCGAGCATGGCAAATATCACCATCGCCACCAGCAGCTCAAGTAAGGTAAAGCCGCGCTGCCTCATGGCGTTGCCTGCTGCGGTAGGTTGAGCATGCCGATGGCTTGTTGGTCATTCATGATGAGGATATTGAGCGTACTTGCCACACTGCCCAGCTGCCCATTGTCAATCGGCGCTACCTCAATAGTGACGGCTTTGAGTGCTGGCGAGACGCTGTCTGCGGCACGAATAGTGGCTTGCCAATCGCGTCCTTGTTCACTTAATTGTTTGTTTTGCGTGCCTGTGATGGAGGTCTGCTGCATCTGTACATCAGCGGCGACATTTTGCGCGACAAAGTGCGCGAGGGTGCGTGTGCGCAAGCGGTCAACCGAGAGCAGATAGGCGCTACTGGCACGCGATGCCGCTACCGCAACCACGGCCAAAATAGCCAGCGCCACCATGACCTCAATTAAGGTAAAGCCGCGTTCACGATAGCCTGTTTGTCGCAGGTTGCTCATTATCGACCCTTTATTATTGCGCTGTGCCCACTTGCACCCGCCCATCAGGTAGGATTTGAATCACCTCGCCCACCAGCCTTGAATTATAGCGCACTTCGATAGCCACTGGCGCGGCTTGCCCTGTACCAAACCACAGCACCTCAGGCGCACCCTTAGTAAACCACGGCTGTAGCGTTTGCCCATTGGTTGCGCCATTGTCAACAGTTAAAGGATTGATGCTCAGGGTCACGCCCACGGGCAGCTCAGGCAAGGTTACCTCAGAGACGTCTTGCCATGTCGGCGTGACTTGCTCTACCGATTGCCCGCCGATGTCCGCTGACAGCTCCATATTGCTTTTGGGTGGCTCGGCTTGCGGCATATTTTGATAGGCGGCATACGCATTATCAAGCTGTACGATGACAGGTTCAGCTTGTCCATTAACATTACCTTGTAATTGCAAGCCCATCGGCTGCATACGCTCGGCAGACAATAGGCGCACATAGTCTAGCGTGTCGGTCAAATGTTCATAAAAGGCACGATTTTTACGCGCTTCACTGCTGCCGACCGACAACCCAACCACCGCCGCAAAGACTGCCAAAATCACCACCACGACCACAATTTCGACCAAAGTAAAGCCCGCCTGTTTGGCGAGCGTCTTTGGTAGTTTTATGGGCGGAATGCGCTGGGCACACATGCTGTCACTGCCTATTGTCGTATGACTTAATACATCGTATTGCGGTGCGCTTCGGACTCGGTGTCGATTTGCTCGACCAGCTCTTGGATATCACTGTCCTCGACGTGTTCATCAGGCGCATAGGTCGGATAGTGGCTGGGCAGCTCCAAAATTTGCATAATAAACGCATAGCGCAACGTGTCACGGCGACCCAAATAGCGCTGATAAAAGCTGGAATTAAGCAGACCTGCGCCGCCTTGACCGAGTGCCCAAATCGACGACAAATAATCGCGCGTACTCATGCTGCTACGCTCATCTTGTAGATACGCGCTGGCAATATCAATCGAGCGCTTCATACGCTGGCGGCGAATATCATACAGCTCACCAAACAGACGGTTTAGTCCTGTCACCGAAGCGGCAAGGCGCTCCTCGATTTGGTTTAATAACATGGCTTTTTGTGGGTTTAATAGCTGCTGAAAAATCATACGCGCCACACCCGCTGAGGGTGAGTCGTCAATTTTATTAATCTCAAACAGCTGTTCTTCATAACGAATAATGATGCGCAAATACAGCTCATCTTTACTCGAAAAATGCTTATACAGCGTGCCTTTTGCCAAGTCGAGTTGCTCGGCTAAATGGTCAAGGGTAATGTCCCCATCCCCTGAATCTAATAACAGTTGCTCGGCAGTCGCCAAAATGGTTTCTTCGCGGGCTTTAAACTGTTGCTGACGGCTCATATGCTCTCCTAACGCCCTGCGGTTCCTTGCGGGCTATGCAACTTTTATTATGAATAATGACCGATTATTAGGGCGTGTTGACCATTCGCAAATAGTCAGTGCCATGGTCGGATGCTCAATACGCCCTATTCGGTTCTGTAAAATGACTGACTAGTCATAGCATAGCGACTCTAGCTGTATTGCGCCAGTAGATTTTCAAAGTTTTTTGTGGTTAAGCGGCCAATCTCTTCTTTACTTGTACCGAGCAAATCACCCAAACATTCTGCTACATACGGCACGTACGCAGGCTCGTTAGGCTTACCGCGTTTGGGCACAGGCGCAAGATACGGACTGTCCGTCTCAATCAGCAGACGGTCTTTGGGCACTTGTAGTGCCACATCGCGCAGACTTTGCGCTTTTTTAAAGCTCACAATGCCCGAAAAAGAAATATAAAACCCCAAATCGAGTGCTGCCTTAGCGGTTTCCCAATCTTCGGTAAAGCAGTGGATAATGCCATGCTCTGCTTTTTCTGCGCGCAAAATATCAATGGTATCGTGCTTGGCTTCACGCGTATGTACAATCAGCGGCTTTTTGAGCGTTTGGCTGGCATGAATGTGCCGTGCCAGACTCGCCTGCTGCTCGCGTTTATTGTCCTCTGACCAGTAATAATCCAGCCCCGTCTCGCCGATTGCCCAGACGGTATCGTCTGCCGCCATTTCGGTTAGGCGCTCATGCGTCGCTGATTGCAGCACGCTGACATCTTCGCACGGATGGATGCCCACACTCATACCCAGATTCAGCGTCTCATCGCTATAGGTATCGACGATGTTTTTGATGGTGTCGTGCTCGGCAAAGTCGCACATAATCGCCATCGCACGGCTGACATTAGCGGCTTTCATCGCTGCAATGACGCTCGATAGCTCACCTTCGTGCGCGGTCAAATCCAAGCGGTTTAGATGACAATGACTGTCTGTAAACATAACGGCTCTCATTACTTATTAAAGTGTTGAATACATCTTTTAAAACGCTAAGTGATAATGAACTCTAAATCAAGGTAGTACAACCTGACGACGTGCTTCTGGCATAAATTTTACTCGCTTGCTGTGCGCTAGGCGCTCCAGAGGCTTCGCAAAATTCACGCCAGCAGCACTGTATTCATTTGATAGTGGATTGGCTATATGCTAAGCGTTTTTGTGTAAAAATTAAGGTAAAGGCTTAAAAAGATGACTGGTCTAATACATTCACAGACACCTTTTTAAGCATAAAAAATATTCGGCGTTAGCATGTTTAATTGTGCTGACGACACAGATTTCAAGCAGCGGTTGTAGCGCGGCAGGTATAGGTTTGTTTTTATCGCCCTGTTGATAGCCTTTTTTATTTAACGCCATGACAAAAGCGCTTAGGGCGTGTCATCAATGAGCACATGACATCATTTAACGGTCTTAAACTGGCTAAATCTTGCCAAACAGCGTCAAAAATCTTGTGAATATACCGATATTCTCTGCAGTTTTTTCCTTGTTTGACTGCGATTTATCTCACTTTAAGCCTTGCTATCTCGATGATAACACGCCCTAATTGAGCGGCACGACACGCAGCACTTCTTCAATGGTAGTCACACCTTCACTGACACGCTTTGCGCCCGATAGACGTAGCGGTTGCAAGCCCTCTCGGTAGGCGTGCTGTTTGAGCGTATCCACGCTGGCATCTTCTGCCACCAGTTTTTTGAGCGCGTTTGACAACGACAGCATTTCATAGATACCTACCCGCCCTTGATAACCTGTATTACGGCAGTGTTCGCAACCCACCGCTTGGTAAGTTTGCGCAGGCATCGGCGCACGCCACGGCTGGGTCAGCTCTTGCCACTGGGCAGCAAGCTCGCTATCAGGCTGCAGAGGCAATGCCGTTTTGCAATGCGGGCACAATGTGCGCAATAAGCGCTGCGCCATCACGCCCAAAATGGTCGCGGAGGTCAAAAAAGGCTGTACGCCCAAATCATGCAGGCGCGTCAGCGAACTGGGCGCATCATTGGTATGTAAGGTAGACAACACCAGATGCCCTGTCAAGGACGCTTGCACCGCCATGTTCGCCGTCTCATGGTCACGAATCTCACCGACCATAATGATATCAGGGTCTTGACGCATCAACGAGCGAATACCGTCCGCAAAATGCAGACCGATACTGGGATTGACCTGCATTTGGTTGAACGACGGCTCAATCATCTCAATCGGGTCTTCAATAGTACAAACATTGACCTGCTCAGTCGCCAGCTGTTTGAGCGTGCTATATAACGTGGTCGTCTTACCTGAGCCTGTCGGCCCTGTGACCAAAATAATACCGTTCGGGTGCGCGGTCAGCTCATGCCATGTCGCCAGCTGTTTGCCGGTTAAGCCAAGCTGCGCAAACGTGCGCACTAAGACTTCAGGGTCAAACACGCGCATTACCAACTTTTCACCAAAGGCGGTGGGCATGGTTGATAGACGCAGTTCGGTTTCCATGCCGTTTGGCATCCGCGTCTTTAGGCGGCCATCTTGTGGCTTGCGCTTTTCGGCGACGTTGAGCCTGCCTAAGATTTTAATACGTGCGGTCACCGCCACCATAATCGCTACGGGCATTTCATACACCGTATGCAGTACGCCATCAATACGAAAGCGCACCTTACCCGTATCGCGGCGCGGCTCTAAATGAATGTCGCTGGCGCGCTGCTCAAAGGCATACTGTAACAGCCAGTCCACCACGCGCACGATATGCTGGTCATTGGCATCAGGATTGGTATTGTCGCCGAGCTGGAGTAGCGCCTCGACATTGGTCACATCTGCCGCCGCCGATTTTTTATGCACATTATTGGCGCTGTTAATCGCTTGGGTAACTTGGTAAAACTCTTGGCGGTAGCGGTTGATTTGCAGCGGACTGACGTACACTGTGCGGTACTCACGCGCACCAATGATTTTCTGAATATTGGCATGCCAGTCGGTAAAAAATGGCTGGTCGGTGCCAATAACCACTTCATCACTGCTGACTGCCATCGGTAAAATATACTGCGAGCGCGCATACTCAAAGGACATGATTTGCGTCACCGCAGGCACATCGACCTTTAGCGGGTCGATACGCACCACAGGCATGTCTGCCTTTTTCGCCAGCCATTGATTGAGCCAGTTGAGGGTAAGTTTTTGCTCAGGCTCATACGGATTGGGCAAGTTAAAGTCACTGATGGTCACCAGCGGATGCTGCCCTTTTTCGCGGCGGCTGGTCATCACCAGATTGTAGCTGCGCTGGTCGATGACGTCATTTGCCAGCAGCTCATCCAAGCACCAGCGCAAATCAATCAGTAATGAAAATCCTGCAACCATTATCGTCCTTAATCATCGTTGTTGTGTCGCCGCTGTTGTGCTGACTTTTGGTGAGAACAATTATCCTAACACGGCGCTCACGTTAACCCTACCCATGTGCGCGTCACCAAGCACTATTTTTACCTTTTTACGGCGTTTTGTTTTAGCCCATTTCGTCGTAAGCATTTGAATTGAAGATACGCCCTAGCTTTCTTTATCGTTGACATACGGCTGTATTTGCATGATTTGCAGAGAGCCTGTATCCGTTAAGCAGAATTGCACATCTACATTTTTATAGCGCATGATAAACGGTGTGCCCACTTCATTGCGGCGATACGCGGGGCGCGGGTCTTGGGCAATAAGGGCGCTAATATGCACCAAATCGCTAGCAAGTAGCGGCACATACGCGCTATCGCTGGTAGCGGCTGCGACACAGTCGGCAAATTGCTGAGCAGCGCTTTCGGATACTGCCACAGACATCGGCGTGGGCGGCTGTGGCGCAAAGCCGCTCACCGCATCAACAAGCGCATCACTGTAGCGGATATAGGGCTTAATATCCACAATCGGCGTGCCATCAATCATATCCGCGCCACGGATATGCAGCTGCACGCGGCCATTGACCACGTGTATGGCGTCAAGTGCCACCACCGACAGTCCCAGCCCTGAGGGGCGATACATGCTGCGACTGGCAAACACGCCAATTTTTTGATTGCCGCCTAAGCGTGGTGGACGCACCTGTGTGCGAAAGGGTGCTTCTGCTGCATCAGGGCGGTTTTTGTGAAATTGCCAACTGATCCAAATGTGCGAAAAATCCTCTAAACCCGCAAATGCCGCTGGTTCAGAGTATGGTGGCAGCATTTCAATAATACTGGGTACGGCTACCAGATTGGGCTGTCTTGGCGCGCCAAACTTTTGTGACAATGGCGAGCGGTGATGACCGATGATCGG
This sequence comes from Psychrobacter sp. bablab_jr014, assembly GCF_016464015.1. Classification (GTDB taxonomy): domain Bacteria; phylum Pseudomonadota; class Gammaproteobacteria; order Pseudomonadales; family Moraxellaceae; genus Psychrobacter. The sequence continues at coordinate 21,547 of NZ_JACDXT010000052.1, forward strand.
TAGCGTATGGCTGGGCATGCAGTTTCCTTACCTGTAGGCATTGGCAAAATTAAAGTTCGATAGCGTTTAAAGGTCAGCGTCAACGCTGCATAATGACACATATCTCGCTAACGATATTCCATTTTATCATGGTAGTGGGTCGTTGCTTGGCGGATTTTTACTTTAAAGTTTGTTATGATGAGCGGGAATGTTTATTGAGAACAACTTACATCTACCAGACGGTATGTCCCATTGAGATACCGTCAGGCTGTACGTCTGTCAAAGGTCAGCACTGGTGTTGGCGCATGGGAACATCGTATATTTACATCCCTTCCCCACCCGTTCGCTTGACCTCATTACCCTTACATATTTTTTGATTTTATACCAAGACAGGTAATTAACGAGGACTTTATGTCAAAACTCCGCACAGAAACGGTCACAGAGGTTCACCACTGGAACGACTCTTTATTTAGTATCAAGACCACCCGTGATGATGGCTTGCGCTTTCGTAATGGCGAGTTTGCCATGATTGGTATCATGGTTGATGGCAGACCGCTATTGCGTGCTTATTCAATTGCCAGCGCCAACTACGAAGAACATTTAGAATTCTTTTCAATCAAAGTTCCTGATGGTCCACTTACCTCGCGCTTACAGCATATTAAAGTCGGCGATGAGCTGTTGGTCAGTAAAAAACCCACAGGCACACTGGTACTAGACGACCTGCTACCGGGCAAACACCTTTATATGCTATCTACAGGTACAGGTCTTGCGCCATTTTTAGCGCTAGCCCGCGATCCTGAAGTGTACGAGCGTTTTGAAAAAATCATCCTCGTCCACGGCGTGCGCCACACTAAAGACTTGGCATATCGTGAGATGTTCGAAAACGAGCTGCCCAATGACGAAATCTTTGGCGAATGGTACCGCGAGAAGTTCATCTACTACCCAACCGTGACTCGTGAAGAATTCCGCAACCAAGGTCGTATCACGGATTTGATGAAGTCAGGCAAGTTCTTTGAAGACATTGGTCTACCACCGATTAACAAAGAAGACGACCGTGTGATGATGTGCGGCAGTATGCCATTCAACGCAGAAGTGTCAGAGATTCTAGACGGCTTTGGCTTGACGGTATCGCCACGTATGGGTGTACAGGCAGACTATGTGGTCGAGCGCGCCTTCGTTGGCTAATCAGCGCTGATAGGTCATATGATACCGTCATCGCAAAAAATATAAATTTTTTATAAAAAATGCTTGACGGTATAAAAAAACCTGCTAGAATACGCAACCTATACAGCGAACGCTGTGACCCAATTAAGTAATCAAGACGTCCATTGACGATGATTATGCCTTACATGCCAGTGTGATGGAATTGGTAGACATGACGGATTCAAAATCCGTTGCCTTTAAAAGCGTGTCGGTTCGAGTCCGACCACTGGTACCATTTAAGAAAGCTAAATGGTTGATTTTAAAAGGCTTTAGCAATAAAACAAATTTAGCGTGTACATCTTAGTGTATACTTTGTTCAACGCTTAAAGCCTCTCAATGATTTAGCTTAAAATTAGCCTCCTTTATCGGAGGCTTTTTTATGGACTCCGAAAACTCTATTTTCCAGCTCTGCGCGTACTCCTCTAGCGTGTCCTAAAACTCATGCCAGCACTTAAATAGCTTAATATCGTCTTAAACAATAGGAATACCTAGCCTTTTGTCAGGGTGTGAAGTTTTTAATACCCTTTCATGGGGTTAATTTGGTAATGGCTGCGCGCGCTCGATTAATACCGCTTTAATGCGCGCAAATATGGTGCGTTTTGTGCGCGTTAATTCTCCCCGCTGGGGATTATCTCCTAAATTATCGCCATTGGTGGTTATTCGCTATGCTGCACGCATTGCCGTTTTATTGCCGTTACGCTTCTGCCAGTGGCTCATGATTGGCTTTAGGGGTCAAGGTCACCTGCAAGCCCATACCATCAATAATCTTTAACATGGTGTCAAAACGTGGCTTCTCTGATCGCAATGTCTTATAAAGACTTTCACGTCTTATGCCTGTTTTTTCTGCCAGCTCGTTCATTCCTTTTGCTTTTGCCACATCGTTTAGCGCTTCAATAAATTCGCTGGGGTAAAGGTCAACGCTCATGGCTTGACGCGCACAATGCTTTTTTTGTGCTGCCCCTACCTTTTCATATCATGATTACCTTTACAGGCATCATGACGCTTGTTGCGCTGTATATGCCATGGGGAAGCAAGGTTGCCGATGTTGATACCACACAGCTTTTTGAAGACATTTATTCTTACCGAGCCGCTGACGCAACGGAGCTGCAACCTGCTTCGATGGTCGATATCATGCCTTTATTAACAGGCGCGCAATCAGAATGGCAACGGCTCAATCCTAACTATAGGGTGACCAGTGTTAGCATCAACCATCCGAACACTGACCACAGTAAAGTTATTATTGATGGCAGAGCCGAGCATCAAATCTCGACGATAGGTGTCTTTCGTATTTATGACGGTCAAACAGGAAAAATGCTTGAACAAAGTCAGCCGCCCCCGCTTGCGGTGACGACTCATACCGTCATGGTAGGGCTACATGCGGGACGTTTTTCCGACTATGGATTGCGCTGGATGTATTTTTTATTGGGCGGTGCAGGCTGCGGTATGATTGCTACAGGACTGGTGCTTTGGACAGTAAAACGGCGACGCCAACTACTCAATGTACACAAGCCGTACTTTGGCTTTTGGCTGGTAGAAAAGCTTAACATTACGACGCTCGCTGGACTGCCATTAGCAATGGTTGGGTTGTTATGGCTCAACCGATTGTTGCCTTTAGAGATGACCGCGCGCGCCAAATGGGAAGTCGATGGTTTTTTTATACTTTGGGCCAGTAGTTTTGTGCTGACATTATTACTTCCCAGCCGCTACGCATGGCGTGTGTTGCTGTCTAACCTATTCATCTTACTTAACTGGCTATTTTGTGATCGTGTGGTTTGCCAGTTTGACCGTTGCGGCAGGGCTGGTCTATCTGATTATGATTGTTTATGAGCAGTTGGTTCATTCATAATCTATACGTCGGACAATACACACTGAAATTGTAGATTGTAAGTCATTAATAGCCCAAGTCTTCATAAATGCTTATATAATATGGCCAGTTTAATAGAAACCCAATCAAACGAAGCATAAGGTAAAAGTTGTGTCTGAACTAAGAACCGTTGGGCTTTTTGCCATTACCGCACTTGCAGAGATTGTCGGCTGCTATTTGCCTTATCTGTGGCTAAGAGAAGGCAAATCCATATGGCTTTTAGTGCCGAGCGCTCTGAGTTTGAGCGCGTTTGTATGGCTGCTCACACTACACCCAACCGCTGTAGGTAGAGTGTATGCTGCGTATGGTGGCGTTTATGTCACTATGGCTATTTTGTGGTTATGGGCAGTTGATGGTATTCGCCCGACAATGTGGGATGTCTTAGGCACGTCAGTTGCATTACTGGGTATGGCAATCATTATGTTTGCCCCTCGTCCTACTTAATTACAGGTCTGTTAATTATTGTCCGCTTCGCTGTCCGATTATTTAGAAAAATAACACCTACTCGAGCGTAGGTTTTACGCATCCTTTTATACAGCATGATAAGTAATACGTCTAACGAACCGCTACTTTCCTTTTAAATAAGTCAGTGTTACATACTAGACACATTTAAACGATAAAGGTATTATTAACGGTAACAATTATCATTTATATCGGTTACATTATGTCCTGCCTTGATACATCCGTTTTAAATCCTGTTTCTACTCGTTCCCGTTTTCGTCAGTTGCCATTATATCTTGCCATCAGTGCTTTATTGCCCTTACCTGCTATGGCGGTAACTGCTGATAGTACCAATGATGAAGCACCCAGCACCACATTGGATAAAATTGTGGTGGTTGCCAACCAAGCGCCAACAGCCATTAGCGATATTCCTGCAACCATTTGGTATGTGGACAGATACGCGGTCGATGAAGCAGCGCGTACAGGCAAACGCCTAGGAGATTTTTTAGCGCAGCAAGTACCGTCGCTAGATTATGGTAGTGGCGGGCGTACCAGTGCAGGACAAAACCTACGCGGACGCAGCATGCAGGTCATGATTGATGGGGTATCCCTCAATTCATCACGCGCCATCAGCCGCTATTTAGATTCTGTCAGTATGGAAAATATTGACAGTATCGAAGTGTTGTCAGGGGCATCTGCGGTTTATGGCGGCGGTGCGACAGGCGGTATTATTAATATTAAAACCAAAAAAGGCTTGGCTGGCACGCCACAAGTAACGACTGAAATTCAAGCGACCACAGGCTTTCAAGACAAAGACGACCTTTCTTATAAGGGGCACTTTGCCATTGATGGTGGTACTGAGCGCGCCACTGCTCGCTTGGGCGTCACGTATGAGCAAACAGGCTCATTTTTTGATGGGGATGGCGACATGCTCGTCCCTGATACCACTCAAGGGTCATTGCAAGACAACCAAACCATCGACGTACTTGCCAGCACGCAGCTCAAGATTGATGAGGCACAAACGCTTGATGTGTCCGCTCAATTTTATGACAGCAAACAAGACACCGACTATGGCATTCAATATGATGTGAGTCAGTCGCCGTATGATGCCAAGATTAGCGATGGCTTTCGTAGCGACCGTCAAGCACAGACAAAGCGTCAGCAGTACAATGCCAACTATCATCACGACGATGTCTTTGGGCATGACTTATATGCGCAGCTGTCTCACCGTACTGAAGAGTTGAGCTTTATTCCCTTTGTTTATGGTCAGTACTTTGCCGCCTCGCAGCAATCTACGGACGTCACGTCAGCACGCTTAGCCTTAGCAAAAGATTGGTCAGATAAGCTAAAACTGACGTATGGTATTGATGGTTATCGAGATGACTTAGACAGCGATAAGATGATATTTGACCCGCAGATAAGTGCCGAAACAGGCGGCTTGGTCAATAAAGCGTATGCAGTTATTGGTCGTTATCCTGGTACGCAAGTTGACTCTGTCTCAGGGTTTTTGCAAGGTGATTATAAAATCACCGATACCCTAAACGCCACTGCAGGTATGCGCTATCAGCACCTAAAAAATACTGTTGATGATTTTGTTGCAGACAAAGTGCAGACCCAGATTGCTTTAGGCAATGCAACAGGTGGCGACGCGATTCCTGGGGGTAGCAATGACTATGACGTAAGCCTATTTAACGTCGGCCTAAACTATAAGCCGAGCAGCGATATGCGTTATTTTGCCAACTTTTCACAAGGTTTTGAGCTGCCCGACCCTGCCAAATTCTACGGTCAAGGGACATACGCGCTTAACAATGGCTATTATGAGCTATTAAATGGCTCAAACGTCTCAGGTACAAAACTAAAAGGCATTAAAACCGACAGCTACGAGCTGGGTACCGACTTTAGATACAATGATTTTAAAGGGAAAGTCACAGGCTACTATAGTTTATCGGATGGCAGTATCAATTATGACCGCTCGACCCTACTTATCACCCAAAGCGACAACAAAAAGCGCGTTTATGGTGTTGAGTTTAAAGGCGATTATCAGCTAAATGATAACGTCAGTGTTGGTGGCTTGGGGCATTGGGTACAAAGCGAGACCCAAATCGATGGCGATAGCTACGAAGATACAGTAGTCACTGATACCAGCCCATCGAAATATGCGCTATGGGCACGCTGGGAAGACGACTTACAAGCCCTTAAACTCCAAGCCAATATGATGCGTGATGTATCAGGTAGAGCCGCTAATGGCAGCACTCAGACACTAGATGGCTATACGACTCTAGATTTAGACTATACCTATTATTTACCATCGGGTGAATTTAGTATGGGCGTACAAAATCTACTCGATAAAGACTACACCACCATTTGGGGACAGCAGGCGCAGATTTATTACGGTAGCCTAGCCCCTGAGTCGGCATTTGATTATAAAGGCCTAGGCCGCACTTACACGATTGGTTACACACATCGTTTTTAAGCGTTATTTTAACCATTAAGCCAAACCAACAAAGAAGCGCCTTTATCTGGATAAAGGCGCTTCTTTATAAAAGTTGTCAGCAGCTGCAATATTATAAGTGCAAAAAATAGTAGCGCATTACCAGTGCTTGCTCACTGCCAATAGATTCGCCCAAAAAGTAGTGATTGATAAAAGCAACCACCCCAATACCTACCAAGGCAGTCGCCAGGTTCAGCGCAATAACCAACAATAACGAATGACGCTGCTGTTGCCAAGGCTTTGCGCTAAAGCACTGAATGGTGATACGTCTACAACAGACAAAAATTCTACGCTGCCGTACCCACTTGATGGCGTTTGAGACCGATACTGCGCAGCATGCCACGCTTATCGACTTCTTTGACAATCAATGACCACTCATCATTAATCTCTACCCTATCGCCAGATACAGGTTTGGCATCCAAGTTAGACAAGACAAACTCCGCAACCGTCTGCTGCCAAACGACAGACGTATCCATATCCTTAAAAAATGGCAAGTCGGCAATTTTGACATTGGGTGAGAGCAGCCAATCACCATAAAAGTCGTTTATTTTCTGACGGTTCAGTTTGGTATTGTTAAATATCTTCGCCACTTCTTTTGCGTGATCGCCACGCATTGCATACCACACCACATCACCGAACGCTAACTGCGTATCGTCATCAACCGGCAATACCAGCTGATTTCTGACTACCGCAAAGATAGTAATTTCGTCGGTATTGATTCTATTGGTAATCTCTTTAGGGTGTCGACCAATCGCAAAAGCACCCTCTTTTACTTCAAATTCATACAGCGTAATGCTAGAAGCGTCCGATACCCAAACCTCATGCTCTTCTTTTGGTTCATCGCGACTTGGAATACGCACGCCAAACCAATTGGCCATCATCGGAATGGTCATGCCTTGTAAAATAAGCGATACCACAACCACCCCAAAAGCAATGTCGAATAATAAAGACGCCCCTTGTACCGAAGCCATAACAGGCAAAATAGCGAGCGTAATCGGCACCGCGCCGCGCAGACCGACCCATGAAATAAACCCCGCTTCACGGTTTTTAAACTTAAAAGGTTTGACGCTACTAAAGACAGCAATGGGACGCGCTATAAAAATCATAAAGGCAGCAATGGCAACAGAATAATGCCAAACATTGAGCACGTTTGATGGTGTTACGAGTAAACCCAGCACCACGAACAATACCGCTTGAGATAGCCATGCAAAGCTGTCCATCACACGCAGCACATGTTCAGTCGCGCGCACCTTGGTATTACCAATAATAACGCCTGCAAGATAGATCGCCAAAAAGCCGCTACCGCCTATCAAATTGGTCGCCGCAAATACCGCCAAACCTGCTGATAAGATTAAGATAGCGTACATGCCTTCTGCCAAATGCAGTTTGGGCATCAGACGCGCCAGTAAGTAGCCAGCAAGCAGCCCGAATACCAAGCCAAAGCCAATCTGCTGTAATAACAACCAAATAAAGCCAAAGGCTGTCTGCCCTTCAGGATCGATATTGAGCGCAATCAATCCTGTCACAAGCAAAATAGCCAAGGGATCGTTCGCGCCTGATTCCAGCTCTAGGGTCGCCTGAACACGGGCGTTTAGCTCCACCCCACCATGACGCAATAAAGAAAATACCGCCGCCGCATCGGTCGAGCCAACAATCGCCGCCATCAGCATACCAATACGCCAATCGACATTGAGGAGCCATGTCACAAATGCGCCCAATATCAGCACTGTGGCGAACACACCCCATGTGGCCAAAACGACCGCAGGCTTTAGACCCACCCGAAATGAGCGAAACGAAGTACGCAAACCACCATCGAGCAAGATACACGCCAGCGCCGCCTGCCCAATAAAGTTGGCAAGCCCATATTGAGCAAAATGGATACCTAAAATGCCTTGCTCACCTGCTAGCATCCCCACCACCAAAAACAGCAGTAATAAGGGAATACCCAACCGCGCAGATACGGTACTCGATAAAATACTTGCAAATATTAATAATGCCCCTACGAGGTAGAGAACATTTAAGGTATCCATGCTTTATTATCCTTATATCAGCCATGTTATGCCGTGATACGCTGTCTGTCGCAAACGCTTAAAAACAAAAAAACACGATGGACTTTGTGTACAAAATCTATCGTGTTTACCCTTTTAATATAGCGACCTAAACGCGGTAGCACAACTAGAAAACACAATAAACTCCTTTTAAATGTGTGACCTATGCCATAAACGCCTTTCTTTATCGCCTATGAACATAGTTGACACTATCAACTATGTTCATTATAGTAAATTTAACTTTTTATTGAGGTGATGGTTGTTATGTCCGCTTTGTCCTTGAGTGACACCCTGCATCGCTTGATGCATTGCTATACTTACTTGCTGCGTGAAGGGGTGCGTCGCCAAGGTATCGCGCTATCCATCACTCAAATTCGCACACTAAAAAGTATCCGCAGTTTACCAAGCAGCACCACACAGATCATTGCCGACCATTTAAAGCGAGACAAAGCGCAGATTACGCGCGCGTTAAATGCCTTATTAAACGAAAAGCTCATTGATAAGACCATCAATCCGCAAGATCAACGCAGTGCTTTATTGACCTTAACAGAAGCAGGTCAACAGATGATCAGTCAGCTCGAAACTGCTGAAGCGTGGGCAGCAGACATGCTCACTCAAGACTTAGATGACGAGCAACTTGCGCTTTTTTTAGATATCTCAAAGCAAATGCTCATACCGATACGATAGCCCATAACAAACCACAATACGCTATCAAACACGTTATCCTATAAGGAATCTGTTATGCCAAAACCAGCGCCTCGAACCTTAACAGTCATTGGCAATAAAAGCATTACACCCAACATGCGCCGCGTTACATTAGGCGGTACACAGATGCAGGGCTTTCCTAAAGACCAAGAAAGCGCCTATATTAAGCTGTTGTTTAGTCAAGCAGACAGCGAACGCCCGTTGATGCGTACCTATACCATTCGCGCCCAGCGCGATGCTGAAATCGACGTCGATTTTGTGGTACACGGACATACTGGCATTGCCTCTCAATGGGCACTTAATGCTCAGATTGGCGATACCATGAGCATTGGTGGCCCAGGCCCAGCCAAGCTGATAATGCCTGATGCCGATTGGTTTTTGCTGGTCGGTGACATGACAGCACTACCCGCGATTAGCGTTAATTTAGAAAAACTGCCAGCAGAGGCTACAGGCTTTGCGGTGATTGAAATTGCTTCAGAGGACGATAAACAAGCGTTAATCAAGCCCGCAGGCATTGAGGTGATTTGGGTGATTAATGAAGCCATCAGCGCCACGCATAGCCCGCTACTTGAGCGCGTACAGACATTACCATGGTTGGGCGGTCAGCCAAGCGTATGGGCAGCGTGCGAGTTTCATAGCATGCGTAAGCTGCGCGACTATTTTAAAAAGACTCGTGAGGTGCCAAAATCACATCTGTATATCTCAAGCTACTGGAAGATTGACCGTACTGAAGATGAGCATAAAGTGGACAAGCGTCAAGACAGTGATGCCGAAGCAGCGTCATAACCATGACTGAAAATAGCGCGCTCCCACTGCGTAAAATCATCCATATAGATATGGATGCCTTTTATGCCAGTGTCGAACAGCGGGACAATCCCAGCTATCGCGGGCAGCCGCTGGTGGTCGGTGGTGATCCTGATGGACGCGGTGTGGTGGCAGCTGCCAGCTATGAGGTACGTGCCTTTGGCGTGCGCTCAGCAATGTCTTGTTTTGAAGCGCGTAAGCGTTGTCCAAACGCCATTTTTGTGCGTCCGCGCTTTGAGGTCTATCGCGCCATCAGTGCTCAGATTCGCGCTTTGATGCATGCGTTGACACCGCTCGTTGAGCCACTATCCTTGGACGAAGCCTATCTGGACGTCACAGGGCTAGAGATACACCAAGGCTCAGCGACACTCATGGCCAACCAACTGCGCGCGCAGATTAAAGCTGCGACAGGGCTTAACGCCTCAGCGGGAGTATCATTTAATAAAATGCTCGCCAAAATCGCCTCAGACATTAACAAACCCAATGGCATTGCCGTCATCACGCCAGCGGAGGCGCACGCTTTTATTAGCAGCTTACCCATTGAGCGCTTTCATGGTATTGGCAAGGCAACTGCAAAGCGTCTGCACGAGATGGGCGTACATACAGGGGCGGACTTACGCGCAATAGATGCGCAGATACTAGTACAGACCTTTGGCAAACGGGGGCAGTTTTATCATGATATCGCACATGGTATGGACAATCGCCCTGTCAAAGCCACCCGCCAACATAAGTCAGTCGGTGCAGAGACCACCTTTCATCACAACTTAAATGATGATGGTCAGCTGATGCAGCACATCTACGCGCAAAACGCTGACGCTTTTAATCAATTACAAAAAAAACAACTGACCGCCTATACCGTCACTTTAAAGGTTAAATACGCGGACTTTAGCCAAGTCACCCGCGCGCATACGGCATCGTCTGCTTTTTTGCAACTCACCGACGCCCATCACTGGCTGGACAAGCTGTTTGCCAGTATTCCCCGCGAACAGCCGATTCGCTTGGTGGGTGTGACTTATTCTTCATTGCAACCGATGCAAGAGACTTATAGTCAGCCAAGTTTGTTTGAGTAGTGAGTCTTTTTTTGTGTTTGTGCTTTATTTTGCTTAGGCTATTTTTAGTTTTATATAATGCTCTTTCAATCAAGCAAAACCTCACTTTTTTGCCGCTTTCTGCTACACTAGCGCCAAAATATTAACACCCTTAGATAAGTTATGACTGCTATGACCGATGCCGCCCACACGCCTACAGACACCACGAGCGATTACTTAAGCGTAAACGACTATGATTACGAGCTGCCTGATACGCTGATTGCACGCTATCCATTGGCCCAGCGCTCTGCATCAAGGTTGCTATACTTGCCTGCTGGCGGGGCGGCGGCGGATTATCAGTTTACCGACTTGCCTGATCTGCTCGGCGAAAATGACTTAATCGTTTTTAATGACACTAAGGTCATGAAAGCGCGTCTGTTTGGACAAAAAGACACAGGCGGCCGCGTCGAAGTGCTGGTTGAGCGCTTATTGACCGAGCTACCCGACACCATTGCCGCAGACGATACCCATGCAGCGCCTAAGCATTTGGCACTATGCCACATCAAAGCCAGTAAAGCGCCCAAAGTCAGTCAGCGCATCCAACTGGCAGACAATCAGATGGGCGCAGTCGTGCTGGGTCGTCAAGAAAACTTATTTGTGGTGAGCTTTGATGCACCTGTTTTGCCTGATCTAGAGCGTTTTGGCGAGCTGCCAATACCGCCTTATTTTGAGCGCCGCGCCGATGAGACGGACAACCAGCGCTATCAGACCGTCTTTCATGACCCAAGCAAGCTTGCCAGCGTTGCCGCACCGACCGCAAGCTTACATTTTGACGATACAGTATTACAACAGCTTGCCGATAAAGGTGTGCAGACGGCATTTGTGACCTTGCATGTGGGCGCAGGTACGTTCGCCCCTGTAAAGACAGACAACCTATTAAACCATACCATGCACAGCGAATACGCGCATTTGCCGCAAGATACGGCAGATATGATTAATGCCACGCACGCTAAAGGCGGTAAGGTGCTGGCAGTTGGCACGACGGTCACGCGCGTGCTCGAGACCGCGTATCAAAAGACAGCGCAAGATGGCGCAATGCTTAGCGCGTGGTCGGGTGATACCGATATCTTTATCTATCCTGGGTTTCAGTTTGGTGTGATTGACCGCCTATTGACCAATTTTCATTTGCCAAAATCAACCTTACTCATGCTGGTTGCCGCTTTTTCAGGCAAAGCAGAGATTGAGGCGGCCTACGCGCATGCGATTGCCAATGAGTATCGCTTTTTTAGCTATGGCGATGCGATGCTGTTAGAAAATAACAACCGAGCCTCATAAAGCAGGTTCAAAGATTAGAAATGAGGACAATATAAGGGCTTGTTGAACATTCGCAAATAGGCACTGCTGATTGCTAAAATTGTTCCAGACAAGGCACAAAGCGACGATAATGCAGATGCCTTAGCAAGATTTGTAACACAGTATGGGGCAATTTTAGCATCAGCCCGCAGGGACAGGACTCTTTTTTGCCGCTTCATCGTTAAAAATAAACGCTTAGAATGACTAAACTTATTATTTTTAACATCGAATCGCCTAAAAAATAGTCGCTGTCAGTGCCA
>NZ_JACDXT010000053.1 GCF_016464015.1 Psychrobacter sp. bablab_jr014
TAAAAATGGTGATAAAAATGAGATAAATTAAAGGCAAACAAGGAAAATAGCGCAGGTAATATCAAGATATTGGCCAGCTATTTGACACCGTTTGCCAAAGATTTAGCCATTTTTAGCCCATTTAGTCATAAACGCTTGAACTAGGGACACGCCCTAGTGTTTGCAAGATAAGTAAGCCGTTTATTTTGGCGATTTTTTAACGCGCGGCTTTCTGACATGCGGCTTTTTTACAGGCGTTTTTGACTTACGCTGCGCCATGGGATCGGCGCTTAAAGGGCGATATACCTCGATACGATCAAAGGGCTGCACGATATAGCCAAGCGGCTGCTTTTGTGCATAGATGCCAACCCGCCAATATTTATTGTCAGGCGTATCGACATCACGCACCTCGTCACACCATATACCCAAATCCGTAAAGCGATCCAGCCAACCTGCCTCAGCCAATACCTGATAAATACTGCTGCCTGCGGCTACTTGTCGCACGTCATAATGCTGCGTTGTCGCATCTTCGGCATACGCCAAATACACCGTGATTAGCTGATCCACGTCATACCCCAACCAATCAGCGCAACAATCAACGCTAAAGGCACCAGCAAACGAATGGCAATACGCCACAGATTGTACAGACCTTCACTGCTAAAATTTAGCGCTTTGCGTAAGTGGCTGATTTTCATTTGCCAACCTGCAAAGACCGACAAAAGCAGCGCAGCGATACTACTCATCACCACCAAGATGCCTGCTAGCCACGCATCAGGCACTGCCGCGACTAATAGTAACGTGATAATCAGTACCGCCACCATACTGAGTACAACACCAAAACGGTGCGCCAGTTGCTGCGCAGCATAATGCAGCAAATAGCCTGCGACAAACACCACCCCTACGCCATAAAGCAGCTGGGCAATCGGCGGTAAGCTCAAGCTACTCATACCAAGCGCCACACCGCCTACGACCACTTGTACGCCCCAAATAGGCAAGACTTGCTTACTGGCTGGCAAACTGCGCGCACCTTCAGCACGGGAGGGCGTACCCGTAAACCAATACAGTCCTGTACCTGCGCCCACACTGACCAATGCCAACGCAACCGCACGTGCCCATTCGCCAAGACTGACGCCCGTCATGGCAAAGCTGATTTGTGGCAAGCCTTGTACTGCTCCAAAAATCATCCCTATCAGCATCAAGCCAAGACCAATCGGTAGCGGGGTCACGCCAAGCAGGCTAAGCAGTACGGCAATGACAACCAGCCCCATCGACAGCGCAAATGGCATAATATCAGGTGCCAGTTGCATTGTGCCTAGCGCTTGTAGCATGTGTAGGGAGGCGCCTGAGATGACCAATGCAGCAATAACAATCGCCACAAGCGCGGCCAGCCAACCAAAGCTGCGCCATAACGGATTGGCATCGGCTTCACGGGTCAAGGTCTGCATGCCTGCAACAGGCGCAGCGCTACTGCGATACGCCAAGGCTATCTCCGCATAGACCATCGGTAGCGCGACCAAAACCATCGCACCGAGCCACAATAGCCAAAAATCAATCTCGCCAATACTGACTGGCGCAAACCAACGAAACAGCAGCAGCGGCAACAGCGCGGCAACAAAATAAGCGGCATAGCGAACCATCATAATATCCATCCAAACCAGTAATAATCAATAAAGCATCAGTATCTTCGTATCGTGCCCTATTATATAGTGACGATACCACGCTCGCTCAAACGCTAATTATGAAAAAACCCCGAAATCGGGGTCTCATCATCACACAAGATAGCTGCGTTACATGGTGTGATAGCGACTTAGTGTACCGCGCTCACGTATTCTGACAAAATGCGAATATCTCTATCAGACAGACGTGAGGCAACGGTCTGCATCATACCTTTTTCGCCTTCTTTAGCGGCGTCGTTGACACGCTTTTGGTCATCACTTGAGATATCGTCATCACGACCTGCGGCACGGAACAATTTTAGCTGAGTTGCGATATATTCTGCATGCTGACCACCCAAACGTGGGAAAGCAGCAAAGGTATTACCAGCAGCATCAGGACCATGACAGCCTGCACACGCAATCACGCCGCGCGTTTTATCACCACCTAAGAACAGCTTGCTGGCTTCTTGGTTGGTCGCTGGATTACCGTAACCCACACCCCAAGGTTCTTGGCTCGCGTAATAGCCCGCTACGTTAGCAAGATCTTGCTGTGAGAGATTGGCGACTTGCGACTGCATGATACCGTTTTTACGGTAGCCTGCTTTAAAGTTGACCAATTGCTTGTATAAATATTTAACGTTTTGACCACCTAGGTTTGGCTGAGCAGGTACGATACTCTCACCAGTCACGCCATGACAGGCAGCGCACACCGATTCGGCGATTTGTTTACCTGCATTAACATCGTATTTTGGCACAGTGATAGCAGCTTGTACGCTGAAACTTGCAACACATAAGCTGGCGGCAGCGATTAACTTTTTCATTGATACATATCCTACTAACTCAGTGTAAGCCTTATTAAGAGTGATTGTGGGTAATGAGGTAACAAGGAGGCATCAACTTATCCTAACCGAAGATAAGCTATAACGGCTTAAGGTTCACAATCCGCCTGAAAAGTACTTACTAACATCAGGGTTTATTTTGCGACATTATAGCAAGACTTTGTGGCATTTGCCTACTCAATCAAAGCATCCGTTTATTTTTCTGTCATATCACTTACTGTATAAAAACATTCATGGGTCAAAAAGCGTCGCCTTGGTACAACAAAAACTAGAAGGCGCGCCTGTATTTGCGTGCTTTTCTTATCGTAGGTATACCTATTTCATTTATGCTTCCATGATTAATGACCATAAGGTATGTCGCTGCTATTTGCTCATGTACTCAATCAGCTGACGATAGTCATCGTCACTACACGTCCCGCACAGACCGCCTGCGGGCATCTGTATCATGCCGCCTTTAACCGCTTTAATCAGCGCAGGCATACCTTTGTCATTTTTGAGTTTTTGCCATGTGGCGGTGTCGCCTTTTTTGGGGGCGTTTAGGGCGCCTGTGTCATGACAAGCGGCGCAAGAATCTTGATAAATCTTGGGAATATCAGCAGCGTTGGTTTGACTTAAGCCCAGCATGAAAACCATGGCAGCACTCAAACGGCCAAGATTAGCCAGTATAGAAGAACGCTGAATAAGTGGGGTGTGAACGGTGTGCATACAACTCCTCCTTTGGCGAGTCTGCGACAACGATAACCTTTTTTAAAACCTTAGTAGAAAAAGTCATACGCCATATCATTGATGGTAGCAAAAAGCCCATAACACAGATACAACCTTTGAGTTGGGTATGCGTAACCTCATTACGGTTGTGATTTTTCATCATGAATGTGGTGCTTTAATGGTATGCTAACGGGTATCGTACGTACTCAATGCGTGCATTTTTTATTTTTTCAATGTTGATGAGTCAGTTATGTCTACCCCATCTACCGATACGCCTAACGAACAGGCGGCCTTTAACACCCAAGCCCGCAAGCGTATCCAACAAACGGAATTTATGCTCTCAGCGCCGACGTTTCGTCTGTGTCCTGCTGATGAGGGACTAGAAGTCGCCTTTGCAGGGCGCTCAAACGCAGGCAAGTCCTCTGCCATCAATGCGTTGACCAATCAGCGTCAGCTTGCGCGCTCGTCCAAGACGCCTGGGCGCACGCAGATGATTAACTTTTTTAGCATCGAGACGCCCCAGACGCGCCTTGTCGATTTGCCAGGCTATGGCTACGCCGCTGTCCCCCTTGAGATGAAAAAAGAATGGCAGGTGGAGCTTGAAGAGTACTTGGTATCGCGTAAAAGCTTGGCAGGACTGGTGCTGCTGACAGATATTCGCCATCCGCTTAAATTCTTTGATGAGCAGATGCTGCATTGGGCACAAGATGGCGAGCTGCCTGTCCATATCTTGCTCACCAAAGCGGACAAGCTCAAATACGGCGCGGCCAAAAATGCCCTACTGAACACCCGCAAACAGCTCAAAAAATTGGGCTTACGCTGTAGCATTCAGCTGTTCTCAGCGCTGAAAAAAGAAGGCATTGACGAGCTGGCGGGCGTTATGGGCCGTTGGTATGAGTACGACAAGGCACAAAGTGCTGATGCCGCGAACACCATCGCCGACGCGCTGATGCACGATGACGTCGCAAAAACCAGTGATACCTCAAACGATGGCTAAGTCTTTAAATCAGTCGTCACTAGCGCTTAAATCATCAAGCCGCCGTTAAGGCGTCAATCAAGGCTTGCGGGGTGTCCAGCTGATAGGTCGGCTGCTCGCTCGCCAAGTCCGCTGCGCTCGCGGTGCCATAATTGACCGCGATGCTGCTCATACCCAAGCGATTCGCCATTTGAATGTCATACACACTGTCACCGATAAATACCGCATCAGCGACCGAGGCTCCTGTGTGCGCCAAAATATCACGAAGCATCTGCGGGTCGGGCTTGGAGCCTGATTCGTCCGCACAGCGGGTAATGGCAAAATAATGGTGTGCGTCTGTCGCGTCTAATACGCGCTGTAAGCCGCGACGTTTTTTGCCTGTTGCCACCGCGAGGGTTTTGTTTTGAGCGCGCAAGGTTTGTAGCATCGCATCAATGCCTTCAAAAAACGGCGTCTTATGGCTATTGGCAATATAGTAGTCTGCGTAGCTGTCACAAATGGCGTCTTTTTGCGCTGGGCTTGCGCTAGGATAGAGAATATCAATACCGTTCATTAGGCTCAGGCCAATGATGCCTTTTACCGCCTCATCATTCGTGGTAAAGCCATGCGCCTCACCTGCGATGTGCATGGATTCCACAATCAGCCCAATCGAATCCATCAGCGTGCCGTCCCAATCAAAAATAATCAGCGATTTGTTGGCAAGGGTATGTGGATGGGTTACGACGTTATTTTCCATACGTGTGGCGTTGTTTGCGTCAGACATAAACAGACCTGTTTGATTGCTTCGATAAATGACACCGCGGACAGAGCGATACGCTACCCACGGTGTTGATTTGACTGATACTTTAGAGTGGTTGCTTCTTTAGATGCGTTAGCATGGCATAGATTGGGGTTAAGCCAAGCTGTCTAATGCCTCTTGAGGCAAAAGTTCAGCAATGTCTTCAGGCAGTGGTGCGCGGATTTCAGGATATTCAGGAATGTCCAAGCGCCATGCGTGCAAGCACAGACGGTGGACGCCTGATTGGTCTTTGACATTGTATTTGTCATCGCCCAAAAGCGGATGTCCAATATGCGCCAAATGCACACGAATCTGATGCGTGCGCCCTGTGAGTGGCAAGGCTTCAATCAGGCTAACAGGCTGACTGTTGCCACTCTCTGTCACCAAGTCAAAACGGCTGTGGACGATAATGTCCGTCTCGCTAGCTTTGGCTTGCTCGTCTTGCTTGTCGACCTTGACGCGGCGTTCACCGTTCGCAAGCGTATAGCGCAATAGCGGCGCGTTGATGCGCTGCTCGTTGAGCGCAGGCTGTCCATTGACCACGCACAGATAATGCTTTTGAATGGTCTTATCCACCAAGTGCTGCTGCAAGGTTTTGAGCGTTGAGCGCTTTTTGGAAATCATCAGCAGCCCTGATGTGTCCTTATCAATTCGGTGTACCAGCTCAAGGTATTTTTTACCCGTCACTTCGCGCATCGCCTCAATCACCCCGACATCAACGCCGCTGCCGCCATGTACCGCAATGCCTGAAGGTTTGTTTAACACGAGTAAACCATCGTCTTCGTACACCACGCGGTTCATCAAACTTTGGGCAAATTCTGCACTGATGATGGGCTTGTCACGCGTTGCCAATTTGACAGGCGCGATGCGCACCACATCGCCGCGATGCAGACGGTCGTGCGGCTTGACGCGTTTGTTATTCACGCGCACTTCATCGGCGCGCACCATTTTATAGATATGCGACTTAGGCAAACCCTTTAAACGGTTTAATAAAAAGTTATCTACGCGCTGCTCGTGCTGATGGCGCGTCACTTCTAGATAGTTGACACGGTCAAAGTTGCTAATCTCCTCATCAGCGCTTTGTGGGCGGGTTCTGCTGTTGTAAATCTGCGGGGTATCGGTCGGCTGTGTCATTTTTAGTTAGGTATTTGTATAAAGATTTGCTATAGTTTAGCATGTTGCGCGCCAATTAAGCAGTTCCATGACAATAATCATGGAGATGTATGGTCGTAGTGTTGTTTTGGCATCACAAGATATAATTGCCAAATAAAGTGTGACCGCTAATACGTGCGATAACGACTGGATTATCCTGAGTTATCAAGAGGTTAAGCCGATCACAAACAAAGTAATACTTGGATGCTTGGATCATTATCGACCACAAGCACCCGACAACATACGGTAGCGATACCACAAGACAGATGCGCTTTTGCAATTTATGATACGCTGCAAAATCATCATATAAGACACATTTTACACATTTTTTATTTACCCAGCGCACCATGACCCATTGATCATGTCAATGATTGAGCGCCACGGGGCTAGGATGACTACTTTTTAAGTGGCACTCGACCGCAGGTTATTGGCGGACAAATCGATGAGATAAGACACTACAGAGTACCGCATGACAAGCGACTCTGACTATCGATTTGCCAAGTACGCCCCGCTATATAGCCGCGTCAGTCACTTTAATGTTAAGAGATTATTGAGACAATAAACACAAGATAATACGCCTATATCACCCAATGTTTACCAGTATTTGCCGCCATTGCCAGACGTTTTACTTCATATAAAGTTTTATAGACGTACAAGCATTTGGCCATGTGCAGCAGCGACACCCGCTATGATATCTTTGATAGGGGTGCGCACTATATGACTGATAAAGCAAACGTATATTTCGCAGCCTTACACCCTGCACAATATGCCCTAAATGCTCAACAGATACGGTGATATATCCAGTAACCATAGGCGTGCCCAGTACGACCGATTTGGATAGCGTCTATCCTCTGTGTTTTTAATAGCTGTAATGCCCTCATACCTTGCCTGCCCTGTGCTGCCTACGTCATGCTTGTGTGCCCACACAGGACATCACCATGAAACGTATTTTAATCAACGCCACTCAAAACGAAGAGATTCGCGTCGCCTTGTGTAAAGGCAACCATCTGTACGATTTTGACCTAGAAAACCGCACCCGCGAACAAAAAAAATCCAACATCTATAAAGGTCATGTGACCCGCGTCGAGCCATCGCTTGAAGCGGTGTTTGTCGAATATGGCTCACAGCGCCAAGGTTTTTTGCCGATTCGTGAAATCTCTGCTGAATACCTAAGCGGCAATCCCCGCGATGAAAACATCAAAAAACTCATCAAAGAAGGCGATGAGCTGATTGTTCAGGTCGAAAAAGAAGAGCGCGGTAACAAAGGCGCAGCACTATCCACCTATGTATCCTTGGCTGGTCGCTATTTGGTACTCATGCCAAATAACCCGCGTGGTGGTGGTATCTCACGTCAAATCTCAGGTAAGCTGCGCGAAGACATGAAGCGTATGCTTGGCAACCTTGATTTGCCAAAAGGCATGAGCGTCATCATCCGTACTGCAGGCATTGGTAAAACCCAAGAAGACTTGCAGCACGATTTGAACCACTTGCTCAATATTTGGCAAGCCATCCAAGAGCAAAACAAAAAATACCCCTCGCCGCGCCTTGTGCATCAAGAAGCAGGCGTGGTTACGCGTGCCGTGCGTGACTACCTGCGCGATGACATCACCGAGATTTGGATTGATAACGAAAACGCCTACGTCGAAGCGGCGAACTTTATTGATGCGGTGATGCCAAAACAAGCGGACAAGCTGCGTAAATACACCGACTATGAGCCGATGTTCGCGCGCTTTAACATCGAAAAACAAATCGAAACCGCCTATCAGCGCGAAGTGCGTCTGCCGTCTGGCGGCTCTATCGTCATCGACCAGACCGAAGCACTGGTATCTATCGATATCAACTCAGCAAAATCGACCAAAGGCTCAGACGTCGCCGAAACTGCTTATCACACCAACCTAGAAGCGGCGGACGAGATTGCCCGTCAGCTGCGCCTGCGTGATATGGGCGGCTTGATTGTCATCGACTTCATTGACATGAATGACAATAAGCACCAAAAGGAAGTCGAAAAGCGCTTGGTCGAAGCCACCAAGTACGACCGCGCTCGCGTACAGTTCGGCGAGATTTCTAAATTTGGCTTGATGGAAATGAGCCGTCAGCGTCTGCGCCCCTCGCTTGAAGAATCAACAGGCTATATCTGCCCGCGCTGTCATGGTAATGGCATGATTCGTGACCTACGCTCATTGTCCTTGTCTATCATGCGCCAGATTGAACAAATCGCCCTAAAAGAGCGTCAAGGTGAAGTACAAGCTGAAGTACCGACCGACATCGCCGCGTTCTTATTGAACGAAAAACGCGACAGCCTCGTGTATCTTGAGCAAGACAGCGGTACACGCATCACTATCTTGCCGCACGCGCATCTTGAGTCGCCAAACTTTAAATTGCACTTTAACCGTGACGGCTTTGCGCCCTCAAGCTATGAGCGCATCACCGACACTCAGCAGCAAGAGCACAGCGACCTTGGCTACGATGTCGATTGGCAAACGGCGGACAAAGAGCGCCCTGAGCATCAACCCCAGCGCCAACCAAGAAAGTCTGCGAGCAAAGAGCAGCAAAATAGTAATAATAGCAATAATAAGAACGAACAGCAGCGCAGCCAGCAAAAGGTAGCGCCTGCCAAAGCAGAAAAGCCAAGCGCGCCAGTCACCCAAGCGCAGCCAGCAGCGCCGCAACCGCAAGCCGTGGCATGGCTATCAAACCTATTTGCCAAAGCGCCTGAAGCTCGCGTCAGCAATCCAGTCAGCAGCAATGATGCTGCCGAAGCGATTGAAACCCTCGTCAATACGGGCGCAGAGAGCTTAGGCGCATTCGGTCAAGTGGATAACAGTGCCCTTGCTCGCAGCGAACAGCCTAACCAAAAAAATGAAAGCCGTAAGCCTGCCAACAACGCTAACAACACCAGCTCAGATGACGATAGCGACAGCCAAGAGCAAAAAGAGCACAAGGGTGAAGAGCGCCGCAAGCGTAAATCGCGCAAATCACGCTCAGGAAAAGCGCGTCCACGTCGCAGCGACTCGCGTGATGACGCACAAGAGCAAAAAAGCGATAGCGACAACAAAGGCAATGAGCAGCAAGACAAATCGTCTGGTAATGAGCGACGCGACAACCGCAGCGACAAAAACGACGCCAAAGACAATAGCGAGCAGGACGAGCAAACGCGCGCCAAGCGTAAGCCCAATAGCCAGCGCAGCTCACGCGGTAAGCTAGAGCGCGGCGAAGCACTCAGCACACCTGTGCAAGATGCCGCTAAAGACAGCGACGATACCACGACTAAAGCGCCGCAAAAGCGTCGTCATCAAAACCCTGATGACGTGGCACTACAAGTGACCGAAGCGCCAACGCAGCTCAAAGAAAAAGAAGTCGTGCATCTGTCACTAGACGACAGCAAAGACAGCGACAAACGTCGCCACTCGGCGAAAGATAAAGCCGCGCACTCAGATAAGGCCAGTGAGCAATCGGCGAGTCAAACCAAAAGCGAAGCGCCAAAGGCAGCGGACAGCCAGTCTGATAAAGTAAGCAGTGAGGCTAAAGCAGCGCCAAAAGCGGACACAGAGGCAAACAAAGCAGACAAACCTGCTGATAGTGCCAAAAAGCCTGCTTCGGCTGAACCTAAAGAGACGCCTGAAGCAAAGCAACCGCAGCAGCCAGCAACTGGCCAACCTGCTGATGCCGCTCAAGCGCAGCCTGTAGAAAAACCGCAGGACGATACCGCGCCCGCATCAGCAGACAAGTCGCTGAGCTTTAGCCACGAGATGCTGTTTGGCACGCGTTACGTCACCGCGCACAAATTTGGTCAAGCCAAAAATGACCCGCGTGTGGTACGTCAGCAGCAAGCCCCTGCTAAAGCGGCGGAGCAAAGCGCGCCGAGCATCGCAGGCAGTGTGGGCGAGTTTATCAGCGCCACCTTGCCTGATGCGCAAACACGCCTGAATAGCGATGGTGTGATTCGCAGCTTTATCGATGCCGTCATGATGCACCAAGCGCAAGGCAGTCAGACGCTCACGCAGCACTTTGACTTTAGCAACTATGGCTATCAGCCTTTAGCGGCCGATTATCTGACGCAGTTTACAGCGATGACCAGTGCTGTGAGTCAGTTTGCCACAAGCGCTGGCAAAACAGCGGTAGAGACTCGCGCCATTGGCAAACGCGCCAGTAACGATCCACGCGGCCAGCACCCTGATTATCTATCAGATGCTGAGCCTGTGAGCAGCGACGCCACCGACGATAGTGAGCCAGCCACGCAAGCTGGTGATACTGCTGAGCAACCAGCAGTGCAAGCGCCGCTAGAGACGCATGAAGCCAATGCCCTCACCGCAGAAGCGCAAGCGGAGCACGTCAGTCAAGACAGTGAAGCGTTATTGGAAGCTGAGCCAGTACAAGCGGCTGAAGACGACGCCAAAGACGACAGCGCTAATAAAGCCAAAACCACCATTGCCAGTTATAAAAATATGATTGAAAATGTGGCGGAGCAGCTATTGCCGCAGACAGGCATGTTTAACCTAACCACGCCAAAAGTGCCCAAAGCACGCAGCCGTAAGCCAAAAACGGAGCACAAAAAGCCCACGCAAGCAGAAAAAACGGCGAATAAAGGCGATAAAGAATAAGCGCTTATAAAGCCCTTATTTATCAGTTAGGTAATCAGTTAAACCATAAAAAAACGCCCCGAAGTCATGTTTCGGGGCGTTTTGTTTTTAAATCACTCATGACTATGTCATCTTAATCACTAGAATGATAAAAGCGATATTAATGCGCTGCTTTCTGGTCATTACCGCCACGCCATTTGCCAATCATCGTCACAATCGCTAAAACGACCAAACCAACGATCAAACCGACCACCGCGTTTAACAGCATGACTGTCACGCTCTCAAAAATACCTGTCAAATGCGCCAAGTCTTCAACCTCATGATGCAAAAACTCAATACCATGCACCAAGATACCACCACCGACTAAAAACATCGCCAGCGTACCAGCAATGGATAGAAACTTCATAAGTTTTGGTGCCGCACTCAATAAGAAGTCGCCGACTTTTTGCTTAAAACCGCTGGCCTGCTGGCGTAAATACAATCCTGCGTCGTCCATTTTGACAATACCTGCGACAAGGCCATAGACACCAACCGTAATGGCAATCGCAATAATCGATAGCACCAATGTTTTCTCTAGCAATGCTGCGCCCGCTGCCGCACTCAGCGCAATCACAATAATCTCAGCCGAGAGAATAAAATCGGTACGAATCGCGCCTTTAATTTTCTGTTTCTCAAACGCGACCATATCGACATTGTCATCGGCATTGGCTTGTCGGTGCGCCTCTTGCGCTTCATCATGCGGCAAGATATGCGGCCAGAACTTATGAATGACTTTTTCAGCGCCTTCATAAGATAAAAATACGCCGCCACACATCAGCAAGAACGTCACCAGTGGCGGATAGACGGTGCTGATTAACAGTGCGGCAGGTACGAGTATCAATTTATTTAAAAAAGAACCTTTGGCGACTGCCCACACCACGGGCAATTCTCGCTCAGCACGTACGCCTGTTACTTGCTCGGCGTTTAATGCCAAGTCGTCACCCAGCACCCCCGCTGTCTTTTTTGCGGCAACTTTGGTCATAACAGAAACATCATCAAGTATCACACTGATGTCGTCGAGTAAGGTTAATAAGCTGGCACCTGCCATAGGGTCTCCTAAGCGTCTAATGGACAAAGATAATTCAAAAAATGCATCCCCGCAGCCTACATTATTATGCTATAACTGATGTCAGCATGTGTGGATGATTTATACGCGTAACTTGCCTTAGTTATTGATAATTTTCTTTAATGATTGCAGTTACTTAAGGTTATGGTTATAGCCTACCTATCCCCATAAAGATATGACATAGTATAAATGTATCTCGTCGCGCGCTTATTGGATAATATTCGTTACCAATCGTTGTCGCTTCGGTTTGTCATTGTATCTACAGTATGATGTTTGCTGGCAGACGTATGCTACTATTTAAGCTCGATTTATGACTGGCTGTCACAGCTGCTGCTCTGTCCTTTTTACCTGTTCTTATTTTATTGATTTAGCAAGGTAAAATGTACCCATACACGCCCAGCAGCGGTGATGACCCACAGGATTTTTTATGATGTTTTCTTCATTTTTTGCGACCCGCCGCCCGCTAGTGACGCGCTATGTATTGTCAAGTGCCTTGAGCATAGCGATGCTTGGCGGTGTGGTGGGTTGCTCTAATGGTGACACTGCACCAACCAATAAGACCACCAGCCAAACAGCAAGCTCGACCAGCACCACCAATAAAGACAGTGATGCTGATGTGGTCAAAGCATTAAACGCTAATCTGTCCGCCTCAGGCCTCAACGAGACCATTACCTCCGCAGTCCCTACCTCAATGGAAGGTATCTATTGGGTAAAAGCTGAAGGGCTGCCAGGGTTTTTTACAGACAAGTCAGGCAAGCACATTATCCAAGGTCAAATCGTTGAGATTGGCAATGGCGACCCTGTCGATATCAGTTCTGAGTTTATTGCCAACGATGCTAAGACGGCACTAGAAGCTGTCAATAAAAAAGACATGATTATCTACCCAGCAACAGGTGAAACCAAAGCCGCTATTTATGTATTCACCGATGCCGATTGTGGCTACTGCCGTCAGCTGCACTCTGAAATGGCAGACATCAATGCACGCGGTATTGAAGTGCGTTATCTAGCGTGGCCACGTAGCGACCAGAGCATTCCAAAAATGAACGCCATCTGGTGTAGTGAAGATAGAATGGCGGCAATGAATCAAGCCAAAGGCGGCGCTGAGATTGCGGGTCCAAGCTGTGATTCGCCCGTGGAGCAACAGCTGGCATTGGGCAGAAGCCTTGGTGTACGCGGAACACCTGCAATATTTACCGAAGCAGGCGCACAAATTGGTGGCTATCTACCCGCCGCTGAGCTGGCCAATGCAGCCATGGCAAATTGATACGAGTAATACCGCACTGGCGGTTTTTGTATGATACGATGAGTCGGTAGTGTTCGACTCTTTCATTCACCCCTATAATTTTTTGAGGATACTGTGAGTAAATCCATCAAGCTAGCGATATTGGGCCTAGGTACTGTCGGTACTGGTGTGGTCAACCTAATCAATGACAATTTAGATGAACTAAAGCGCCGTAGTGGCTGCGATATTATGATCAGTATGGTTGGCACGCGCCGCCAGCGTGATGATATTGACCCAATGATTACCCAAAGTGACGATTTGATGGCCATCGCAACCAGCGATGATGTAGATATTGTGATTGAAGTCATCGGCGGCACTACCTTTGCTAAAGACGTGATTACTGCGGCCATTACTCATGGCAAACACGTTGTGACAGCCAACAAAGCCCTGCTTGCCGAGCATGGTAACGAAATTTTTGCTTTAGCAGAACAGCATAAAGTCCACGTGGCTTATGAAGCAGCTGTCGCAGGCGGTATCCCGATCATTAAAGTGATGCGTGAAGCGCTAGCAGCCAACAAAGTTAACTGGCTTGCTGGTATTATCAATGGTACGGGCAACTTTATCATGACCGAAATGCGTGATAAGGGTCGCCCATTTGCGGATGTTTTGGCAGAAGCACAAGCCTTGGGCTATGCTGAAGCTGATCCGACTTTTGATGTTGAAGGGATTGATGCGGCGCACAAATTGGCGCTACTGGCATCAATCGCCTTTGGTATTCCATTGCAGTTTGACAAAGTTTACTGCGAAGGCATTAGAGATATTACCTTACAAGATGTCAACTACGCCGAAGAGCTGGGCTACCGTATCAAACACGTTGGCTTTGCCGTCCGTCACCAAAGCGATAGCGGCGATGATAACGACACTGCTAACGGTATCGAACTGCGCGTCCACCCAACACTGATTCCAGAAGACAAGCTACTGGCCAATGTCAATGGCGTCAAAAATGCCGTGTTGGTCGATTCACACCCACTGGGTCAGACCCTATATTACGGCGATGGCGCGGGTGCAGGCGCAACTGCCTCTGCAGTCATGGCAGACGTTATGGATTTGGTACGTGTACTATGTACCAATGAAAAAGGCCATCATGTTCCGCACTTGGCCTTTGTCCCAGAAGAGCTATCAGATACCCCTATTCTGTCTGCGGCGCAAATGACTACTGGCTATTACTTACGTGTTCATGCGCACGACAACCCAGGCGTCCTTGCTGATATTACGCGCATCTTGAGTGAAGCAGGCATTAACATTGATGCCATCTTACAAAAGCCTGCGCACAAAGCAGGACAAGTACCTGTCATTATTTTAACCTTGCCAGTGGTCGAAAGTCAGATGAACTCTGCCATTGCCAAAATTGAAGCCCTAGACACCATCACGGATAAAGTGGTGCGTATTCGTCTGGACGAGCTGGCGTAAGCCCGTCTACCTGTTATTGGTCTTACCACCCACGGATGGTGTCAATGTCTATCAGTAATGTTCATCATTGCTGATAGGCTTTTTATACCCCATTGCCGTAAAACCACCGACTTTAGGCGGTGGATATAAGGCAACTTCATAAGCACCCTTACGCATAGATATAACTTGATAGACCAATATTGAACAAAGGATAATAGCAGTATAAACTAACCCCATGAAAACCCTCAAGTTACGCATACGAGATAAACACACAGACCAACTAAACCGCCTAAGCGGTTCGGTTAATTTCGTGTGGAACTACGTTAATGACTTGGGTTACAAGTACCTAAAACGAACAGGCAAATTTTTTAGTGCCTATGATTTAGCTGTTTACACCAAGGGTAGCGGCGTATTACTGGGGTTACATTCTCAAACGCTACAAGCCATCAATGAGACTCATGCCAAAAGCCGCAAACAATTTGAAAAATCCAAACTAAACTGGCGAACCAACCGACCTGATGCTAAGCGTAAAAGTCTAGGTTGGATACCTTTTAAAAAGTCTGCCGTCAAACACATTGCTACCCGCCAAACAGGCAAAAAAGGATTAAAATCCACCCTACAGCTATCCCTAGCCAAAGGACAAAAACTCATCATAGACCTATGGGACAGCTACAACCTTAGCCTGTATCAAATTAACACTCTACAAATCGTGCAAGACAGCCGTAACTGTTGGTATGCTTGTGTTACCGTCAAAGAGTTTCCAAAACAGCAATGCGGTAATGGCAGCGTAGGTATTGACTTAGGACTTAAAGATAGTGCCACCATCTCAAGCGGTGATAAGTTACAAATTAAACAAACGCAAAAATGGGCTAAGAAGTTAGCCACAGCTCAAAAAGCCAAGAACAAAAAGCGTGTCAAGGCTATTCATGCCAAGATTAAAAATACAAGGCAAGACTTAATCCATAAATTCACCACCAATCTTATTCAGCAAAATGCTTTGATTGTGGTTGGTGACGTTAAATCACGCTCATTCACGAGCAAAAAAACCAAACTGGCAAAATCAACTTATGACGCTGGTTGGTTCGAACTCAAACGACAACTGACCTACAAATGCGAGAACGCAGGTTGCCGTCTTGAAGTTGTGAATGAGAGTTACACTACCCAAACTTGCTCGTGTTGCAAGCAGATAGATAGCAACAGTCCGAAAGGTAGAGCAGGTCTTGGAATAAGAGAATGGACTTGTGCTGGGTGTGGCACACGGCATGATAGAGATATCAATGCCGCTAAGAACATTCTTGCGGTCGGGCTTGACCGTCTCGCTGGAGAAATCGCCACCCAA
>NZ_JACDXT010000054.1 GCF_016464015.1 Psychrobacter sp. bablab_jr014
AAATAGGCACTGCTGATCGCTAAAATTGTTCCAGACAAGGCGCAAAGCGACGATAATGCAGATGCCTTAGCGAGATTTGTAACGCAGTATGGGGCAATTTTAGCATCAGCCCGCAGGGACAGGACTCTTTTTTGCCGCTTCGTCGTTAAATATAAACGCTTAGAATGACTAAACTTATTATTTTTAACATCGAATCGCCTAAAAAATAGTCGCTGTCAGTGCCATGGTCGAATGGTCAACACGCCCTAGCCCATAGACTGTGCTACGGTACACAGTCGTCATGCATGACCGCTTATTTGTGCCCAATAGCCAACCGATGCTTATGTATATTGTTACAAGATAGTTAATACGCTCTACGTAATTCATAAAGAGCCATACTCACTAAATGGTTTATACTAGGCGCAAAAGTAATTCGCGATAAAGCCATAAAAATGATGCCTTTAGCGTATTAACAACCGTATGACCCACACTTTATGATGATTTTTTAGGAGCGCCATTATGTTTACCATTCCTGTTTTGGATATCAAGTCTGACCCATTAGATGTATTGCTTGCCGTGGTTGGCTACCGTTTGTCGATGCTTGCGTGCAGCGACAATGAAGAAGTACAAGCGCTACTTGCCGATCGTCAAGCGACCATCGAGCTTAGCAGTGAAGAAACAGGCGTGGCGCGCTATTATGTGTTTAATAATGGTGAGTTCTCACAGCACAGCGGTCATGCCGACGAGCCGTCATTGTCTATCAAATTTAAAGACTCTATGACAGGTGTTAAGTTATTGACCAAAGGCAATATCGCAGGCTTTATGACCGCAGTACAAGAAAAAAAGCTGACCATCGAAGGGGATTACAGTCTGATGATGTGGTTTAATAAATTGGCAAAACACATCGTACCGACCGTACCAGAAGAGCTTAACCCTTATCTTCAGCGCGCTAAACCGTATGCGTACAAAGCGCAAAAGACTGCCAATCATTGGATTGGGGTCGCCAAGCACAAGATGGGCAAATAACAAACACGACTGCTATTTTGTTTATCATGAATAAAGCCGATAGTAAGGCGCTGATATCAGCGCCTTTGTTTTGGTGCACAACTGTACTTTTATACTAAAGGTTGCGGTATACTAGGATTATCGCCGCCTTTTTTATTGGTGCGTGTGAACCAAATCGCGCATTAATATGGCGCTTTTTTTACGCTTTTTGATACAAGGATTTGTATTATGGCAGGACTGCTCTCGATTACAGAACCTAGCGACAATACGCAAACCCCAACTGCTTTTGCTACCGCAAGCGATATACCTATGACACCGACGACTTATAGCCGTGAAGACATCGCCGCGCTTTTTGATTTGCCACTGATGGATTTGTTACTACGCGCTCAAACCGTACACCGCGAACATTTTGCCGCCAATGAAGTCCAAATCAGTACCTTACTGTCGATTAAGACGGGCAACTGCCCTGAGGACTGCGGCTACTGCTCTCA
The DNA here is from genome assembly GCF_016464015.1 of Psychrobacter sp. bablab_jr014. Classification (GTDB taxonomy): domain Bacteria; phylum Pseudomonadota; class Gammaproteobacteria; order Pseudomonadales; family Moraxellaceae; genus Psychrobacter. The sequence continues at coordinate 1,476 of NZ_JACDXT010000054.1, forward strand.
ATCAGGCCATCACCGCGACAAAACCAAACTGCAAGCCGAAAAGCGCTTGGCGGTTGATAAAGTCATTGCCGCTGCCAAACGAGCCAAAGCCTCAGGCTCATCGCGTTTTTGTATGGGTGCAGCGTGGAAACATCCCAGCGAAAAAGATATGCCGTATGTGGTTGAGCTGATTAAAGAAGTCAAAGGCCTTGGACTTGAGACCTGCATGACCTTAGGTATGCTCAGCCCCAACCAAGCCGAGCAGCTGTCTGAGGCGGGGCTTGACTACTACAATCACAACCTTGACACCTCGCGCAGCTATTATGAACAAGTGGTCAGCACACGCACCTATGATGAGCGCCTCGATACGCTCGCGCATGTGCGTCAATCAGGCATCAATGTCTGTAGCGGCAATATCGTCGGTATGGGCGAGAGCCGCGACGACCGTATCGACTGGGTACATGAGCTGCTCAAAATGCCCAAGCCGCCTGAGTCAATTCCTGTGAATTTGCTCGTACCTATCGCGGGTACGCCACTGGGTGATAAAGTCATTGCCGAAGGCGAGCTGTCGGTACTTGAGTGGATTCGCACCATTGCGGTGACGCGTATTTGCTGCCCGAGTAGCTACGTGCGCCTTTCAGCAGGTCGTGAAAGTCTGTCCGATGCCGAGCAGGCACTCGCCTTTATGGCGGGAGCGAACTCATTCTTTTATGGGGATAAGCTATTAACCACAGGCAACGCGAGCCAATCAGGCGACCAGCGCTTGATGAGAACTTTGGGACTTACCCCCATGTACGCCAAGCCACGCGCACCAAAAGTGCTGCCCGTGGTGGATGCCATCAGTGGCCACGAGTCACAGATGGTACTTGCCGAATAACCGATGACACCAGTCGTTATGTACGGTTGATGAATAGAGACGATTATGCCAGAGTATTTTGTTTGGATTAAAGCGTGGCACATCATTGCCATGGTGTGCTGGTTTGCGGCGATTTTTTATTTGCCCCGCCTGTTTGTGTATCATGCGATGAGCGCAGACACCGTCAGTCATGACCGCTTTATTATTATGGAACGTAAGCTGTATCGCGGCATCATGACACCTGCGATGATTGCTACGTGGGTGCTGGGTCTATGGATGGTAGTACTGGGCTGGGATGTGTACAAAACCCAAGGCTGGCTGCATGCCAAGATTGCGCTCGTGGTGCTGCTCTCTGCTTATCATGGCTCGTGTGGCTATTACCGCAAAAAGCTAATGGACAATCCGCATTATAAAACGCATAAGTTTTGGCGCTGGTTTAATGAAGTGCCCGTTTTTGCGCTGATTTTCATTGTGATTTTGGTCGTCGTTAAACCGTTTTAAGCGTTAATAATCCATTTAGAAATCAAAAAATAGCCCACGCAATCGACGTGGGCTTTTTAATGCGACTTTAAAAAATCATTAAAATTTAAGCCAATTTAAGCACTGGGGCGCATGATGTTGTACACATGGCTTAAGTCATATACACGATAGCGCGCAGGCTCGTGGCGGTTTTCGCCCGCGTAGCTGAGGATTAAGGCTTGATTGGCTTCTTTATCCACCCAGCCGACAAACAGTCCGCTGTGCTCAATGTCGTTATAGCCATGATTGATATAATACAACCAATCACCGACTTGAATGTCTTCTCGGTTGGCATAAGGTCCGCCGCGATATTCGCCTTTATGCACCGTATCGCGGGTTACGCCTGCCCGATTAAATACCGCGTTTAGATAATCCCAGCAGCCACCTTTGATAATGGCGCGCTCGTTTAATGCCATCACGCGAGCGATGTTCATCACATCACGTGCGGCGCGGTTATTAACATTTTCCGCCTGACTGACGAGTGGCAAATACTCACTGTCTACATTGTCATATTGCGCGCGCGTCAATTGATTGAGCAGCGCCATTGAGGCTTGGTGTGAGATGCTTTGCGATGCAGGTTTGGGCGCGTTATAAGACATGCTATAGCTGGGCGCGCTATACGTATTGACAGTTGCGTAGGTGTCCGTGCTGGACATCTGACGACCTGATTGGTTGGAAATACGGTAGCTGGGCTGGCTGGTAGCTTTATAACTGGTAGTGCGGCGGGTGCTGGTGTAGCTGGGGCTGATGGTCTCTTGCACATTGACACTGGCTCGAGCGCTACTTGGCTGAATGCGAATGCGGTTGCTAATTCGTGCTGGCGGCACGCTGTTATTGTCTTCTTGTAAGGCTTGGTCTTGTGCTGATTTTTGCGCGATTAAAGCACTCATGCTGTCGGCTTGTGCTTGGCTGATGATACCAAAAGTTAATAAAAATAAGCTACACGACGCTGAAACCAACGATATGGGTAAACACGACATGGGCTAACTCCTTACCAATAAAATATAAGTCATCGTATAAATGGCAATCCAACATAGCAAGCTTACTTATAAACCATTTAGCTAAATGTCTGCAAGCTTTATGAAGACGTTCTAAAGTCTAAATGCATAATAAGAAAAACCGAACACTACTTTACTATTTAAATTTAGTTGCGTTATTATCCAGATAAATAATAATAAACTTAGGAAGTAGCGTGTTGTCGATTGAAAAACTGATAATTGTTTGTGTTTTTATGACGGCTTTTATGGCTCATGCTAGTGAGGAGTGCATCAAACCGCAAGTACCTAATGCGTCTCATGTGAGCTGTTTAGGCGAAGATAAATTAACGGTAGCAACGCTTGATAACACCTTATGGACTTTAGTCAACGAAAAAGGTGAGCTGTTAACAGACTATGTGTTTGACAACATTATTTATATCAATGACACACTAATAGGGGTAACTAAAGGCAATAAAGAAGGCATAATAAACAAACAAGGGGAACAGATTTTACCAACCGTTTATGATGGCATTACACTCTATGATAATCACTACTTTCGTCTACATCAAGACGGAAAGTACGGAGTGGCTGACCCTTTAGGAAATATCGTCCTACCATTAGAGTATGATGGAATCGGAAGTCTAGACAGTGACGATAACCGAAATAGGGTGATAATTTCGAAACAGCAAAAAAGAGGGCTGATTGACGAAGAAGGTAATATTATTTTACCTGCAAAATATGACCTATTATTTTGTTGTAGAGCAACAAATTATGGGAAAGTTGCTATTGGTAACCTCTACGGACTCATCAGCCTATCAGGAGCACCTTTAACTCCAGTTGAGTATCAAAGTATTGAGACCTTCTCTTATGAACCTATGATACTAAAAGCAAAAAAGCAAGGTAAATGGGGTTTAATGGACGTAAAGGGTAATGTTTTGCATCCTTTTGAATTTGACCAACTACCCAGGTTTTATCCCGATGAGGTCGGAATAGAAACATTCAAAAAGGATGGCAAGATTGGCTTTATTAATAACGAAGGTAAGATTGTATCATCGGCCAACTACGATAGCATCTCTATTTTTGACGACAAAAAATACGAATTAAAAAACGATAATCTTTACGGCCTTGCTGATACCGCGGGGCAACTTATCGTTCCAGTTGAATACGATGATATCAGTCTCGCCGATGAACAAGGTTTGAGGGTGGTTGAAAAAAACGAAAAATACGGTCTCATCAATGGTGCTGGCGAAATCCTCTTAGCAGTAGAATACGATAAATTGGGATACCCAGATGATGAATCAGGCGTTCGAACGATCAGAAAAGAAGACAAGTATGGGCTTATCGATCGTCATGGCAGCATACTGATATCCCCTGAATATGATATGCTAATTTGCTGTTATGCAAATGGTTATGGCTCTATCGCAAAAGGTAATAGTCAAGGAGTCATTGATTCGTCTGGGAAAATATATTTGTCTGATGACTATGATTATGAAGGCGTCTCACCCAACGGGCTATTATTAGTGGTACGTGATGGTCTACAAGGTCTGGCTAATAAAGAAGGACAACTCATTACTCCTATCATATATGAAGATATATCTCAATTTAGTGATGGCTTACCAGCTGTTCAAAAAGACGACAAATGAGGCTATATCAACACTGCTGGAACGCTGGTCATCAAAAACGTTTATAAGCGTGCACAAGCATTTCATGACGGTATTGCGGTTGTCAAAATAGACAGTAAAAACTGGTTCATTGATAAACAAGGTAACAAGGTTTTATCGCTACTTATGATATCCAAGTACCATGCTAGACTCTTAATGCTAAGGCGTATCCTCATCACTATTCATTTTAATATTCACATGACGCTTGCTGAGGCTTTTGCCTTCCAAAATGGCTTTGGTCGCCTCGGCTTCTTGCACGCTATCAAAGCCACTGATGTGGTATTTTCGCGTGTTGTCCTCTGCAACGATTTGCAGCTGCGCGCCATAGATGGTGACGTGATCAGTCGGCTCAAGCACGATGTGCTCACGCTTGCTGCCATCGTGTACCAGCTCGCCTGCCCGCACCCACAGTACACCGCCGCAAATACGCCCTGCATTGGCTTGCTTTTGCTTTAGGCGCTGACGGTTAAAGATAAAACAACCAATAATCAATAATGCCAGCGCGCCGATAGCCATGCGCTCAGGCAAAAAGCTCATCGCCATCGCCACGCCCACTGCCCCAATCAACAACGCCGACCCAAACCAAAACATGCCATTGTCCGCTGTCGGCGGCTGGCCTTGTAAGGTTATTTTTGCGCCATCATCGGTCAGTTTGAGCATAGCGAGTACCTGTATATCTACTGATGAATTAGGAACGCCCTTTAGAACCTGTCCCTAATTAAAACATTTGTCACAAAAGAAGCAGCTTACCATTCGAGCGCCGCTTTTTGATGTTCAATCAGCTCAGCGATACCTTTTTCTGCTAGGTCGAGCATTTTATTGGCCTCAGTGCGGCTAAAAGGTTTTTCTTCTGCCGTGCCTTGGATTTCGATGTACTCGCCGCTTTGGGTCATCACGACATTGAGGTCAGTGTCGCAGCTTGAGTCTTCTTCGTAGCACAAATCAAGATAAGCTTCGCCGTTTTTGATGCCTACAGATACCGCCGCCACCAAGCCGATTAATGGGTCGGCTTTTAGCTTTTTGCTTTTTTGTACGCTCTCAAGCGCATCAATCAAGGCGACTGCTGCGCCTGTGATGCTGGCAGTACGTGTGCCGCCATCTGCTTGCAACACGTCGCAGTCGATATAGATGGTGTTTTCACCCAATTTGCTCAAATCAATCATCGCGCGTAGGCTACGACCGATCAGGCGCTGAATCTCTTGGGTGCGTCCAGACTGCTTGCCGCGTGCCGCTTCGCGCTGGTTACGGGTGTTGGTCGCGCGTGGCAACATGCCATATTCAGCAGTAATCCAGCCTTTGCCTTTACCTTTTAGCCAGCGCGGTACGCCTGCTTCGACACTGGCCGTACACAGCACTTTGGTGTCGCCAAAGCTGACCAGTACTGAGCCTTCCGCGTGTTTGGTGTAGTGACGCTCAAAACGGATTGAACGAAGTTGATCTAGCTGACGATTATCAATACGCATAATGTTTTCCAGTACGATACTTTAAGGGTATTGGCGCAGGCCGCACCGACAGGCGCAGTATTGCAGTGTCGGTGGTGTGCTTATCGCGCTCAAAATAATGCGCGATCGAGTGCGTGCCCCGCCGCATATCGGGATATCCTAACGCGCACGCCTTGCAATAGCAAGATAAGTGCGCAGGATGCTTGGTTGGTATATAGGGCGTTAAGTTACTCTAAGCCTTCCATTTTGCGCAGCTCTTTACGCAAAATTTTACCGACGTTGGATTTTGGCAGCTCGTCAACGAACTCGACATGGCGTGGGCGTTTATAGCCCGTTAATTGCTTTTTGCCAAAATCGAGCAACTCTTGCTCTGTGACTTTACCTTTTTTGACCACAAAAATCTTTGGCTCTTCGCCGCGCTCTTCGCTTGGCACACCGATAGCGCCGCACTCTTTAACCGCAGGATGCTCGCTCATGGCTTCTTCGATTTCGTTGGGATAGACATTAAAGCCTGAAACCAAAATCATGTCTTTTTTACGATCCACGATTTTGATAAAGCCTTTGTCATTCATGATACCGATGTCGCCTGTCTTGAGATACCCTGACTTGGTAAAGGTCTCGGCGGTTTCTTTCGGGCGATTTTGGTAGCCAATCATCACCTGCGGCCCTTTGACACAAATCTCACCGCGCTCACCGAGTGCCACTTCTTTCTCGTCATTGTCAATCAAGATAACGTCGGTATCAGACGCAGGAATGCCAATCTTACCTGTAAATTCAGCGATGGTCATGGGGTTAAACGCGACCACAGGCGAGGTTTCAGACAGACCGTAACCTTCGACAATCGGTAAGCCTGTAATATCGTGCCACTTTTTGGCAACGCTTGGCAGTACCGACATGCCGCCACCAATCGAGGCTTTAAGATTAGAAAAATCAAGTTCTGCAAAGTTGTCTTTATTGACCAAACCATTAAATAAAGTGTTCACCGCAGGGATAAACGAGGGCTTATATTTGCCCATTTCTTTGATTAATCCGTCCATATCGCGCGGGTTTGGAATGAGCAGTCCCGCGTAGCCTTGGTACATGCCATACATGCCGCAGACCATGAATGAAAAGACATGATACAGCGGTAAGGCGGTCAAAATCACATCGTCCGCATGTACGTCATCTTCGAAGGCGCTTTCCATCAATGCATTGATTTGTAGCATATTGGCGACGAGGTTGCCGTGCGAGAGCATCGCGCCTTTCGCCACGCCCGTCGTGCCACCTGTATATTGCAGCAAAGCGACGTCGCTTAGGTTCAGTTGTGGGCGCTGATACTTGCTGGCAGAGACTTCGCTTAGCGCATGTTTAAAGGTGACGCTCTTAGGCAAACGGTATGAGGGAATCATCTTTTTGACATGGCGAGCGATTAAGTTAACCGCTGTGCCTTTGAGCACACCCAGCATATCACCGAGTTTACAGACGATGACGTGCTCCACCGCACCTTTGTCTTCGGCTTTTTGATAGGTTTTGGCAAAGTTTTCAACCACGAACAAGGCCTTTGCGCCACTGTCACATAATTGGTGCGACAGCTCGCGGCTGGTATACAGCGGATTGACATTCACCAATATCATGCCTGCGCGGATAATACCAAGCGCAACAATCGGATACTGCAAAATGTTGGGCATCATTACCCCAACTCTATCGCCCTGTTTTAGGCCAATCGATTGCAAATAGCTGGCAATCTGGCGACTGTATAAATCAAGCTGCTTATAGCTGATGGTCGAACCCATGCAAATATAAGCCGTCTTATTGCCATAACGGCGAAAATTGCGCTCAAACACATCCAGCAATGACGTGTCATCTTCGGGCATATCAATACTGGCTTTAATCCCATAGCGCTCATAAGCGCTCAACCACGGGCGGTCACTTGGAATCTCAGGCATGGTCGGAAATTCATTCACATTAGCAGTGTCGCCATGGGTGTGGCCAGATGCCGAGTTTTGGTCAAGTGATTGGCTGGTATGATTATTACTATGATCAGTCATGACATGTCCTAAAGGGTGAATAAAACAACAGCTTACCGTATGGTGCTGCCCACTATCGTATAAGTTAATAACGGCTTATGCATCTTGATGGGGATGCGTGCATAATAATCTTGGCCTGCACGGTATGGTAACGCTACTTAAGGTCAAAATTCATCGGTTTGCACTATAGCAGCTTTGTCTCAAAAGCGCTACGCGGCTCATCTGTCTGATAATCAACAAAAAGACCGAGCGCCGTGACCTCGCTCAGTCCTGATGGGGTCTTGTAAATCTGTATTTAGCGCAAATAATGTATTACGCTAGCTAACCACGGCGTTTGTGGTTTGGTTTGTGGCACGTACCTCATTTACTTTGCCCATCATTTAATTGACGTAAGTCTTTACGCAAAATTTTACCCACATTGGACTTTGGTAGCTCGTCAATAAACTCGACATAACGCGGACGTTTGTAATTGGTCAAAGACTCTTTAGCAAACGCAAGCACCTCTTCTTTGGTTAAGTTCGGATCGCTTTTGACCACGTAAACCTTGGGCACTTCGCCACTTTTTTCGTCTGGTACGCCGATGACGCCGCACTCTAAGATTTTTGGATACGCAGCGATGGCTTCTTCCACTTCGTTTGGATAGACATTAAAGCCTGAGACCAAAATCATGTCTTTTTTGCGATCCACGATGGTCACATAACCGTCTTCGTCCATGATACCAATGTCGCCTGTACGGAAAAAACCATCATCCGTCATCACTTCGCTGGTAGCATCATCGCGTTTCCAATAGCCCGCCATGACCTGTGGCCCGCGTACACTAATCTCACCACGCTCGCCCAGTGGTAGCTCATCGCCGTTATCATCCAAAATGGCCACATCGGTCATAGGTATAGGAATACCGATATTGCCTGTAAATTCACCACAAGCAAAAGGTACGGCGGTCGCCACAGGTGAGGTTTCAGACAAGCCATAGCCTTGGATGATGGCATTACCTGTGACTTTCTGCCATTTTTCTGCGGTAGGGCCAAGCACTGCCATACCGCCACCCATTGAGGCTTTTAATTTACTGTGGTTGAGTGAGGCAAAGCGCTCATTATTAGCAAGGGCATTAAACAAGGTATTGACCGCTGGGAAAAAGGCAGGTGGATGCGCTTCATAGGCCTTGATTAAGCTATCAAGGTCGCGCGGATTGGGCACGAGCAGGTTCACGCAGCCACGATGAATACCAAACAAAAAGCACACGGTAAAAGAGAAAATATGATACAGCGGTAAGGCGGTCATAATGATGGCTTGCTCGCCGCTATGCTCTAACTCATCAAACATACTGCCCAAAAAGCTGTTGGACTGAATCAGGTTGGCCAGTAAATTTTTGTGCGTCAGCATGGCACCTTTAGCGACGCCCGTCGTACCGCCTGTGTATTGCAATACAGCGATATCATGAATACCAATATGGCTTGGGCGCTTATAATTGCTGCTGTTCACCTCAGCCAAGGCGTCTTTAAAGCGGATACTGCCTGCCACTTTATAGTCAGGCACCAGTTTTTTGATATGGCGTACGACGGTGTTGACCATAAAGCCTTTAAGCGTGCCCATCATATCGCCCATGGCGGTGATAATGACGTGTTCAACCACATTATGCCCAATGTCTTGGTAGGTTTTGGCAAAGTTTTCGAGCACAAACAGTGCTTTGGCATCCGAGTCGCTCAGCTGATGCGCCAGCTCCTTGGTGGTGTAGAGTGGGTTGACATTGACAAGTGTCAGCCCTGCCCGCAATATGCCCATCACTGTTACGGGCTGCTGTAAGATGTTGGGCATCATGACGGCAACTTTGTCGCCTTTTTTTAGCCCCAGCGATTGTAAATAAGCGGCGACCAAACGACTGTATAAGTCCACTTCTTGAAAGGTAAGCGACACCCCCATACAGGTAAAGGCGGTTTTGTCACTGTATTTGGCAAAGCTTTTTTCGAACATATCAATCAAAGAGGTGTTGTCCGCAGGCAGCTGGATGTCGTAATCCATATCCAATGCCTGATAGGTTTTTAACCAAACTTTGTCTTCGCGCCTTACAGGTTTTTGTGTGTTTTCCATAATCGCTTACTCCTTGTAGTCGTGCCGAATCTGTGGCAAAAGTTCCTTTTGTTATGTTTTTAACATACACATTTTATGCAAGCGACTCAATGCAAAAGGCGTATCCTGGGTATAGATAAATCGCTTGCATGATGTGAGGTATTACTTTTCACATCATGATTACTGCGCACTGATTTGGCTGTCTGCTGGCGTGAGTGCCTCTGCAAGCTCGGTTAATTGCACAAACTCGCGGCGCAAACCATACGGGTCAGATAAGGTATTCAGGCTGCCTTGTGCCAAATTACCACTGTCGCGATACTGCCAATCATGCACGTACGGGCTGTTTTGCAAGCGCTGGGCAAAGCCTGCGACCGCAACACTAAAGCGCGTATCGGCGTCGCTACTATTTAAGGCGCTGGCGCGAGTGCTGTTCAGCGGCATGCTAATCAACTTAGAGCTGCTCTTTGCGCTGTCTTTATAGCGGAATTTTAAATAGCCCAACTTGTTTGCTTTGTCACTGGCAGTTTGCTTGGCATCATAGCGGCGTATCGGATACATGCCTTTTTCGCCGCGCGGGGTCAGCTCAAACAGCGCGACGACCGACTTGCCAGCGCCCAGCTCGCCTGCATCGACTTTGTCATTATTAAACTCGCTCTCATCAAGAATGCGGTTTTCGTAACCGATCAAGCGCCATTCGGACACGTAGCGCGGGTTAAACTCCATCTGCACTTTGACATCGTGCGCGACAGTGTTAAAGGTGGCGGCGCGCTCGTCACCGAGCACTTTTTTGGCTTCGGTCAGACTGTCAATATAGCTGTAGTTGCCATTCCCATTGTCCGCGATTTGCTCCATCATATAGTCGTTTAAGTTGCCGCGCCCAAAGCCGATGGTCGATAGCGAAATACCGCGGTCGCGCTGCATCTTGACCATATCAATCATGCTGTCCACATCACTGACCCCGACATTAAAATCGCCATCGGTCAGCATCAGAATACGGTTGATGCCCTTATCTTTAAAAGATGCTGCCGCTTGCTGGTACGCCAGCTTCAGCGCGTCTTCACCGTTGGTGCTGCCGCCTGCGCTCAGGCTATCAATAGCGCGTTCGATGGTGGCGGTTTTATTGCCAGCGGTTGCGGGTAACACCACCTCGGTCGAGCCTGAATAACTGACAATGCTAATCGTGTCTTCAGCGCGCAGGGTTTTTGCTAAGAGGCGCAAGCTGGATTTGGCCAGTGGCAATTTGTCATCCGTGCCCATCGAACCTGAAACGTCCACCAAAAAGACCAAGTTAGCAGGTGGCATACTCGCTCGCGCGCTGCTCACTTTATCAACCGCTTTGATGCCTACTTTTAACAACTGATTGCGCTGCCCTGCCGCGTCCCACGGCGATTCAGTCAATGCGGTGGTAACCACGAACGGCGCGCCTTTGACCTGCTGAGCATTACGAAAATCGGCGTTAAAATAGTTAACCATCTCTTCAACACGCACCGCATCTGTCGGCGGCAGATGACCCTCTTTTAGATAGCGGCGCACATTGGCATAGCTGCCCGTATCGGTGTCGATAGACAAGGTGGCGACTGGCATCTCTTCAGTACGGTGAATGGGGTTCGCCTCGGTGTCTTGGTAGTTGTCGCGGTTGGCCTCATAAATGCGTATCGGCAGCATATCCACCTGCCGCTTAGTATATATCCGTGCGGCAGGTGCGCTGCCTGAATGGATTGCTACGGCCTCAGACATGGGCTGGGCATACACCGCCTTACTCGGAATAGGTGTCGGCTGAGTGCTGCTGGTATCGACGCGCTCGCTCGGCATTTGGCTACAGCTGCTTACGGCCATACCAAGTACGCTCAGCGCAGCGATAGGTAATAGTGAATGGTTATATGACAACAATAGACGGCGCAAAATCATGACAAGATAATCCTTAAGAATACAAAGACGATGTCGATAATATAGCAATAATAAATGCACAAAAGTATATTAAAAACATCAGTTTATTGTACAAATTATCGTCAACCAACATGCCCCATTTTTTTACTACGCTTGGTCGGTTTTTTCGCACGACATTTCTTGACGTTTAGCCAAAGTGGCTGCTTTTTAATTTGCCCAAATTGCTTTACGATAGCAGTATATTTTTCTTCTTATTTAAGCGCACAAGCCAGCATGAGATGCGCTGATTTTGTCGTGCGCGTTGCTGCTTTTATTATTCATATAATTTGATAAGTGATTTGCTATGTCTGATGTGTTAGAGCCTACCACCCCCGCCCTGCCTGATGATGCGATGGACACGCGCTCCATTGCGGAATTTACTGAGCAGGCGTATTTAAACTATGCCATGTATGTCATTATGGACCGTGCGCTGCCGCACATTGTCGATGGTCTCAAGCCTGTACAGCGCCGCATCATTTATGCTATGAGCGAGCTGGGACTCAAAGCGTCTGCCAAACCCAAAAAGTCGGCGCGTACCGTCGGTGATGTATTGGGTAAATACCATCCACACGGCGACACCGCTTGCTACGAAGCCATGGTGTTAATGGCGCAGCCGTTCAGCTACCGCTATCCGCTCATCACAGGTCAAGGCAACTGGGGCAGCCCTGATGACCCCAAATCCTTTGCCGCGATGCGCTATACCGAAGCCAAAATGTCCGCCTACGCCAATACGTTGCTCGCGGAATTGGGACAAGGTACGGTCGATTGGCAAGACAACTTTGACGGCTCGATGCTAGAGCCTGTTACCTTGCCCGCCCGTCTGCCCAATATTTTATTAAACGGCACGACAGGTATCGCCGTCGGTATGGCAACCGACATTCCGCCGCATAACTTAAGCGAAGTGGTGCGCGCTGCCATTCGCCTGCTCAAAAACCCCGAACTGTCGGTCAAGCAGCTCACACAAACCTTGCCCGCGCCTGATTTGCCTACCAAAGCAGAAATCATCACGCCCAAAAAAGACTTGCAAGCCATCTATGAAAAAGGACGCGGCAGCTACAAAATGCGCGCGACCTATCATATCGACCCCAAAGAAAAAAACCTCATCATCATTGATGCGCTGCCCTATCAAGTCTCAGGCAGCAAAATCCAAGAGCAAATCGCCCGTCTTATGATGGATAAAAAACTGCCGTGGGTCACCGACATTCATGACGAGTCCGACCACGAAAACCCTTGCCGCATCGTCTTGGAGCTGCGCTCTACCCGCGTAGACGTCGCAAGGGTGATGAGTCATCTGTTCGCCAGTACCGACCTTGAGAGTAACTATCGCGTCAACCTCAATATGATTGGTCTAAATGGCAAGCCGCAGGTCAAAAACCTTAAGGACATTTTGGGCGAGTGGTTAGAGAGCCGCCGTACTGTTGTCACGCGCCGCATCCAGCATCGCCTCGATAAAATTGATAAGCGCTTGCACATCTTGGCAGGCTTACTGATTGCTTATCTCAACATTGATGATGTTATCGCCATCATTCGTGAAGAGGATGAGCCAAAGCAAGCGCTGATGAGCCGCTATGACCTATCGGACACGCAAGCTGCTGCCATCTTGGACATTCGTTTGCGTCAGCTTGCTAAGCTTGAAGAAATGGCTTTAAAATCCGAGCAAAACGAGCTACAAGCCGAACGCGACCGCCTACAAGCGCACCTTGATGACCCTGAGAGCTTGACCGCTCTGATGATTGACGAACTCACTGAGGACATGAAAACGCATGGCGACAGTCGCAACTCGCCCTTAGTTGAGCGCGGCGAAGCGCAGGCGCTCAAAGAGTCGGACTTGATTCCAAGTGAGCCGATTACCGCCATCTTGTCCAAAGCAGGCTGGATACGCGCTGCCAAAGGACACGAGGTAGACGCCTCAGGGATGAGCTATCGCTCAGGCGACAGCTATCAGGCGCAGGTGCGCGGCAAGTCCAATGAAAAAATCTATATCCTTGATAATAAAGGGCGCAGCTATAGCATCGACGCACACAGCCTCGCCTCAGCGCGTGGACAAGGCGACCCATTGACCAGCGTGTTAAAGCCGCCCTCAGGTGCAAACTTTGAACAGCTTTTGGCTGGCGACAGCGAGGCGCGTCTGGTGCTCGCAAGCAGCAGCGGCTATGGCTTTATTAATCAGCTGGGCAATCTGGACACCAACCAAAAGGCAGGCAAACAAATCCTAACGCTCGGCGATGATGCGGCTATGCTGCCTGCGCTGATGCTGCCTGATACGGCAGATAACGCGGCTGAGCTGCGTATCGCGGTGGTGACCAATGCAGGCTATCTGCTGGTATTTAACTTGGCTGATTTGCCCGAGCAAGCGCGCGGCAAAGGCAATAAAATGATTACGCTAAAAGCAGGCGAAGCCGTGATTGCCATGACCGCACTACAGCCCAATGATAGCCTTATCGTCACCGCAGGCAAGCGCCATGTGACACTCAAGCCAATGGACATCGCCAACTATCAAGGCAATCGCGGCAACCGCGGTGGACACTTGCCACGTGGCTTTCAAAACGTGACGCGCTTGGACGTGGCAGAATAAGGTTTGAAGCAATAAGATTGCAACAAACTGTAGGCTGGGCGATTCATCCAGCCTACAGTTTGGGGAAATAAAACATTATGCTATCCGTTTACACACTATTGGATTGGCAATGAATATCTAAAGCGTGTCATCAATGAGCACATAAAATTATTTAGCGGTCTTAAACTGGCTAAATGGTGACGCCCTAGTAATTACACGTCTTATTTCATATTCTCTTGAAACTTTTTGTCTTTGAATATTGCATCTAAAAAATTGGTAATTTGAGCGCTACTCATCATATAAGGGTTAAAGTCGTGCCCTGCAGATAAGTGTTTGAGCGTGTATTCTTCATCCTCGACGCTGGTCGTCAGATGTTTGATGAGGTAGCCATGCCATTGGCGTTCTGCGATTTCTTTTATTTCGATAACTTGTGGCTCAATATGCGGATAGTCACGGATGATACGTGCCCATGCTTCATTAACCGTCAGGCGGTCGCCCTGAAAATTTTGGATAAAATAGTTTTCATTGATGACTAGGGCAGAAACAATGCCTATTTCCTCAAAATACCGACGCCATAATTCCAAGTCGCGCATTAGCTCCATACCGTTATGCTCGTCATGGTGCCTAGCCAGATAGGTCAAGCTTATCAAAATATGCTCACCTTTCCTCTTGTAGGTGTTTGAAGGATAGCTCGTGTAAATGTCCATAAGAAGTCCTTTTCAACAAATAACCTAATTTAGAATACTATTGGAAATTAAAAATAATCAATAGCTTTTACAGCTTTTTAATATTGGATTAGGGCATACCCTTGTCTTAAAAGTAATGGTAAACATCAGATAAATCAAAGGCAAACAAGGAAAAACTACAGTCAATATACCTATATTCACAATACTATTGACGCTGTTTAACAAGCTTTAGCACGTTTAAGATCACTAAACGATTTCATGCGCCAACGGCTGACACGTTTTAACCTAGTTAGATGGTCTTTATTATAGATTGACCATGGTTCGTACGGCAGCGCAAAGGTTTTTATAGAAAAACCCGCCCACCCTCACAAAAGCCATAAACAAATTTGGTATAGCCTTGCTATGCTATAGCTCAGTCTCTTCGCTTTTAGAATAAAAAGGATTCTCATGCCAGCAGCTTCTACGCCCGTCGCGGCAAGCATTAACACCACCAGCACCCCTGTCCCGATACCAAAGGTTATCTTTTTTGATATCGATGACACTTTGAGTCGTGCAGGTGTCATTGCCGAGCACAACAAAGTCACCTTACAAGCGCTCGCCACCACAGACATTAAGCTTGTCATCTCAACAGGGCGCTCAAAAGCGATACTGCCCGAAGATATTCTTGAGTTGTTAGATATAGGCGTATTAGACGCCATCATTTGTATGAATGGTCAATACTGCTACGACCATCACGGCGTGATTAGCGACTATCCACTGACAGAATCGCATATCAAAGACATACAACGCCTCTGCCAAAGCAGCAATGTGACGTATAAATTTGACTCAGCGACGCACTTGGCATGGGTCAATGACAACGACATCATTCGCGAATACAACAATAAAAACATCTATTCCATCATCGATCCTGCGCATCATGAGCACAATGCGGTCTATCAATGCTCCGTGTTTTTTAATCATTCTGAAGATAAAATGCAGAGCATTGACTTTGAAAAATATGGTCTAAAGCTTGTGCCTTGGCACTATATCGGCGCAGATATTTTGCCGATTGAGGCATCAAAAGCACGCGGCATTCTCGATGTGTGTGCCTATTATGGTGTCGATGCCAAGGAGTGTATGGCATTCGGTGATGGTATGAATGATTTAGAAATGTTTGATTTGGTTGGTTTTGCAGTGGCGATGGGTGACGGTAAAGAAGAACTCAAGGCACGCGCTGATTTGGTTACGGGCACCATTGAAGAACATGGTATCCAAGCGGTCATCGCCCAGCTACCTATTGCTATGCCAGCGCTGACCTCTTAGGCGACTTTTCACTAACCGCCTAATTAACGAACTGCTTAAATGCGCCCGTTTTGCATGGCACTTGGGCGGATTTTTCATACCCTCTTTATACAATATGGTGGACATCGCTGCGCCGCCCTTTAAATTGTCCGTTATCATCGTCATAATAAACACACGCTACGGATGTTTTTTATTCATTTTGACTTTAGGAGCGCTATTTTGTCTCAATCGCCTTCGTTGCCCTCACCAACTGCCCTACTGCCCAAAGCTGCCTTGTGCGCCGCTATCACCCTTGTGATGACAGGTTGTAGTAGCAATGACAATGCCGCCGCTGATGCCCCTGCCAGCGATGTGACTTTGAACCTATACAACTGGTCAGAGTATATGCCGCAAGAGATTTTGGACGGCTTTGAGTCAGAGACAGGCATTCATGTCAACTATGTGACCTTTGATTCAAACGAAGCGATGTATGCCAAGCTCAAGCTTTTGGACGACTCAAGCCAATACGACCTTGCCGTCCCCTCGACTTATTATGTCGAAAAAATGGCCAATGAAGGCATGCTGCAAGAAATTGACAAATCCAAGCTCAGTAACTTTAACAACCTAGACACTTCGTTTATCAATACCAAAGTAGACCCTGAGAACAAATACTCGATTCCATATATGTGGGGCAGCACAGGGCTTGCCATCAATGGAGATGCGGTTGACCCAAAGCGCGTCAACAGTTGGGCGGATTTGTGGCAGCCTGAATACAAAGGGCAAGTCATGCTGACCAATGACATGCGCGAAGTTTTCGGCATGGCATTAACGACGCTTGGCTACTCTGGCAACAGTAAAAATCCTGAAGAAATCAAAGCCGCCTATGACAAGCTGACCAGTCTTATGACTAATGTCAAAACCTTTAATTCAGACGCGGCGCGTATGCCGTATATCGAAGGCGAGACCAATGTCGGTATGATTTGGAATGGTGAAGCGGTCATGGCCAATGACGAAGGCTTGACCAGCCTCGTTTATAAGTATCCCAGTGAAGGCGCAATCTTGTGGATGGACAACTTTGTCATTCCCAAAAGTGCCCAACACGCCGATGCGGCGCACCAGTTTATTGACTACATTTTGCGCCCAGAAAACGCTAAGCTGATTAGTGAGGAGATTGGCTACGCCTCACCAAACTCGGCAGCACGTGAGCTGATGCCTGATGAAGTGAAGAATAACCCTGCGATTTATCCTGATAAGGCCACCCTTGCCAAAGCAGAGTTCCAAGAGGACGTCGGTGATGACGCGCTACAGGTCTATCAGCAGTATTGGGACAAACTGAAAGCCAGTCAGAACTAAGATGGGTTAAAGCAAAAATATCTAAAAAAGAAAGCGGCGCTATTCAAGGGAGTAGCACCGCTTTTTTATTGTTCATCATTTATTTACTAGGGCGTGTCCCTATTTTAAAAATGGTGATAAAAATGAGATAAATTAAAGGCAAACAAGGAAAATAGCGCAGGTAATATCAAGATATTGGCCAGCTATTTGACACCGTTTGCCAAAGATTTAGCCATTTTTAGCCCATTT
>NZ_JACDXT010000055.1 GCF_016464015.1 Psychrobacter sp. bablab_jr014
AAATCGTTCTCAGTTGCTTGTATAGGTCGATATCTTCTTGAGCCTGTTGAGAATCCTCTTGTAAAAAATGATTTTTCCGTTTTAAGTTTTGAATATCCCGAGTTAAATGTTCTTTTTCATCGTGTAAATCGTTGATATCCCTCAACAATTGTTTTTTCGTTTCAATTTGTTGGTCTAATTCACTTAAAACTTTCGCTTTCTTTTTATATTCATGAATATCTTGAATATACGTTTTATTATCATCGGTACTCCCACGTTCAACATCAAAACCTTGCTGGCACAGATGTGTTGTTAATTCATCATGGATATGATTAATGGCTTGTCGATTCATGGCTGTACGTGCTGATAATCGCCCTTGATGATTAACAGGTATAAAGTGAAGGTGCATATGGGGTGCTGATTCATCCATATGAACTTTCGCTGAAACGACATTGGCTTCGCCAAAACGTCCACTGAAGTAATCTTTACATGTTTTAAAGTAGTGCTTTGTACGCGTCTCTCCCATACGGTCGGCCTCTTCTTTCGATAACGTAATGATATTGGAATACATCACCACACTATTTTTCTGTACACGTGAGCCTTGTTTTTTATAGTACTCAATTCTATCTTTCACACGATGGTACAAATGACGTTCATCTTCAACTAAATCAAAGTTTAAGTTTGTTCGTTTCAAATCAATCTCATCGTTTTTGATTCTCCCTTTACGTTCTTGTTCCATCTCTTTGCCTTTAACATCGCTCATTTTATTTTTTTGCGTATTCCAAGCTAATTTCAAATTGAGCGCCCTCCCCGAAGCTTTTTGATTTGTCTGTGGTTCTCTACTTTCGAGAACCTTCGCAAATATCATTTTACAAGCGCTGTGATTGTCTACCTTCGACAATGCTTCGCTTATGTAAAATGATGGATACTCTCACCGCTACGCCTCAAACATGTGAGGCTGATTCCGCAATGAGAGTATAGCTCGATATACTCTTACATTCAAATGTAAGAGTTATCTTCGCTCTGGCGAGGCCATCACTACATTCAAAAATATATTTTTGAATTCCGTTATATAGCTAACAAATGACATACGCATTATCAAACAAATATGTTTGATAATATGTATGCCAAATGTTAGCTCA
>NZ_JACDXT010000056.1 GCF_016464015.1 Psychrobacter sp. bablab_jr014
AGCCCGCAGGGACAGGACTCTTTTTTGCCGCTTCATCGTTAAAAATAAACGCTTAGAATGACTAAACTTATTATTTTTAACCTCGAATCGCCTAAAAAATAGTCGCTGTCAGTGCTATGGTCGAATGTTCAACACGCCCTAAGATTTAGCCATTTTAAGACTGCTAAATGAGTCAATGTGCCCATTGATGACACGCACTAGAGCAGCGGCTATCAATACTTATTATAAGACAGACGCTTTTTTATCGACAATCTCGTATCTGCCTTTATAATAGCGCCGCGATGCGATAGGATTTTTGAGGGCGTGATGCGTGTACCCTTGAATTTTAAGATTTTGCGCGCATTATGAGTGATGGACATTATTTTTTGTCGCTATTATTGGCATCAAAAGCGTATTAAGGCTTAATTGATTATGGGCATGTGGATTGGTATTTTTATCGCGCTGTTTGTATTGGGCAGCATGATGGCACTCAAACCAAGTGGTATTGACCAGCGTTTGGACAAGCTGCGAATGAGTGCGCGCCGACTACAACTCAACCCTAAGCTAATTGCGTGTCCTGATTGGATACGCGGCAAAGACGATGAGCACGGACGTGGCATGATGGCTCAATACGGTCTGGTGCTTGAAGGCAAAAAATTGCCACACGCGCGCTATCAAGCCGTCAACGGTGAGTGGCGTGCGACAGAAGGCGAGGGTATACCAGCCAATTTTGCGCTAGATAAAGTGGCGATTGATTTGCCACCGACCATTGCGCCTTTTGCTAAAGGTCTACTGATTAAAGCCAACAGCATCGTCATCTATTGGGAAGACATTGCTTATGTGCGCCCCGCGACCAATCCTAGCTACAACACGAGCGCAATAGAGCCTGACCTAATCGCTTTAAAAGAGCAACTGCACGCATGGACAATGCAGATGCAGCATTAATACGGCAAACAGGCCGTTGCTGCGTTACGTGTCATTTATTAACGGTTGACAGCTTAATGTTGAGCAGTGTAACGTCCTAAAGCATATCTCTTATGTAACGCTTATAATCTTATAATCATTTAGAGCAAAGACATACCCAATAGGCACAGCCGTCACCGTGCTTATTTTATAGCGCTTTTTTCCCCTTATTTTTTATTTGTTTATCATGGTGTCGTCAAATATGGCAAAACCCAAAAGCACACAAAGCCCCGCTGCCGAAGAAAACAGCAGTCACGGCAAATCCTTGGTTATCGTCGAATCGCCAGCCAAGGCAAAAACCATCAATAAATATTTGGGCAACGACTATATTGTGCGCTCAAGTATTGGGCATGTGCGCGATTTGCCCGTCAGTGGCAATAAAGGTGGCAAAAAAGCGACGACCAGCAAAAAAGACGACAGCCTAAGCAAAGAAGAAAAAGCCCAACAAGCCCTCGTACGCCGTATGGGTGTTGACCCTGAACACGGCTGGGCAGCGGTCTATGAAGTGCTGCCCAACAAGACCAAAGTCATTAAAGAGCTCAAAGCCCTTGCCAAAGACGCTGATAAAATCTATCTCGCGACCGATATGGACAGAGAGGGAGAGGCGATTGCGTGGCATTTAAAAGAAGTCATTGGCGGCGCGGACAGCAAATATCAGCGCGTGGTGTTTAACGAGATTACCAAATCGGCGATTCAAAATGCCTTTAAACAACCCGCCAAGCTCGATATTGACCGCGTGAATGCGCAGCAAGCGCGCCGCTTTTTGGATCGTGTGGTGGGCTTTATGGTCTCGCCCTTATTGTGGCAAAAAATCGCGCGTGGTCTGTCTGCAGGTCGTGTGCAGTCGGTCGCCATGCGTCTGGTCGTCGAGCGTGAGCACGAGATTCGCGCCTTTATTCCTGAAGAATACTGGCAAATCCATGCTGACACGCATCCAAAAGGCGGCAAACAAGACGCCGATAGCATCCGCCTAGAAGCAGTCAAACAAGACGGCAAAACCCTAAAGCTCGGTAACAAAGCGCAGACTGATGCGGTACTCGACATCTTAAAGCCTGCCGATTATGTGGTCAAAGCGCGCGAAGAAAAGCCGACCCAATCGCGTCCAAGCGCGCCATTTATTACCTCGACCTTGCAGCAAGCGGCAAGCACGCGCCTTGGCTTTTCGGTCAAAAAGACCATGATTCTTGCCCAGCGTCTGTATGAGGCAGGTCACATTACCTATATGCGTACCGATTCGACTTTCTTATCTGCCGATGCGTTGGGCGCGGCGCGTGAGCACATCGAGAGCAACTACGGCAAAAACTACTTGCCAGAAAAGCCCAACTTCTATGGCAACAAGCAAAACGCCCAAGAAGCGCACGAAGCGATACGCCCCTCGAACGTCAATATGAAGTCTGCGCAATTAAAAGGCGTGGAGCGTGATGCGGCGCGTCTGTACGAGCTGATTTGGCGTCAATTTGTCGCCTGCCAAATGCTGCCTGCCAAATACCTATCGGTCAATCTGATTGTCGGCGCGGGCAATGTCGAGCTAAAGGCACGCGGTCGTACCATGACCTTTGATGGCTATACCAAAGTGCTGTCGCCTGCCAAAGTAGACGACACACTATTGCCTGATGTCAAAGAGGGCGACGTGCTGGTACTCGACAAGCTCGACCCCAGCCAGCACTTTACCAAGCCGCCACC
Organism: Psychrobacter sp. bablab_jr014; assembly: GCF_016464015.1. Classification (GTDB taxonomy): domain Bacteria; phylum Pseudomonadota; class Gammaproteobacteria; order Pseudomonadales; family Moraxellaceae; genus Psychrobacter. The sequence continues at coordinate 2,626 of NZ_JACDXT010000056.1, forward strand.
GCGCTACACCGAAGCGAGCCTCGTTAAGGAGCTTGAGAAAAAAGGCATCGGTCGCCCATCAACTTATGCATCTATCATCTCCACCATTCAAGAGCGCGGCTACGTCAAGCTCGATAACAAGCGTCTGTTCGCCGAAAAAATGGGCGACATCGTCACTGACCGCTTGACCGAAAGCTTCCCTGACTTGATGGATTACACCTTTACCGCCGCGCTTGAAGACAAGCTCGACCACGTTGCCGAAGGTGATCAAGATTGGAAGGACGTGTTAGACAACTTCTACACAGACTTTAAAATCAAGCTCGAGCACGCCAAAGACAAAGACGGCATGCGCCCGAACGACCCAACAGACGTACCCGATGTACATTGCGACCTATGTGACCGCCCAATGCAGCTGCGTACGGGTTCAACGGGCGTTTTCTTAGGCTGTACAGGTTACAACCTGCCGCCAAAAGAGCGCTGCAAAGGCACAAAAAATCTGATGCCTGTCGAAGCCTTTGCCAGCCTAGACGATGCCGACAGTGACGAGACCGCCGAAGTCAAAGACTTGATGGAGAAAAAACGCTGTCCAAAATGCGGCACGGCAATGGACGGCTATATCGTTGATGGCGGCTTAAAGCTGCACATCTGCGGCAGCAATCCTGATTGTGATGGCTACATCTTAGAAGAAGGCAAGTTTGAAGTCCCAGGCTCTGATGCGCCGACCATCGACTGTGACAAATGTGATGGACAGATGGAGCTAAAGACTGGGCGCTTTGGACCTTACTTTGCTTGTCAAAAATGCGACAACACGCGCAAAGTGCTCAAGAATGGCGAACCTGCACCACCGCGTATGGAGCCTATCGACATGCCTGAGCTCAAATCAACCAAGCATGACGACCACTTTATCTTGCGTGAAGGCGCGGCGGGCATGTTCCTTGCGGCATCGAAGTTCCCCAAAGTGCGCGAGACACGTCCGCCAAAGCTTGCCGAGCTGCGTCCGATTAAAGATAAGATGGAAGACAAGTTCCATTATCTGTTCGAAGCGCCTGATGAAGATCCTGATGGCAACCCAACCATCTTGCGCTGGTCGCGTAAGAAAAAAGAGCAGTACGTCGGCTCAGAGAAAAACGGCAAAGCCACGCGCTGGGGCGTATATTGGCGTAAAGGCGAGTGGGGGGAAGAATAACCCATAAACGCTATAAGTGCTAAACAGCACTTATAGATTTGCCTAATATAAAAGACGCAATAAAAAACCTCTTTATCATAAAGAGGTTTTTTTGTGCTTATCGTTTATTGATAATTACATCACTTCAGTGATAATGCCGCAAGCAATACGGTCACCTGATGCGCCTGATGGTTGACTCACATAATCATCAGCGCCTGCATGCACAATAACGGCGCGGCGGTTAACGCTATACTTACCCGCTTTAGCCGCGCTGATTTTCTTATTTACATAGTTAATTGTGGCCACGCCATCTTCATTAGCAGTAATGTTTGGCAAGTCGCCTGCATGACCCATCATGTCGTCTGGGTTTGAATGCGGATAGCCATCTGGATTAAAGTGTCCGCCTGCTGCCTTGCCCATCATATCGCAGCTACCTGTTTCATGGATATGTATGGCAACCGTTTCACCAGCGGGTAGCTGACTTATCTTACCGTAGACTTGTACGCCACCATCAACAGGGCGTAGATAGACTTGTCCAACTTCTTGATTTGAGCTATTAGTAGTTTTAATGACAGATTTCAGAGCTGGCTGGTTTAGTGGGTTGCCTGTTTTCAACTGACCTTGAGTACTTTGACAGCCTGTCATAGCAAGGGCTGAACCACAAAGTAACGCACTAGCGAGCATAATCTTTTTCATAATACTGTTCCTCTAATTGTTGTTTTTCATCTCTTCTTAATGACAAAAATAAGTATAGCCAAGCTGCTTGGCACATTATTCACCAATCGCGCAACAATCGGTTAATAAATGTAAGTCTTGTTGAGAATACATAAGCTAGTAACGGTGTTTGTCATGGTTTAACTGTTTGAGTTTGAAACCGTATGTTTCGTCATAAGAGATCTGCCTATATATACGTTTTTTATTATCTATAGCGGTATGCGTAAATAAAAGCAGTGAATTTGGTTGAAAAACTATGTTTGCAATAAATAATCCTTTTTCTATACACACAAAAAAGCCGCCCACACTCGGACGGCTGTTTTAACAAGTAGTTAATAACTAACGATTAATTAACGATTAGCTGTGCAATGTTTTTTTCGTGGTTTTGTCCACAGTGACTTTGGCAGGTTTTAGCGGGGTGGGCATACGCACCAGCGCCACTTTTAAGACCTCATCAATGGTCGAGACAGGCTGAATCTTAAGACCTTCTTTGACATTGTCAGGAATGTCAGCAAGGTCGCGCTCATTGCTGGCAGGAATCAATACGTGCTTGATGCCGCCGCGATGCGCTGCGAGTAGCTTTTCTTTTAAGCCGCCGATACGCAGGATTTTACCGCGTAGGGTGACTTCGCCTGTCATCGCCACGTCTGGGCGAATCGGGATGCCTGTCAATGCTGAGACCAGCGCGGTGGTCAGCGCGCCACCTGCAGACGGACCGTCTTTTGGCGTTGCGCCCTCAGGCATGTGTACGTGGATGTCGGTTGTTTTGACCGTTTCATAATCAATACCCAGACTGTCACCACGTGCGCGCACTACACTCATTGCGGCGCGGATAGATTCTTTCATCACATCGCCGAGTGAGCCTGTATACACCAGCTCGCCTTTGCCTTTCATGCCGACCGCCTCAATGGTCAATAGCTCACCGCCGACTTGCGTCCACGCGAGACCCGTGATGCGTCCGACTTCAGGGCTTTCTTCTGCTAGACCGTAGTCAAATTGATGTACGCCAAGGTAGTCAGAGACATTGTCCGCGTCAACGACCACAAGGTCACGTTCTGCCTTTTTCGGCGCGCGTGAGCCGTGTTCGGCAACCGAGCCGCGTACCACTTTACGGCAGATTTTGTTGACTTCACGCTCAAGGTTACGCACACCCGCTTCACGGGTGTAGCTGCGTACGATGCTGTGTAGCGCGGCTTCGACAATCTCAATCTCGCCTTCTTTTAAGCCGTTTTGCTTGATGGCTTTGGGCACAAGGTAACGCTGGGCGATATTGACTTTTTCTTCCTCGGTGTAGCCAGGCAGACGGATGACTTCCATACGGTCAAGCAGCGCAGGCGGAATGTCCATGCTGTTCGCAGTACAGATAAACATCACTTGCGATAAGTCCAAGTCCATATCGAGGTAATGGTCGTTAAAGCTGTCGTTCTGCGATGGGTCGAGTACTTCAAGCAATGCTGACGCTGGGTCACCACGGAAGTCTTGCGCCATTTTGTCCACTTCATCAAGTAAGAAGAGCGGGTTTTTGACTTCGACTTTGGCAAGCGACTGCACGATTTTACCAGGCATCGCACCGATGTAAGTACGGCGGTGACCGCGAATCTCAGCTTCATCACGCACGCCGCCAAGCGCCATACGCACAAACTTACGACCTGTCGCGCGGGCGATAGACTCACCTAGTGAGGTTTTACCCACACCTGGAGGGCCGACGAGGCACAAGATAGGACCGCGCAGCTTTTTCACGCGCGATTGTACCGCGAGGTATTCCAAGATGCGGTCTTTAACGTCTTTTAGGCCGTAATGGTCTTCATCCAAGGTCGCTTGCGCTTTATCAAGGTTGATAGACACTTTGGTCGTGGCATTCCACGGGGTGTCCAAAATCCACTCGATATAGTTGCGCACGACTGACGATTCAGATGAGGCAGGCGGCATCATTTTGAGCTTTTTAAACTCTTGCTCTGCTTTTTTGCGCACGTCTTCTGGCAAGTCGGCGTCTTCTAAACGCTGCTCTAATTCGCCAATATCGTCATCGGCATCAAACGAGCCATTGCCCATCTCAGAAAGCTCGTTTTTGATGGCTTTCATTTTTTCGTTTAAGAAATACTCGCGCTGATTGTCTTCCATCTGTTGACGTACGGCGTCTTGGATTTCTTGCTCGATGTTTTGTTCCGCGCTTTGCTTCACCAAGTATTCGGTCAAAGTATTGATGTGCGCTTTTAAATCGTTGTGCTCTAGGAACGATTGCTTGATGTCCAAGTCCATCGAGACGCGCGTTGAGATGAAGTACACCAGCTCAAGCAAATCATCAATGCGTTTGGCAACACGTACCAACTCGCGTGAGTTGCGCAAGCGGGCATCAGCGTAGCTTTCAAACAAGCTCACGAGCGCATTTAAGGTGTTTTTTTGCTGGCTTTCGTCCATATCAGTGGTGATATCGGCACGCGTAAAGTTCGCCATCAGCACCTCATCGTGTGCTTCTAGGCTGTCTACGTGGGCGCGGTATTGCCCTTCGATAAGAACTTTGATGCAATTTTCGTCACTGTCATGCGGCATGGTGCTGACGATGCGGCAAACCGTGCCGTATTGATACAGATTGTCTTGGTCAATCTCTTCAGTCAGTGAGTCTTTTTGCGCAACGACCAGTACTTTATCGCCATATTCGGCTTGTGCCAGCTCGACCGCCTTAACTGACGGCGCACGACCGACAAACAGCGCGATTTGCATATGTGGATAGACCACGACGTCACGGAGCGCGAGCAGTGGCAAGTAGGTTTCAGGCTTGTCACTTTGGCTCTCGGTCACGCTGTCGTCAGTGTGAGTGTCGATATCAATGTCGATGTTTTCTGGTTCGATTTTATGTTCAGTCATATATTTTTCCTCGTTCACCAGACTTGCAAAGTCAAGTTCGTGGTTCATGTTTAGATAAATGGTGTTGTTATCAAAAATTGCAAGGTTATGACATTTTTAGAAGTTAGGAAAAAGCGGTAGGGTCAAAGGGGGCAATAAGTCCAGCAAATACAGCAAGTGTTAACATCGGCGTCCGCCTGTGCGCCTGTCTTTATCATAAAACGCGCGCGTCACGCTTGTGTAGATAGTGTATGCCGTTTAAACATAGGTTTTGTAGCCAAAATCAGGTAAACTGGCGCGCATTTGCGTTGCAGGCGGGCGAGTCTGTGACGTGTTGATACGCATTTTAATTGAATGCGCGGTGTTGCAATCTAAGGGGCAAGATATGGCAATCAATGCGGTGCTGCTGGCGGTAGTGATTATGCTGGGGCTGTCACTGGCGCGGGTACACGTGGTATTAAGTTTGTTAATCGGGGCGCTGGCAGGCGGTCTGGTGGCGGGGCTTGGGGTGACGGATACGCTGGCGGCGTTTCAAGAGGGCATCCGTAACGGCGCAGAGATTGCGCTGTCATACGCGCTGCTCGGTGCGTTTGCGGTGGCGATTGCACATTCAGGCTTGCCGCAGTCGCTCGCGAGCAAGGTCATCGGGCGCATCGAAAAAGGCGGCGCGGGTCTGATGGTGAAGTACGGGCTGTTTGCAGGTCTCGTGCTGATGAGCTGCTTTAGTCAAAACCTGATTCCTATTCATATCGCCTTTATTCCGCTGCTCGTGCCGCCACTGCTGCTCGCGTTTAACCGCATGCAGATTGACCGCCGACTGGTCGCGTGTCTGATTACCTTTGGTCTGGTGACCACCTATATGTTTATTCCCTATGGGTTTGGCGATATTTACTTAAACCAAATCATGCTCAAAAACGTCGGCGAAGCGGGCATTGATGTCAGCGGTATTTCGGTCACACAGGCGATGGCGATTCCTGCACTTGGTATGCTGCTGGGCTTAATCGTCGCGGTGTTCTTTAGCTACCGTAAGCCCAGACATTATGAGCAGCTAAGTATTGATAAGACGGCGCGTGATGCCGTGGTCGAGGGCGACGCGCTCAGCCAAGCGGCGGTGTCTGCGGGCAGTCAAAGTACTATAAAAGCCCTTGGGGCGCTGGCAGCGATTGTCACCGCATTCGTGGTGCAGCTGTATACCGATTCGCTGCTCTTAGGCTCGATGTTTGGTTTTGGCGTCTTTATGGCGACAGGCGTGGTCAAATGGCGCGAAGCCGATACCGTGTTTAATGACGGCATCAAGCTGATGGCGATGATTGGCTTTATTATGATTACCGCGCAGGGCTTTGCTGAGGTCATGAAAGCCACCGAGCAAATCCAGCCGCTGGTCGATGGTGCGGCAGCCATGTTCGCGGGCAATCAAGCGATGGCGGCCTTTATTATGCTACTTATCGGCTTGATTGTGACCATGGGTATCGGCTCGTCGTTTTCGACCATTCCGATTTTGGCGGCGATTTATGTGCCGCTGTGTTTGTCGCTTGGCTTTTCACCGCTTGCGACTGTGGCGATTATCGGTACGGCAGGTGCGCTTGGCGATGCAGGTTCGCCTGCGTCAGATTCGACCCTTGGGCCGACATCGGGTCTGAACATTGATGGGCAACACGATCACATCAAGGACAGCGTGATACCGACCTTTATCCATTACAACATCCCGCTATTGGCGTTTGGTTGGATTGCGGCGATGGTGTTGTAAGTTTTTTTTGCTAAAAAGTCTTTCGTACAATAAAAGCGCCGCTGCTCGTGATAAGAGTAGCGGCGCTTTTTTACCTTGTGTTATTGGTTTAGTCCTGATCCAAGCCATTATCCAACTCACTCTCGTCAAATTCTTGTATCTCACCTTGCAAATGGCTGATAAACGCATCACTCTCCAACAGCAGTTCCGTCAATCGTTCCTCATTAATCACACTGCCCAAAAAATCAGCGCTAAATGGCTGCTCTTGGCTGTAGTAGCGCCGCTCACGCATGTCCTCATTGCCCGATAGCGCTTGCAAATGCTGCTCGACATGCTCGGCACTGGTCGTATTGTCATTATCCGATTGTTCGTTTGGCAAAGCGGTATGATCGGCGTCTTTGTTTGGCATGGCGGTATCCTTATTAGGGCGTGTTGAACATTCGCAAATAGGCACTGCTGATTGCTAAAATTGTTCCAGACAAGGCACAAAGCGACGATAATGCAGATGCCTTAGCAAGATTTGTAACGCAGTATGGGACAATTTTAGCATCAGCCCCAACGATAAAAGCAGGGGACAGGACTCTTTTTTGCCGCTTCATCGTTAAAAATAAACGCTTAGAATGACTAAACTTATTATTTTTAACCTCGAATCGCCTAAAAAATAGTCGCTGTCAGTGCC
>NZ_JACDXT010000057.1 GCF_016464015.1 Psychrobacter sp. bablab_jr014
CTTTTTTTTCATTTGTGTTATGTTTATTTCATAATTAAAGAAATATAGGAGGTTTAAATATGAAAGAGAGATATGGAACAGTCTATAAAGGCTCTCAGAGGCTCATAGACGAAGAAAGTGGAGAAGTCATAGAGGTAGATAAGTTATACCGTAAACAAACGTCTGGTAACTTCGTAAAGGCTTATATAGTTCAATTAATAAGTATGTTAGATATGATTGGCGGTAAAAAACTCAAAATCGTTAACTATATACTAGATAATGTCCATTTAAGTAATAATACATTAATAGCAACTACTAGAGAGATAGCAAAAGCTACCAATACAAGTTCAAGAACCGTAATAACAACATTAAAAATCTTAGAAGAAGGAAATATAATCAAAAGAAAAACAGGTGCATTAATGCTTAATCCGGAGCTACTTATGAGAGGCGATGACCAAAAACAAAAATACCTCTTACTCGAATTTGGGAACTTTGAGCAAGAGGCATCAGAAAAGCAAGAAAATGCATTATCAGATTATTATTCTTTCAAAGAGTAATATAGCATAAATAATAAGGAAAGGACTAGCCAATACTAGTCCTTTTTTATATAGCTTTTGATCTGCTCATACATATTCGCAGAAAAAAGCTATATTACAAACAACAACCCACCATTAAAATTACATTTTAAAATAATTGCTTTTTGACTTCACGATATCGTTCAAATGATTTGGATTGGTTGTTAAGTTGGAATTAATCCAACTTAAAACCTGCACCAATCGCCACGTAAAGTGGCTATCATTTTCGCTTTGCTCGTCAAAAATTTTCTCATTTCAAAATGTAATTTTAAGGTTTGGCAATCATCGTATTTGCTAGCCACTTCATTCGCTACGCTCATTTCGTGGTTGCAAATACACTTGTTGGGGGCATACCCCCCAATCCCCCTGCAAAATGCTAGCCATATATCAAAAAATAAACGTAAGCATAAACGCATTCACTTCTTTTCTATATAAATATGAACGAAGTGAATAAGCGTCGGAAAGCAGCAAAAAGTTTCCTTTTTGCTGTTGGAGCATGGGGGTTCAGGGGGAATGAGCGTTAGCGAATGTTTCAGAGGCTCCATGTCAATGCCGAGCGTTAGCGAGCCGAAGGGAAGCATTTATATGGAGAAGAACCCCCTGATATGCTCCGACGCTTTATATAGAAAAGAAGATTCAACTAGGTAAAATCTTAATATAGCTTGAGATGATAATGTTTATAAGGAATTTGTTTGTTGTAATTTCTTTCATAATTTGTTGTAATTTCTTTCATAATTTGTTTTACTTTTTTTTCATTTGTGTTATGTTTATTTCATAATTAAAGAAATATAGGAGGTTTAAATATGAAAGAGAGATATGGAACAGTCTATAAAGGCTCTCAGAGGCTCATAGACGAAGAAAGTGGAGAAGTCATAGAGGTAGATA
>NZ_JACDXT010000058.1 GCF_016464015.1 Psychrobacter sp. bablab_jr014
CGAAAAAATTCTCCCAAACCCATGCACGGTCACGCCTCAAGTCCTCGCCAATAAAAATCTATTTATTCAAATTTTCCAAAATTGGTATATACCGATATTTGGTGCTATTCTATGCCTATCTGCTGCTGTTTTTAGAGTTGACTTTTTAAAGTCGAAAACTCGCATTTAGGTGTTTTTATGGATACTTATCATCTCAAGTTGTCATGGTCTGAATTGGACAGCCTTAAAGCTGCCATGGTTAAAACCATAGATGATTTAGAAAAATGCCACGATATGCTTAATGCCAAGCTAGATAGCCCCCTTACCCCTGAACTATACGCCCAATATCTAGAATACTCGGGCAATGTGTCTAGAGATAAGGCTAATATGCAATCCATTTTGTGCAAGGCTGATTTATCTCATGACTAAAATAAAGAATTCAGATGAAACTACCCTTTTGATAAAGTTACCGCCTGACCTCAAAGCCTCGTTTCAAGGTTTGTGCAAGTTTCGCGGTGTATCTGTTAGTGCTGAATTACGCCGTTTTATGGCTGATGAGGTGGCTAAGACCACTACGGGCATGACCACAAAGCCCACAGACGCCACACAGACGCCTTTAACGCCTAAGCGCATACCTAAACAGCGCAAAAGCTATAAAAATGCCGTACAAGCCGATTTAGAGCTTTCTGACACTGTTTCCAGTGCGATTAATGCCGCCAAAAAACGAAAGAACGCTAAAAACAAGAAAAGATGATCCGTGACGATGACGACGACGAGGAGGCATCGACGAGGAGGAGGAGGAGGAACGGTCAGATAATAACCTATTGTAATCAGCACTTATTAGGTATATATTTGGCAAAGCATTCAGATATAAAAAAACCTCCACGTGAGTTAGAGCTCACTGGAGGCGGATGCAGGGGGTGGTAGGCACTCGGAGACGCCAGCCCTGCATAACGTGATTATAAGCGACTTACTGGGGTTACACAAGACAGGTCGCGCCTTATGAGTAGTTATAAGCGGTTCTCGGTGCGTTATATTGGGTTTAAGCCCTTGATAGCATAGAGACGTTATAGCGGTACAGAAGGTCTTGTGGCGGCGCGATATGCCGTAATCTGTACAGGTGCAGTTATATCCAATGATGCACTCCCTACGCGATACTGCCGACCTGACGGGTGGTAATATTTAGGGCAACTACTAAGAGTCTTTTATTAGGCTCTTAGGGTGAGTATTGCCCTAAGCTCCTCAACCTCGCATCTGGATGGTTGTCCACTAGGGTTGTCCACATAGCAGGGGCAATAACGCGGAGCCCTTTAGGTTTAGCTCAAGCGTTATTGCCCCTGCTGCTTATGTGGGCATACCCTGTGGGCATACCTCCAATGCAAGGTTGAGGACAGCCATTTTTCTTAAAAAATATATACTTCGTAACCCCGATATTTTTCGGGGGAGCGCCCCCCATTAGTAACACGGGGGTAACGAAAAAATTCTCCCAAACCCATGCACGGTCACGCCTCAAGTCCTCGCCAATAAAAATCTATTTATTCAAATTTTCCAAAATTGGTATATACCGATATTTGGTGCTATTCTATGCCTATCTGCTGCTGTTTTTAGAGTTGA
>NZ_JACDXT010000059.1 GCF_016464015.1 Psychrobacter sp. bablab_jr014
AGAAAAAATTAAAGATGTTTTTCTGAGAAAGTTTTGAGATTTTGAAATGAAAAATACGAGAGTATACAGGTGTAATATTGCAACTATTGCCATTCAACAGGTGTAATATTGCAACTATTGCCATTCAAGAGCATAAGGGAATCCTGCATCAAATTGGTACGTTTTACGTACCAATATAATGCAAAAGTATTGATTTGACAGTGTCAAATAGGATTCCTAAATGTGATGTAAAAATTTATGCAAACGTACGTAAAAGGTACGTGAAAAGTACCCTAAAATCTCAATACATACGTAAAAGGTACCCAAAACGTACCAATTTTTTAGTACGTATCGGGTACGTTGAAAATCTTGTTTTGTCTATACTAGTGAGTAATTACTAAAACCTAAATGCTCAAAAAAGTGAGCATTATAATTGAGTAATTACTCACCAATATAAATATATTTAAATTGAGTATTTACTCATAAATAACCAATGATATTTTAATTAGTAATTACTCATAATTATATGTTAAAATTTATTGAGTAATTACTAATACATAAAGGTGGTTATTTTATGTCTAGTTCATTTAACAAAAAAGCAAAGACTATAAACGTTAACTTAACTCAAGATGAGTACAACAAAATACAAAAGCTAGCAGAAATTCGTCATCTTAACCCAACTAGTTATACCAAGCAGGTTGCTTTAGGCAATCGGATTAAGCCTACAGTGATTGAATATCCTCAAGAACAAACAACGCTTGATGATTATAATGACTCGAATGATTTGAATGAAATCATAGAACAGCTCAAAAACGACAACGAAGCACTCAAATCAGACGTTGAGGCATTCAGAGTAAAAGCCAACCTTTTAGATGAATTTCTCACTCACGTGAATGAGAATGCCTATATTGATTTTGATGGTTTTAGAGACGATGAAGAACTCAGATATAAACTTAAAAACATAAAGCAAAACGAAGGAGGTGTGACCTTTGAATAGGTCACACCTCCCTTTTTGCGTTTAGAAATAAATTCTAAAGTGATTTATAGCCTCACTGTTGGACGAAAGAAATTTTTGTGTGTTTTTATATTCGAAATGATTAAATGTCCTAGAAAGGGCTTAAAATGCAAAATAAAAAGACTACTCATTTTTTGAGTAGCCAGGGAATAGTTTTTGATATATTAAATGAAAGGAGTAATACATTAATCATATCACACGCATTTATGCCGAGAAAATTTTTGGTTGGAATGAGCTATGTGTTAGCTAACTATGTTAGCGAGTTGGTTGGTGGTTTGTTGGGATTAATCCCAACGAAGTACCAACTCAACAACACATTATGCTCCGTTGGTTCCAACCAAAAAGCAATTGGAATAAAGCATTAAAAATAGCCACTCAACAATTAAGTGGCTATGGAGGGTAAAAGCACTTTTTCATATTAAAAGATTTAATGATGTGTGGGGATGATGTTACATTTTCACTTTATCATTTATTTATTAATAGTGCATTTAAAAGTATTTAACGATGAGAATTTTTGGCTTTTTTGAAACGAGTGAAACGAGTTTCTTCTTGTCTTGATAATAAGGGTAACTATTCCCGGCGAGCGAAAGACCTCTTAATCCACTGGCATTTCTGGATTCAAGCACAAAAAAAGTTGCTTTTTCTAGCATACTATTGTAACGTTTATGGTGTCGAATCAAAAACGAAATAGAAAGGAGAAAAAGCAACTTTTTTATATACAATAATTAAGAAAACAAAGTTGTTTTTATGTGTTATAACATGGAAAAGTATACAGAGAAAAAACAAAGAAATCAAGTATTTCAAAAATTTATTAGACGGCATGTTAAAGAGGGACAAATGGATTTGATTAAAAATTGTAATACGTTCTTGAGCTTTGTGACTGATAAGACGTTAGAGAAGAAAAAGCTATACAAAGCAAATCCGTGCAAAAATCGATTTTGTCCAATATGTGCTTGGCGTAAAGCACGTAAAGATGCATTAGGTTTATCGTTGATGATGCAATATATTCAACAAGAGGAGTCAAAATCATTCATATTTTTGACACTTACGACCCCAAATGTCACAGCTGAGCATTTAGAAAGTGAAATTAAAGCTTATAATCACTCTTTTCAAAAGATGTTTAAGCGTAAAAGAGTTAATTCTATAGCTAAAGGTTATGTTCGTAAGTTAGAAATTACATACAACAAAGAGCGAGATGACTATAACCCGCATTTTCATGTGTTAATTGCAGTCAATCGCTCGTATTTTAAAGATACTAAATCATATATTAGTCAAAAAGAGTGGCTAAACTTATGGCGTGATGTTACAGATATGCCCGAGATTACACAAGTTCAAGTTCAAAAAATAAGACAAAATAACAATAAAGAGTTATATGAAATGGCTAAGTATTCTGGTAAAGATAGTGATTATTTAATAAATCAAAAAGTATTTGATGCATTCTATAAATCACTTAAAGGTAAACAAATATTAGTTTATTCAGGATTGTTTAAAGAAGCACGTAAAAAATTGAAAGATGGCGATTTAGATTATCTTAAAGAAATTGATCCAACAGAATATGTATATCAGATTTTTTACATGTGGAATCAAAAAGAATATTTGGCAAGCGAAATTTTTGATTTAACGGATGAAGAAAAACGAGAAGTGAATCAAAAAATGATAAATGAAATTGAAGAAGAAAAATAAAAAAACAAAACGCTACTCGAAAAAAGAGTGAGCGTTTTTTGTTTTGTTAGAAAAAATTAAAGATGTTTTTCTGAGAAAGTTTTGAGATTTTGAAATGAAAAATACGAGAGTATACAGGTGTAATATTGCAACTATTGCCATTCAACAGGTGTAATATTGCAACTATTGCCATTCAAGAGCATAAGGGAA
>NZ_JACDXT010000002.1 GCF_016464015.1 Psychrobacter sp. bablab_jr014
GACTAAATGGGCTAAAAATGGCTAAATCTTTGGCAAACGGTGTCAAATAGCTGGCCAATATCTTGATATTACCTGCGCTATTTTCCTTGTTTGCCTTTAATTTATCTCATTTTTATCACCATTTTTAAAATAGGGACACGTCCTAATATCATAAGAGCATCAGAAAGGAGCAGCCTTAAATGAACCTTAAGATAATATGGTTTCTAACAGGTTGGTATAATGAGAAAATAGGAACTAAACTTAGCATCCAGTAACGACTAAAATTAGTGAACCTGTAACCAACTTCCTTAAAGAAATTTGGAAGTAAGATAGGTCGATGATTTGAGAGTGTTGAGATATAGACAATGATTTTTATTCAATACTTAAACGAGGTGCTAGGTGTTACTAAATACATCAACACGTTTTAGACACCTCGGTCTTGCACTATCAATATTTTATCTGCTTTACAACGTGACGACGTTTTATAGTGTCTCCTTATATAAACTTTATCCATCGAGCGTTTATAACCTAGCCACGCCGTTTGATAGCGTTATTCCTTTTATTCCCGCTATGATTGTCCCTTATAGCTGGTCACTGATTTTATTTGTGGGCAGCTTTTTTTTAGTACGTACGTCTACACAGTTGTCTTTATTGAGCTATCGCCTAATCTTGGCGACCGTTTTTGCCTGTTTGGTTTTTTATTTTTATCCCGCTCGGTTCTCATTCCATCGGCCGATACCTGATGACTGGACGCAATTTGGCTATCAGTTATTGCAAGTGGTGGACAAGCCGTTTAATCAGCTACCGTCTTTGCATGTTAGTTATGCCATCTTGTTTTGTGTGTCTTTATGGAATGTTGTAGAGTCCAAACAACGATGGGTTTTAATACTTTATCGATTGTTACTGGTGGCCATATGCACGTCGATCGCTTGCTCAACGGTGTTGACGTATCAGCATCATCTGTTGGATATGTTCGGCGGGGTAGTGTTGGCCATTTCGGTGCTCATGCTCTCAAATCGAATCCGCAATGCACTGGTGGTTAAACACTTAGCAATAGGCGGTACGGGTTTTTTATTGATAGCTATTGCAGGGTTTTACCTTGCTAATATGAGTATGATAGCCGCTGACATGATAGAAACCTTTGCTATTATCATCGCTTTATATTGGCTGATCAGTTTTGTGATGTTGGCTTGTGCTTATCAGCAGGTCAGACCAATGCAAGATACACGCTGGTTTCAAAAGTCTGGTAGCGGAAGACTTACCGCATATACTTGGATGAAGTTTGCTCCCATCATTATGATTTACAACGCTATGTTATTGTTGGGGCAGTGGTATTTTAACGTTTTTTCAAAAGGTCAAAAATATCCAATTACACCGTATGCTATGAGTGACAGTGTCGCCGTTGTGGCCTCGCCTCGATTGACACAAAAAAGTATCAATACTCATTTAACAGATTGGTTGCGCTTGCCAAAAGAAGATAAGTCTTTAGTCTGCTCTCAAATTATCGTTGTTGATTTGGCTGCTGAAATATCTAGCCATGTCGATAAACTTGAAATGACCGCTAAAGATATCACGTCTGCGTCTATTGATTATTTATATTTGCCATTATTGGACTTGCAACCATTAAGTGACGTAGTGTTTCAGGACTACATTGACTTATTTGAGCGAATTGATGCTTTGATTCAATCCGCTAAGACACGAGCATCCACGAATGACAATAAAGTAGAGAGATGTGTTATCACGCTTATTAGTTTTCATTGCGTCATGGGGTTGTCGCGTAGCATCGGCGTGCAGGTTTTATATTTGCTCTATTGTGGTACGCTCACCCTCCATAACTAACAATCGTGGCTTGAGCAGTACTATCCGCATGCCCATCTAAAAGATGCTTATTTGCCGCAGTCACTGGTAGAAGCCATGACTCATTACAAATCGATAAAATATTCAAAAATGCCTTTGTAAGCATCGATAGCCAGAGATTTGAGCCTACTTGTTTTTTTGACTGACTATTTAATACCTATTTAACTGTGGAAAACTACTATGACTTCACCGCTTCATCGCTTGTACTCCTTTCGCCGCTGCCCTTACGCCATGCGTGCTCGTCTCGGTATCTTATTTGCCGAGTTGTCCGTAGAACTGCGCGAGATTGTGCTGAAGAATAAACCTGAGCAAATGCTAGCGATTAGTCCAAAAGGCACGGTGCCCGTTTTACAGTTGGCGGATGGAACCATCATTGAAGAAAGTGTTGAGATAATGATGTGGGCGCTTGAGCAAAACAACCCGCACGGACTGTTGACTCACGCACCTAAAGAGGCGGCGGCACTGATTGCGCAAAATGATAAGGAGTTTAAACACTGGCTCGACCGCTACAAATACGCTGACCGTCATCCTGAGATGAGCCAAAGCGACTACCGCGAGCGCGGGGAAGTGTTTATTCAAAAGCTAGAAGCACTGCTTGCTAATAATAACTACTTGCTCGGCGCGGACATCAGCGCGGCGGATATTGGCATCATGCCGTTTGTGCGCCAGTTCGCTCACGTGGATCGCGAGGTGTTTTATGGCTTGCCATACCCCAATGTACAGCGCTGGCTAACGGCATGGCTTGAGCATCCGCTATTTATTATCGCCATGAAAAAATACCAGCCGTGGCAAGCGGGTGATGACTTAGTGATATTTGGGGAGGGTAGTGCAGAATAAATAGAGCAGTAAAAGCAGGGCGATAAACAACAGATATAAAAAGCCTTGGTAGCTTTAGAATGTAATACCATAAACTTTAACGTTTGCTAGATTTTCCGTATCTGACCAATACCAAGGATTATCTTTAACGTAGCGCTAATAAAGATCAGCGTCAAGGGTTGATGACCAAGCAAAAGTAAGGAATAATAGCGAACAAATTTTTATTATTACGACAATTTATGCAAAAAGAAATCCAGCCTTACAAGAAAATGCTAAAAAGCTGTGCGCTAACTTTAAGCTTACTCAGCACTAGTATCATGTTGCCCGCCCAAGCTGCTATGTATTCAGGACAAAAAACATTCGATGACTTATCAAAGTCTGAACTGTTGGGTTTGACCGCTGATGAAAAGCCGCCAGCAACAACCCATGGGCTGGCGAGTTGGCAGTCAGGTGCAGACGGTGATTATAGTGCTATTGAGAAAAAAGTGGTCGGCAGCTATAAAGTTTCTGGCAATTATTTAAGCTTTATCTTATTAACGAACAGGCGTTATATGATGGTTGGTTACGGCGCAATGGTGGCGGGTGAGTGGCGTGTGGTTGATGGCAATAGGGTACAGCTTTTGCCACTTGAGCCTAAGTATCCGTTTGCTGTGTTTGGTCGTGCAAATAAGGCACTCGGTAAACAGACACGTATGACTGTTGATGGCGACAAACGGGAACATCGCGTACTGATGCACGATGGGCAAATAAGCCGTACCGCCCCGCGCATGACCGTACTGACCCACAGTGACGACGACAAAATATATAAGTACACGCATACGAGTAAGATACAGCAGCTGTCTTTAGCGCAGGTTGCCGAGGTTGACCCTAGCGACAGTCTAAAAACGGCGGTATATCATTTTGATACGGCGCAGTTTAATGAGCTTCTCATCAGGGATTACGCTACTGTGGTCGGCGGTGTTGGCTTTGAATTTACGATTGATAAAGACAACAATACCCTGACATGGGAGTTAGATGTCCTGAAAAAAGAACCATTATCTGAGATGTCAGAAGATGATTTAACACAGATGTATGAGCTGTCTTATATGCAGTTTGCTCCAAAAACGGTACATTACAGTGCCGAAGGCAAGCTGTTCCCAGCGGATCGATGGGGTAATGATAACCATAGTTTTGATATTGAGGATTATTTTTTTGATAAAAAACTAAATGCCTATGTCAGAAAAGACAGCTGCTCGCAAGCGTGTAATCCCGATACCCTCGATGATGACGATGTCTTTTACCGCTATCAGCTGCTGCCACCGACGGTGAGTTATCATAAAGTCAAAGTCAGTGAATAAGGCTTGTTTGAGTTTTATAAATCAGCTACTGATTAAATAGACACAAAAACCGCCCCAGCATTTGCCACGGCGGTTTTTTACTCTTAACGATAGCGCTTAATCGGCAGTTACCACATCAAATCATCAGGAATCACGTATGCGGCGTATGGGTCGTCCTCGTCCAGCTCATTGGTATCTTTATCATTGGATACGACGATAAAGCCTTCTTGCTTGCTGTTGATACGCTCTGCCAGCGGGTAGGGCAGTAGCGCATAGCCGTCCTCAAGGCGGGCGATGACCACGTGACCTGCGACGATTTGGTCATACAGTTTTTGCGTGGTGTGCAGCTTTTTGATTTTGCTGTTATCAACGAACTGATAGCTGACCTCGCCTGCGGTATCAGGGATTTGGTGCTGCTTAATCATCTGGATGATGTTGGCTTTGAGCGTTTTTTCTTCGAGCTGACGTTGGCGCTCTTGGTTCAGCTGTTGGTCTTTTTCTAGCTTTTCTGCTTGCGCTTTAGCAAGGGCTTGTTTGCGCTCAGCCGCATCGCTATCGCCTGTGCGCTTAGCATGTTTGGCTTGTTTGTTGATTTTTTTGGCTTTTTTATCATCGATTAGCCCAGCTTTTAGCAGCTGCGCTTGCAGCGCATTTTTACTCATAATGAAAATACCTTGTTAATAGTGCAATCGTGCGTGTGGCAGTCGGTCAATGCGTTATGGTAACAAATTTGCCGTGTGCTGTTGCGCCTTCTGATGCATCGGTTCAGGTTGTTTTTTTAAAATTTAAAAGTTACTCGTTCGCCTTTTTTGCTCAGCAATGTATGCGGCGACACGGGCCACCCGCGCTTCACGGCTGCCGCCCACAGTAAGGTAGGGCAGTCCCAAGCGGTCAAGCCAATGAATAAAGTAGTCATACATTTCAGCGCGCAAGTGCGGACTGTCGCGCAAATCGTCCGCCACCCACGGAATGTCCACTTCGGTGACGACGATGACATCATAATGATGCATTTGTACGGCGCGCTTTATCGGCTCGGGGCAGTCGCCATAATACCAATGCGAATAGATAAACAGCTCGGTCAAGCTGGTATCACAAAACACGTGTTGACCCTGCGTGACTGCTGCTGCCGCCGCGTTATTTTCACTGTCGATTTGCCCCGCCGCGATGGGCAGCAAATCCTCCCATGTACAGACCTCGCCGCGCTCGTCCCATTTTTTTTGCAAATAGGTACGCATATATTCAGGCACCCACGGGCAGCCAAAATGCGCCGCCAAGTCTTGGCACAAGGTCGTTTTGCCTGTGCTTTCTGCGCCCAATACCGCGACGTTAAACACGCCGTCAGGCGTATGCTGCGCTAAGCTGGCGCTGGTAGCGTCGTTGCCATTCATAATAAGCCCACATTGCAATTAAGGTAAATGCCACATACTGGAGCGCGGTAAAGCTGAGTCCCTTATAAAAGTACAGCGGTACAGAGATACCATCGGCGACAATCCACAACAGCCAATGCTCAATTTTGCGCTGCGCCATCAATACCATCGCCATCAAAAACAGCGCCGTGGTCAGCATGTCGGTGTAGTCCACCCACGTAAATAAGTCTAGACCCAGCACCGCACCTGCAAAGCTAAAGTCGTTATTAATCACAGGTCTAAAGTAATAAATCAGCCCGACAAACGCCACCGTCACCGTAGAGAGCAGCGCCATCAGCGGGATGTCCTTACGGCTGACGTGCTCGATAGTGACCGCATCCGCTTCGTGTGTGTCCTTGTGCTGCGACCAATTAATCCAGCCATAGATACTCATTACGCTATAATAAGCATTAATCAGCATATCGCCGAACAGCTGCCACTCCCACAACAGATACACAAAAATCGCTGTACTGATGAGCCCAATCGGGAAGGCAAGCACGCTGGTGCGCTTGGCAAGCAGTACGCTGGCAACGCCAAAGACCACACCAATCAGCTCAAGAACAATAAACAACGTCGGATACTCAGCATACTGCCCAAACAGCCATCCTATCAATTCCGCCACACGCGCTCCTTTATGTCGCTGCAAAAACTTGAAAATAAAATGTGCGCTATTATATAGCAATAGACCGTCGCCTTATGCTCTTTTGCCGTAAGCGTGCTTGAATCTGATTATTTGTAACAAACTATTAGAAATATTGTCAGATTCAGGCATAATAGAGGCAGTCACTTATTAAGTTTACAACTATTCACCAAAAATGGCCCATCGCCATTTTTCACGTTTTAGCCTATAGCGTGTGTATAGGCGCTATAGTACTCAAGGAAATACATTATGACGACTTGTATCACTGGCACTGGTTTGTTTATCCCTCCTTATAGCATCAGTAATGAAGAGCTGGTGGCGTCGTTCAACACTTATGTAGATAACTATAATGCGCAGCACGCAGACGCGATTGAAGCGGGCACAGTGACTGCCTTGCAGCATTCTTCTGCTGAATTTATCGAAAAAGTATCGGGCATCAAGTCGCGTTACGTCATGGAAAAAGACGGTATTTTAAATCCAGAAATCATGGCGCCAGTGATTGCCTACCGTGACATGAACGAAGAAGCCTCTATCATGGCGGAGATGGGCACAGCGGCGCTAAAAGATGCGCTAAAAGACGCAGGTCTTGAGCCTAATGATTTGGATGGTATTATCCTTGCTTGCTCAAACTTCCAGCGCACTTACCCGGCCTTAGCGATTGAAATTCAAAAAGAAATCGGGATGATTGGCGGCTTTGCTTATGATATGAACGTTGCTTGTAGTGCTGCAACTTTTGGTCTGGCGCAAGCCAAAGGCTCAATCGCTTCAGGTTTGGCCAAACGCATCGCAGTGGTGAACGTCGAGATTACCTCAGCGCATCTGAACTGGCGTAACCGTGACAGCCACTTTATCTTTGGCGATGTCGCGACTGCTTGTATCGTAGAAGAGCTAGACACGCCAAAAGGCTACGAGATTATCAATTCAAAGCTGTTCACCCAGTTCTCAACCAACATCACTAACGAATATGGCTTTATGGACCGCTCAGAGTATTTGGCGGCAGACAAAGACATTCATTACGACCTCAAGCAGCCTGTTACCCCAAAGCTGTTCTTACAAAATGGTCGTAAAGTCTTCCGTGAAGTCTGTCCAAAGGTGTCAGAGATTATCACCGAGCACTTAAGCGACAACAACATCCAGCCAAGCGATGTTAAGATGATGTGGCTACACCAAGCCAATGCCAATATGCTGGATCTTATCTTGCGTACTGTGGTCGGTCGTGATGCGGACAAAGCGATTGTGCCAAGTGTCTTGGACGAGTTCGCCAATACCAGCTCATCAAGCCCGATGGTCGTCTTCCACCGCTATAAAGACAGTATCAGCTCAGGTGATTTGGGCGTGATTTGCTCATTCGGTGCAGGTTATTCTATTGGTTCAGTCTTGGTACGCAAAGTATAAGACCCGCTGTATACAACTGATAAGCAACACAATAGCTAAGCGTCGCCTTGGCTATTGTTGTTTTTACGGTGCGGGTTTTGACGTTGTTTTGATAAAGCCGATGGTTTATCAATCGGCTATAGCGAGATTGAATGGTATGTTTCGCAGCCTCTGGTGACGCAGTCACAGCAAGCAAGAAAAATAGGATTTAATTGAGCGCACTGTTGTGTGACAGGTTTTTTACTCAATACTGATGATAAAAAACTTGCGTAATAAATGACTTATGCCTTGGTTGATAAAATTAAAAATAGCCTAAGCAAATAAAAACTCTCAACTGAATCAGCGAGCTCGCATTAGGGCGTGTTGACCATTCGACCATGGCACTGACAGCGACTATTTTTTAGGCGATTCGAGGTTAAAAATAATAAGTTTAGTCATTCTAAGCGTTTATTTTTAACGATGAAGCGGCAAAAAAGAGTCCTGTCCCCTGCTTTTATCGTTGGGGCTGA
>NZ_JACDXT010000003.1 GCF_016464015.1 Psychrobacter sp. bablab_jr014
CCTCTGCACACGACAAAAAAATCATCCCCACCCGATTTTCATAGGTTTAGGGGTTAAAAAGCTAACTAACTGTCGAAATACATTCTTATCATTGTTAAAGAACACCAAGTGAAGGCCCTCAATCAACACATCCAGGCCAAGCGCAAACAAACTGGCTTGAGGTCGAGCGTTTGACTTTAACTTGCGCTTTAACGGCTTATCTTTGTCTTTATAAATACCGACATGATAAGCCCAACAAAATGCTAAGGCGTTCACTGCGACTAATTTACTGACTCGATCAAGATGGGTTAAGTGGGTATCTTCAAGATTAAAGCCACGCCCCTTTAGACAAGCAAATAAAGTCTCAATTTCCCAACGCTTAGCATAGCTTGTCATCGCATCCACTGTTTCTAGTTGATTGGTTGCGACAATCACTAAACCATAGTCTTTATCACGCTTGGCAAATACTCGAACCAAACAACCATCGACAGTCAGTATTCGCCCATGTCGATATGTTTCTTGATGGCTAACATGGCGCAATAACTCTTTAATCTGTACCAACTTGCCATGATGATTCTTAACTTTACTGTTCTTCTTAATCCGTATGGCAAAGGGTATGTGATTATTGGTGAGCCAGTTAAACCATTTTTCGCCAACAAACTCTCTGTCTGCCACTATCATCTCAAGGTTATCTTTGCCAAATTGTTTGATAAACCGCTCAATAAGCTCACAGCGTTCAAGATGGTTTGTATTACCTCGCTTATCTAGCATTTGCCAGTATAAGGGGATGGCTATCCCTTTATATACCACCCCTAGCATAAAGATGTTGAGGTTACTTTTACCCCATTTCCAGTTGGTGCGGTCAATGGTTAAGGTGACTTTGCCTAGCCCAAATAGTCGATATATCATTAAAGCCAGTTGATCGTAGTCTATCCTCGCTTCGGCAAAAAAACGCTGTAGTCTTCGATAGTGACTGTCGGTCTTGCCACCCTTAGGAAGGTGTCTTGCTATTTTTTTTAAGATTACTGCTTTGAGCAGTAATCAGGGCTATTATCATTAGGCTCAAACATGTGATTCTTGCCTTGTTCATACTCAGGTTTTGGGTTAAAGTTTCACTAAGTCTGTTAAAGTTTGGCATGGTCTGATTCGTCTTAAAAATTACTATTATGCCTTTGCTTTAACAGACTTTTTTGTTTTTTTGTCGTGTGCAGAG
>NZ_JACDXT010000004.1 GCF_016464015.1 Psychrobacter sp. bablab_jr014
ACTCATAATCCTTTGGTCGTAGGTTCAAGTCCTACTGGGCCCACCAAATTCAAACCCTTTAAAGTCTATGATTTTAAAGGGTTTTTTATTGCCTGATGGTTTTGCTTTATAGCCTTCTTATCCATTGAAAATACAGTCATGGGCACTATATGGGCACTTCTGATAATATTGAATATCAGCTATGATAATGCAAAAAACACGTATCAAAGGTGGTATTGATGGCAAAGGTTAAGTTGACCAAGCGCTTTATAGACAGTCTCGATTTTTCCGACAAAGCAACTGTCTATCAAGATGAAGTCGTTAATGGTTTTGCAGTGCGTACACATAAAACCACTAAAAGCTATATGATCAGTAAAAGAATCAACGGAAAGATGATAAGAAAGTCTTTAGGTGATTGTTCGATAATGACTTTGCAAGACGCTCGTGAGTCTGCAATGTCTGCTATTGCAATCCTGATGAAGGGTGAAAACCCATTTGAAAGTGTAGAGCCTATCACTGTACCTACCCTTGCGGAAGCCTACCAATACTACGTATCGCATAAACCTAGTCTTAAACCTAAAACTATAGCCACCTACGATCGTCAAATCAAAGGCAAATTATCTGATTGGTTGGATATGCCTTTAAACGATATTATGCAAAGCCACATTACAGAAAAACATTTAGAACTCACCCGCGTCAGTCCTTCACAAGCCAATGCAACTATGCGGGCGCTTAACGCCGTATGGAATTTTGCACGTCTAAGCTATTTAGACAAATCCGAATCTACAATCATAAAACCAAGCCCTATTGATATTTTGACAGCAAAACGGCTATGGAATGTTGTTAAACCTCGAACGCGGCATTTAAACGAAGATACTATGGGTAACTACGTCAAAATACTGCTGAATTTTCGTAGCGAAGATTTTCATACTATGCAGCCCCACAGCAATAATGCACGGGATATCATGCTGCTATTTCTATGCACTGGTATACGTGCCAGCGAAGGATACAATTTAAAATGGGACAATATTGACCTGCAACATGGCACAATGACTATTACCGAAACCAAAAATAGTGATCCATTGCATCTACCTTTAGGCAGGGTCATACACTCTATGTTAAGACACCGCTATCTTTACGGCGCCACTCAACCTTGGGTTTTTCCGTCAAGAATAAAATCATGCGAAACAGGCTTAACCGATATCTCCAAGCAATATGGGCATATCAGTGATATGTCAGGCATACATATCACACCACATGACTTGCGCCGTACCTTTTCTACAGTCGGTGATATATTGAATACTAATATGTCTGTGATTAAGCGCTTAATGAATCACCGTAATTCAACCTCTTCTGATGATGTAACTTTGCAATACATACAAGTCAGTCAAAAGAGGCTACGTGTTGCCATGAACGAGATTGAAGAATTTATTTTTAACGAAGCTGGCATGAGTCAAGACGACGTTATTCAGAAGCTCTATACTTGTAAAGACTACTCCTTGTGATAGCATAGCTGTATGAGTCCCTTTAGGGTTACCAGCAGAATGTTGGCAGCGTTAAGCGACCCACGAGCCTGTATCTAACGACAAGAGTCGCACTCATAAAAAAACCCGCTTCATGCGGGTTTTTTCTTGTTTAGGGCCTACTGTTAGAAGTCGTACACGCTATCTGTCACACTTCGTCGCTCTTCCATATCGGCATCATAAAGCACGTAATCGTCCTTGCCGTTCTGAATGGTCCAGCTGTTATGCCCTTTCATAACCTTTCGACTCATCTGCAAAAAGAACATATCTGCTGCTTGTATGGTTTCAGCATCGCTGGCTTGCGCGTATTGCGCTTTAAGCTCACCATCCATTTCATCGCCTACATTGAAATCTTGACGCTGTAGCACGTCTTTGAGCGCCCACCAATAGGGGCCGTATACGCGATAGTGCCGAATATCGCCCTTTAGTCGCTCATAAATAACGCCAGCTGCAAATTCTGTAAAATCGACACCTGGTTGCTTCTTTTGGAATGTAGCACGGCTTTCTTCTGTCTTTTTTGCTACATCTTCTGGGTTGAATAAATAATTCAAAGTCATTTTAATCTGCCTTTTCCATTGTCAATTCATTTTCTAAACTGGGGTTTTCTTTAATCATTACTTTATAGGCATTGTGACTAATAATCCATACCTTTTTCTTGCCATGCCATATATATTTTCTACCGCGAGATACAATGCTGCCATATCGTGAAGCGTAATCTTTAATTGTGTCTTTATGGTCTTTAGTATTGCCACTGATATAAACTGAATAGTCCTCATCTGAGTCATCTTTAGGCTTTTTCGCATTTTTATCAGCGTCAATTTTCCTTACTGTATTATTGTATACGTTTAAGAAACTGACATAGTCACCTTTAAGCCTGTAGTACAAACTATTAACAATGTCTATTTTCTCATCGTCACCGATATAAATATCTGCCAATAGCGAGTTTAAATCAACATGCGTATCAAAAAAGTGGATGGCAGCAGCGTTTGCATCCATACGCTCACCCTCTTTCAAGGTAGCAGTTTCTACCATGAATCTATTGACAGCCTCTACATCTATATCATTTTTTAAATGACAAAATCTCAATATCAGCCTTGATAAGGAAGAATCCATAATTTTGATATCTATGTTTTTCAGTGGCTCATTGACCGTCTTGATAATAGCCTTTAGATTCTGCAAAAATAATTCTGATCCATAACCAAAAGCATCTTTTGTAACTGGTTTCTCTAGTGATGTTTTAAATGACCTGTCTTCTAAATCTATGTTAATCCCTAGATTTTCATAAGCTTTTAAGGCTGCTTTTGAAAAACTGGTGTCCGAAGCAAAAACATCTATTGGCAACATCATACCTAAAGCACAATTTTCAATTTTTGCGTGCTTTTGATATCTGTTACCTATTTTCCATCTAGGCATAATACTTTTATCACGGTATTCCGCTACTTCGGGAATATTTTTACTAAAAATCGCCTTGTCTTCGCTTAATAATCCGCGTTCGTACCAATGGTCTTCAGCTTTGGCAGCCGCTTTTAGCATATCCATATAGCCAGCGTCAGAAGGGTTGTATTTCTTTTCAGACGACATCAAAGGGGTATCATCAACAGCCAAAATCTTTTGGTAGTCTCTATAAGTAAAGCCCTTACCGCGAAAGTGTTTGTCAACCATCCGCACGTCCAACAAATCACTATCCTTTTTGAAGTATAGGGCCCCAACTTGCACATACACACCGTCAATAATTTCCGCATTGCCCTGCAAAAGCATATCTTGCGCCTCTTCAGGTAGTAAGTCGTCATTAAGTCCAGAATCAACAATGACTTTGTTTGACGCGGCAATAGAGTTTTCAATCAATGCTTTTGCTGTCTGTGCTGCTTCATCGAACATGGCTTGATATTCACTACTTTCATCTACAGTGAGCATAATATCGTAGCCCATTTCTTTTTTGAAAACTCGGCTATAAAAGACAGTTGACCAGTAAAAAGTTTCTGATGGTTTGAAATTCGAACTACCCTCTAACACACGGTCATAAGCCCATTCAGCGTTTATTTTTTCAGGAACGACGATAGATAATAGTGTGCCGTCTGCTGCTCTTTTGCTTACCAACACGCCTGCCAATATATCCTTGAGCTTATCCAAGGCAATCGCTTTCACGTTATCGTATTTGTTTTGATTTTTACGCCGCGTTTCTTCACGGGCAGTAGAATCAGGATTATTGATTTTTTTATACAGCTTGACGTTATCTCGAATGATGGTCACCACGTCGATAATCGCCTGTTCCAAAAACTTATTGGCATTGGAACCGCGTAAAAACGTCACTTGTTCGTCAATAATGTCCATACGGATTTTTTGGCGCTGCTTGACAGCCTCACGACGTGCTTGCACCTCTTCTTGGTCTTTGCTTTCTTGATAAGCGCGAATAGCATCAGCATCACCCATTTTGGTAATGAGCGCATCCTGCTCTTTACGACTAAGGCCGCCACTGACCGCGATATTATCGCCGCCATCACTTGCCAGCACGCTACTGATCCACTCATCTTTTTTATCAATCATAGACCGCTTAAATTCATCAAATGTACCGTCGGCATCGTAATGATAAATAGCCACTTTCTCAGTCTTATTGCCTTGACGTGCGCCGCGGCCGTTACGCTGCTCCAAACTATCGGGCGTCCAGCCTGTGGTTAAGTGGTGGATAGCCTGCGTGCCTTTTTGCAGATTGATACCCACTTCGGCCTTTTTATTGGCAATAATGACCTGATATTGGTTGTCTTCACCTTCAGCATTAAAACCATCTTGAATATCAATCATCTGGTCGGGTTCGTTGTTTGTCTGCCCTGTGATGATGGCAATTTTATTTGCCTTGATACCCGCCATCTTGGTAAGCAATCGCTTAATTTTATTATGCAAAAATAGATGGTCACAGAAGATGATTTGCTTCACGATTTTACTGTTTGAGCCGTCCGCCTGTACGCCGCGCGGATTGGCAATCTCAGTTTTGACATTATCCAGCATTGCAGCCACTTTAGCGGACACGGTGACATTTAAAGAAACACCCGCTTTGTCTGCCATCGCCTCAAAACGTGCCTGCAACTTGCTGTTGAGCGTATCAACCATAATGCGGTCACGGCCATCGTTAATAATTACATCAGCACGGCACGTAATCTTATAGCCTTTTAGCTCTTTGTTCTTTCCAGTGCCCACATAGATAGGCGACGCATCATCTTCATCAGTATATTCACTGGGACGCTTGCGCTCATCGTTGTACGCTTTCTTATTAAACTGTGCTAATAGCTCTTCAACCTTATTTTTGTCCTTAGTATCAAAATCATAAAACGACACCATATCGCTAAAATCATCATCCGCAATCATCACATCCATTTTACGGATAAGGTTAAAGGGATGCGCTACAAGCTCGATATCCTCGCCGTACTTTCTCATGATTTGCTGTACTGGGCTTTGTGGATTAAAAGGACTGTCTGGGTGATGCGGGTCATTCAGATAATCGGGCAGCTTGTCTTTAATCATCATGCGAGCCACTGAATAAGCGGATTGGAATTTTTTCAGATTATCACTAACCGCGTCATCAAGCTTAACCTTGGTCGCTGTCTCTTCACGATCAGGGATAACCACCGACATACCAACGTCATTTGCTGTCTTAATCAGGGTGTTTGCTTTGACCAAGCCACGCAAAACTTGCGCGTTGCGGATACCGACAAAGACGTTCTGCGAGCGCTGGCCGCCGTCGATGGTGGGCATGACCTCTTCTTCAATTTGGCACATGGTTTGAATGAAGTCGTCAGCACCCAATATCCCACCGCACATACGGTTGACGGTATCGCGGCCACTAGCCAGCGACATCATGGCGTAAATCTCTAACGGACTGTTGGTGATAGGCGTTGCGCTCAAAAGCTGCACACCATCATTGTTTGGAGATAAGCCACGAATATAAAACAGCTTGGCTTGAGCATCTTCGCCGCGCGCTGAATTATTAGGCTGTGATAAAAACTTGATATCGCTGTCGGTACCAGGCGCATCAATAGAATTTTTATAAGCGTGTGCTTCATCAATGACCACGCTATCCACGCCCATATCTTCTAAATAGGGTGCATTACTATTAATGGTGAGCTTGTCAATCATATTTGCAGCCATGCCTTTAGACTGCTCTGATTTCTTATGCGTGTCATGGTCCGCGTAGGCACGGTCATTGAGCTGGATATAGCGCACGTAGTCTTCGATGGTTTCATTTTTTAGACGAATGCGTTTAAACGCTTCAAAGGTCATAAAGATTTTTCGGTACTGGCCGTCAATCGCGGCAAGCAAGTCTTCATCGTATTTGTTGGAATGTACGCGGAATTTATCCCCCGTTGCACGTAGACCGACAAAAATAGCATCGTCCGTATTTTGATAAGCGAAAGCCGCTTCTTTACGCCAGTTCGACAATACGCTGTTAGGCACGATAAATAAGGTTTTTTTCTTAACGCCAATGTTATGCGCGTGCTGGGTGCTGGCAAGTGCGGAAAAGGTTTTACCTAAGCCGACCTGCATACCATTAATGCCTCCAAAAAAGCGCCCTTGATTGCGAACGTAGGCATTCTGATAACCATGCAGCTGCAGCTTAGGATTCATGCCAGCAATATCAATCGGTGATTCATCGTCGTTCTGAGAAAAGAATAGGTTGCGCTCATCGGTCACTTTAGCAGTGAGGGCATCCATGATTTGTTTACTCGAGCGCACCCATAAACCAAACTTGATATTGGCTTCATTGATGGTTTTAGATAGCCAGTTAAGCGCGTCACGTTCGCTCATATCGTCTAGCTTTACACCACTCAAGCGTACTGTGCCGTTAGCAATCCAGTCACCAATACGGTTGTACAGCTTATCAGTATCCATACGCGGCGTTTTGACGTCGATATCAGCTGTTGCCTTGCCGTAAGCGTCAAAAGCAACCAGTGCATCTTTATGTACCGATTGCTTTAAAAAGCGCACCTTGTCTTCAGCGCTGATCAGTGGCGTGCGTAAATCCAGCTCCAACTTTTTAACATCAATTGCCGTGACATTTTCACGCGCAATAAGTTTTTGACGCTCAAGCTTGGCTTTGACTGCGGGATCAGTCGCCTGTTTAATATGGACGTCAATATCTGCCAGTCGTTCTGACAAGCTGCCGACCAAAAAGTCGTTGGCGGCAATAACTTGACTGCCATCGTGGTTGATGAACCAGTCATCGTGCGTCAATGGGTCAATTTCAGGATGGATGCTTGCCAGCTGCTCAGGCGTAACCGATAGACTCTTATTTTGATATTGGATACGTGCCAGCTTGCTTTGATAAGAGTCTGCCGCTGCGCTGTCATCCACAGTGGCATCCATATCGCCACGCCATACTGCATTGTACTTGCCTGCTGCATAATACATAGCGACCAGCTTGTGGGCCTGCTTTGGCTCACCTGTCAGCTTGGTGTTTTTCCCATCCAAATAGGCGGTTTTTAGAAAGTCGGTCAGTTCAGGGTAATTGCCTTTGTAATCATAGCCGTAGCCATGGGTGTCGATGACCTCTTCAACGGCTTGGGAAGCAAGCACACAGCGCCACGCCGCGTTACGGTGCGCGTCGGTGGTCATATCCAAGCGTCTTAGCATCTGTAGCGTAAATTCAGGCAGTAAGCCCGCCTGCCCCGTATCTTGGCTGTATTTTTGCAGTGCCTTAATATCATCATAGCCGATATTATTTTCAATCATAGCTAAAGCGCTGCCAACATGGACCAGCTGCTCTTGAATTTCACGCTCGGTATCTGTGACCGTATCGGTCAGTGCTGCCCATACGCCATCTTTATATTGAAGCTGTTGACCATCTTGAAAGACAGTATCGCCATTTTGATATTCAATCGCTGCGGCTTCGGTAGCATCTAGCATGGCCCAGTCGATACGGCTGCCTCCTACTTTTTGTATGAGCTTGGCAATCTCAGGCGTAGGCTTGGTGCTAAATACGGTTTCAACCGTCTTGCCCCATCTGTCTTTGGTTTCTTGAATCTCACCAAGCACAAACTTTTTGCCTGATTTTTTAAAGTAATTGCCACTTAGGTACTCATCCCAAAACACATTGGCATCGGTAAGCGCTTGCATTTCCCCAGCTTGGTATAGTTCGTCAATTTTGTCTAAGGCGTCACGACTGTGCTTACGATAGACCACAACATCCGTGGTGACATCCGCGCCTGTCTGTGCAAACACGCTATTAGGCAAACGATACGCCCCTAAAAACTCACCCTGAAGACTGGTTTTTTGGCGCAGCTTGACCTTTTCTGTTCTACGGCCAGATATAACTGACGTTGGTACCACAAAAATGGCTAAGCCACCTGGTTTTAATTTATTAAGAGAGCGTAAGATAAAATAGCCTTCTAGCGATTCATCACGGTACGCCTCATCATCAAGTTTGTTTTTACCGCGCGTCTTGTTATCGCCAAAAGGTACGTTTGTGATGACCATATCCACGCTGTCATCCGCCATCGCGCGCGCCTGCTTCTCAAACGATGACACTACCGTATTGCTACGTGTACCATCATTCAAAATTTTTGCGATACCGCCTGATACACCGTCTAACTCGATACTGTCAATAACGGCATTGTCGGGACTGGTCGCCGCAAAAATCCCCGTCCCTGCGGAGGGGTCAAGCACTTTGCCGCCGTTAAAGCCGCACGCTTCCGCCAAAGTCCATAGACCACTTGCCAGCGCTTTAGGTGTGTAGTATTCCGTGGCACTGCCACGCTTACCGTTTTTGGCCGTCAAGCCGCCACCACTGCCCGTGTACCGTGCTAATGTTTGAATTTCATCATCGCTTAAATCGTCACGGTTTAGATTTTCAGCTTCGATTTTTTCCAGTAGTGCAATCGCGGCATTATTGGCCGTTTGTCGTTTGGAGGTGCTCACAGGCACGTCGACCGTATCACGGTCAAACATGGGTGATGTGGCTGCTGTTTTCTCTTTGATGGGTGCAGTGGTTTCAGGCTGGGCGATTGCACTGCTACTAGGCGTATTCGCTTGCAATACTTCAATAGCTGCTTTAATAGCCGCCTGCTGCTCTTCGACGGTTTTTGCATTGCGAAGCATGGTAAGCACTTGAAGGTTTTTTTGGGCTTGTAGCGCTTTAGCTTGGTTTTCTGCGCTTATCTGGGCATTGTTAGCTTGTGTGTCATCGGTCATTTGCAGTGTCCATGATTGGTTAAGTGTCAGTGCTTTATTATTACTGACATAAACCGCGTGCTTGGCTGGTGTTCCGTGGGTTCAAGCATGAAAAAACCCGCCTGTATTGGCGGGTTTTGGTTGCTGAAAGCAGTTTAAATTACAAATAACGCAGGCACTTTTCAAGCGTTTGGCAAAAGTGCTCATAGCCATTTAAACCGCCGTTGACCGTTTGGCGCACGATACGGGCGCCATAGTTCATTTCATAGTTTTTAGTCTCGATACCCTTTGACGTTAGCGTATTTAAGGTATAGCCATCGTCATAAGTGTTAATCTTTTCCGCTTTGGCATTACAGCCATTGAGTTGCCAAAAGGCCATTGCCGCCTTGACCGAATTTTCCAAGTCTTCGATAAGTTTCGGATTCTCACCGAACGGAATTTTCGTCATGTTTTGCAGAATATAATAATTACTGCGGAAGGTATTTTGAATAACACCTCCCCCACGGTAATCCCAACCGTCGTTGGTACCAGGGCGATTGCCATAGCGACCACCGTACAAGTGATTCGCGACGGCAACCTGCCCTTTTGCAATCAGGTTCTTGGCAGCTGAAATAGATGAAATGCGAGAACTAAATACTTGACGTAATCGTGCCGCTGTATAAGCAAAACTTTCGCGCTTGCTGTTAAATCCGTTAGATTCAACGATGCAAGTGGCAATAAACGCGCACATCTGCTTTTTCGTTAAAATATCGTATTGCGGTGCTAGTTTCAAAATAATAGGAATCGCATCTGCATTGACGTTAGGATAGACCTTACGCAGATTGGCTAATGTAAGATTATACGGTCGCGTTTCCGTTGATGCCGCAGGCGTTACGCCCAAGCGCTCGATAAGCTCGTCGCGCATTCCCGCATCCATTGCTTTGTTTGTCATATCGACAATCAACTGAGTAAGCACTGTCGTGCTCTCAACGTGCCCGCGTAAGGCACTAAAAATATCAGTATCGGTTACTACTGCTGTGGCCGTCATAAAATATTACTCCTGTGTAGGTTTAACGCCGCGCATGATGTCAAGCTGCTCTTTTAACAGCTCGTTTTCGGCGGATAAGATGGTATTTTTAATATATAAGGCTCGATTTTTCTTGGTAGAACGGCGCAAGACAAATGCCGCAAAGAACATCATGACGACCATGCCAACACGCGCAATCGTACTTTGATAAGAGGGCTCAAAAACGGTACTGCCAAAATCTGCCCAAGTGAGCATGAGCCAAGACAACACACCAAGCGCCAAGATAGTCGATACGGATTTTTGTACAGTGCAGGCGTGCTTACTCAGTAATAAATACACACATAGAGCCATACCGATAAATGGGGTGATGGTGTTTATCGTGCGCCAGTCCAGCAGAATATATAAAAGGTTCACTTATCATCCCCCTTTAAAATCCACGCGGCCAGCAATCTGAGTCTACCCATGACTACACTTTTGGCCCCTTGCAAAGTAAAGACCGTCAAAATCTTTTTTAGACCTGACCACAGCTCCGCACTGCGTAAAAACTCACCGATATTAAATATCAGTAGCACGCCTGCAAAGCTGGCGCATAAGCCTGTTAGCATTAGCACGGCCATCGTCGGGTTCGGTACAAAGGTAGGCAGTACGACAAAAGCACCCACCAAACCCGCCAAAAAACCCATCGTTAAATTCATGAATTTTTGGCTATAGGAAAGCTGTGCTTCTTTCATCACATCGACGTACAGCGAGGCAACCGAACCAACAGCCGCCAGCACTACAGTCAATGCAAAAAACACCCAAATAGGTAGGTTGAGGTAAAGAAACAAATGCGTCTGACCAAGTTCGCGGGCAAAGACTTCTCCGCCCGCGCCGACAGCAGCCACATTCGCACCGTTACCTACAATGTTTGCCAGCGCAATCTTTGCGGTAGCGACCTTGTGGCTCATGCCGTGTTACTCCTTAGCGCGTATGCGCTGTTTTATGTGTTCAGCCAACTACTAAGCTAGTAGGTTTAACGAAATCGCTACCGTCTACTAATGACCTTAATGAGCGCATCTAAGCGGCTTAACATGGCAGCCTCAAAGTTTGCTCGATAGTCAGTAGCGCGCTGTGCGTATTTAAGTGCGTCCGAGTCTTTGTATATCTCCAAAAACCCTATGCCCATATTAAGGGCATCTGACAGGCTCATTTTTCCGTGTTCCGCGATGGCGTAGGCATCTGTAAGTAGCGCATTAACCAAAGCTGCTGATGAGGTCTCCAGCGACTCCCCCAATGGCTGAAAGACATAGAAATCGGCGCGGCGGTATGCCTTTACCCTCCTCTACACAGTCCACAACCAGCCCATCGGTATGCACGTTCAGATTGACAAAATGGTCTAGTTGCAGCACCTTTTCAGAAAATACTTGTGCCAAGTCGTTGTACTCACTGTTTGCAGAACGCTCCGACAAAAAAGGCAGTCGCTCTTCAATGGCCTTGTTTATCTCAGCATCGCTGGCACTGGCAGGGATTTTTTTCCAATAGACTGCTTCATCACCGCCCAAAAGTGATGAAATATTGCCGTACATCTGACAAAGTATTTGTCCATTCATCCAGTCGGCCGCGTTCTCACATTTTTGCTCAAGCACTTGTACGTGCGCGCCATACAGGTGACCTATATGCAAGTCATCGTTGATGGACACGCTGTCTGGTACGTCTGATTGCACGGTATTCGGCATTACATAGTCGTCAATATTAAATCGCTTTTCGGTATAGCCGTTTTGCGTGGCGTCCTGATGGCGCAGTAAGAAGTAATAGCGCTCACTGGCAGTCAAGCGTCTTGCCAACTGACTATCACCCGTGACGTGACCAATCAGCGCGCCAATACGTGCTTCATTGCGCGCTTGCGGGAATGACTTGGCAATATCAATGGCTTGGTTAAAAGTAATATCGTTCAGCTGTACGGTGTCATGCAGTAGCGATACAGTATTCATAGATTCGGTCATAATCAGCGTCTCAATTCTTTAATGTTTTGGGCATCCCATGCCATCAATGACAAAAGGACCACGGGTACCAGTAAGGCGATACGGTCGCCGTTTTTATTCATAGGGGCCACGATGGGCGTCGATACACTCTCCACTACCAGCGGCTTATAAGTTTTACCGCCGTACTGGAACTGAACCAGCGGCGGAATAATGGAAGGAAACATCGCTTCAGAAAAACCATCCTGCAGGCCACTAACAACCAAAGATTTTGCCGAAAGTTCTGTAGCAGAGGCCCACATTTGCAGCTTCTCAACTTGATCTTCGACTTCCTTTTTCGCATCACTCCATGCTTCAAAAACCAACGTCGCGCTGATACGCACTGAGCTGCTGGACGTGTATATCTGTCGGCTGTTGAGTTTGGTAAAATTTGAACGGTCTTTTAAACCCCTCATCTGCTCTTCAAACCCTTGGCGTATTTGAGTTGTGAACCCATCTAGCCCTACCGCCTCGGCTGCTGATTGCACAAAACCTTGAGGGTCGCCATTAAGTGCAAAAAAGCTGTAAAAGGCTGCATTTGCCTGCCCTGATTGCAGTGCGCCCATCAAGTTAGGCAGCCGTGTTTCGGGGTTTGAGGATTCAAACGGTGTGCTGTACTGTGACTCGACGTTAATGTCCGCCTCAGACAGCAACGCCTTAACTGGCGTTTGGCTGCTATCAACGGTGTATACCTGATTGCCCTGCCCGCCTTCGATGTTTTCTTCGATGACGGGCTGAATATTGGCAATCAGCTTGGGGTTTAGGCCTTTTTCCTCCCAAAGTTGGCTCATTGCTTACGCCCCCTGCCCTTGTTGCATCTGCTGCATGATGGCCGCCGTGGTCAGTGCAACCGACTTATTGCTGATACGCGATACCTGATTTAGCAGCTCAGTATCATCAAGGGCTGTGGCCTGAGTATTGAGCGCCATCAGCTCGTCGGGATTGTAAGTTGATACGTCATAATCAGGACGGTTCATCGCCTGCTCTAACTCATCAAGACGCGCCTGCACTTGGTCGCGCTCATTGACACTCGTAAGCTCTGGTTCACTGACACTTGCGGTAGTTGCTTCTGTATCATCGGCGGGCGTGGTCATAGACTCAGCCTTTGGCTCTGTGTTTGTGGGTTCTGCATCTTTAGGCTCAGCTGGTTGTACGACACTCATTGCATGACGTACCACGTCATTGATGGATAGCGGTGCAGACTCACCGAACATATCGAGATTCTGGCGGGCGCTGTTGTCGTTTTTGATGTAGTCCGCCATTGCAGCAAATAGTTCGGCCATTTTCTTGGCACTACGTGCGTTTTGTGCCAAAAATACGGCCAATTCTGCTACGCCGTCTTCAACTTCTTCAAAAAGTCCCAGCTGGCGCACGTACTCTGTTACGCCTTGGTCATTTTGCTTGGCATTCATAATCATATTGGTCGCATCGGATATGGCCGCTTGCACTTGGTCATCAAGCGTTTGCTCAATGCCGTCAATCAGACTCTCGGCAGTATCTTGGGCTTGCACTAGATTGGCAGCACGCGCTTCAACAAACTTTGGCGCGGCTTGGGTAAGTGCATTCAGGGTATTTTGCAATTCAGGGCTGGCTTGATCTGCCATCATTTCTAGCAGTCGATCATCATCATAAGCTTTGTTAAAGATGGCCGCTTTGATGCGAGACTCTAACGCGCGGGTCGGCGCACCGTTGCTATCGGTGTATTGCGCGGCTTCTTCGGCGCCAAGACTGCCTAAGAATTTTTTGATGAACTCACGATTGCTTGCTGCCAGTAGGTCGCCGCTTTCGCTGGGGCTAAGCAGTGATAGCATGGCATCGCTGATACGCTTAGCATCACTTTTCGCGCGCTCAGACGCGGTAAAGCTCAGCTTGTCGTCTTGGTTGGCTTCAACAGTAAAGGCGACTCTATCGACCGCTGTTTTACGGACACGCACTAATACAGGGTGTTTGTACTTGGCAACTTGGTCAGCAGTGAAACCAAACATGGCAGCATTATCAGATAGGTACTGGCGGTACTCTTCGGCATCGCCATTTTGATAAGCCAGTTTGATGGCAATGGTACGGCCATTGCCTGATTCAACCACTAAATCATCACTGACAATCGGCGCGCCTGAATCTACGCGACGGGTACGGCCTAATGACTCAGGATCTAAGGACTTTGCCATTTTCTGCACCCACGCGATGGACTCGCTGCGGCTGCGGTCGCGCGGTTGCAGCTCTTGCGGGTAGTTGGGGTTTTCAGCGCCGCTGGCACTATGAGAGGCAATGAGGCTATCGGCTTCTACCAAGGCAAACGTGCTGGCGATTTTATTGCCACCGACCGTTTTGGCGTTGTTGGTTTTGCCTGTAGTGATTGGTTGGTTGTTGGTAATTGCGATATCGGATGTGCTGGTATCTTCAACGGTAGTAGGCGCAGCAATGTCACTTTCATAGACTTCTTTACCATTAGGATCAATGATTTGCAGTATTTTGAACAGCTCTTGACTTTCTTGACTTTGCAAACTGTCAAAGCTATAATTTTCACTAAAGGCTACCGTCTCATTTGTCCGAACACTATCAAGTGTTGTCTGGTCTGAGGGTGTAGCCTTTTTGCTGTCTATCTTTTTGTGGTTATAACCCACATATTCAAAAATGCCGTTATCCAATTCAGCGGCGTGAACTTCAAGATGTACCTTGTACTGGTTAGGAAGCTCAACCCATTTGCGATAAACGTGAAAACCAATGATATTTTTATTTTTTCTATCATGATTTGGTGTTTCGCGGCCAATATATTCTCCCTTAGCAAAGACCTCGGTAATAAATGGCACCAGCATTGCCTTACTGACATTGCGGCGACTGTTAAACGCCAGGTGATCAACACTAATTTTAGAATCAAACTGAATCTTTTTACCATCGACAGCTTTAATCGCTTTGTGCTGTAAATTTTCAGCCAGCCAATTTTTTACTGCCTTTTTACGCTCTGACTGCTTCATGTCTGAGGTATCTAGTAACTTTTTACTCAGCGCCTCAATTTGGTCGTCGTCAAGCTCCGCAAACTCTACTTTGCCCTGCTCGTTTGGCTCTACCACATTAAACCTTGTATCAGTGCCTTCTGATAACAATGGTGCATTGATGGCTGCATTAATCTTGTCTTGCAGATCAGTAATGTCACTATCCAACTGATTGAGGATGCCTCGCTTTTCTTCGGCTTCGGCCTCGGCCTCTTCCAGCTCTTTATCAAGATTGGCCGCGCGTACCTGCGCCGCTTTAAAGCGCTTACTGTTTTTAGCCGCCAAGCGCATGATGCGACCTGCCAGCGTTGGCATCTGCACGTTATCGCCGTTTGGTGGTGATAGCGCCGCGGTAACATCACGTTTGTTGAGCATCCATTTCCAACTCACCATCACATCATCAGGCAGTACGTTACTGGGCGTTTCTTTGGGGCTGTGGAACCAAATAGAGAGTTTTTGACTATCTGATAGGTCAAATATAAATGCAATGTTCATCGTGCCAGCGCGCTTGAACGGCTTGGTTTCGGTGACATTGGTGACTGCGATACCCTCAACCGCCACATTTGCCATCGCTTTAAAAAGACGATCTTTGAGCATGGACAGACGGCTCTTAGACGCCATCAGCGAATCAAATTGCACGTCGCTGATTGATGACGCGCCGATTTCTTTCAATTCTGTGGCAATATCAAATGGTGATAGCATTTCTTGATGCGTATCGACCTTTAAGAGGTCATGGCATAGATTTCCGATGCTGCCTTGATGACTTGCCAGCGTAAAATCACTCTGCCATTGAGCGCTGTCATAGGTGACACGCTGTGCCTCATCATGCAGTTCTTTGGCCGTTACCACACGCAAATAATGCACGTCCTGCGATGGATTACTTAGCAGCTTAGTAATGGCATCAATAGACCAAGTAGCAGATTCATTGCTAGTGTCAGCGCTACTGACCACGGCAAAATAGCCTGCATCAAGATAAGTAAAATAACTGGCAGCTACCTGTACAGCGTGGTCTTCATCCATCGCACTACCCACGGCTACCGTGTCGATATATGTATCATTGGCATCAAAGGCGTTTAACACATACCAGTCATCATCGGCACTGCCAGCAGACGCATCAAAACCATGCCCATCAAAACCTGTATTGTCCGAGAGGACAGCCTGAATATCACGGTAGCGGCCAGTAATAGTGCCTTGTTCATAGCGCTTGTATGCTTTGGTTTTACTGCCATCTGTGGCGGTGAGTGTGTGCGTGCTGTGCGCGCTTTGTTGTGTTGTATAGCTCATCGACAATTACCCTTAATAATTGATTGGTATAAGGGTATTGTGACAAAGCTTTTAAGTGCGGCTAAGACGTGTTCCGCGGTTTGGAAGCGTAAAAAGCACATCTAATCTTAAAGTTATTGTGACGATACAGTATGCATTTCCATCTAGTAACACCATGCTAAAATAGCAGCTAATTAATATTAGCTTGGTAGGGAAACATGTCAAATAAAAAATCCGTTCCAGTAGTTAACAAACATGGTCTATCTAGAACCATTCCAACAGAGGTCAAAAGGACTGTAAGGAGGCAAGACGGATATGGATGTGTAATTTGCGGAAAAATGTTGGTGGATTATGAACACATTGATCCATTATTCTGTGATGCTTTGGAGCACCATCCTGATCATATAGCGTTGTTATGTAGTGAGCATCATGATGAAGTTACTCGACGTATCCTTCCTAAGCGCATTGTTAAAGAGAGTAAGGCTAACCCCTACTGCAAAAAAAGAGGTTTTGCGAATTCCTCATATTTTCCACATCCAGAAGATATAAAGATAAAATGTGGAAATTCTTACTTTGAAGACACCAAAAAAATTATAGAGATTAACGGCAAGCCTATAATTTGGATTGAGGAAGAGGAAGGCAGGGTTCTTTTTAATGCGGTTTTCTATGATAGTGAAGGTAATAAAATTGGTTACTTAAATAGAAATACTTTTTTTGCATTAGTTGGAAACTGCGATGTCTATGCTGTGGCTTCTCGTATAGAAGCTCGTCTTAAACAAGGGACTATTAATTTGACGCTTGATATAAAGGCAGATGGTATTGTTGAATTAAAAAGGTTATCCTCCAATTACGGCGGAACCAAAGTTATAATTGATAATAAAGGGCGCATAGAGATCGATAACCATGGCTCTAAAATCACTATGGATAGCTGCCAAATTTTTAATTGTGGAGGCGCACTATCAATAGGAGAAATCCCTAAGTATAAAGGAGACTTCTTTGCCCTAAGTAAATTTCAGAAGGAAAAGTTAAAGGGTAACTTACCAAAAATTGTAGATTTTTTTGGTACAGCTAAAGGCTATATTTTTTATAGCGAAATTATAGACTTACATGGTTTAACAAGTGGGTATTTTAAAGAGAGTAAGGTTTACAACCTACTGGGGGAATATATAGGTGATTTGGTTAAGGCTGAATCAGAAGATTTATTTACTATTGAAACGGATAGTGATGAGTATGAGGACAGAGAACCTATATACATTGAGAAAAGGAATAGAATTGCGAATAGAGTGTTCAGAAAGAAAATAATGGACACTTCATATCGAATATTAAACTAAAATATATATCTTCTATATTGAAAAGCCAGCTCATCGAAGCAAGGCTTTTTATATAGAATGAACCACCAACACTGTCAGGCAATCAACGCTCAAACATCAACAGTCTTATCTTCTGAAAAGTAATCGGCACTTTCACAATCTCACTGCGTCCCGTGCTACTTAAGTCCGTTTTACCCTTCTTGACCGATACCAGCCATGACGACCGCCCAAACATGGGTTTTGCATCAATATCATTGTGGTTTAACAAATTGACGGTGCCGTCTCATAGTACCGCACACGTATAACAGCAAGGACAAAAAAACCCACCTTAATCGGTGGGTTCTTCAAAACGGGCTACTGACATGGTTTAAAGGAAGCGCTTCGCTTGCTGGTTCGCGCGTTCAAGCTGATCTGGGGTTAAGCCGTACCATCTTTGCTCATTGAAACTGTCAAAAATAGTACTGTGCGCTCTCTTAATCTCATTAACCTTTTGGCTAACCTGCGATAGTAAGTTGGTCAGATCACTGGTCATCCAGCATACCTGTTCAGTCTTAGTAAAACCAATGTCTTTCCACATACGGTTATTAACGACTGTTTCATCATCCATAGCTGCTACTGGCTTTTGACGCGCTAATATCGCTTCATACACGAAAGCCACCGCTTCAGGTAATAGTGGTACTGGAATCTGTGTCACTTTTTCATAACCAAAATGCTGAGCAACTGCTTTATATACATCACTACGTAGCGTGTTACCAATCGCAAGTCTGTCGCAGGCAGTAACAAGGGCTTCTCTTTGTTTGGCGTCGGTACGTGTCACCAATGCGTCAAAAGTGCGTATAACGATCAAGGCAAATTTAGGGCTAATCCACATGGCATAACGGTATACAAGCTCCTTACAAGCATAAGTACCACGTTTACGTCCACCATTGACTTTCAATAGTACTTGGGTACTCTGCAAATTTGCAGAGTGCTTAATTTCTTCTGCTAAATCAAGAACTTCTTGGTTACGGACAAAGAAAGAAGGTTGGTGCTTGGATTTACCACCACTTGCTTTATGTACATCATTGAGTGAGTAGAGACCATCGATCATATTAATATCGTAGTCAAGGATAGTGATTTGTGTTGCATAAATTGTTAAACTAGACATACTAGCTCCTTACCTTAGGTTTAGTTAGTAGCCTCATACAAAACTTTCGACGGGAATGTATGGGGCTTTTTTATGAGTATAACGACACTATAATTAATGTCGTTGACACTATGTTGGTTCATAACTATAATTAGTGTCAACTATAATATTTCACTTGGAAGAGCTATGTCGTTTATATTGAAAGAAGAATTGCTTCAGTCTCAGGATACATGGAAGCGTAGTCAGATACGCTTGACCCCTTCCCTTTATGACGCTGTGATGAGATACGCTGAAGAGAATATTTTATCTTTAAATTCTGCGTTGATGTACCTAATAGATGAAGGTTTGACTTCTACTAAAAAGACAATAAAACGTAAAATTATCTTTACCGAATGGCATCCTCTGCACGAACTAGAAGATAGTAGCGATTTCATAAGTCATAATAATAGAGTCAGGATGTCTTGCTCAGAGTATATGAGTGATTTTTTTAATGAGCATCCAAGCTATGAGTTGATTAAATTTGAATTTAAATCTCGAATTCAACGCATATGCAAAAAAGATCACGAGATACTTTTTGGGATTCGTATTTGGTATAGTTATCCTGCTTAAAAATTTAAAAAACCCACTTATTAAAGTGGGTTTTCGCTAAAGATTTTAGGTAAGGAGCACTAAGATTCTTAAAAAAATACCTTTATCTCTTTTCCCACTCATAAAGCCCCTCACCACCATCAACTTTAAATTTTTTAGTTCTAGTTATTACTGCCGAAACGTAATCCACTTGGAGAGATTCTTCAATAAATTCCAAATATTCCTTTTCTTTAGAAAAATCTTTTATTGTAACATAGTCTTGCTTTTCCTCTCCTAAAGATAAGTAATACATATACAAACCATACTCTCCAGATATAATCTCTGTGCTCTCAACAACTTTTCTAGATGTATAACTGAAATATTTAACTTTAGAGCACTTTGGAAATATAGCAAAATTATTTCCACTCATATCATTTTGAACTGAGTTAAATAATATTCCATGTATACTATTACCAAATTTAACATATAAATACTCAAATATTACTTGCGTTCTAAGATATACCGACTTATCTTTTTCAGATGCGGGTTTTGAAAGCAGATATTTAATATTTTTTATAAAGTTAGTTTTATGAGATTCTTCAACAAAATTCTTATTAAATGGACAAATATTTTTTGTTTTTAATTCTATCAGCTTATTTAGATCTAAAAGTCTTAAGGTTTTGACAGACCTAAACTCAGCAGACATTATCACATCGCCTACAGCAGCACGTATTTCACTAAAAGCAATGTCTCTACTATCTGATCCGTAGAATGCTGAAATGCCTTGTGGCGTCATTCGCTGCTCACCAGCCAAACTAACAGGAGCTGCACCAAGTTCATTAGCAGGATCACTATAAATTCTTGCTCTTTCTTCTGGTTTGTTTGCGATTCTTGCTCTAAATATGGGGATATTTGGATTTAGTTCATAAATCATATCGTAGTTAATTACATCATTTTCATGAATTATTGAAAATAATGAGTCTAAAAACTCTTTTGCCTCATGATTAAAAAACCTATGTTCGTAATGTATAGATCTCAGAAAAACAGACCACTTATTATCGTAATCATTTT
This sequence comes from Psychrobacter sp. bablab_jr014, assembly GCF_016464015.1. Lineage (GTDB taxonomy): Bacteria > Pseudomonadota > Gammaproteobacteria > Pseudomonadales > Moraxellaceae > Psychrobacter. The sequence continues at coordinate 19,991 of NZ_JACDXT010000004.1, forward strand.
TCTTGTATGCGCCTCCATCGTTATAAACAAAATAATCATCATTAGATAAATCTTCTTTTAACCGAATTAATACATCATTTTTTAAATTCTCACATCCCAACCAGTTTTCATTTAACATATCTGAGATATTTGAAGCTTTTAATTCTTTATTATCTAAATAATTTATCTGATAATTAAAAGTAGGACACTTTGATAATGGCAATATAGCATTTGAAAACCTCAAAGCTAATCTAGAGATAACCTTCTCTTTCTCAGCTACGTTGTGTTTTATTTTTCCACAGTAAAAACATAACTCTTCATCATATTTAAAAAAATTCTCATTCTTTATAGATTCTATATTCACACACTCTGAACATACATAGTTCATAAAAATTCCTGAGACAAGTAGCAAAAGTGGACAGAACTTCACTATACCACTATCTCACTACCTCTCAAACATCAATGGCCGTATCTTCTGAAAAGTAATCGGTACCTTTACAATCTCACTACGCCCCGCGCTACTCAAGTCCGTCTTACCCTCCTTAACCGATACCAGCCATGACCGCCCAAACACGGGTTTTGCATCAATATCATTATGGTTTAATAGTTTATCAAGAATATGAACTATTTTTTACTGTTTTAGGCGACAAATTCAACTCAATACTATATCTTATCGTTTGCCTCTCTTGTTGAGGCACGTTCATTTTCAGTAGTATCAAAATAAAATCATAATTTGAAGGTTTTAGTTATGTATGATCCACAAAGCATCATTGCTCTTAATGAATTACATCGAATACGACCAAGCTTGGTAGGAGGTACAATATTCACTTTAGGAGATCTTTCAGTAGAAATCAAAGGAAAAGATAGCATTGGAAACTTGGTACAGGAGTGGTTGGGAGCTTGGTTTATAGATCAAGGTTATAACATAACTCGTGGTGATAGGAGTCAAGACTATCCTGACTTTTATATTGGTGACACAAACCAACAACGCTTGCTGGAAGTAAAGGTTTTTAATGCTCGGAACAGTCCTGCTTTCGATATTGCCAATTTTGAAGCTTACTGTACGTCATTAGCAAGGAATCCTCACCGCTTACTATCTGATTATTTGATTCTCAGCTATAGTATAACCAACCATCAGTTACAAATAGAGAATATTTGGCTGAAGAAAATTTGGGAAATAACAGGTACGTCTAGCGACTATCCGCTAAAATGTCAGGTTAAGTATCGCCATCGACACACTCCTAATGAGATATATAATATAGAGAATATACGACCAATTACTTGGTACTCTACTAATCGTACCTCTGTACAGCCGTTCCAAAGTCGAGAACATTTTGTTGATGCTCTATACAATACTCAACATACATATAGGGGTCATTCGAATCGCGAAGAATTCAATAGAAATTATGATATATGGCAAAATCAAAATCAAAATCGCATGAGAGGTTTGTAGTGACTGAAATTGATAGAATTGAGACGTTGATAAGTGAGCACAATATTATAGGTCAGACTGGGGTAATAAACTTTAATTACGCTGGCTTCCAATCAGTTGTAATCAGTAAAGATATCATTGGAAACACCATACAAGATTGGTTTGGACAGTGGCTGATTAGTAAAGGTTTAGTTTGGAGGATGGGGGCTCACTCCCAAAGTTGGCCTGACTTTATCCTTAGTGACGGATCTCACTTAGAAGTAAAAACTTTTGATTCTAGTGCAGGACCAAACTTTGATTTAGCTAATTTTGATGCTTTTATTCGAAGCTTATGGGAGGGAAATGTTGCTAGATTAGACACACCTCATTTGGTATTTTCATACCTAAGTAATCCAGATAATGGTGTAATAACTATTAATGATTTTTGGGTAAAAAACATGTGGGAGCTAACAGGCCCTTCTCAGAAGAATATTCTGAGCTTACAGGTCAAACAAAATCAACCTGTAAATATCAGACCTAAGAACTGGAGAAGCAGTAATGTATCTTTATTTTCTAACAGACAAGAGTTTGTTTTTGCTTTGTCTTTAGTAGTGGACAGATATAGAAGTAGAGAGTTTCCCAACTGGTATCAAGCTGTAGAGTCAGAGTATATAAGACGCTTTAACTGTCCATTATAAATAGAATGTAGTCTAAATAATTCTCTTAGCTACCTCTTTGATGACTGGGACTACCACTGTGTTGCCAATAAGATCATAAAGATCCTTATGAGCAATATTTGATTGGTAGTCTTCAGGAAAACCAAAAAATCTTAGGCACTCGCGCTCTGATAAACGTCGAATTTGATTGTTATCTATGACACCTAGCCGATCTGCTTCAGTAGCAACGATCGTTGGAGAGATAGAATTGTCATCTAAGATCTTGTTCAGTTCGAAACTTAACTTACCTGTGACAATATTATATCCCTTAGGCTTATCTATAGCGTATTCGCGCACTTGCTTGCCATTTCGAACCACCTGCTCCTTAGGATGCTCGAATCTTAAATATTTCTTAGAAACCAAGTCATCTAATAGCTCTTTTAAATCATTTTTATCTATGTGCGAATAAAAAGAGTAAATTTGATCTAAAGTTAATGGCATACCATCCATCCATTTAATACCTATAACTTCCGCCCACTTTTTTGAACGTCTTTGTTTTAGTAGAATATTCAATAGATTTTTTTGCTCTGAACTAAGCTTCCCTTTCAATTCCAAATCCCAACTATGAATATTATCAGCTCCTCCACGTTTGTCCTTAATGGCCTTACCCATCAATTTACTTGGAGATTCGTACAAGGTTAACAACCGTTCTGTAAATGGACTAACTAAAGGCTCAAGATTTTCTTCTTTTATACTGGAGAAAGTCTTCGTGACTGTTTCAAACTTGTTCATATCGGGTTTATTATATCTATGACCCACTATATAAACGCGCTTACGCTCTTGAGGAACGCCAAAATTTTTTGAATTGAGTACTTCCCAATTTACATTGTATCCCAGCTCTTCAAGCGCTCCCACTATGGTTTTGAGCATATTTCCTTTATCGTTAGTTACTAACCCATCCACATTTTCAAGCAAAAAACCTGTAGGCTTGTGATGCTTAATAATACGGGCTATATCGAAAAAGAGCGTGCCTCGAGTATCCTCAAATCCATGGCGCTTGCCAGCATTACTAAATGGTTGACATGGAAACCCACCTAAAAGATAGTCAAAGGCTGGTATATCCTTTTCATCTATCTTTGTTATATCACCGAAAACCTCATCATCATTAAAGTTGTGCTTATAGATTTCAACTGCGTAAGGCTTGATTTCAGACGTAAAGACACACTCACTAGCAAAGCCTAGTTCCTCACATGCTTGTTCGAAACCAATTCTTGTACCTCCAAGACCCGCAAATAGATCAATAAATTTCAGCTTTTTCATAGACTAACTCAAAGTAAAAGATGAGATTATGGTACAATAAAAAACAATTAAAGTAAATGAATTATTTACCAATGACTGATATCTATACTACACCTGAGATTATTTCTGAGATGAAAAATATTTTAGGAATAACACATGATAATGAACTTGCCGAGTATCTAGAGGTTGGCAAGCAATCTGTCTATCAATACAAGCAAAAAGTTAATCCTGATATTCAACAGAAAATAATTTCTGAGCTACTAACTTTGATAAAAGAAAATAACAGTATCTAAGGTATTTGCTCTAATAAGAGGCTACTTCCTCTTATCTATACTATTAAGAATTTTTATATTTAGTACTTATACTGACTCTGGTATCATGAGTTTCAATTGAAAATCGACTTTTTAGCTACCTCTCAAACATCAACGGCCGTATCTTCTGAAAAGTAATCGGCACCTTGACAATCTCACTGCGCCCCGCGCTACTCAAGTCCGTCTTGCCCTCCTTGACCGATACCAGCCATGACCGCCCAAACACGGGTTTTGCATTAATATCATTATGGTTTAATAGATTGATGGTCAGTTTAAACGTGTACTTTTTGGGCTCATTGACCGTACCATCACCTGGTGCGGCGCACGTATAACAGCGGCGGTATGAATTAAAAATAGCGCCCTTGACCGTCTCGATGAAAGTCATATCAATGGTGTCTTCGCTTGTGCCAGTGATATAGCCGCCTTGGTGCGCGCCAGCCTTAAACGTCTCACTCTCAAGGCCACCGTATGATAAGTCCGTATCCGTTACCAAGTAGCGCAAACTTTTATCTTTAAACCAAGGTATATCTGCACCAATACCGAACACGTCTTCTAAGCGTACTTCATACGCGCACTGCATCAGCACACCATGCGCTTTAGTCTCACCGTACAGCTTTTTTAACTGCATCATTCTATTCATAATCGAATTCCATGTCTTCAGGTAGAGGCTCGCCCTCACCCATCATGTGCCCATCTGTCTGCTGTGCTTGCGCGCAAATATACTTGGCAATTCTGGCCGCCTTATCACTGTCATAGCCCATCTCATCCTCAAGCATCATCTGTGTGCCGTAGAAATCAAGCCCAAGCTCTCTGATAGCCATGAATACCTGCGTTTGTAGTAACGTCGTATTAGCGCGGTTCTGGCGATTGGTAAGCGCTTGCGTGGCTGCCGCCGTCTGGTCGCTATAAAAATTAATCTGCCACGGATAATCACCTTCTGCAAAATATTTGCCGTATTTAATACCCCAATGTACGCTCATTAAATGATTATAGCCGTCTGTTAAGGCACTACGAATTAGGGGAGAACGGCGCATAATCTGTGCTGACGTATGAAATGCTGCACCATCACCTAGACCACCAGCCAGCATATCGGCCCAGCCAATCAAAGATAGGTCCATTCCCAAGCCGCCTGCCAACTGACGAAGCGCCAGCATAAGCGGCTGATCAGTCAGCGGCGTCATACGCTGTGACATATCACCGACCGATTGCAAAATCTGCTTTTCGCCATACTGCGGTACTATGTGAAAACTTGGGCCCCACAATGATTCTTTACCTGCAAAGGCATCCCGCACGCGCTGACGATAGTTTTTTAGCAAATCAGTAAGGCGCGAAAAATACTTTCTTTGCTGTGAATTGGGCATCCCTTCCATATTGACGGTAAGGAAAGTCTGCTTCACACTGTCGGCAATCTGCTGATTGTTTAGTGCTGCACGGGCAATGGTCACATCGCGCCATGGATCTTCAACTTTGTACAAAAATGAGCCGCCTACCTCAGCGGGTAAAATGGGCATATCATGCGCGCTGTCATACATCATGGCCTTAGTGTCTTGCCATGCCTGTACCTGCGTTTGCGGTACATAGTCGATACGTGGCATTTTAAAGCGTAGCATCTGCTGGGCGTTCAATTTGGTAATGACACGCTGCTGCTTTTTTGCCTCTAAGATATGATAGCCGATAGTCTCCCCTGCGCGCTCGAACGGCATGATTAGGGGCGGTATGGTAAATTGATTACTAATTAAGCCCTTCACCCCTTTTTTATCAAATAAGATACGCGCATAGCTATCACCGAACCCGACGGCTTGCGTTGCTAGTGCTACTGCATAACGGTTTAGAATAGGCGCAATAATTTTTGCTTCTCGCTCTACGCGCTCTCGAAGTTCACGCGCACGTTGACCGCCTGTTCTAATGCTATCATGCGGCGATATAAACACCATGTCGCCCGTGCTTTCATGGCAGCCTAGCGCCGCGGTAACGTGCAGGCTTAGGGCTTCTGACACCTGCGGGTCTTTTTGCATCAGTTGCCACATCGCATAGATTTGCTGGCGGGTACGTTCAGGGTTTTGGCTGGTGGCGGCTGGCGTGCCCAGCGCCATCTGATTAATGGCTTCATAGCTTTGGTCAACGTCATTAATGCCTACTAAGTTTTGATGCTGTTCTTGGCGCATCTGACGGTTATCAATCAGCGCCCCTGCTAGATGTCTTTCTAAATTGAAGCCCATATATCACCTATATTAAATTTGGAGTGCCAGTGTTGCCGCTACCTGGCTCGGTACCGTCATGTGTATGCCCTACTTGAGATATGCCACCAGCAATCACATCAATAGATACTGTCATCGTGCCGTATGTCATTTGATTGCCGTAAGACACACTGTCACCGTTAACGGTTTGACTGCCATTAACTGTGTGACTGCCTGTTATGAAGTAATTACCCACTTGGTTGATGTCGCCTTTTACGTTGGTTTCTGCGATAACGTCGAACGTATTGGCGTTAAGGGCAATCACGTCGGCATCGAGGTTTATTTTTTTAGCCTTGATATCAATAAAATCTTTGGCATCTAAAGTAATACTGGTACGTGCCAGCAGCTCAATATTTTCTTGACGTATACGGCGTACATCGACAAGCGCGCGCCCTTGGCCGTGACGACGATAAAAAGCCACTATGGGCATACTGGTATCGCCTTGCTCAAAAAACACCCACACATCAGCACCCGCCAGCAACTCGCGTTCAGTATCGCGGTCATCATCGCCAATGGGATACGCAAGCATGGCCGTGATACCCTCTGGCAAACCATTCGTAAGCCCTTCGATGGTCACTTTAGCGGTTCGGCCATCCTTGTCATAACTGACCAGCTTTGCAGGGTGAAAAAAGGGGCTAATGTGGCTCACTGCATCTTCTCCACTTGTGCCAGCCATGCTTGAGTCGCCATGACGCTATTACCTCCTGCCGCGCCCGTATCATAGCGATGGGCAGCGGTTAGCGTGGTTAAGCGCTGATCGTCTACTCGTACCAGCTCACCCGCGTTCAGACGTGCGTCAAGCTGGCGGGTAATCGTGGCTTTGGTGATAAGAACACGCTGCAAGTTTTGCAGCTCTCGTGTATTGACGCGCGGGTAATAACCGATACTGCGCTCACTATGCGTCTGACCGACAATATCGCTGCCGTTATCATCAATAGACAGATAATTGATATTGCCACGGCGTACCGCATTAGGATTCTCTACCCACTGTACGGCGCTTCTATCAAACAATATGCCTTCGCCGTTAAACAACTCATTAAGACCCATAACGGCTACTCGGTTGTCTTTGTGGCAGATCACCGCCGCTTCGCGCTGTAACGCGGCCGCAATAGCCGTGGTCGGCATTTGGCCTTTTAGACAGATAAACCGACTGATTTTAATGTCTTGCTGTATGCGGATTTTTGCACCCAAAGCGCGGTATATCTCATTAAAGCTGGTGTCCTCCAAACTTACAGCGCGCTTGGTAACACCAATAAGCGACTGACAACCTGCCAGCACAGCGATGACGTGGATGGCAGCGATACGCCGCCCTGCTTTGACGCCTTGCTGATTAATAACTTGTGATTTGACCACGGTAAGCTGTACACCGTTTGGCATAAAAAGCATCGCATCTATCGCAAGCAGCTCATACAGTGCTTCATCTGCCCGTACCACCAGCTCAATGGTGACAGGAACGGGCACAAGGTCGGTACGGTAGATGGCGCTGATTAAGCGCTCAGCGCCGATATGACTGCCATCTTCTAATTGGATATTCATGATGCGTCCTTAGCTAAACTGGTGCGCTGGCTTGCATTACAGGGCATCCCTGATAACCACAACGGTCGCTTCATTATCGGTATTTAGCTCATTTAAGCGCAGCCAAACGGGGGCCGCGCGGTGAAAATTGACAATATCAAACAGCCTGATTCGCATAAACGCCTGCCCATCGCTGGCTGGCATATCTTGACCGATATAAAAATCAAACTGCAATTTATCAAAGGTGCTTCTGTCATTGATGGACTGCACTTCACACTGCCCGTCTGATATTTTTTTCCATTCTCGCGTGATATTTTCGACTATGGTTGTTGCCGTCATAACGACTCCATTATGTTTTATAAATCCCAAAATCCAGACAAATTGATAGCGCCGTCTTTGTCATCCTCACCCAAATCAAAACTCGCTGGCATAAACTGAAAAGCCTCTTTTTTCATGGTCGCCAGCGCGTCTTTATAAAGCTGCATGGCTTCACTGGTGCTTATACCCGCATTGGGTTCTTGCATCGCCTCCAAGCGGCGCGCCTGCGTTAAGTCGCAATGCGCCAATACGACAGGCTGCATAATCTCCCAGTCATCTACCGCGATAACGGTAGCGCTATCAATAGTAAGCACGCCGTTATCATCGGTAGCCGCCAGCTCACCCGACCATGTGTGATAAGCCTTTGCTGCATTGATGACGATTTTTAGCACTTCTTCATCAAGCAGCGATGACCCCGTGGTCAGTAGCTCATCGTAAAGCTCATTGGCGACCTGCTCGATGCTACCGCGCTTTACTTTGTCCATGATTAAATGCTCACGCCATTAAGCGCTGCAAGGTTATTAAGTGCTGAGCTAATAGTACTTGCCAGCGTACTATCGTTGGTTCCCAAGTTGCCCGACTCACCGAAGTACATATAGGTACAGGTCGCCTGCACCTGCAAAATCTGATTGCGCGATGACGCATCAATATCCCCGCCGCTTTCAAAAGCGATATTTAAGTCGAGAAGCTCATGTACACGCCCTACCGAATCACTGGCTTTATGACCTTCATAGATTTTGGCAAGGGGCAATACGCCGTTATAAGTCGGCGAGTTAATCGCGGCAGCAAAGTTGGCAATAGCACCCGATTCGGTTTCAATCAGCGTCCACTGACCTTCAAATTTGGTCTTTACCGTACCTGGTACAGATGCTTGCAGCCCATTGGCATAATCGACTTCGGCGGCATCAAGGCGGGTTTGAATTGGACGTTGAAAGTTTTGAATAAGCAGACGGATATTTTCAAAGCCCGTAGGGATAAGCACCGCATTACAGGCCAGCATCGCTGCGCCCAATTCTTTTGCGGTAAGGTAGTCTTTTTTCATGCCTGCGCTGCTGGCGCTTAGGTTCGGTTTCATGATGGTGGCCTTATGTATGTTGATAAGGCTATTGTGACAAAGATAAATGGCTTGCTTGAGGCATGTTCCGTGGTTTGAGTGGACATAAAAAAAGCCTCGCAGATGCGAGGCTTTTTATTAAACAGCAAATATTAATGAGCAAAAAAACTCTTCTCTGCCAACAATGCAATAAAGTTACTTCTGCTCTTATAGCGCTCTTTATTGCTTGCCACTTTTTCATCAATCATGTGAATCAGGCGACTTGGTAAAGTTACATTGATTTTTTCAGTTTTTCCGAGATAGCGGTTTACATCAACTGGTGCTAAAGCCCAAGTTACCCCTGCGTACTCAGGATTATCCATATAAGCGCCGATATCAGAAGGAAGTGGGATTTCTTCTCCGTCTTCTACCAAGCCTTCTAGGTGCAGCTCGATAGCCTCAATCGCCATATCAACGGCGTCTTGATAGTTGTCAGCAGCAGAAAAGCACCCTGGTAAATCAGGCACGCGGATACCATGCGCTGTATGGCTATCCCCTCTCTCGATTGCGATAGGATAAAACATGGCTAGTCTCCTTTATTGAGGTTCTATTAGTTCAAAAATAAATCTTTAAGCAGAACGTACACAATATTTTAAAATTATTTAGTAGAGTCTCTTTCCATATATCCCTATATAAAAAGAAATTTCTTAAATCAGCTACAGTAAGTCGTTAGCCCTGCCTCTAGGACAGGCTAACTCTTTCTATAGCCGCTGGGTTATTTCAACCCAGCTTGTTTTAAAATACTATTAACAGTGCCTTTTGGTAGGTCTTTTTTAGGGTGTGGAACAGTAACCCTGCCCCTTTTCGTGTCATGCTTGTATTGATGATGACTTCCCTTTGTGGCAACTAAGTACCAACCATCTGCTTTGAGCATATTTATAAGCTCAGAAGAACTAATAACCACCTCCTATAATAAAATTTGTCTCGTTTATGATTATAACTCTAGGGTTATGAATCGTTATAGATAATATAACTCTGGAGTTATAATTTGTCAAACGCTTTTTCAAATTAATCAAGAAGGCGAAAAGTCAGCCACAGCAAAGACGTTCCCAGCCGCCGCCACCTTAACGCCCATATCTTCGGTCGGTGGCAAACTCACAGCAATTTGCGGAACCACTTGCCACGGCACAAGCCGCGATAACGTGGGTGCCAGCTCAGACAATTCTTGCACGTTAACCGCCGCGTCCAGCTCAATACGAATACGGCTGGTCAAAAATCTGTCTGAACGCTCAGTGTCAGTTAGATGCAAAGGGTATCTGTGCGCCAAGGTTTTAGAGTGCCAAAGTCTTACAATTTTATTTTGCTGTGGGTACAGCATATTGAGCACAAACTGTAAAAACCCCAGTCCGCGCTCACTTGCCAGCGCTTGCCAGTTAGCATAGATAATACGCATCAGCGTGTCGGATAAACCCTCGTCATCGCGTCTAAGTACAACCAAGCCATTAAGTTTAGTAAAGCGCTCGACCACCGACTGGCTGCCCTGCCACGGGACGCTATAACTAAAAATATCATTCAGCGCGTCAAGACAGTAATCATCAACCATTAACGCAAATACACCCGCCATGGCCTCCTCAAGCTCATTGGCTTTGTGGCTGTGCGTGATTGGCGCGATGAATTCGCTGGCGGGTAAACTGGTCTGCTGCATTATATGCCCCTACATCGTCCATACAGCATTGCCACTATCGGCATTGCGCGTTAGATTGATGGCAATCGTGTTTTCTGCCAAATACGCCCACTGGTGCGGCTTAATCGGCGTCTCTGCCACCGTCTCACCATCAACCACAAAATCGCTCACGCGGTCTTGAAAGGCGGGAATGCTGTTACGAATCTTAGTCGCAATCTCTTGTCTGTTAAAACCGTCCGCGTTGTGGTGAATAGCGGCCAATGAGCCTTTGCCATAGCTTGCCAGCAGTAGCTCTTTTATCTGTATGCGTACCGCGTCCATATCATGCACCGCTGCCAAGCGACCGCTGATAGTGATGTTGTACGGACGCTCTTCAACCGCGTGTACAATCACGCGCCCATCAAGCAAGCTATCCGCGCGCGCAATCAGATGCTTAATATCTGTTATCAGATGCTCTTGCTCGCCTGCATTTTTTGCGCGTACAGCCAAGTGCAAATGATTGATATGCTCAAGCGATGCGCCGTAATACTTATCATGCGCCGTCTCATTCCATGCTGCCATATAGTCAAAACGCGCCATGAAATGCTGCATTATCAGAAAGGTAAAATTGCCCATAAATACGGCATTTTGGTCATACATTGAGGGAAAACTTGCCAGCAAACGCATCTGATTGACGCTAAGCGGGTTTGCACCTGAGCGCTGCATATCGCCTGCCTTAAAGTAGAGGTTTAGACGACTCTCATCGGCGGTGTTTAGGCTAGCAAGTGCGGCTTGACCAAGGCTTGACGCTTCGACCACCCCATAACATTGCGTGATAGCAAACTCGTAGGTTTCACCCGCTTGTACCGTTTTACCTGCCCGCCCATCGGCACCAAAAATCACTTCAAGGTCGCGCAAATTGTCGCTTTGTAGCGTGTAGGCAGGCGCGCCTATAGCGGCATTCATAAAGTTTGGCGCATATTGATAAGACTCTTGTACTGTCGTATTGGTCACAGCAATAGCCGCAAAATACGCATCATCAGTCGTCGATAGTCTGACACTATAAAACGGCTCATTAATCGGTATAACCAACTCGCTACGCACAATAACACTCTGTTCGGCCAGTACCGTCTTACTCTCGCTTGCCGCCACAGTCACGGCCGCAAGCAAACGCCACTGTCTGCCTGTGCCGTCCTCTACTAAGCGTCCTTGTGATAGCGTCTGTGTCACGCCAGCGTCATTTTCAACGGTCAAAAGATGCTGGCAGGGCGTAGCGGCTGGCAAGATGGACTTGTTGATCGCATCGGCTTTAATAGTGCGGTCTTTTGACTTGATAAACGGCTCAACGCTGTTTAATGCACTATCACGCTGTAAATGCACAACAATCTCGGCAAGCGATACCATCATCGCGCGTACAGTAGGGTCACCTGCTCGCCAGCGCTGGGCTACGCTGGGATAGTCATTCAGCTTGCTTTCAATACTTGATAGCAGTTTATTGCGCTCTGATGTCATAATAATCCTGATTGGTATTGGTATCGTTGGTGTTGTCATCAAGCAAAATATCAATATTGCCAATGCTTAAATAAATGCGTTTGGTATCAAAACCACTGATTTCTTCATGGATTGATAGCTGGTCATCGTTTAATTGGTTGAGTATCGGTATTTGCTGGCGCAGCTGTGCTAATAACTGGTCGGCTGAATTGGCGCTCAATTCTCTTAGCAGTAGCGACCGCGTATCGGAGCCATAGCCTTGACCAAAATAGCCGTTTGGTGGCGTACTGAGCCAGTGATTCACCATGTCTCTAATCGTCGAGGCATCCACTACGACATTCCTCCCATACCGCCATAGTCATTGCCCTGTGGTGGCGTTTGCCCCACTGGGGCACTGTGATACCGTGTTGGGGTGATGGCTGTAACTACGGCATTAAATAAGGCCAATACTGGCGCAGACAGTGCCAACGCTGCTGTAATGCCTATTGCGCTAATACCGTCAGCGTCATAGTGTTGCATCAGCGCATATTGTCGCCATGCCAAAAACCACAGGACACTGGATAATAAGACGGTCAACACAAGAATAACCGCGCGCTTTTGTCTTAGCTCAAGCGCCAGCACATGCACATTACCTGCCGTTTGATGCAGGTTTCGTTTTACGGTAAAGACCATTTTGATGACCATAAGCCATAGCACAACGGTCAGCACAATATCGAGTATATAGGCATTAGTCATCGGCGGCGTCCCCTTGCTTGGCAGTCAGCAAGCGGTCAAGCTGGGCTTGTAGCTCATTCTTAGTCGCTGTCCGTTTAGCAATCTTTTCATCAAGAACGGCGATTTCATCATGCAAGGCGTTACGCTGCTGGGCTTTATTTTTTGGTGCAGTACGCGGGCTACGACTTTTTGGCAGCGCTACTTTTTTCTTAGCCTGTCTTTTATCAAAAGCCGCCTGTCCTTGTTTGACCATGTTGGCGATGATATCGACTGACGCATTAAAAGACGGCGCGTAGTCATTGCTATAGTCACCCGCCAGCTTTTGCATCTTGCCATTGATGTCGATGCGAAAAATATCAAACGCCTCACCCGCGACACGCAGATAAATTTTTACCGTCTGGCTATTCTCAAGCGCAAAGCTAACAGCGCGTGCGCTGGCTCCTGATACACGCTTGGTCTTCTCAATGGTGGTATTCACGATGGCTTGCCTGGTTGTCTTGGCTAAGCGATTGGCAAAATCTTTGACCAGCGTTGTTTTTTCTGTGATTTCTGATAGCTTCATTATGGCCTGTCCTAAAATAGTTGATGTTATCCATTTTATGAGGTTTTAATGGCTTGGCTGGCGGGTGTTCCGTGCTTGACGAGCAGGCAGACAATAAAAAGCCGCCTTATTCGTAAGGCGGCCTGGTAGGGTTAAATGTTGAATTAAATACCAATCGACTTTGAGTGACGACCCAAAGCCGCTTTCTGAATTGACGACACATCACCCTTATAAATGCCACGGCTTACGCCGATACCCAGTGAACGCATTGATTTGCGAATAGCAGAAGACGTACCACTTTTACGCCGTGCCTTGCGTAGCGCGTTTTTCTGAGCTGCTGATAGTTTCAAACTGCCTTGCATACGCTTATTCACAGTGACCACTTTGCCATTACGAACGGCTTTCACCGCTTTATACACAAGGGTTTTACCATTGACCTTTTTAACTGTTTTCTTGCCAGCGCGCAGCTTGGTTTTTTTGGCCGCATCAAACTGCATACTATCGTAGGTGTCGTCGCCGTCATCATCGTCTGGCTCAACGCTGTACACAAATGCCTTGGTAAAGTCCGCAATTTCATCATCGGCGGGCATGGCTTCCAACACCTGATCGGCAGCCGATAAAATGGCACTATCGGCCGTCTCAGTGTCCGTATCAAACAAATCATTGATAAGGTCATCATTGACGCCAAAAGTTGAAAACGCATCAGCGATATAGGCGGAAAAAACTTCAACCGTGGCACTGTCTAGTGCTTCGTCATCGTCATCATCGTTAAACGCTTGTGTCATCAAGCCGTCCAATGCTTCGCTGGGCAATAGTTCTTGTTCGTCGTAACCTTCGTCAGACAATAAGGCGGCCAGCAAAAACACCACTTTTAGCGCTTGCTGGCGCATCTGAAAAGTAACGGCCATTGCCATGCTTGCATCAATCAATTCATCGTCGATACTGTCTGCTGCTTGTTGGGCGGTCATTGAGTCAAATTGCACCTGCTCTTTTTGTCGCTGTGCGCGTTGGTCACGGCGGGCTGCCATGGTTGGGCTTAAAAATGAGGACATGATAATTTCCTTTTGTTTGTAGTTCGATCACTAAGGGTTGGGGCTTTTAAGTTTAGATAGCCGTTAGCGTGTCACGGTATCGTTAAAGATGACTTGACGTGCACAGCCTTCGGGTCGGCGGATAAGCGTTACATTTGCTTTTTCAAAACTGTTGTCAATCGGTGCTACGGTAAAGACATAATATTTACCGTCAAGCTCGGCGGACGGCTGTAATAAGCCTGCTGTGGCACATTGGTCTAAGAATTTGCTAGCTTCATCTTGTACGTCCTCGACAAAGCTACTCATTGCTTTTAGCAAATGCTTTTTGACAATACCAGTGACCACATTGGTAGTGTATGTGGCAATTTCAGCGGCATTGGTGAGTTTAAGCGCACTTGTTTTACTGTCATATTGAGTTAAAGCGTCTCCATATACCCAGCGCCCGCCATCGGCAAATTCTTCGTAAATGACGGGAATCACGCGCGCGGCGGCGATAGCGTTTTGCGCTTCTTCATCTAAGTCTACCCCTGCCATTTGTTCCATATCTTTGAATAAGATTGGATAACGATAGCCTGCGACTGGTTCATGAAGTGGTGGCACACCTGACTCGTTAATACGCGCATTGCGTAGTAGGTGTTTACCAAGATAGTCACCGATACAGGGTCTCCATTTTTTCCGCGCAAGTACGGTGGCAGCGCGAGCAGGACGTGATTTACTCGTATTCCATAGCACAGCACAGCGTGAATCGTTGATGTTAATGCTATTTACCAGTGCAACCATAGTTTGCCAGTTGGCAATGTCACCGACATCAAGCATTAAATGGCAGTTGCGCTTATTCATAACTTCCGCCGCGGCCTCAATAATCGGTAAGCTACTCATATCAGCAATGCCAATATAGTTGGGGCGCTGCTGGATACCCATTAAGCGCTTACGCACCTCATCAGGCGTAGCGTCCACAACTGCCGTGGCAGGCACGCTAAAGGTTTTTGATTTTTGGCGATACGCACCCAACGCGTTTAGCACGCCAGCGGTATCAAGTGCGCTTTTAATGGCGTTAGCTTGATTAGGTTCATAACTGGTAATTACATGGTCAAAAAAGTCATAATCGCCACCTAACGCGCCCACCATATCGAGCTTGCCCGCCATATATAGAAAGTCGGTGCCGTACTTTTCTTCTAGGGCTTCAATACCGCCGCCCGTGTACAAGCGACCTTCCACTTTTGTGATAGTCGCAGCTGTGATTTTGTCAGACAGTGTGATGTTAAAAATCAGATTATTAAGCGGGTCATCGGCTGGCGCCATGGTCTTGTTATCGGTCACTTTGACAGTCGCTACGACGTTATTGTCAAAGGCGTAATGCGTGTCTAGCTGGATGCTAGCAAGCGCACTGGGGTTGGGCTGTGTTTCCAGCACCATTGATGCAGCAAGTACGCTTAGGTAAAGAGTCTTTATCATAAAAAAATGCCTATACTGGTTGGTATGCAATCAGTATAGGCAAGGTTTTGAAGGGCTTTATCGCATGTTCCGTGGTTTAAGTATTAGAAAGTTCAGGTGCGCGCATGGTGAACGAACATTGCGTATTAAAGACAACGCATTCTTGTCCTGATTCATGCCGCGCTTTAACAAAGCCCATGCTTTCTACTTCAGCGCTGGTGTTAACTAGGCTAGATAACAGATAGTCATAAGCGTCGACATGAGGCGCGATTTGATCACCAATGTATAAATTTTCAATTTCCGCAGGTGTGCATTTTAAAAACTTAACGACAGACGGTGCTGTATTGATAACCAGCTGGAACTGCCCATCGCCAATCACATCATTAATAACTGACTGTAAAGTTTCAGGTGTAGCGTCATAAATTTTTATAGCGAATTCATCAGTAGCTATAACTTCGTCTGCAAGCAGATATTTCATTTGATCAAATGTATAGCCGACATAGCTCAAGTTATCAGGCCCGAGACGATAATCACCAATGTAAGTATAGTCAGCAATAGCAATCGGCAAGAGTAGCGTGTCATGCCATGATGTTCGCCCTGCAAACACATTACTCATCAACGATACTAGACGTGCGTTATCTTCTGACAATGGTGTGCCGTACTCTGTATTTGGCACTAAATCAGTGACAACAAAAATCTGGGCGGGTTTATCGTCAATTTGTACTTTTAAACATCCTGATAGTCGCATTTTTTTCTCCCTATTGAATGATATTAATATAGCTAGGCGCAAGCGTTTCAGAACTCCCACCTGCGGGCACTTGTGAATTACCTGTACGCAATACCATCACTTGATTTACACCAAGCGCAAATACGTCTTCTAAGGCAAGATAACTGGGATTACTTGGGTCATGCCCAAGCACCGCTTGATAATTATTAGCAGTGACTACCATGGCCTTATCCATTCTACCGCGCTTAAAGCGGCCAACGATGACGGCATTGGTCATAGCTGGCAGTCTGGGGCCTTCTGTTTTATCAATAAGCCCCTGATTTTGGATGCCTGGTGCATCGCCTAAAACCTTAGTTTCAATCATAAAAAATGCCTATATTGGTTGGTATACGACCAGTATAGGCAAGATTTTAAGAGTCATTATCGCGTGTTCCGTGGTAGATTTAGGGTTAGCTGATTTGCACAACGTCTCCTAAAACTGCTCTGGCGCAGCTCGTTATTACGATGGGGTCACCGTTGTCACTAGCACCAGGGAATCTATAATAGTCGTCCATTTCTTTAGATACACCCACAGTAGGATAAATTTTCACTGTTGTTTTTTCACGTTTGATAGATGCTATTTCATATCTTTCGGCGTTTACGCCATCAGACGCAGCATCGACGATTAAGTCGGTTATGTTATGAGTAGTGCCATATACTTCAATCTCACCGTTCGACGATATGCCACTGAATTGAACGGCAGCTTGTCCTTGCTGTATTACCTCAGGCGGTGAAACATTGAGGTTGGTAAAAAATGCGGATACAAACGCTATAGAATTACCATCACCTGCTGTCATCAAGTTAATAAACCGTAATTGGTATTGGTGAAACTCTGCTTGCGAAGCATCAAAAGAAGGTGTCTGAACTGTTATTTTCTCTTGATCATTGATGGACACGGTAAGATTTGCTGATGGTACAAAATCTTGAATAAATTCAAGATTAGAGGCTGTGCAGATAAAATCTTCACTGGCATTTGTGCTGCTGCCCGTACGCAGTACCGACACTTGATTTACCCCAAGTGCAAACACGTCTTCTACTGCTAAGTAACTGGGATTAGACGGGTCATGTCCTAATACGGCCTGATAATTATTGGCAGTCACCACCATGGCCTTATCCATTCTACCGCGCTTAAAACGGCCAACGATGACGCCGTTGGTCATGGCTGGCAGGCTAGTGCTCTCCGTTTTATCAATAAGCCCCTGATTTTGAATACCTGGTGCATCGCTTAAAACTTTAGTTTCAATCATAGCGACTCCTTATGAATATTTGAATAAATCGAAAGCTGCAACTTAGGTCTGTTGCAGCCGATCAAGCCTACTTACTCTTCGATTTTTAAGACGTCGCCACGCAGCGAACTAATTTGGTGAATATTGTCGGTAATCTGCTTCATAGATGCGGTAGCCGTTGGCTTAATTGTTACCGTTTCACCAGATTCAATCATCGTATTGCTCGCAGGCTCAAAAACAGCATACGCACCCGTGTTCGTTACCGAAATTTGCGCTGTCACACGCTTTGAAGTGCTAAACTCGCCCGCCAAGCGCGGCAAAAAAGGACGACGAGAAAAAAACGGCCAAGTATTAATACCTGTCGCTGCACTTTCATCTTTAGTGCTTGTATCGCCTGCCGCTGTTGCTCTGGGCTGATCATCTGTTTGTTTAGGTGCTTCTTTGCTTTCCGACTCAATAGCAGCTTCTTGCGTCTCGGTATCACCTGCCACAATGTCAGATTGCTGGCTATCTTCTTCACTGACTGGCTCGATATCGGTATCGTTTGCTTCAGACGCGTCTTTTGCTTCGGTATCCGTGTTGGCTTCTTCGGTGCTAAAATCCACGCCTTGATAATCCATCCAGCGCCAGACCAGTTCGGCTTTATCGTCGGTACTGGTGTACAGAGCGCCCGCATCGTCCAGCTTTGCTTTTAGTGTCTTGATGGTTTCATCAGCGTTAACCTTTTTAAAGTCTTCACGTTGGGCCAGCGCGTCTAAATTGTCGGGTAATGCTTTTGCTTGTGTGCTCATGGTTTTATGTCCTGTGTATGCGTCTATGCTTAATAAAACGCCCTTACTGCCACCATGACAGTAAGGGCGTGTGGCTTGCCCTATACGGGCTTATTAGATAGGTAAATTAATCATCTCAATCACGAATGATTGATCTTGATAACGTCCGATAGGGTTAATATCTGCGGCTTGGCGCATATACGAACCAGCATTTTGTTCAAACGCATCTGCATTTGATGACACAGATAGCGGTGGTACGACGTTAAAGCCTACAAACTGTGCTTTCATCTGCGATAATGGACGAGCAATACACAACGCGCGTGCTGTCGTTGGGCTACCTACGGTCTCGTCAAGTACGCCTAAAGATGGCGGAATGTAATAGACGTTCGCGTTACTCTTTTTCAGACGGCCAATCATATAAACACTACCGTTATCACCATAGCTATTTGAAGTTGATTCATAGTCACTGCCATCCATACCTGCGAAGAACACCGCACCTCGATCAGATACATAGATATCAATAGTGCCAATGACCATGCCTATAGCGCGGCTAAGGCGCGTACGACCTTTGGTAATGACTTGATTGATTTTGGTAGAGGCGCTGGCGATATTGGTAGGTGCAACACCGTTCGTATTGAAGTCATAAATCAACACTCGCCCTTCTTTGGCATCCGCGTTGGTAATGGCCATTTCATAAGCAGCGCGTAATAAACGGGCGTTTTGTTCTAAAATATAACGCGCTAGGCTGATATATTGACTGGCCGAGAAGAAGTCCAGACCAAGCTCATTAGCAAGCTGAGTAATGGCATCAATACTTGCGGTTGAAAGTGTGCGACTTGGGTATGCACGTAACGTTTCATACTCAGGCTGAATGTCCGTTGATGGCTCAGTTAGGATTTTTTTACCACTGCCGTCCTTACGCTCATAGTCGAACGAGACATCACCGACCACATCATCCTGCACTGGCACATCAAAACCTGCTGCTTCAGAAAAAGTGATTTCGATTTCTTGCGTATCAAGATTGGCAATAGCGCTTAGTGCTTGATATTTTTTGCCGCCAATAACCAGCGGCTTGCTATTGACCTGTAGCGAAAGCACGCCTGAAACATTGCTACTGCTGGAATAACCTGATGGACTTTGCGCGATGGTACGGCCTTTTAGCTTGATAAATACGCGACCTGCGATGAATGGCGCTTTAGATGAATTGGTATCAGGAACGAACTTTAGCGTATTGTGCGCGCTGGTTGCTTTGTCATATTTGGTGTGTACAGACAAGGTGAATTTAGCGGGTGTAGTCGCGTCTTTGGTCATGGTCAGCACATGACGGTTTTCAAAGTACGGTAGGCCTGCGCCAGAACCATCAAGCAATTCACCGCGACGTGCCGCTGCTAAATCCCGTCCAGCAACCATCTGCGTATGTACGATTGGCAGCTCATTCGCCCCTGTCGGGTTTGGCAGCATGGTCACAATAGGCAGTGCGTTAGCAATAGTTTGACTGATAAACACCTGCGTGGCAGCTGGTACGATAGATGTTGCGCTATGGCTACTGAAATTTAGACTATCAAAGGTATAACCCTCACCCAACTGCTTTTTTGATCCGTCCCCTAGCGCTGTAGAAGCAGTTACCAAGGCATTGGCAATAACCCAAGAAGATGGTGATTCACCGCCATTGCGTGCCTGATATTCAGCGATACC
Organism: Psychrobacter sp. bablab_jr014; assembly: GCF_016464015.1. Classification (GTDB taxonomy): domain Bacteria; phylum Pseudomonadota; class Gammaproteobacteria; order Pseudomonadales; family Moraxellaceae; genus Psychrobacter. Next base: position 40,081 of record NZ_JACDXT010000004.1, read on the forward strand.
GTCTGAAATACCGTCAAACACCATTTGCTGGTCGGTTTGTTTTTGAAAATACTGATGGTTCAGAATGTTCGCTAAACTTGGTGGCAAATTTTCCATTGCCGCTTCACGGCCTGCTGGGTTTGTAGCAAGCATAGAATCAAATTGAACAGCATCTTCTTGCCCGCCTGCACCTTTCAATTTTTCAAAAAATGGCATTAGGCGCTGAGTGAGCTTAACCTCTCCACGTACTTTATCGATAAGGGCTAACGCTTGTTTTGGATCCATGTCGGTGTCCTTTGTTGATGAATGAATATGACCGATATGGATATACTAAGCGTCTTTTTAATACCTATTTTTTCGTGTTCCGTGATTTTGGCAGGCAAGCTAAAAATACGTGCACGCATTTACTCGTAAGGCACACGCACATCATCAATATTTTTCTCATCAAGTGCATTTAAAAAATCTAAATCAAAGCGCTGCGCCAAAAGATAGCGCACGCCAGCCTGTGGCAGCTTGCCCATCGCCATTGTGCCCGTGATTTCATAAAAGTCTTTGTAGCCATTTAATAGCAAGCAAACTAGGTCTGTCTTATGCAGCGTCCAGTTAGGCATTGTTTTTACTCGCTCATCGGCGTCTTTAATGTTGATGTCGTAGGGCTCTATATGCGCGATGGCACTAAAACTCTCAGGCACAATCAATGTGCCATTGTCATGCAGTGTCCCGCCCACGCTATCAACGATGATAACCATCGCATGACCCAACTTTTCGTAGTCAATGGCGTGCTCGTCGCTGTCTACGATAGACCCAAGACCGCCCCAGCTGTCCACATGACGGTCACTATTGCCATTGGGCGCTGGTAATACCTTTCTACGAAAAACTACAGCAGGAATGTTTTTAGGGTTACGCATAGTGACAATACGCCGTGACAGGCGTAGCCCTTTAGCGACTTGTACGTTCTCAATCCGCATACTCATGAATCTTTACCCCATTTGTTTTGATAGTCGGCAATCTCGCCTTGGTATATCTGTTTAAAGCGCTCTGGTACGTCCTTTTTAGCAAGCTGTTTAACCGCATACTGGTAGCTACTACGCTCTGCTTGAGTCGGCATATTCGCTGGCGTTGCGCGCCGCTGGCGTGATTGTTCGGCTTTGATTTCTTTAGCCGCGGTATCCAGCTCTTTTTTAATTTTACGGCTCCAATGCAAGCGACCGTTCCAATTATTGAGTGCCTGCGCCTGCCCTTTGACGTCTTTAGCAATCGCTGATTGCGACTTGCGATGTGATTTAATTTGATTATTAGCCCGTGCAATATCGGCTCGCATGTACGCTTGTATGCTTGCAACCATCGACGGGCTGCTAAGGTGCTTCATGACTCGCAAGACGTGCTTACATGCCACACCTGTTCCGTGTGGATTGCGTGTGGATGGATAGCGGGTTTCATCTATACCGTGATTATATTTACCGATAGTCGCAATGTAGCGATACCAGTACCGATGCCGTCCGCAATCGCAATCAAAGCGTATCTTGCCGTTCTTCAGTAGTTCTTTGATGGCTGTGACAGGCGGTACACGGCTGCGACCAGTGGTAAGTGCTGGATAGTCGATTAGCTCCACCGTCACGTTATGGTGCGTGTCTTTACTGCCCACACCCGCGTTGGTCATGATGTACAAAACATTTTTATCACGCTTGAAAACGGTCGCTAAATGAATCTGAGTATTTGCGCGCTTAATATCTTCAAATCGAGAGTTATTGATAACACCCTGCGGTGTGATACCGCCTGCAAACTTTTTTGAAGCCTTTTCGATGTTTTTCATAAAAGCTTCGAGCGTAGAAGCATCAAGCGCCTTTTTAATTTCGTTGTTGCGTACCGTGTCGCCCAGCGTAAACGCCAGTAGTTCTGACGTGCTGATGCCTGCCTTACTACTGGCTTTTTTGATGAGCTTATCCAAAGCTGCATCTGATAGCCTACGCCCAGTATCAAGCTCTTTTTGCATCTGCTTTTGATACTGATTGTGGCGGCTGGCAAGCTTGGTCTGTTGCGATAAAGCATCTGCCTGCTGCTCACGCCAGCGCCGTAGCTCATCGAGCGTCATACCGTTCATGATAACGTCTTGCTGGCTGGTATTGATTGGCATGGTACTACTCGCTCAGGTGTTGGCGTTTTAACTGCATTAGTGTTGCAGCAGTGGGTAGATAGATGCGTCCCAGCGGTAGCGGCTCACCTATGCGATTGGTGCCAGCACAAAGCATGACCACATCAACATCATCACGCCTACTATAGACGCGATGGGCAACCAGTGTGGGGTCGTTTTGTTCATCAGCACCGATATCATGAGACACCAGACTATCCATACGCCCACGTCGATACAGCGTATCAACGTGAGCGCGGACGGCGTTTAGGTATGTGTTTTGGTTCATGCGGTACGTCCTTTGATAGTACCGCCGCCATAGTTGTTGATGACAACATTGCCTTGTGAGATATAGCCTGCGAGTCCACCAGCGGCGGGCGGTAAGATTGTGATATCGCTTTGATCGAGGCTGGTAACGTCTACCACTCCGTATTTGCCACTACCAAACTCACCCTTTTGTAAGTTCGCAATAACTTTTTCTAAAGAGCCATCCGCGCCTTGTTCGCCAACATCCGCACCTTTGGCTCCAGTTGCAACAGTTTTGTAGTCGTATGTCTTCAAGGCAGGCAGCATTGCTGCTGGATTAAACGGACTATCATCCTCTGATATATAAACAGGGGAACGTGTTGTCGCATTAAGACCAGCCCCTCCTGCTGCTCCAGTAAGCACATCAGCATCAAGCGGATTGTATTGTGCTGGGCTAATAACTATAGGACTGTTTCCCCTAGTCCAAAAATCTACGATATAAAGATTTTCAGCATCCAGTTCAGCTTGTGATAAACCAGTTGAGCTGGGAGTAATACGAAACGCAGAGGTTTTTGGAAGGGGATACTTGATGAAAAGCAATTCACTGACAGGAATTGATGCCGTAAAACCAGTTACATCAGCATCAGTTGTGTAATTGAACAGGCTATGTAATGCAGACAAGGCTCTCCAATCTCCGTCCGTGTGGACAGCTATTTCTGCCAGACAGTCTCCGTCAGGCACTGCTGCTATCGCATTAGCTTCTACAGCCTTATATTTGAGTTTGGCGTCAGTGCTAGCCATGTCAATCAGTGACGTATAGAACGTACGATTAGGTGAAGATTTTCCAAATGGCGCACCGCCACCGCTTGAGCTATCAGACTGTAGAATGGCGTATGTGTATCTTGCATTTGCATGAACAGCGCCATTACCACCACCACCGCCACCACCGCCAGCAATCAAACCGTAATTATCAACATGAATATATCCAACGATCGCTATGCCGCCATCCGCCCCTTTTTCCGCCTGCTTTTTACTGTGCTTACTTTCAAAACTACTGCTGCTTAACGTGTTATCGCCAGAATAAAACCCTGCCCCACCTATAAAAACAGCACTACGCCCACCTGCGCCACCACGTCCCAAAATGCGGCCGTGGTTTTCTACGATAGGCGGATTGTTTGAAGACCAGTTTGCGCCCTCAGTGATAGCAGGCGTTTCGGTATTGGGTGCGATAATATCAACGCCGTCATCAACGATAAAACGTACAGTATCGGTTGCAGCGGGGTACGCACCGTATTGGGTATAGTAATACTCATCAAGCGATATGCCGTCATTAGTAGACTGGCTGATATGCAGCACTGTTTCATGATGTCCTGTGTCAGTAATCGGTACATTGACTGATAAATTAGCTGGTGCGCCCACGGTTAAGCGAACGTGTTTTTGGGGTTCTTCTTCGTTGTCGTCAGGGGTGGTCACAAAATCAATGACCGCTTGACCATTTTTCAAGATGACTGTGCCACTTTCGGATTTTTCAGGTGCATCAATGTCATTGCTATCCATGCTCAGCGCGCCCTCTTTCACCGACCAATCTAAAATTTGACCATCGGGCAAGTTGTTAGCGGTCACTGTAAAGCGCACCGCCTCACCCTCGGTAATAGCTGTCTTGTTCGCCGTCACGTTCCAAACCGTTTCTACCACATCATCAGGGTTATAGCGCTCAAACAGATAGCTGGTGTATACAGGGTATGTATGCGGGCGCGCTGTGGTAGCAAGCTCAGTAGTGCCACGTTGACCAAGCGTAAGCATGGACTGACCGATAAAAGCATCACCGTCTTTGACAGCAACCAGTCCTACGCCTTCTAAGCGCCGCCAGTACGTTTCAAAGCCAAACATGGCGTCAAACAAGGGCTTGGGATTGGCTTTATCGTGTGTCCAGTATTTATGCCCGTAGGGATATGCAAGCTGCAAAAACTGTAAAAAGCGTTGCTGGTTTAGATACTGCGGATGCGGATCAGGCGCGGCTAGGTGCTGCTGCATCAGAACAACACTAAGCGCGCCGTTTGGGTCGGTAGTCACGGTCACGCTATCTTGGGCAACGTCTGCTAAAGATAGGCCAAAAGAGGCCACAAAGGTAATATCAGGATGCAGCGTAAATAGCGGGTCAGTTGTCGATGACACTACAGCAAACAGCACGTCGTTATCAGTAAACAAGCCGATTTCATACACGTCTGTGACAGTATCAGCCGTCATACTGCTGCTAAATCGCAGTGTATGGCTGGCAAGCTCAACATCACCTGATACGATGCTACTACGCTGTAGCTCACTTGCCAGCGCCGTCTCATTGCCAGTCACCGTATGCTTGCCAGCACCAAGGCCAACTTCGGTAAGATTGATTTTGAGTGCGGCCGCATCTGTAGCCGCATTTAAGGCAGCCTGCTTGCCTGCCTTTGTGATTGTAAATATGATTGGCTGTGCCATGCGTACACCGATAGATAGTGGTTATTACCTATTATCTTATCGCCTATACGAACAGCCCTTATGCTGTGTTCCGCAATGCCGCCTCGGCTGTCTTCTCCAAATCGCCCCATGGATCATCTTCTGCTGCCGACGTTGCATCTTGATATACCGCGTCATTAGCAGGGCTGTACTGGATGTTGTCAATATAAATAAAGGCCCAAGTATCCGCCAAATCGGGTGAATCAATGCCTTTGAGTTTCATATCCTTCTTACTCATCATTACCCAACGCGCCATGTCATCAAACGAGTACGGCAAGCGCGATAGCTGTGTATTGAGATTATTTTTAACTTTGTACGCTTTAGCCACTTGGGTATCAATGGTAAAGATGCCGCGCTGTACTGACTTACTCATAGTCACATAGGCTTGAGTACGCTTATTAGAAAAACGCTTTTTATGATCATTGTTAAATGGTGCGCCGCCCCACTGGACTTCGTAGAAGAATGTACCCTTGGCTTTTAGCTTTTGACACAAGCCCATGCCTGCGCCAATCGGGTCAACGATGAGAGTCGCACCAGGGTAATCCTGCAATAGTGAATCAATCTTACCGAGCAACATATCAATATCGGCGCTATTGCTAAACAGCGGGATATCGACAACATGGGCATGTCGTTGAATTTCCCCGTTCAGATCCTTATCCACAACTTTTGCTACAGTAATCACACTGCTGTCACGTCCTACGTTACCGCCAACATCCACGGCAATCATATAGCCGTATCTGTCTGTATCACTAATAGCAGACGCACGTTTGAGCATGGCATTAATGTCTGAACGTGCCAGCAAGTACGTGTTTCTAAGCTCAGGGAATTTACCGCGAATACGGATCATGTACTCAGGATGATCACGCCCACCATATTGATACAGTGCTTCTTTTAGCTTGTCATAGCTGACCAGCGGCGACTCTTCACCGTTGAACTCTAGTGATATCCAAACACCGCCATTCTTATAGCTTAGGTCATGGTGTGAGTCAAAGAATATACCTACGTTGGTCGCTGGCTGGCTTGTCATGACCGCACGATTATTAGCATGAGTCAATGCACCAAAAGCGACGTTCAGCACCTCATCAGATACGCCGCAAGCCTCATCAACCCATACCATATAATGATCGCCATGTTGACCTGCGATATTGGTCGGCTGGTGCTTTGGTGCAGTCTTAGCAAAAACAAACCACGTCTTAGAAAAGCCTTTGATGTAGATTTTTTCTGCTTGCGATACGACATAATCGGCAAGCCAGCTAAACGCATCACTCATTCTGAGGCGCTGCAAACAGATATCAATCTCTTTCCATACAACGGTTTTTAGCTGCCCAATCTGTGGGGCCGTGAACAGCATGATGGACTCAGGGTAAAAAAGCAGGTGCCAGAGCGCCACCACACCCGCGCTACGTGATTTACCTGTACCGTGTCCTGATGCTACAGACACACGCGCACCAGGCGCACTGATACAGTCAAACAGTAGTGCTTGCTGGGGCGTAACGTCTATTCTCAATGCTTCGACGGCAAAGCGCTTAATATCGTTACGATAGCGGCGACACGCCTCGTCCCATTCGGGCAGCTCATACAACGGCTTCACGGCTGCCCCTTATTAAATGCTCATAGGCAGCAGCATGTCATCGTCGTCATCTACTTGCTTGCCGTTTATCTGTGCCACTGCTGGCACGTCTGGCATAGTAATGATGTTGCCGCCGTACATCGTGCGCGATGCCCATACCGCCAAAAGTACGGCTAGATGGCCATTATTAATGCTCGATGAGTCAAACTCTTCAACACGGCCGCGCTCATCAATTTTTCGCATCTGTATAACGTTGGTCGGATCATAGCGCCGTACTGTATCTTTAAGCCGTATTAAGCCAGCGGAGCGCACGGTTTGATAAGCACGCATTACGGTTTGCATGTGCTTAGCTTCATCAAAGCATAGCTGCCAGTGGTCAAAAACAGTAGGCGTATCGGTAACGATGACGGTATTGGCGTCAAACTTGGTCGGCTCAGACCACTTAGCCATGTCTTGGATTAAGATGATGCCTTTTTTGGTGTCTGTAGCGGCAATGATGCGGACCGCTTCACCGCTATACGAAGCGGCGCGCGCGTCGATAATCAGGCTCATAGCTCACCCCCGTCCATGTTCACATAAGTCTGAGTGATAGTGCCTGTTTCTTTATCAGCCTTTAGGCGGGTACGGCTGTTTGCGCCCTCGTCTATTACGTCCGCTTGAGTGACTACGGCGTTAAGCGCTTCATCTGGCAGTCTACCGCCTGTTACTGGCGGTAGTCCTGGTGGGATGCTGCCGTCTGGCTCGCCCGTATCGGTCACATCATCATCAGGATGACCTAGCCCTACCACCGTCGGCTCATTACCCACGATAGTAAAATCAATCGTTACGGCGCTTACGTTTGGAATGCTAACATCGGCGGTATCAGGGTATAGCGTGTTTTCAATAACTCGGAAATCCCACGCATCGCGTACGATATGCTCACCCGCATAGCCCAAGTCATAGTTGACCTTAAACGCACGCTTTTGCTCACTTTTAAAAAAGCTGCAAAATTGATTGCTGATGGACTCAGCAGCATGGTCATTACTCGCAAAAAAGGCCACTTGGCAGCGGTACGCAACGGGTGTACAGCGTATTTGCACCACACGCCCCAAAGGGTCGCTTGGTATCACACATGCCAGCCAATCAGAACGTCCGATTACTACGTCCTGCTCAGGCGGATTTTGTGTAGCAGCAAGGGCAATAATCATCACGGGCAGATAAACCGACGTGCCGCTATTATCATCGTCACCAATGGCGCCAGCATTGTCCGTTTCAGCAATTTTGCGTAGCATTTCTTCTACGTTATCTATCATTTTGGATTTTGATACGACAATAGAGGCCTGTAGCTGGCGGGTCTTCCAGCTGCGTAAGTCGCGAATACCATGCGGTGAACACCACTGGCGAAAGTTACGCATTTTTAAGCCAATGGCGTTTTGTATACTCTCACGCGGAGACAATAAAATATCACCCATGACATTAACCCCCTCGTCTCATGCGAGTAAATATCGACTCGCGCGGCGGCTCATACTGATTTTTACTGTCTTTAGTTACTGCCTTTGCGTCTTGCTCACTTGTACTGTCTGCAAACGCTGCCCATTCTGCTTGTTTTTCTGCAAATGATATTGATGGGCACAGCATTGAGTCGTATAACTCGTCTTCGCGGCTCTGGCGGCGCTTTTTAATATTGTCTTGGCGGGTTTGCATCGCAATCACAGTTTGATGCACGTCTAGTAGCTCTTGTTGATGCAGCACTGACATATTTTGTGCGGCAATCATGGCGTGGATGCTATCGTATTGATGGGCGATGGCGGCTTCTAAGGCTCGATGTACAACGGCTTGCTGTTGCGGGTTTGCATTGTCAAATTGCAAATCACCGCCCACCTCTACGATTTTCAGTGCGTCAAACGTACCATCGCCGCGATTGGTGTTGTAATTAGGCATAAGCACTTGGTCAAAGCCTGCAAAATCAAGCAAAATTGTACCGTCTTGACTGTCACCTGTTCGTACTGCTGTACTATACCCACCAGCCTTGCTGTGATAGCGCTGTGCGGCATGTTTGCCTAAATCTGTATCCAAAAATTCATGCTGTGCAGATACGTCACCGCGTGCATTGGCAGACAGCTTGATAGTGCGAAAGGCAGGCTCAAGATAGACAACTTTTCCCGACTGGTCTACAAAGCTATCAGGTGGGCGTAGGCCAAAACGTTGGCGGATTTCGTGTCCGATATAGCCATACATATCGCCTGAATCTACAACGTGCTGTACGTCAGACGAATTGATGAAATCTACCCATGCTTTGACGTTGACACGCCGTGCCATGCCCACGCTATCAGGTCGCCCACGGTCAGATAAGTTGTAAGTGATGAGTGATGTTTTTTTTGACATAGAAAAAGCCCCTTGAAGGAATATGCAATATATTCATTCTAAGGGGCTTTTTTAGTTGGTTTGCGGGGTGTTCCGCTGTGACCGGCAGGCGGCTATGGTGCTACAAAATCAGAATATTCTTCAGCGACCATGGCACAAAAACGATGCTTTGATGATGTACTGTCATAACCTGTATTAAAGTCATCGACGCCCATTCTCAATATATTCATTAGCTCCTCTTCAACGCCTTCCTCTACCGCTTGGGCCCTACATTCAGCAGCACGGTCAATAACGCTTTGATTATAAAACTCATAACCACATTTAAACTGAGCGCTTGAAGCATAGCCATGATTGTAAAGCAGATCAGGGCAATCAGCATCCAAGGCGTATACGGGTAACGCCATGCCAACCCACAAGCCAGCGACTAATACGATATTTGATAGTTTCATAGCCATCCTTACGAACTTGCGGATGCGGACTCTCTCTCCGCTAGTGTTTTCTGATGACTTTCAGCCATGCTTTCGAGTGTCGCAATAACGGCCAATAATCCAGCGGGTTTAGATAAAGCAGCTTGATAGCTTTGCTGAGGCTGCCCATCTTCTGAGTAAGTCGTCATCAGGTCATAGCTGATACGGTAGGAAAATTGATTATCGACAACATTGGTAAAGTCATCTACGTCGTATTCCGTGATACCCATTTCCTTGACTTCATTAACAGTCATTTGAGCGTCAAGATTGCCTCTGATAGATGGGTATGCGCGCATAATTTTCATGTAACCGCTACCCATCGAGCCGTAAGCATAATCTTCATCAGCGTTATAACGCACGGTGGCTGTCGCCTCACAAACAACATCACCGTTGCCATAACTGTTTGGACTGCTTATCTGGTCAAAACTGATATCTGATTGCTGCAATCGCTCTGTATTGATTACTGAGGCGTGCCGTATGTTGGCAAGTGTTAATGCTTGGTCTTTGATGTCTTGTTTGAGTCCTGCTAAAACCTCGCTATCTAAACAAGGATTAGCAGGCGGAGCCGCATCAGCTTGTACTTGCGTATCATTATTTTGGTCAATATTAGCACTGGCAGCACCATCACACGCTACCATGCCCAAACACATACTAACCCCAATACCTATCTTGCCCCAAGCCGCCCGTAACTGCATGAGCTATTCCTCTATCTGATACATTTTGCGGGATTGTATCATTGCTTGCCTGCAAGATAATAGGCTTTTGTGCGCTTCCGCTGTCGATACGCTGGGTAATGGTGGGCATTGGCGGAATAGTTGGCGGGCGAGTTACGGGCAACTGACCGCCTCGAATGCCTGTGCTGGCAAGCGCCATACTGCTGGTTAATTGATTGGTAGAAAACCCCAATATACCGTTTTTTTTCTTGGCGGCTTCGGGTATGGTGGGAATGCGGCGCTTTATTTGCTCGGCATTTTCCATGCGTTTAGGCATTTCGGCTGCTGTATTGCTTGGTCTTTCGTATTGCTCAAGGATTGCCTTTGTAGCTTGCCCAATGGTTTTTGCTTTCTTTAGTGCGTCACCTGCCGCCTTGTGTGTGGTTTTTAATTCATAGTCGATAAAATCATATTGCTGCTCTTTGGTTGAATTTTCTAGCGACACGCCATAACGCTTTTTAAAGTTCTTTTGTCTTTGTCCGCGCCATTGTGCCAATCCTCTTGCACCGTTGCCGCCACCAGCAGAATTATAAGCCTTATGATTAAATCCGCTTTCCTGCTGAATATTGGCGGCAATACCGATGGCTTGCTCTTTTGTGTAGCCACGGCTCATAAAGTAGTTAACCGCTTCAACCGCACCCGTTCCCACAGCACCGCTTAGCGCAGCAGGGTTTTGCTCGCGCATACGCACTACTGTGGGCTTAATGCGCCCTGACTGGATGTCTTGGTAATAATCAGCATTAGGCGCGCCCGTATTGCCATATTTGTTGCCCTGCTTGAAATCTGACACCCAGCCTTGACTGGTATATATGGCCGCGTGACCATAGTTATGTTTTGAATTTTTGCTTGATGGCATACTCATAACGTCGCCTATTTTGGGTACGTAATTCTCGTCATAGGCAACCTGCTCAAACTTACCCTGATTTAATGCAGCAAGGTTTTTAGCAACGTCCTTGCCGTGGCCACTGGCTTTTAGGCCATTTGCTCGGAACGCATCATTCACGTACTTTGCACATGCGCCAAGCGAAACAGTGGCCGCATTACCAATCGCAAAATCAGCTGCATTAGCCGCTGTCCCTGAAGGTGCGGCTTCACCGTCACCACCGAAGCCAAAAAAGTCCTTAGTAGCATTCCATTTGCCAGCAAACCAGCTTTGCATACTATCTGCAACACCTGATAGCTTCGTAAAAAACGGCTCTGTGCCAGTCTCCCACGCGGTTGTCATCTTCTTGGGCAAATTATAAGCAACAAGACTGCTTGTCCATGAGTCGATATAAGGTGAAGCAGCCGCCCCCAATGCTTCGCCGCCCTCACTGCCCAGCCAACCGCCGACAACCATACCGACAGCGCCACCAACCGCCGTACCGACGACAGGAACAACCGAACCGATCATCGCGCCAGTAGCAGCACCCGCCATCGCACCACCGCCGCCACCGACCAAGCTGCCTACGCCTGCCGATTTTTCTTTATGATTGAGACTGTCCCAGTCCATTGCCAAACTTGCCGCGCCCGCAGCACCCGCCAGCCAACCTAAACCTCTCATACCGCCTACGGCTCTAAGACCTCTACCCGCAAGGTTTTTGAGCTTACTAACGCGCCCACCGCCACGGCCAGCGCGACCGCCTCGATTTCTACCGCCGCCTCCAAGCAAACCTCCAAGCAATCCGCCACCTGAACCTTCTGACTTTCTAATGGCTTTCCAGATTTTATCTAGTAGCTTTTCGTTTGCCTGGTTGTGTCTGTCTTGGTCTTGCGGTAATGGCTCGCGGCGTTTAATGGCTCGAAACTTACTCATGCTAAATTTAGCACCACGCAACGCCAGCTTGCCTGCACGCCCAAGCGGAGACATCGCTGTGCCCAGCTCGCGCATACTGTCTAGCATTGGGTCAACGCCGCCACTATTCACGCCAAGGCGCATATCATTGGCAATGTTACGCGCCATCGCATTCAATCGGCGTTCGGACTCACTACCGCCAGCACTGCTATTGTCTGACACAAAGCGTCCACGACTATCACGGCGCGCAGGCGAGCCGCTACGTTCGTCAGATTCGGGGTTAAGGTCTTGTGATGACACGATACGCGCGCGGCGTGCTTTAGTATCAGCATTACGCCGCTGGGCTTGCTGTGGGTCGGATGACTGATTATTGATGCGTGCGACAGGACTACGCCGTGTGCGACGTTCAGACGTGCCAGCGCTGGCAGATGCGTCGATGGCGCCAGACGCAATGATACGGTTGGCGCGTGTCTGTCTGCGTCCTGCGGCACGGTGATGATGGTTGGCTTCTGATAGTCGTTTACTAATCTCTGCTAACTGGGTTTGCCCTATTTGAGCTTGTGCGCTCATTAGGGCGATAATGGACTGTGTATCGTCATGTACGTTGTCGATACTGTCCTTAACGCGGTTCATGCCAACGATGAATCCCGCGCTGTCATAGTTTAAATAGCGTTCCATAATCTATGCCTTTTTGCTGTATGTGGCTTAAATTATGGCACCGCAAAAACGGCAGGCTGGCGCGTGTTCCCCTCCCCTTAGCGCCGATTAGACGTCTATATCGCTTACGTCTGTATAGTCTACTTCTTCAGTATCTTCGTCCACTAAGCCGTTACTGCCATCGTGAGCGCTCTCTACTTCTTCAAATGCCTCTGCTTCTTGCTCAAACGCTAACGCACGCAGCTTCATCTTTCTTTGCGCCTCTTCACGTAAAGCGTTCTGCTCTTCATTAATACCATCCAGTTTTTCCAAGTTCTTTTGACGTCTGGCCGTATCTGATTCAGTAAAGTCTTCAGGAGTAATGCCATTCAGGGGTAGTTCGACCTCAGATATGGCCTTTGATGTAAAAACCAAAGCTTGTAGCGTGCCACCCATCAAGTTTAGTACGGCCATCTTTTTTTTAAGTTCATCGGCCTCTTCTTCCTGCATTGTAGCAATGCGTTCTGCTTCTTCTTTAGTAAGCAGACCGTCGCCCATATCCCATTGTGGTTCAGTTAACGCCGCTTTCAATACCTCGGATGCCAAATTAGTCACGCTATCGTGTAACTGACTCAGTTGTCGCCAGTTACGTCGATGGCTGTTAATCAATATCGCTTTATCCTCAACCGTCTTGACCACTGACGTTGATATTTGCTCAATCGCCTGCTTTCCTGCTTCCAAAATAGGGACTGCTTCCATTTTTCCCACTTTATTGTCTTTTTCTGGAAGCAAACCATCACTTGAGCGATTTTGCTTCCTTTTTTGCGTGCTTCCCCCCTTCCGTGCTTCCTTTTTTGCTTCCTGATTTGAGTCAAGCAGGTTATTTTTTTGCCAATCTTCTTTTTTGCGGCGTTTACTAATTGTGCCTGTTGATTTGGGTGCAGCGTCACCGAACGCATCTTGCAGACGCTCAATCAGTTCACGGTCGCTAATGTCGTCTGTATTTTCCCAAATGAAGCGCGCAGAATCCCAAACCTCCTGCTTACTGTGCTTAGCCAAATTGCACCTCCGCAGTCGGTATCACGGGGCTAGTAACAGTAGCAATGGCCGAATAGCTGCTGTCGGCGCTCTCCTGATAACGATAGACTGCATTGAGTGCCCCCTCGCTGTAGCTGCTATCAGGCGGCGGTAACGGTATGCTGTATTGATGACTGCGTTTGATATCAGTAATCATGCTGTGATTTGAGTCTTCGCTCATACGCTCGATATGCTCTGCCATTTGCGTTTGTATGGCTCTGTCTGCCATCATCTGCTTTTGCTCGATATGCTTAATGATGTACAGCACATTATTAAGCGCACAGCCCACTGTATAGGGCATATCGGGCATATCACGCTCGTCTTTAATGGCCGAACACAACTTATTAGCACCATCGAGTAAGGCCACCATGTCGGACTTACAAGCATCTTTTAACCCAGTCGTCAGCACTGTGGCAAGCTGTGTTGTCAGATGGTCGACCAATGATTTTGATTGAGCAACGATATGATTTACGGTACCTGCCAATGCGTCAATTTCAGGCTCAATCGACAGTCCGCAAATATAGTCGATGCTTTGGCCGTACAAATTACTGAACATGATAAGGTCCATCGCACTTAGATTGACCTTGCCATTTTCAATTTCACTGATACGATTTCGATTGTTCGTTTTCCATATTATTTTTGACACCTCTTCTTGAGTCATGCGAGCATTGTCACGCGCGGCACGCAAATTTTTACCCATTATCTTTTTTATTTCCTGTTCTTGCTGTCTGCTATAACCTGTGTCGCGCTTTGCCATATTCAACCCTCAAAATACCTGTGTTTGTATTGATAAACCCGTCTATTCTCTATACAATCAACTTGCCTGCGTATCTTGAGAAAGTGCGTTAAAAAGCCTCTACATCCCCCAATGTAGGGGCTTTTTTGTTTTAACGGTTTTCGCTTTCTGTCCTACCAGTGAGTCTTATCCGTTCTGCATCAGTAAGAAGCGCCTTACCTTGCTGCACTAAAGCAGCATCTATAAGTTCGCACGCCCGCTGGCATGGCAATAAGCCAGTGACATCAAACTTTTCAATTAATGTGGACGTGCCAGCCACGTCTATAATCGCAGACGCATGAGAAGCATCAGGCGAATAAGAAAGCATTTCTATTTTGATTTTGCGAAAGTTACTCATAATCGGTTCTCGTTAACGTGGCTTTTATTAGTCTCATAGATTTCTATGCCGTACTTGGTCATCATCTGCTTAGCTTTGTCGATATAACTGCGTGTACGCATACCCTTATAGTCCTCAACGACTTCTTTGCCTAAAGCGACGTTGAAATAGACAAAATCAGCGATATAGCTGCTTTGGCGTACCGTGGTACCATTGTCTTTTTTATACTTTGGCGTCAGCACATATTTGACTTGTAGGCGTAAGTCTTTAATCAGTCCTAAACGCTCATATTTTTTGAGCTGTGAGTAACGCTCGCTCTCGCCTTTGCTGTCAAAAGTGATACCGTCGACTTCCGTTTTGATGTTTCCGTGCTTATTCATTTTGGGCTTATCAGACTTGCCAGCGTTGAGCCAGTCGGTGTTAATTTTTCGGCTACTTTTTGCCCAGTCGTTCCACTGGCTGCGTGATTTTCGGCTCATGCTTTTACCTCTTTTAACTCAATAATCCAGTCCCAGCCTGTTTTGTCGCTATCACGTTCGATTCTGATACCCGTCACCGTGTACCTTCCATCAATGTGCTTATCAAATTTGATGTAATCGCTAATACCTATCAATGGATGGTCCAGCCCACACTTGGGATAAGTGCCGTCAGCGACCGCATGCCTAAAACCAATTAACGAGCCTGCCGCATCATGTATCTCATCATTGGTACCAAGAGATTTGATATTTACCGTCTTGCGCGTCCATCGCTGATGATGTCTATACTGGCTCATGCCGCCTCCAATTCTTTAAGCACACGCTTGTATGTTTCATCTTTTGTCTCGCCTGCATCGTACTGCTCATCAATGTAAGCGATGGTTTCGGCGGTAGTCATGCCTGGTAGAGACGCAAAAGGCAGACCGTTGAGCATCACAGTATTTGTGCGGGTGCGCTTGGGTGATTGTGTAGGCGCGCTACTGGTAACAGATTCCTGCAGGAATGCCGCTGGTATATCGCTATCATCTGCATCTGCTACAGGGGCTTTGCCAAGGCTTGAATAATCTGCAACTGAGGTTTGACTATTGGTTGCTGGCTTGGCTGTTGCAGTCTTATTACGCTGCTCATGGATATACTCGCGCTTAATCCAGCTCACAAATAAATCCACACAATAAGCCTCAGTCGCTACACACTCACCCTGTGCCGCCTTGTTGATACGGTACGTCTTGAATTTACCTAGATGCTTATCAAATTCTGCTTGCGTCATTGATGGCATTACTGGCACTTCTTCTGATACCAAAGGCTGAATATCAGCAAGCAACGGCTGCCAAAACTCAACATCAAATTTTTCATTCGCGGGTGAGTTGTTGCTGTTGTTGTAGTTATTTAATTGGTTATTGGTTGGTAGTTCTTGGTTCTTAGTTATGGCACCGTTTTGCGCGTGATTATTGTGACATTGCGTGTGACCAGTTGTGACAGTAGGCGTGACATCATCACTTGAATTATCCGTGACAATCTTTGTGACGTGTTTTTTGATATCGTCGATATGTTGAGCGTGCAGCGCTCTTAACTCACCTATTTTCAAGGATTTATCTACAGTGACGCCTATACTTATCAGGTCATGAGTCATCTGTTTTCTTTCTTGACGCACCTTTTTTTGACGTTCTGCGGCTGTCATTGTCACGTTATCAGGCGTGACATTTTGTGTGACATCGCTGTGACTGTCTGTGACATCGGGCGTGACTTCTTTGTGACCGTTTTTGTTTGGTTTATTGCGATAGTTTTTAATCTCACGCTCACAGCGGCGGTTACGATAACGCTTGCTACGACCGTCAAAAGTAAAAAACTCTTTAAGTACATTGTTAAGCGACTCGATGTGCTCTTCCGTTTTGCATAAGAGACGACGTGCCAGCAACTTCATATTTGAGCCGTCTATTGCTTGCTCGGTGCAGTAGTACATATCGAGCAGGTCACGATAAATAGCACGCTCAACAAGGGTTAGATGGCGCGCGGAATTATTAAAGTCGGCTGGATTAAAATTGTAGTAATGCATTACACCGCCTCCGTACCGCTTGTTACACCCTCGGCGGCAAGCATTTCAGCAATTTTAGCCACGCCAGCAGGCGTAAATTTGACTCTAGGTTCCGCTCTATCTCGGCCATCACGACCAATAAATGCGTGTAGCTTCTGCGTCATAAGTCCTGCGCTGGTACGATGTGAGTACGCATTAAGCACACCCCTGTCATTACGGTACATAAATCGGCGGTTTACTGGTTTTTCTTCATCAATGCACCACGCTACGAACTCGTTTTGCTTCATGCCTACCGCTTTGGCTGTGTCGCGGATACCAGTAGCGCCTTCTGAGTTACTGATAGTCTGTAGGGCTATGATTTTTGGCTGTGCGGCTGCTAATTTGGCTTGCGCTTCCTCAGTAGCTTTATACTGTGCTGCCCACGCGATAGCAGCATCGGCGGGATTGGTAAAGTCGGGCAAAGCTGTTGCGGATTGATTGGCATTGATAACCTTGCGCTCGCACTCAATAAAATACTGGCGTGCCTGTCTACCTTTATCTGAGCGCTGGATCATTGATATTTCTTTTGCCATATCAACACTAATAGCAAAGTCCTGTAGCTCTTGATTGGCGCGGGTGTCGTAAAGCCGACACCCTAAATAGTCCTGACTTTCTACAAATCCGTAGCCGATCATTCGTTCAATCCAAACGCTAAAGCGGTCTTTGACTTCTAAAAACGCGAATAACTCACGAGCCGACACAGCTTGTTGAAGCTCTTTATTTTCTTGAATAGTTGGTAATTGCATGGCATAATTTCCTTGTTGAAGTTTTATGTAAGACAGCGAACCCCGATTCAGTTGCACCTGAATTGGGGTTTTTTATTGTCCGCCGAAAATGAAAATTGGACCGATAGTTGCTACTGCTAAGATGGCAAGAAAGGCAAAAAAGCAATTAAGGCCAAACCCAATCTTCGCTACAATTTCTTCTTTCAATTCCGCAGCTTCGGCACTCTCTGATATACCCATAGCTTGTGAATCACTCTCCAAAGCGGGCAATGATTTATTTTCCCAACCTTCTTGCATGAACAATTTATCTCGCTCGCGCAATTCGATACGGCGTGCCAGCAATGCGAACGCGGTATCTTCAGGCGTTGGTTGTTGAATCAGCTTCATAGTCCAAGCGCTCCTTTTATCTTCTGTCCGACCCCTTTTTGCTTCGCTTGCTCTTCTGCTTGCCATTGGGCGACGATATGTGGGTTATCTTCTGCATGTTTGGCATCAACGTGGCGCATCAATAATTGCAGCTCACTCATAGCCGATTGGATTGTAGTGTGTAGCGTAATACGCTGGTCACAGCTAATACGTCCATCCTCAAGCGCGTCATGCAGCTCTTGGATAACACTTCCTGAGCTTGCTGATGCTGCGAGCGCGGTCATGATTAGGTCTTCGGTTTGGGTTTGGGTGGCTTCTACGCTTACATCGCAATAAACACCGTTTAAACAATGTGCGATGGCATGAGCGATAGAGTGGTCGCCAGTCAGTTGCATCATCTTCACTGCTTCATCAAGGCGCAGGTGGTGCGCTGTAGCATTGCCATTCACTTTGTTTCGCAGAATTGCTGCGGACAGACCCATGCGACCAGCCAGCGCCTCAACGCCGCCGTGAGGATAGTTGTGTGCCGTGTTAAATGCCGCGTCAATAACATTCATCGGATTACGCATCGTATGTTTCCCTTTCATTTGTACGTTTTTTTAAGGTTTAAGCAGGCGTAGGCTTATTGCATGGACGATTAATTCGTTTGCGCGATGATTTTTTAGATGTTTTGAACGCAGTAGCAGGAAGCTTTAATGAGTCTAAATCTGCTGTTAGCTCGTTCCCTGTTGCGACTTGAATAACTGCTTGAAATTCAGGAGGAATTCCCCCTGAGTTCCAGTTGGACATAGTGCCTTTGGTTTTACCAAACACCTTGCCTGCGGCCTCAAGCGTTGTGACTTTATAGTGTCGTTTGATGTCATCTACATTCATAGTTCAATACCTTATACCTTTAGTTTAACATATTAAACCATTGGTTTAAGACATTGTCAATGAATTGGTTTAGTCTATTAAACAAATCAACATGGGTTTAATAATGGAAAAATTAGTTACTTATGGTGAGCGTTTAGAATGGGCTATATCTAAGCGAAATACCTCAGCCGCAGAAATCAGCAAGAAGACCAAAATCAGCAAGTCTTCTCTTAGCCAATACATTAGTGGAAGCACTGGTGCGCCTAGAAATACTACGTCTGCAAAGCTCGCTAACTTTTTGAATATAAACCAATATTGGCTTGATACAGGGCAAGGCGATTGGCAGATTCCCGATACCACGCCAGAGCCTCAGAATGAAGCGGTTACCTCGCTTCTGGAATCTAGCAGTCCAAGCGTAATTGGGCTCATGGAAAATCTAAGAGACATGGAAAAAAATCACAAACTTACGCCTGAGTTGGTAAGTTTGCTGAACGCTACTATTGATACTTTTAGAAAGGTCGATACAACTCAAACTATGCAAGTAGATATTGATGATTTAGTTAAGATTTCTGAGGAAGATTCGCGTGAGTAATAATGTAATCAAGATTCTAAAGCCCGATGATTATCGGTCATTTAAGGGTTGGGTTACGGACGTAAAGAATGTGAACCCTGTGTTTGTATCTAGCTTTAAGCATCCTCAAGAACACAAACCTATTGATATGTATGCAAAGATATATTCCCTAAGTGGTAGCGACCGTTCTGTTTTTAATGAAATCCTTGGTTATTTGATGATAGATGCTATGGGTCTACCGCAGCCTAAATATGCCTGCATTGCATTAGTACCAACGAAAAATATAATGGATAATATTCAAGAAGGCGATTTGCACCCATCATTGAGAAAAGAAGTCTTTCAAAGAGACGTCTTTCCCATGTTTTGTACTTCAAAGATAGACAAATCTAAAACAGCGCTTCAATTTCATGGAAAGATTGACGCGGTAGCATCAGAGTTAGCAAAGTGGAAGCATTTTGGCGATGCCGTTGCTGCGGATAACACTATTGCCAATATTGATAGGAACTTAGGTAATTTACTAAGGACTGGAGCTAATCAGTACTACTTGATAGATAACGGCATCTTGGTCAATCATTATGGCTGGCAGCAATCACACTTATCAGAGAACAGTAATTTTGATAACAGGCTATTGCAACTATCTGACCTTTATTTGAATCGTGGGCAATGTTTACAAATGAAAAGCGCAGCTATACTAGCTTGTGACAGTCATAACAATGCCTTCATGTACGCCTACCAAGAATTGATCTATTGGGTTCAAACGCTATATAAGGCAGTGCAAAATGATTATAATAAATTCATAGACTTCCTTGCCTATAGAGCAAATAATGCACATGGGCTACTGACTTCAAGGTTTCAAATGGTTATATGAATACTTCATGGTACGGTCTTATAGACGACACTATAGAGCAGCCTTCACACTCAAATTTGATATCAGGTGAGTGGTTTACAGTGCGTTTCACACCTGATTTCATTGCGAATGAAATTTTTAATATTGGCGTTGTCTTTGTTGATGATGACAAGCGCTGCCATTATAAAATGATTGAAAATGCTAATGCCTTTAGCTGTCTGTTTGGCAGTACAGGCGTCGCAAATATAAACTTCTTATTGAAAATTGTAAAAACTGAGTTGACGGCAAATAACTACACGCTCACACCATCAGGTCACATTTTTTATTCACATAGACAAACAGCTCAAGGCAGCTCGGTGAGTGAAATATTAGAAGATCTGTTTGGCTCTATGGTGTCATTAGTTTGTAAAGGCGATACCGAAGTAGAACCAATAAAAGATACTCCCTCAACGCTTAGTACAAATAAGCTTCGTAGCAAAGTGTTTTCTCAGATGAGAGACAAGTATGGCAGCTTGTATGAAAAGGTTTATCATAAAGAACCCTATGAGATAACCGATGATACAACGGGTGACAAAATCATTGTCGATATGCCTATACGTCATTACTCAGGAGTACGCAGTGGAACAAAACGTGTGGAATATTACGGTTCTATCGTATCTGCTGCATATCTTGACCAAGTACACAGGATTCATCATATCAACTATATTGGTGCAACAAATGTTATGAATTGCTGTGAGCTACTGGGTAAGGACGTTAGGACGGCACTGATTATTTATTTGCCGCCAGATGATAGTTTGAAGTTTACCAAGCCACTAAGATTACAAATTGAGAATGAGTTAGATAGGTGCTTGTACAGCCTTCACAAGATGGAAAGCGATGGTTTCAATATCAAGATTGAAGTTAAAGAAAGCCCTGAAGAATGTCTAGAAGAAGTTGTTGAGTTTTTAACTTAAAGTTTATTTCCTACCATTAGATACACCTCTCATACAATCAAAATCCGCTTCAAGCCTGCTATATGCAGGCTTTTTTGCGTCCTTAGTTAAAATAGTTCAATTAATTAAACTTTATATTGACACATTAGTTCAATATGTTAAACTTTATTCGTTGGTTGGACGCCGTGAATGTTGAGCTAACTGTACTTATAGCAGACGATGCTATAAACCGTTATTTAAAAACATATTGCAGGAACGCTATTGAGTTATAGCCGATTTTAACCGTCGGCTATGCCGCAATAACTAATAACGAAGGAGTTTTTATGCGACGTGAGCAAATCACTTTATTCATGATAGACGTCATTGCTTACTGTATAGCGGGCAACGGCATTGGACAAACTGTCCTACAAATTAGTAAAGAAGTTGAAAAGCTTCAACTAACCGAGCTTCTTATTAAATCCACGACAAAACCCTCACCTCTTGATGAAAGAGCACCTATACGTGGGAATTCTAATCCAAATGAGTTGCGAAGAATATTAGAGGGAGCAAAGGACCCTAGATACGTGAGAAACCCGCTCTACAAGCTAAAAAAGCATAGTCGCGCTAACGGACACCATTTGTTCGACAAGCTAACTATGCCTGAAAGGGTCGGCAAACACCCAAAAAAACCTATGTGACGCACTCTTACTTCCCTTTCTGTGGCACTCAGTATTAGCACAATACTAAATTCCATCCACAAAAAAAGCCCCTAGAGACGTCGAAATCAAAGGGGCTTTTACTTAAATAAGCGAGATTATTATGAATCAACAACCCAAATTAGTCAAACCAAATCGCGGAGTTATCACGCGCACAATCATGCCAGCCAAGCAAGTCCCCTTAGCTCAGAAGTTTATAGCGGGCGCTATCGAAGGCATTCATGACTTTATCGTTGCCCTAGTCATTGTGGCGATATTTATCGGTATTGCTACTGGCTGCACCAAGTACGTCGAGCATCGCCAGCAAGCAGAAAAGCAAGTCGATACCACCACGCACTACCAGCGCACCCCTTATGAAGAAGCGCGCATTGCTCATTTTCGCGCCCAAAACAAACATGCCAATCAAGTATTGGCAAGTATCCGCACAGACAATGGGAGTGTCCAGTAATGACTAATCAAACCAAACCCATACGCGCAACTTTAAACATCAAATCAGCGCGCAAGTATTCTGACGGCTTAATCGGCGCACAGGTCATCCTCTTAGATGAAAAGAAAAATCGCACTTACTTCGCTTGCCGTGCTAGTCGCGTACCCAATAAAACCGAAGTCGATACCACTAACATTTGGATGTACACAAATGGCGGCTGGAAGCGCGGGGCAAAACCTAACGATGCTGAACTTGCGCTAATCACATCAAGCATGGACTCACTGATAACCCGTTGCTCTCACTTGTTTAACCGCGAATTATGCGGCTCAACAAGCAGTCATAAGCAATACGGTATGTGGGACGACACTGTGATATCACTTTGTGAACCAAAAATGATGCAGGGTCATGTCATTAAGATTGGCGCACGCATTTTTACTGCGGGTAGCTGGGACGCTTTAACCAAAACCCGCGATGAATCAGTCATTAAGTATCGACTGATTGGCGACACTCAACATGAGGTTAAATATCTGAGCCTCAAAGAGGACAGCGATATATTGCGTCGGCTAAAGAAACAGTTTGAGTATGCGTGTAAGCAATATGCAAACAAGCGCGCGCGCCAGCCCGTAGGATTTAGAGGTTGGGAAGACAGCAACCAATACAAATACAGCGTTGGACAACTGCCTCAGTCCCCTGCTCAATACCGCCAAAGTCAGAGACACGCCAATGCATCCTAGTAATTCAAACTCACAAAGCCAACGATGGCTATCAACATCAGACGCGCAGATAGTCACCCGCGTCATAGAAATTGATAACCATTTACTGGCAGCCATAGACAAAACACCGCGCATCAAGCGCGGTCGGGATGCCAAGTTTTTGGCAAAAATTGCTAAGCGTCAACCAATTATTAAGGAATAAAAATGTCTAAAACAAGTAAGAAGCGCCGCGTGGCAAAGAAGAAAACTCAGATGCGTGCCGCGCACAAGGAAAAAGCCAATAAACCTCTGTTTTACGATGGCTTTATGAAAGTGCCACTGGATAGTGGTCTTGAGCCTCACGAGGTTAAACGACGGACTGAATATGATGGTGACTGGATCAACCCTGCTATACGTGAGGAGATCTTAGGCAGTCCACGCAAGTTTAAAGTGACAGCGCATATAACCGATAGCAAGGGTGAAAAGGCTGTAGCAACTATTGACTATCAAGGGTATGGCAGCCGCAACACTATTGCCGACGCCTCAATCGTTGCCTTTGATGCAGCACGCGAAAAGAAAGGCGATATTGTAATGCGTAGGTCTTATATCGTGGTGCGTGCCCGCAAAGATGGCAGTAAAGCGCCCAAAGAAGTAGATATCGAAGCTCTACAAGCCTCTAAGCGCAAGGCAATTATGGGGCTTGCTAATCCGATGATGTGGGGAGGTCGATAGTATGCGAAAGATTAAAGAACGCCCGATTATCCTGACCGCCGATGAAGTGCGCGCGGTGCTTGCTGGTGAGAAGACCCAGCATCGAGTGGTTATCGAAAACACTTCTGATACTGCTATTTTGTTTGATGGCAGAGCGTGGCGCTATGACGGTTTGGAATTCAAAGAAAACGGTTGTTGCGAGCCTGACTCGCAAGGTCTGCATTACATGGAGCGCTTAGCGCCAGAAAAAGGCTTAGTGCATCAATATACGGAAGAGTATGAGAGTGTTGGTTATTGCCCCCATGGTGCTATTGGTGATCGGTTATGGGTTCAGGAGCTACACGCACGAACAGAAAAGGAAGACTTGATTACTCGCACTCACTACTATGCTGGTAATGGTGATTTAAGGCCTGACTTACGCCACGATGCAGGACTACTTAAAAAGTATCCTGCATCTGATATGCCACGCTGGGCAAGTCGCGTTCTGTTAGAAATTACCGACATTCGCATTGAGCGTGTGCAGGACAGAACGCTTGGGGATGCAGTTAAAGAGGCGTGCTTTACATTTCCTGACTATGCAAGAAGGGTTCTAACGCCTTTGGTTGCTTTCTATTGTTATTGGACGGAAAGGCATGGACATGAGGCTTGGATATCTAATCCGTGGGTTTGGGTGATTGAATTTAATAAGGTGGATGAATAATGGCTGATATTGCAGATATAGCACAAGAACGTATCGACGCAGAAAATATCGTGCGCATGGCGAATATTAACCGATTCAACACTCCTTCTCGGTCTACGTGCATCGAGTGCGACGAACCAATTCCACCCAAGCGGCAAGCGTTAGGCGGAGTAAAACACTGTATCGACTGCCAAAACGCTTTAGAGCGACGCCGCTAAATTTAAAGGATATCACCATGCAGTTATTACCTCATGAGCTAATCATTGATAACTTTGCAGGCGGTGGCGGCACATCAACAGGACTTGAGGCGGCTTTTGGCCGCCCCGTTGATATTGCTATTAACCATGATCCTGAAGCCATCGCCATGCACCGTATAAATCATCCAAACACAGAGCACTATTGTGAATCGGTTTGGGATATTAATCCAAAAGATGTGACAGGTGAGAAGCCTGTAGGCTTGGTATGGCTTTCGCCCGATTGTAAGCATTTTAGTAAGGCTAAAGGCAGCGTACCAGTCAACAAGCGCATACGTGGATTAGCTTGGATTGCCCTTAAATGGGCAGCCGATTGCCGCCCACGCATGATTATGCTTGAAAACGTCGAAGAGTTTAAAACTTGGGGCCCTATCGGAGACGATGGCCGACCGTGTAAAGACCGTGCAGGGCAGACTTTTAAGTCTTTCGTTACAGCCTTGCGCCGCCAAGGATACGCCGTCGAGCATAAAGAGCTTAGGGCTTGTGACTATGGAGTGCCAACTATCCGTAAGCGGTTTTTTTTGATAGCGCGCCGTGATGGGCTGCCAATCGTTTGGCCAAAGCCTACGCATAGCGATGCTCAATCATTAGCAGTGAAGAAAGGCAAGTTAAAACCTTGGCGCACAGCATCAGAGTGTATCGACTGGTCAATACCTGCCCCTAGTATTTTCGAGCGTAAACGCCCGCTAGCTGAAAACACATGCAAGCGCATTGCTGCTGGATTGATGCGGTATGTTGTTGGTAACCCCACGCCTTTTGTAATTAACCGTGAGGGGATGCAAATGCCAGTGCTAACAGAATGTGCAAACACATCATCACCTCGCTGTATGCCAGCCAACGAACCATTGCGTACTATCTGTGCTCAAATTAAAGGCGGCCATCATGCGTTGATAGCGCCATTTATCGCAAAAAACTATACAGGCGTAATAGGTAGTGACATCAAAGATCCATTGCATACTGTGACCGCAAAAGACCATAACAGCTTAGTAACTGCCTTTTTAACCGCCTATTACGGTAATGAAAAAGACGGTCAAAGCTTACAAAGTCCTATCCGCACCGTGGTGAGTAAAGAACGTTTCGGACTGGTTACGGTGGCAGGCATTGATTACCGAATCGTCGACATTGGCTTTCGTATGCTGCAACCGCGTGAATTATTTCGCGCCCAAGGCTTTGATGATAGCTATGTTATCGACCGAGGTATAGACGAACATGGTGAAATCATCAAACTGACTAAGACAGCGCAAACACGAATGGTCGGCAACTCGGTTTGCCCGCCACTGGCACAAGCGTTGGTCGAAGCAAACTTTAAACACGAACTGAGTTACAAGGAAAAAATCGCATGAGTAATAAATCGGAAATAGCAGATAGCTTTTTTGAAGAAATGGTGCGCTGTGAAAAGATGATACCGCTTTATATGAGCGTGTGCGACCGCCCAAGCCAAGATTTAATTGATGCTATAAGCGAAAACGCCCAAGTCTGCAAATTACTAGAAATACCAGAGGATACAGAGCGAGCAGATGACATTGTGGAACGCCTGTACAGAAAGCATGGCTTTTTAGCACAATTTGCTACGCCCAATCCTTTTAGCTTTTCGACAGATGGGAGTATGTACACAAGTGGCTGGGGTTTTTACGCAACCAAATGGTTCTATGCAGACAACATCGAAAAACTAGAATCGGAAGCTATCAAATGGGCGCGGGAAAATTTTGAAGAGCGCAAAAAGACAGATCTTATGAAAGCAAATGAACGCGAAGGAGAATATCATGGCTAAGAAACCTTGGAAGGATGTAAGCGAAAGCGAAAAGATAAAAATGAAGGAGTATGTGGATAAAAGCCCGCCCAATACCCCGCTATCTCCTGAATTTGCAGCAAGTTATCTGGGAATATCACCTGCGACCCTACAGAAGATGCGATGCACTGTCACGGACGGCATACCTTTCCACAAGCCGCGCCACAAATGTATCATCTACTATAAAAGCGATTTAGACGCTCATCTGCAAGGCAATACGGCATATCGTTGCACAGCGCAATATGCGTAAATGCGACTTGTAAATTTCCCTAAGAAGGCATTTAGCGTTTTTCTGACCCTTCTTACTGTCGGGGCTTATGATATGCCGTCGTGGGCACTGCTATATTTAGCTAAATTACCTTGTGAGCACTTTATGGGCACTTTTAAAATATTGTTACATCTTGGCATGTATCGCCATATATTGCCATTATCTCACCTAACCCATTGATAGCATTGTAAATTTATCGTTATGTATTGGCATGTATCGCCATGTATTGTTATATATTTTCAACGCTTATAAAACTCATAATCCTTTGGTCGTAGGTTCAAGTCCTACTGGGCCCACCA